>CAJUMC010000114.1 GCA_910587085.1 uncultured Lachnospiraceae bacterium | reverse complement strand
TATATCAGATTTTTTCTTTGGCGGATAGACATAAAATCGTGCGTTTACCGTGAGATAAAAATAAATAAATATACTTAATTGCGTTTTTGCCGTGATAGAAACAGGGAATAGAACTATCCAATGAGATATTTCAAAATAAGACATTTCAAATTCAGGTTCGTCTTCCTGCAAGCTCCTGTCCGTTAAGCGGGAAAACAGCAGATAATATAAAAGCCGCAGCTTTCAGCCTTGTAGAGAAGCTTCCTTAATTCTTTTCACTGGCGCGGGCCTGCGGTATGTAAAAAAATATTTGATGCTTCGGAACAGAGCAGTACCGCAGGAAGGCCGGCGGTACGCAGGAAAGGAGTAAAGCATGAATGAAATAGCGATTGCTTCCGTTCCGATTCAGGAATGGGAGAAACCTTACGAGCTGAAGGAGGCATTTCATCACGGCAGTATTTTTCCGCAGCTCCACAAGCCCTTTTATATCGAGGAGCAGGCGCAAAGTCCGGCTGAGCCGCTGGGGGAGCGGGAGCAGAAGCTGGCGGAAATTCAGCAGACCACATTTTACCTGATTGATCTGACGCTCTTTCTGGACACGCATCCAGGACATCCGGAAGCCCTGGAGCAGAAAAGGCAGGTTCAGGAAAAGAGGAAGGAACTGCTGAAACAATTTGCGGAGGAGTATTATCCTCTTACAGCGGACTGTGCGGGAGACGCGGCAAAGGCGCCGGGCCCGTGGGAGGGAGGAACTGCGCATGTGGCTTTATGAAAAAAATCTGGAATATCCGGTGAAAATTACTAAAACCTGTCCTAAGACCGCACAGCTGATTATCAGTCAGTATGGCGGGCCGGACGGTGAATTATCCGCGTCCCTGCGTTATCTTTCCCAGCGGTACACCATGCCGGTGCGCGAGGTCGGCGGTCTTCTCACGGATATCGGAACCGAGGAACTGGCGCATCTGGAGATTATCTGTGCCATGGTGTATCAGCTGACAAAAAATCTTTCCATTGAGGAGGCGAAAACGGCGGGCTTCGACGCCTACTATATTGATCATACGGCTGCGCTCTGGCCGCAGGCGGCGGCAGGAGTGCCGTTTACGGCGCTGGAATTTCAGTCCAAGGGTGATGCGCTGGCCGATCTGACCGAGGATCTGGCGGCGGAGCAGAAGGCGAGAACTGTGTACGACAATTTGCTTCGCATGATTGATGACCCGGAGGTACGCGAACCGCTGAAATTTCTGCGGGCCAGAGAGGTTGTGCATTTCCAGCGCTTCGGGGAGGCGCTGGAGCGGACGAAGGAACGGCTTGATTCGAGGAATTTTTATTATTTCAACCCGGAATTTGACCGGCAGTTTTTGAAAAGACAGTAAGTTTCCAGGATGAAATACCGTTAAAGCACGCAGCAGAACGCTGCTGGAGGAAGAAACCTGCTTTGTACAGGGCTGTGCCCCTGACTGCTGCAGCTGCATCTTAGAGTAAAATTATAGTTGGCAAAAAAATAAGGGAAGAAGGAAATCTCCCTC
>CAJUMC010000113.1 GCA_910587085.1 uncultured Lachnospiraceae bacterium | reverse complement strand
TGAACAAAGGAGCCGTCGCTATGACAATAAATTTGAAGCAGGTAATTGACGCCGTTGAGAGTGCCAATGAGGTGTGCACAGATCTTTATGACGGCATATCGCTATCTGCCGCAGCATCGCTTATATTTTTTTCCGCTTCCACACGGGCATGGGTCATTGCGCCCCGGTTTCTTCTGCTCTACCCGCTGTAATGTCTTCCAAGGAACCGGAATATCCGCGTCAAAAATTCCCTGACGCAGTTTACCAGCGTCCAATTTCCCTGCTTGAAGCGCCCGACTGATATTGGGGCCAAATTCAAGGGAGCCGGGCCGTTCTCCGCCCATGCGCTCCTGAATCTCATTGGGTGTGAAGCCCCGATTCGAGGGGACTCGCGTACTGTTGTACATAGCAAAATAATATTGGAAAAACTCGTTAAGCTGTTCCAGGGAGTGAAAGCAGCCTCTGCCGGCCAGACGCTCTACATCGCTGATGATCATCTGCGGTTCGCTGTTCCCGCAGCGAGCCCCGAGTTGAAGGTCGGAAAGCACATCATCAGCCCGCTTCAGCTTCAGCACGTTTCTCAGATATGCTCCAAGGTCCAGAAACTCTTTTGTCTCTTCCGAGTAAAAATCATCCTGGTATTTAAGTAATTCGTCCTTTTCCGGGATGTAATAGGGCTTGTCCGCCTGTTCTTCCTTTAACTCCAAATAACTCTCGAAGCCGTCCAGCGCATACAGATATTCGGCAACGATCTCCCGCTTCATCGGCGGGGTCGGTTCCTTCATGTCATCGTAGATATCCTCCGCACCGGCGATAGTGTAAAGCCGTTCCTCCTGATCAAGCTGATCCACAAATTGCAGAAAGTCTTCCTCTGTCAGTTTTAGCTCTGGGTTCTGCTTCTGAATGATGCGAAAAGCCCGGTACAGGGGTGTAATGCCGTATAAATTGGCGAAGGCGTCAAAATAGGAGCGCAGAAGCTTCTCCGTTCCGCCGGGCAGGCCCGTACCGTTCCGCTGGGGATTTTCCTCCGTTTTCATAAACGCTCACCTCAACATTTCTAATTTGCTTTTATATCGCGGCTCATCAAAGGGGACTTTGTCCTTCAGCACATCGTACATTTCCTCAAGCAGCACCGCGGCAATCATCTCCTTAGCTCTGGCGGCGCCGTGAGCTGCCGATAACCGCTCAAAGGTGTGCTTCACATAATCGGGTTCATCTGTTATTGTCGTTGTCACAGGCTGTCCGGTTTCATCCAGACCGGCAATCTGGTTATCGACAACCTGCAGGATCAGCGCTTTCAGGCGAGGGTTATATTCCTCCCCCGGCGCTCGTTTCTGTTTTCCCATAAGCCGTTCCCATTCCTTTCTGTTCCATTTTGGGTTCTTTCTCTGGTAATGCCTACGTAGAGCATATTCCGTTGCAGCATCACATTGTGAGCTATCAGCACAGGCATGGTAGCAATGGGCTATTCCGGTCCCTACGCCTTATGGCTGGTGGTGGCGCAGGCCAGAGTCAACTCATCTAGTTTTGCCGCGTCATACTCCACCATGCGGTCAACGAATTGAGCAAAGAGAGCGTTCGGCTCTCAAGATCAATCGGCTAAATCAAGCTGACATCCCCGTTGAACACTTCCTTGGCGGATGGTGGTCTATCAAAATATACCATATTCCGTCTGAATTGTATAGCAAAAAAACAGGGAGTATGGCTGCGGCAAGCGCAGTCATACTCCCTGTTGTGTTTCTTATGTGTAGACCAGTTCACGGAGGACGATTTCCTCTGCCCGGTTACGGATATTATTCATACAGCCTACCCATTCCATCTGATTGGATGCTTTTGAGGCTTCGGTCACGCCCTCCTGTTTCGCCATGACCGAGATAAGAAAATCTATGCGCTCATGGCAGGCGGCATCAATTTCAGCGAGATGTTTCCACAGTTCACCAAACAGAACCATCCGATTGTAAACGCCAGGGTGATGCTCTTTTAGGAATTTCTCCCGCATCCGGCCATATAC
>CAJUMC010000112.1 GCA_910587085.1 uncultured Lachnospiraceae bacterium | reverse complement strand
GCTTAACAAACCAGCAATATTTAACTATTTATCAATGATACAATACACTAGTATGCAATTTTCGTCTTTTTGATGGTTTCGATAAACTCACTGTTATTCTTTGTCGAAGCAAAAATCTGTATAATCCTTTCGACGGCTTCCTCCGATTTCATCCCGTTGAAGGCGCGGCGCATCAGCACATTCGCCTCCATTTCCCCCGGCGCAAGCAGAAGATCGTCCCGCCTCGTGCTGGAACGCGGCAGATCAATCGCCGGGAATACACGGCGCTCGGACAGATTCCGGTCCAGAACAAGCTCCATATTACCGGTACCCTTGAACTCCTCGAACACCACATCGTCCATGCGGCTGCCCGTCTCCACAAGCGCTGTGGCAAGGATCGTGAGGCTGCCCCCCTCGCGCATATTTCTGGCCGCACCGAAAATTTTCTTCGGCATGTGCAGCGCCGCAGGGTCCAGACCGCCGGAAAGCGTGCGTCCGCTCGACTGTACGGTAAGATTATAGGCGCGCGCAAGCCTAGTAATGCTGTCGAGAAGGATAATGACATCCCTTCCGTGCTCTACAAGCCGCTTGGCACGCTCGATCACCATCTCGGACACCCGCTTGTGATTTTCCGGAAGCTCGTCGAAAGTGGAATAGATCACCTCCACGTTATCGCCGTGGATGGACTCCTTCATATCGGTCACCTCCTCGGGGCGCTCGTCGATCAGAAGAATGATCATGTGCATCTCCGGGTGGTTGATGTTGACCGCCCTCGCAATCTGCTTGAGCAGTGTTGTTTTTCCTGCCTTCGGCTGCGCAACGATCATGCCCCGCTGCCCCTTTCCGATCGGCGACACAAGATCCACCATTCTCATTGACGGCTTGCAGCCCGGTGTTTCCAGATGAATCCGCCTGTTCGGGAAAATCGGCGTCAGCTCCTCGAACCTCGGCCGCTTCAGCGCCTCCGCCGGCGGCAGATCGTTGATGCTCTTCACATAGAGCAGTGCGGAAAATTTCTCAGTCTGACTGCGGATCTTTGTATTCCCGACAATAATGTCACCTGTTTTCAGATTCATCCGGCGGATCTGGAGCGGAGAAACATAGACATCGTTGCTGCCCGGCAGGAAATTGTCACAGCGGATAAAGCCGAAGCCCTCCTGCATAATTTCCAGGATGCCCTCCTTTGTCTCGCCGCTGTCCAGCTGTTCGATCTCCTCCCTGCTGAGCTGCTGCGAAGGCCGGTAATTGCTCTGCGGCGTACCGCCTGCATAGCCCATGCCGCCGGCAGGAACGTTCTGACCGCCCTGCACGCCTGTGCTCTCCCTCTGCTCCGACGGACTCTGAGCACCGCCCTGTCCCTGCAGAAAGCTCTGGCCCTGATGCGGATTCTGATATGTGCTCTGATTTGTGCCCTGATATGTGTTCTGATTTGCATACGGATTAGCATATCCGCTGTTCATCCGGGAACGTCCGTCCCGCCCCGCTTCCCTGCTGTTTCTCGCATTGTCGCGGTAATCCTGCGAGCCGCGTTCCCTGCCGTCCCGCGGATTTTCACGGTATTCGCGTCCCTCACGGTTCTCTCTGCCGTCGCGTGCATATTCACGGCCGCGGCTGTCCCGGTAATCCTGACCCTCCGGTCGGCTGCGCTCCCCGCTCTCTCTTCCATAGCCGCCGGTTCTCAAAGGAGGAGCGGTATTCCGGACTGCCGTACCTTCACGCCCCGAAAGCTCGTCCGTTCTTGGTCTTCTTGTTTCGTAACTCCTTTTCGGCCGCTCCGCGGACACGGGTCTTCTTCCCTCCGCGGCAGATGCATTACCCATGTCAGCTCCTGCTCTCGCAGGCTCCTCCAGCGCAGCTTCTGCGGATTCCGTTATAGCAGCCTCCTGCTCCTTCCTCTCTGCAGGCTCCCGCACGGCTTCGGACTCTTTCTGCACAGACTCCTTCCGCTCTTCGGGCTCCGGCACAGCCTCGGACTCCTTCTGCACAGGCACCTTCCGTTTTGCGGACTTCGGTACAGTATCGGCCTTCTTCCTTCCTGCAGACTCCGGTACAGTCTCGATCCTCTGCTCCGCAGGTTCCTTTGTCCGGCTGCTCTCGCCTGCCAGCAGCAGATCCAGAAGCTCCTGTTTCTTCTTTGTAGTGATCCCCTGCATTCCTTTTTCTTTTGCGACTGCTCTCAGTTCAGCCAGCGACATTTTCTCATACTGGTTTTCCATGCTTAACTCCTTAAGATAAATAATTTCGTATTATTGGATTCGTTTGTCCGATTGCCGGATAGTGTATTGTATCATTGATATTTAACACATCTATCACCTCTATTATGAGGTGGC
>CAJUMC010000111.1 GCA_910587085.1 uncultured Lachnospiraceae bacterium | reverse complement strand
GCATTCTGTTATGATTTCTGCGGAGGCTCCGTGAATTCCCGCAGCAGTATGGCAACCACGGACATGACCATTTTTACGGAGAAGGAGGATCTGCACCGTGTGCTCCGGTTCATGAAGGAAAACGGCGCGGCGGATGCACAAAATATCTTTTTGTTCGGATGCAGTCAGGGCGGGCTGGTTTCCGCGCTTGCCGCAGAGGAGGCGAAGGATGATGTCCGGGGATTGCTCCTTTTGTTCCCAGCGATGTGCATTGCCGATGATTGGAACAAGCGATTTCCGGAGGAGAACGATATCCCTGAGGTACAGGGGTTCTGGGGAATGAATCTCGGAAAGAATTTCTTTGCGACGCTGCAGGGGTTTGATGTTTATAAGGAGATCGGCGGATACGGGCGCAGCGTGCAGGTGATGTATGGGGAGAATGACCCGATTGTTTCGCTGGATTATATGGAACGGCTGAAAACGGTTTATAAAGATATGAAGCTGGATGTTTTTCAAGGTGAGGGACACGGTTTTTCTGACGAAGGAAACCGCCGGGTGGCGGAGATGACGCTGGAATTTGTTCGCCAAAAAGGGCTTCAAAGGGCACAAGGTTAGAAAAACGGAAAAGAATACCCGCTTTGCGGAAGCAGTACTTGCAGTTTTATGCATTTTGGGTATCGTTTGTATTTTGGTTGGAGGGGGTATGGCATGAAGGAGGTTATTACCGTATTTGTCCGGGTGGAGCAGGCGTTTTCCGTGAAGGGAGAGGCCGGCAGCGCGACAATGCTTCTTTTTTCCGGTTATGCGGAAGGCGAGAATTTCAAAGGGAAGATCCTGCCGGGAGCGGTGGACTGCCAGAAGGCGGGAGCGGATGGATTTACGCTGTCCGCGCGGTATATTCTGGAAGGTGAGGACTGTGAGGGAAAAAGCTGCAGGATCTTTATTGAAAATAACGGTACAGCAGATGAGACGGGGACAATCCATACGAAACCGCATGTTTATACGGACAGCGGCTGCCTGAAATGGCTGGAGACTGCGTCGCTTACCGGGCATATTTCGGAGCAGGAGGGAATGCTTGCAATACATATATGCGCGGATGATTTATAAAATTTTAAGAGCGAATTGTGCGCGTCCTCCGGGGGAAATAAAACAATGAAGCATTGGGAAAATATAGCCCGGATGGAAGAAAACACATTGATTTCGTATGGGGCAGCACGAAAAAAATAGTTTTGAAAAAATAAAAAAGGAGATCAAAGATATGAGACTGTGCATTGCAGCAGCTTCATGCAAGGAATGACGGATTGATTGCATGAAGCACAGGGATGGCAGTCTGCCAGATTCAGATCTTTTTGAAGGCTTTGAGAGGGAGTCTGCTGCAAACTATTGGAAGAAAATGGAAGATTGAAAAGGAGATGTCAATGGAAACGGGGGAATACAACTTAAAGGAATGCACTTTGCGGTTTGCAACCTACAATATATGGAATGATGATTCCGGACAGGAAAAGCGGGCCGCGCGCATATTGCAGGAGCTTCAAGCGGTTCGCGCGGATGTGGTCGGGCTGCAGGAGGTCACGGAGAACTTTTACACGAATTATCTCTGCGCGGATGCGGCATTCTTACATCGTGCATTCTGCAAATACGAGGGAGAAGAGGAAGGGCTGGCAATTCTTTCCAAATATCCTTTAACGGAACTGTTTTTTCTTCAGACAAGCCCGGAATACGCTTACAGCAATGCGCTGAATGTGCTGTTTTCCGTGAACGGGCTGCGGTTTTCCTTAACTGATGTGCATCTTCCATGGGATTCGGTAAGGCGGCAGGAGAAGCAGATCACGGCGATCGACCGTTATATTCATCTGCAGGAAAGCAGGGCGGATTTTTTTGTCCTGCTGGGTGATTTTAACAGCAATATCCATTCCAGCGTACACCGTTATCTGCTCGGGGAACAGACGATTGACGGGATGGAATCGCATTTGTATTGGGATGACTTGCAGAGCGCCCACTGCGCAAGAACAGGTGCGTCGATGACGGCAACGCTTGATTTTATCCGCAATCCGAGATGGAAGGGGGAAGAAAATATTTCCGTTCCGATGGTGGCGGACAGAATATATGTAATGGAAAGCTGGCACAAGGTCGCGCTGAGGAACTTCCGGATTTTCGGGACAGAGGAATTTCCGGAAACCGGGCTGTGTGCCAGCGATCATTACGGAGTTGCAGCTGAATTGAGATTCAAAAAATAAGGACATGAGCGCGCCGATGTTATCGGACTTTTATTCCGCATCCACAAGCTGTGTTTTGCAAAGGTAAATATTTTACACGGTAAACGCATGCTTTATAAATAATCTATAAACAAATTTTTCTTCTTTTTC
>CAJUMC010000110.1 GCA_910587085.1 uncultured Lachnospiraceae bacterium | reverse complement strand
TGTGACAAAAAGAATCCCGTATTTATGCGGGTTCTGGCGTTTCGCAAACGCCTATATAAAGAATATACATGAGGAGCAGTTTATCCGGCGGTACTTTACACCAGCGCATCGTCTATCATACAGCAAAAAAGAATACGCTTTTTTCCTCGGCTATTTGACACACCTGCTCACAGACAAAATCTGGGCAAGAGGAATCGTCTATTCTGCAAAGGAAAAACAAAATAAGCTTTTTCACACCAACCGCGAACTGTTCTGGCAGACAATCAAAAAGGATTGGTACGATCTCGACTTTATGTATCTGAAATCCAATCCCTTGTTTGAGGCTTTCCGTATTTATCGTGAGAGCAAGAATATCCGAAATATATATGTCGATTTTTTCTCAGAAAATGTTTTGAAGAACGCAGATTGTTTATTTTGAATTTTTATGCAAATGGTGTTGCAAACATTGAGGAGCATAACACCTATCTATCAAAAGAGGAATTAGATGTGTTTGTAACTTCCACCGTAAATGAAATTATCACACAGATTCCCGCTTGTCCGCTTGTCAAAGATAGATTAAAAGCATAATCCCTAAACCGACAAAATATTATTATCAGGGCAGCATTAACGTGGCGGACATTTTAACCGCCGCGTCTGCTGTAAAGAGAAAAAACTTCCCATATCCAGATAAACTATCTACGCTTCCGGCTGCTGGGTGCTATACTCACAGAAGGGGAGGAGGACGAGAGCGGGATTTTGTTTGTATATTTCCCTGTTACCAGCTTGCTGCGCACTTTCCTGATGTGAAATGACGGTCAAGCGTTCTCTGAATGAACTGGAAAACGCAGGGGCTGATCATGCGGGTGCGGCGGAGAGCCGGAGAACGGAACTGCATATATGTTTGTCAACTGCCCAGGTAAAGTATATATTAGCTGCAACTGATTTCTGTGCTGTATATACATTAAGACAATATTGAAGCGTAACATTTAATTAAATTTTCCTGATAGATTTATTCAAATTTACGGCAAATACCAATATTATGAGACGGCTCCTGGCCGCGGGGGATATAAAAGCTTTTCTCAATTATGCCTTGGAAAAACTTAAAATTATGTTGACAATTCCAACAATTTATAGTATTATGGAGAAGCGTTCAGGGAACGCATGTAGGGGTATCTTCCAAGGGTAGGATGCCGGTCTCCAAAACCGTTAATGAGGGTTCGAATCCTTCTACCCCTGCTTTTTTATTGGAGCTCCCCTCTGCCGTTTGTGCGCGGAGGGGAGCTCCGGATTTTCAGCGGCCAGAATATTCTGGCCGTTTTTCTTTTATCTGCGGCGCAGAAGAGAAAAATGATTTGGGAAGACTCCGCGTCCGAAAAAACATCAATATTGAACTGTGAAACGTTTATGAGGAGGTATCAGATGACGCACAGAGGAAAGAATGCCGTACCATGCAATCCGGCGGCACAGCAGGGAGTGAAGCGTGTAATGGAGTATCTTGCGGAGCAGGCCGGGCAGAGCATCCTTACCGGGCAGCACACGCAGACCAGGGAACAGCAGGAGCTTTCCTATATTCAGGAGGTGACGGGCGCGCTTCCGGCCCTGTGCGGCTTTGAACTGCTGTCCTATTCACCGAACATCCGCTACGAAACGGGTGACGATGCCTGTCGGAAGGAAATTGACGAGAACCGCGGCACGCTTGCAAATGCGATGGATTGGGCCGAGCGAGGCGGTCTATTGACGATGACCTGGCACTGGTTTTCTCCAAGAAACGGGAAGGACAAGAGTTTTTATACAAAAAATACAGATTACAGTCCGGAGTTGGCACTTCAGGAGGGAACGGCAGAGCATACGGCACTCCTTTCCGATATGGATGCGATGGCGGGGGAACTGAAACCGTTCTGCGACCGCGGGATACCGATTCTGTTCCGGCCGTTTCATGAGGCGGAAGGAACCTGGTTCTGGTGGGGCTCGCAGGGCGGACCGACTGCAGGGAAGCTTTACCGGCTGATGTTTGAGCGGTACACGTCGGTTCATAAGCTGAACAATCTGATCTGGGTGTGGAATTCACCGGTGCCGCAGGATTATCCGGGCGATGACGTTGTTGATGTCCTCACAAGGGATCTGTATCCTCCTGCGCATACGCACACCGACCTGGCAGCGGAATATGCCGAGATGCACCGCGTGCTGGAAAACGGGCAGGAGAAGCTGACGGCGATCGGAGAAATCGGCACGCTGCCGTCCATTCCCGCTCTGGAGAAAAGCCGCATTCCGTGGTCGTGGTACATGACCTGGTCGAACGAATTCGGCGGAAGCGACCAGTACACCTCCAGGGAAAAGCTGCGGGAATTTTACGGCTGCCGGTACGCGGTTACGCTGGATCGCCTGCCGCGGCTGTATTAGGCTCTCCTGCCGGAAAGAGAAGAAGACAGAGCTCACGGTAAACGCATGCTTTATAAATAATCTATAAACAAATTTTTCTTCTTTTTC
>CAJUMC010000109.1 GCA_910587085.1 uncultured Lachnospiraceae bacterium | reverse complement strand
GCTGGGAGGCATGGAACAAATCTAATCGAATACAGCTACTGATTGCAGAAGCGGGACCTGTATGCAGCCGGAAACGGCGGCAAAATACAGGTCCCGCTTTTTTGCTTTCAGGGAATAGGAGGATAACTTGGAAAAGCAGTTTACACAGGATACGCCGTTGACCGAACTGGAGCGGCTGATGATGACGCCGCCGAATTTTATTCCCCACGGCAGTGGCACGATGGTCCTCTGCCGGTTCCACTACGGCCCAGACGATGTGGACTGCCGGAACTGCCTGCAGTACCAGCGGCGGAGCTGCAGCAAGCCCAGGTGTCCCTACCTCACGGAACGGCTGGAGGCCGGGACGGCGACGCTGGAGGAACTGGCGCAGGAACTGGTGCGGCCCTGGGAACACTGGGGACTGAAGTGCCGGGTGGTACAGCTGGCCCGCCGCGCCGGACGCTTCCTCTTCGACGGCCAGCTCCACATTGCCAGGATGCTGAAGCTGACAGAGGGCGAGAGAAATGTTAGTAGCCGCTGGACAGCGGCGGTGTACCTGCTGTCCTCCAACGCCACGCTCTGGCAGCGTATCCGGCCAGCAGTCAAACCGGGGCAGATCATTTTTGACGCGGTGAAGCCGGGCAACGCCAGCGTGAAGGAGTACACCATCTACCGGGCGGCGAAGGGCATCTACCACGGCAGGGCATCCGCCCTGCTGATGGCTGCGGAGGGAAACGGATTTGATGATGTTGCTCTCTACTACGACCATTTGATGGAGCATTTACAATGGAAAAATCTTGGCAAGGTCCTGTGCGGAGGCGTAATGAACGTAGGAGATATAGCAGACAGGCCAGAAATTTCAGAAGCCTGTGAGTTGGGCAAATCTATTAAATAAATGTATTGCAAAGCGGTAACTTTGAGCAATCAAAGCTGCCGCTTTCTTGCGTTTGTATGTGGTTCATAATTGGGAAACCTATAATTATTTTTTCTGCTCAAAAATTAATAAGCGGTAAATAGAAAATATGAGCAGAAAATGCTAAAATATAAAGGCAAAATGAAGTGAAGGAGAGTATACAATGAAAATAAATGAAATTATCCGGAAACAGCGTTTGACAAAAGGGCTGACACAAGAACAGGTCGCAAATTACCTCGGCGTATCTGCACCAGCTGTAAATAAATGGGAGAAAGGAACCTCGTACCCCGATATAACCCTGTTACCACCCCTTGCCCGGCTTCTTGGTACGGATTTGAATACCCTCTTGTCCTTTCAAGATGATTTGTCAGAAACAGAAGTAGCGTTGTTTATGAATAAAGTATCAGAAACGATAGATAGGCAGGGTTTTGAAGCAGGGTATTCCCTTGCAGCTGAAAAACTAAAAGAATACCCCACTTGTGATTTGCTGGTGAGCAATTTAGCCATGCTGTTAGAGGGTGCGCTAATGCTCAATGCTGACAAAATCAAATCGGATGAACCATATCAGGAAAAAATTGAGGCATTATACCGCCATGCGGCACAAAGTGAGCATGGGGAAATTAGAGAGCAGGCACAGGCGTGTTTAATTTCCAGACTGATGGAAAAACGGGAATATGACCAGGCCCAAGAAATGCTGAATGCGATTTCAAGGAAACACCCAGTGGACAGAGAGCAGATACAAGCAAACATATACATCGCACAAGGGGAAATGGAGCAAGCGGCAAGATTAATCGAAGAAAAACTCTTATTTGCCACAAATGAAATTCATGCGGCGTTAATAACCTTGCTGGAAATCGCACTGAAAGAAAACCGGATGGAGGATGCAGAGTATATTGCTGATGTTAATAAGCAAGCCGCACAATTACTCGATTTATGGGAATATAATTCCTACGTTGCACATTTTCAGCTTTATAGTGCTATGAAAAATAAGGACAAGATGCTGAAAATTCTTCAGCCCATGTTAAAGTCATTGGCAAAAAAGTGGGAAATCAGCAAGTCTCCGCTATATCGGCACATCCAAACTAAAGAAGTTGATCAAGCCTTTGGCTCCAATCTGCAAAAGGTAATCCTGCAATCTATGGACACCGATGAAGTTACCGCATTTTTGAAAGATGAACCAGAATTTCAAGAATTGATAAAGAAAATGGACATTGAGCAATCTTGATTTTGTAGGGTTGCATTTCCCCGCCTTTTGCCTGACAATCTGAAGGCGAAAGCAACGCTGTGGCTGTGGGAACTGCGGGACGTGGCTGTAATCTGCCTGGGCCTGCTGTTCTCGGCCCTCATCATCGCGCAGTGGGGATTTGTCCCGCCGCTGGTCGCTACATTTTTGTATGCGTTCCTCAGCATCCACATGGATGACGCCAGTATTCTTGACTTCCTGCGCTATGCGGTCTGCTTTTTGTTTTTCAGGCAGTATTATGAATGGAGGGAACCCAATGACTAGAAAAGAGAAAAAAGCGCGGAAAAAGCTGCACTCTACCCGGCAGCTCATGGGCATTGACCAGTTCACCGAATACGGCTTGAAAGCCGGGAAAAGTGAGCTGGTCTTTTTCCTGATCCAGCCGGACAACCTGTCCGTCTTGTCGGAAGAAGGTATTCGGGGCCGGGTGCGGGCGCTGACGGAACTGCTCCACAGCACGGAGTCGGTGCGGATGCTGGCGGTGGATTCTCGCGAGTCCTTCCAGCGCAATAAGGACTGGTATAACCAGCGCAGCGCACATGAGGAGCTGCCAGCAATCCGGGAACTGCTCCGCCAGGATGCCGCGCACCTGGACG
>CAJUMC010000108.1 GCA_910587085.1 uncultured Lachnospiraceae bacterium | reverse complement strand
TTATAGCACAGATTTACGGATTGTTCACAATTTATTCATTCATGCGTTTGTCGTGTATCTCCTGAATTTCTGCAATATGTCTTTTTTGAGTGCAACCGGTTTTCTGACCGGCCGGAAAACACCGTGCTGCCGTAAAATGCAGCCGGAACAGCGGATGGATGTGATTAAATCTACAGCTGTCTACAGCGGTCAGGCAGGAGCAGCATCATACAATCTCGATCTTTTCCCCCGTCTTCAGAAAATAACACACGCCGCATCGGCTGCCGTGCGCATACATCCCCGCCGCAATCTCCCTCATCCGACGATCCAGACGGTGATAGCAGATCCGATTCTCCCACGGCAGCCCGAGAATATAATCCTGCTGTCTGCCGTCCAGACCGGAAAGCTTTTCCTGCAGACCGTCCCGCTGCCCGCGCAGCCCGAAATCACAGGAAATATAGGACGACTCCCCGCCGTTTTTTCCGCATTTTTCCGAAAGATAATCGAACAGCTTCTTCCCTTTTTCCATAGAAATCTCCCGGACTCCCGGGCCTTTGCTTCCGCTCCCGTAAAAACTGCCGCCCTGCTTTCCCGCGGCCGGAGGGCAGACACTCTCCCCCCGGATTCCGCCCTCCGAAAAAACACAGGCCTGTTCTTTTCCAGACAGACCGCCGGTATCCGCATCCTTTGCATCCCTCTTTGCGAAACCGCCCGAAGCCCCTCCGCTCCGCTTCGGTATTTCCATTTCCCTCCCGGCAGAAAACCGGAACTCCCGAAAGACAACTTCCCTGCTGCCATCCCCGTCTGCGGCGGAAAAACGGAAACTGATCCTGCCAAACGAGTCCTGTTCCTTTACAAAGGCGCCGGATCTCCGCCCCTGCCCGCTTCCCGGCTCCTCTAAAAGAACCGCTCCGATATCAAGCAGATGCCTCCACATTACGGCCTGAACCCTCTCTCTCGGCATCGGGAAGGTCAGCTGTTCCATTATCTGCTTTACCGTGTATCCGCGATCCGTCATAGAGCGGATCGCATCGCCGCCCGCCATATCGAGAGCAAAATCCGCCAGCGCCTTTTTGAAGTATTTCCGTTCCTGCATTTCTTCATCTCTCCTCCGCTGCATCCGGGAAAAGCAGGCTGCTCCCCCGCTTTACGCATAAGCTTTCCCTGCTGCATCCGTTTTTCTATGCGCTCCTGCAAAAAATATCCTGATTTCCGTTCCCGCAAAAAACACGCCTCGGAGCTTTCCGTATTGCAAAGCCTTCCTGCTACAGAAAATCTGCACCGGCCACCCTTTTAAGCATCCGGGGCCATCCTTCGGCAGAAAACAGCGGAAGGCCTGCATCGGCAGGCCTTCCAGAATCCGCGGACGACAGTTCCCCGCCTCCGCTTAACGCCGGATAATCTCCTCTCTTCCCGGCCCGTTCGACACCATTGTGATCGGCACGCCGATCTCTCTCTCGATAAATTCGATGTAGCCGCGGCAGTTTTCCGGCAGCTCCCCGTAGCTCCGGATTCCGCGGATATCGCATTTCCATCCCGGAAGCTTCTCGTATACCGGCTTTGCTTTTGCCAGCTTCGCCGTGACCGGAAAATCCTTTGTCACGGTTCCGTCGATCTCGTAGCCGACGCACACCGGCAGCTCGTCAAGATAGCCGAGCACGTCGAGCACGGTCAGCGCTACTTCGGTTGCTCCCTGCATCCGGCAGCCGTAACGCGATGCAACGGCGTCAAACCAGCCCATCCGCCGCGGCCGGCCCGTCGTCGCTCCGAATTCTCCGGCATCTCCGCCGCGCCGCCTCAGCTCATCTGCTTCCTCTCCGAAAATTTCGCTGACAAACTCGCCCGCGCCCACCGCCGACGAATACGCCTTTACCACACAGATAATATCCTTGATCTCATAAGGCGGGATTCCCGCTCCGATCGCGCCGTAGGCCGCCAGCGTGGACGAGGAAGTCACCATCGGGTAAATGCCGAAATCCGGGTCCTTCAGCGTGCCGAGCTGTCCCTCAAGCAGAACCGTCTTCCCCTCCTTCAGCGCGTCATGCAGATACAGCGCGGTGTCCGCCACATAAGGCTTTACCATATCGCGGTAGCCCATCAGTGTCTGGTACAGCTCCGCCGGATCGAGCTTCGGCTTGTGGTACATGTGCTCCAGCAGAATATTCTTCTGTTCCAGCACGCGCTCTACTTTCTCCTTCAGCAGCGCCTCATCAAAAAGCTCCGAAACCTGGAAGCCGGTCTTTGCATACTTATCCGAATAGAACGGAGCAATGCCGGATTTCGTCGAGCCGAACGATTTCTTCCCGAGTCTCTCCTCCTCATACTCATCAAAAAGAATATGGTAAGGCATCATAATCTGCGCGCGATCCGATACGAGAATCCGCGGCTTCGGCACGCCCCGATCCACAATCCCCTGGATCTCCCGGCAGAGATACGGAATATTCAGCGCAACGCCGTTGCCGATAATGCTTGTCGTGTGTCCGTAAAATACGCCGGACGGCAGCAGATGAAGCGCAAATTTTCCGTACTCGTTGATAATCGTGTGTCCTGCGTTGCTGCCTCCCTGAAAGCGAACAATGACGTCCGAGGTTTCCCCGAGCATGTCGGTGATTTTTCCCTTTCCCTCGTCCCCCCAGTTTGCTCCTACAATTGCTCTTACCATAATCCTTCCTCCAGTCTCATGCCCGCAATGGAGCACGAACATTTTCGCTGCCGCCATGGAAACGGCCGGCCGCATACGTTCTTTCAAACAGCGCACCGAAAACAAAAGGCATTGTAACAGTCCGCCACAATGCCTCTCCTATTACTCAGGTATTATACACCAAAATCAGATATAAGTAAAATCAATATTTTTTATATTCGGTATTAAAATCGCCTATGTCCTACTGGTTGGAGCAGTCCAGACAAATATGTTCCGGTACTGAAGATTCTGCTTCTGGTTCCATGGTGAGAAACAGCGCTGCACGGGCAGGGATTTTTTTACTGACTGCCCGCCATTCCCCCGGTATGCTTTTTATGAAAAAATTCTGCATTGCGTGTACGGAGGAACGACTGCCCGAAAAACGAATATTGCTTTTTTATTCGGCAGTCTTGTCCTGCCTTTGCAGTGAGCTTTTTTTGCATTGCTCCCGGCATCGGTTTGTGCCGTATAAAAATTTATTCCTGCTCTGGTAATTCGCTGAATATTATTATATAATCCCGAGTTTGACACTTGTGAAAGTAAAAAGCGGCTACAGATCCAGTAA
>CAJUMC010000107.1 GCA_910587085.1 uncultured Lachnospiraceae bacterium | reverse complement strand
ATTGTAAAATATTAAGTTTCAAGGAACAATTGGGGCTTTTGACCCCAGCATCATATTATGTAGTTAAGGACGCTTTTCATAGTGCCGAACACGCTGATGGAAATGAGCAGGATTTAGTAAATGCATTGAGAAAAGGAGAGGCATTTATTCCTGAATTATCTTTGGTTGCTGAAATAGATGGGAAAATTGTAGGGCATATCATGTTTACAAAAGCAACGGTCGGAGAAAATACAGTTTTAGCATTGGCTCCCTTATCTGTTCTTCCTGAATATCAAAGAAAGGGAATAGGCATCTCCCTAATCAAAACAGGGCATAAAATTGCCAGTGAATTAGGTTACGGTTATTCGATTGTGTTGGGAAGTCAAAATTATTATCCAAAGGCAGGATATTTACCGGCCTATAGATTTGGTATAAAACCTCCTTTTAATGTGCCAGATGAAAATTTTATGGCATGTAAAATAAAAGAGAACACCTCAGATATTCATGGAATGATAAAATATGCGGAAGAGTTCGGAATTAACTAATAAAAATTTAGTGTACCAATAGTGTTTTCCATAGAAACTATCCTTAACAGTACACCTGCCCGCTGCGGTTATGACCTTCTCTCTCGTCCGCAACATCCGACCGCGCCGTCCTGATACGCTCAGTTGCCGGCGCGGCATCCGTCATACTTGTCAGTCTTCCTTAACCCAGACCGTCATCTCGCCTTCACCGCGGTTATTCCACATATAATACGGCAGGAAGGTCAGTGTGCATGCCTTCTTCTCCGGAGCACGATATTCATGGTACAGCGACAAATCCGCTGAATCCTGCGGCTTTCTTCTGCTGCCTGCTGCTCTGATTGCCGGAGCTCCGAGCACTGCATCCGGACAGATCTCAAAATCCGGCTGTGCGCAGTTCAGGGAAACCAGATGCAGATCCGCCCCGTTATCTGCTTCTTCCAGACAGTAGATGATCGGGCCGCATATCACGGCCACCTTGCCCGCATCCTCCCGCACTGCCGAATTGGCCGCAATGATACGCGGCTGCATCGGGAAATCAAGTGCAAGCTCCGTCTCGCCCGACCAGACTCCGGTAAGATACAGATACCCGCTGCGCAGCTCCGCTGAGGCAGCCCCTGCAGATGCCGCAATTTCTTCCATACACTTCTGAATAGTCAATGCATTCTCCACGCTTTTCATGGAGCTGCTGCCTCCCTCCGCAGCCGACTCACCGCTGCGGCTGCTGCTGTACAGCACCTCTGCGCCTTTACCGTTTACGGAACAGCCCTCCGCCCAGTCCGGAAGCCGCAGAGCAAGCGTCATGGATGTCGGCTCCGAAGCAGAAATGCGCACGGATGCCTTTCCCGAATACGGAAGTTCCGAGTCAATGCTGACCTTCACCGTTTTATCGCAAACCTTTTTTACGATCTCGCTGCCCACATACAGATGAACAAACAATGTATCCCTGTTTTCCGTGAACGCATAAGCAGCAACCGAGCTCAGCAGCCGCGCAATGTTCGGCGGGCAGCACGCACAGCCGAACCATTTCTGCCGGATCGGCTTCACATGAAATTTTCTTTCGTCCTCATGGCAGGCCTTCGGCAGCACCTCGAGCGGATTCACATAGAAAAAGCTCTTTCCGTCAAGCGCCATGCCGCTCAGCACTCCGTTGAACAGCGCCCGCTCCATAATGTCCGCATAGCGCGCGTCCGCTTTGATCTGAAGCATCCTGCGCGCAAAAAATACAAGGCCGATGGAAGCACAGGTCTCCGCGTAGGCGGTATCGTTCGGAAGATCGTAATTGAAGGTGAACGCCTCCCCAAGGTGGGTCGAACCGATGCCTCCGGTTATGTACATCTTCTGTGTAGTGATATTATTCCAGATTGTTTCACATGCCTCAAACAGGGCCTCATCCTGCGTCAGCCGCGCAATGTCCGCCATTCCGGAATAAAGATAGACCGCACGAACGGCATGACCTGCTGCCTCCTTCTGTTCGCGCACCGGAAGATGCGCCTGATGATAAAAATGGCGGAGCGGAGGATTTTCTCCCTTTGCCTCAAACGGATGATCAGCCTCGGTATCAAAATAGTAAGGGCGTTTTCCGCGCTCATCTATAAAGAAGCGGCTGAGCGAGAGATAGCGGTCATTCCCCGTTGCATGATACAGCCGCACCAGCGCCATCTCTGCAATTTCGTGCCCCGGATATCCCTTGCACTTGCCTTCCTCCGGCCCAAAGAAAGAATCAATGTAGTCCGCATAGCGGCAGGCGGCCTTTAATAGTTTATCCTTTCCGGTAGCTTCATAATACGCGACTGCTCCCTCTGTCAGATGACCAAAGCAGTAAAGTTCGTGGTGATCGCGCAGATTGGAAAATATTTTGCTCTGATCATTGATAATGTAAAAGGTATCCAGATAGCCGTTTTCCAGCTGCGCAGCACAGACAACGTCGATCGCATCGTCAGCGAGCTTCTCCAGCTGCGGGTCCGGATGCTGCGTCAGCGAGTAGGCAACCGCTTCCACCCATTTTGTAAAGTCCGTATCCTGGAACAAAAACCCGTAAAAACGCTCCTCCCGGTTATTGATATCCTCCGGCACAAGGTTAAAGATCCCCGTCGTCCACACCGGCTGCTGCCAGGCAGGATCTGCCTTCCGGCGGGCATTCAGTTCGCCGGCCAGCCGATAATTTTTCATGCAAAAGCTCGGCGCTGCACCGGGCACATTGTCATTCAAGGCATCCCACTGATACGGAATTACCTCGGTACGCACAAGCTCCATCTCCTTTTTCCAGAAATCGTCCGTCACCCGGATGTCGCGCAGAGAAAGCGGATTGCTGAAATTTTTGCTGTCCATCATTCTTAGAAACTCCTTTCCGTCCCGAAAATTAAGATGTCAGGCAGTTCCGGCTTTTCCTGCAATTCCGGCCTTCCATGTACTTACGGCATGCTGTGCAGTTACAGCTTCCACACTGTTCCGGCCTTCCCTGCAGTTCCGACCCTCCATGTACTTACGGCATGCTGTGCAGTTACAGCTTCCACACTGTTTCTGCAGCATTGAACCGGCCTGCCTGACAAGGTATCAATTTGTTATATCTGCCTTACATTATAGAAGATCATCTTAAAAAATACAATCCCGGCAACGGCAGAAAAGGTGTAAAAAGGTTTGAAAACCAAAAATGGCAGCGGGTTCCGCAAGCTTTAAGGAAGCACTGATTAAAGCAGGTAAAAGCCAGGCAAATAAACGAAGGTAAT
>CAJUMC010000106.1 GCA_910587085.1 uncultured Lachnospiraceae bacterium | reverse complement strand
AGTATACAGGTAAATCCACGTTGCTACAAATGTGGGGTCACTTCATATTGTCCTATTTTACAGTAAACTCCGCGCTCAATGTCCAAACCGATCTGTCATTTTCTCGAATAACCGTTTTAGTAATTAAATACTTTCCAGCTTTCAGCCGAATGTTTTGTAAGTCACATGTCATTTCGTATGTAGAGTGCGATGGAACGGAATATCCCATATCGTCATGAAACAGCCCGTCATCCTCTGAAGGGCTCCATTCGCTGTCCTCCCATACATAAAGTGAAAAACCACTCCCAACTGTCAGGTTATTATCAGAACTATTAACAATTTTAATTGGTATATTGAATACACTATCTGTCAGTTTTTCCTCTGTCATTTGCATATAAAAGTCAGGATTTCTTTTGTCAGACCATGATATTGCACCATCTGTCGATATATATACTATGTTTTCTCCTTCTCTTTGCACATATAGCTTCATTATATTACCTCCTTCCACCCGTTCCTGAATATCATTTTTTACTTGTGCATGTTCTATTAACCGGACAGTCAAATATAAAAAAATAAACGCGGTGCAAATAACGATTATATACGGTTTCCATTTCTCACTTATTCTTTTATCACTTTTTTCTGTATTACTGGTATAGGATATTCGTCTTAGTCGCTTTCTCATATTATTTAAACCTTCCACTAATTTTTCTAAAGATACCAAATAATGATAAAATAATTATATATTCATTTACGAAAAATTTCAATAGATGGGAATAAAATTTTTGTAATAAACATACAAGTGTATTCTATAATCAAAACTATGCACTTGATTAGATTTATAGATTCATAATCTGCTCCCGATCTTTTTCGGGATTTGTCCCAATTTCAAACCGCTACTTTTTCAGGCCTGGGGATTTTGCCCCTGCTTTCGTTAACTTTGCCCGGTTGCCTTGTTGCGCGTCAGGATAATTGTATTCAGGCCCCTCTACTCTTTTTTCTGACTTAACCACGATATGCCGCCTGTCCAGCCAGCACTCCCTCCTAATCTATTTTTCCTCTTGCCCTCTTCAACGTTTTTTACAGTCACTTGTTTGAAGGCGTCTCATGTCCGAAAAATTCAGCCCACAGCTTCGGACAGACGTTCCCTTTTGCATCCGTTGTTATGATGGTTCCTTTTATGTTCAGGCAGTCAAGCAGCTCTGTGATTTCCTCAATTTCGACCTGTTTCAAGCATCCGAAAGCAGTCAGCCGTCTGATTTACACGACCAATGCAATGAAATGGACGGGGCACTGTCAGGGCCGGCTCGACCAGTCCTGCTTAACATACCCGGGGATTGAATTATAATATAAAAAGGACAGAACCTGTGGATATCAGGCTCTGCCCTCCGGCTGCTCTCCCGGCCGCACGCCGGGTTCGCAAGCTGCATACAATCGGGATTTTCATCCGTTTCGGGCTTCTCTTCCCGTTGTCTTAGATGCTTCTTTGCATCGCTATTTCAGCGCATCCACCGCTGCATGTTCAATCGAAAGGCCGGCTGCATAGCGTTTAATAAACTCGTCGAATCCCGCAACATCTTCCGCCTTCGGCTCCAGGCAGACGCCCGTAGCCCCGGCAAATACATTCTTCTCAAGAAACTCGTCAAGCGTTTCGCCGTCTTTGCGGTTCAGCATATAGGCAGCCAGCAGAGCAATTCCCCACGCACCGCCCTCCCCTGCGTTCTCCATTACAGAAACCGGCGTGTTCATGGCCGCTGCCAGTATACTCTGGCCTACGCCCTTTGTCTTGAACAGGCCGCCGTGCCCGGTCACCCGATCCGCCTGCACGCCCTCCTCCTTAAACAGGATATCGAGCCCCGTCTTCAGCGCGCCGAGTGAGGTAAACAGGTGCACCCTCATAAAATTGGCGAGATTGAACCGGCTCTCCGGCGTTCTTACAAACATCGGGCGTCCCTCGGTAAAGCCGGTGATATGCTCGCCTGAAAAATAATTGTATGCCAGCAGCCCGCCGCAGTCCGCATCGCCCTCAAGCGCCTTGCCGTACAGCGTGCCGAACAGTCTGTTCATATCCGCTTCGATGCCGAAGCTCTCCGCAAATTCCCTGAAGAGTCCGACCCAGGCGTTGAGGTCGGAGGTACAGTTGTTGCAGTGTACCATAGCAACAAGACTGCCGGTCGGCGTCGTTACAAGGTCAATGGCGTCATAGACCTTTTTCAGCTCCTTCTCCAGCACGATCATCGCGAAGACGGAGGTTCCGGCGGAAACATTCCCGGTACGCTCGGCAACGCTGTTGGTTGCCGTCATGCCGGTGCCCGCATCGCCCTCCGGCGGGCAGAGCGGAATTCCAGCCTCGAGATTTCCGGAAACGTCCAGCAGCTTTGCTCCCTTTTCGGTCAGTACGCCGGCATTTTCACCCGCCACAAGCACCTCCGGCATAATATCGCGCAGCTTCCAGGAATATCCGCGATCCGCCACAAGCTCGTCAAACTGCTGAAACATCCGGGCGTTGAAATCTTTCGTTTCAATATCAATCGGGAACATTCCGGAGGCCTCGCCGACGCCGAGCACCCTTCGCCCGGTCAGCTGCCAGTGAATATAGCCGGCCAGCGTCAGCAGGGTATGTATTTTCCCGACATGCTCCTCCCCGTTCAGGATCGCCTGATAGAGATGCGCAATGCTCCAGCGCTGCGGGATATGATAGGAAAATACCTCGGTCAGCTTTTCGGCCGCCGGCCCGGTGATGTTGTTTCTCCAGGTGCGGAACGGCGTCAGCAGCTCGTCCTTGTCGTCAAATACCATATAACCGTGCATCATTGCGCTGAAGCCGATGGCGCCGATTTTTTTCAGCACTACGCCGTATTTTTCCCCGACCTCCGCGGCAAGGTTTGCGTATGCATCCTGCAGCCCTCCCCAGATATCCTCGAGGGAATAAGTCCAGATCCCGTTTTCATACCGGTTTTCCCAGTCATGGCTGCCCGAAGCGATCGGGCTGTTGCCCTCGTCGATCAGCACCGCTTTGATTCTCGTGGAACCGAGCTCGATGCCCAGCACGGTTCTGCCCGCCTCCAGAGCCTGTTTTACGTCATATCCCATAAGCACTCCTCTTTCTGCGCCCACGCGCTTTTTTATAAGTTTAGTATACAATGAATTATTTTAGATTTCAAGCAAAAGCCGCTATGAACAAAAATCTCCTGTACATAACGGATCTACGGCAGTTCCGGGATGCAAGCCGGCCCGGAAACTGTCTATGCTTTCTCTCATTGTGCATACTGCCGACTCAAAAGATACTAGTGTATTGTATCATTGATAAATAGTTAAATATTGCTGGTTTGTTAAGCC
>CAJUMC010000105.1 GCA_910587085.1 uncultured Lachnospiraceae bacterium | reverse complement strand
AATATCAAAGCTGCTTTTTCGTTTGCACCACCTTCGATTCTTTCCTTAACGATTTCTCCAGTTCTAAAAACTGGAATTTATCGGTTTGTACTGGGGAAAATTATACCATACCTAATGACGAAAAACAATCCCCGTTCTATGTCCGTTCCGACTATCCAGACCGTCAAGGGACGAGTAGTATTTTTTCGCAAAGGGCGCGAAAAAATCTCCACTCTTGAACCCTTGACCGTCTGGATTTTTGCCGTTGCCATTTCGCCGCCGAAAACGGGGAACAGGATTTTACAACCCTGCCCCCGCGCCCCCGACCTCTCCCAAAGAACAGAATGGAGTGTTACGCAATAGGGCTTGAAAAGGCTTGATTTTTAAGGCGTTACAGACGCGAAAATCCATAGGCAAGGGTTTTATACCACCTACCCACGAAAACGGCTTCTAACCGTCCACAGGCGCGTTTTGCGCCCCTTTTCCTGCCCGTTTCCCGCCGCGCTGATAAGTTTTACGTCAATAACTCAAAAAAGCACTTGACAAAACGCTTCATGGGGTGCAGCGCGTGAATATGGCAAAAACAGAATGGCTTGTGCGCTGCGGCCTGTATGATCACCTGCCGGAGCTGCAGGCCGAGGTTGATTATAATGGATCAGAACGGGGACGACGGTATATGCCGCCGCAGAAACAAGTATCGCAGGCACGGCAAACAGCGCCGCGGCGATCCGTTCACCGGACGGCAGTGCACTTTCCTGGTTTCGCTTGCTTTTTCCGCATATTATGTTAGACTGGAAACAGCAGCGGCACACACCGCCGAGGAAAGGATGTGATTCGTTTGAGATACTATATTGCAGACTGCCATTTCTTTCATGAAGCCCAGAACGAGCGCATGGATCGCCGCGGCTTCTCCAGCGTGGACGAAATGAATGAATATATGCTGGAAAAATGGAATCACAAAGTTCGGACGAACGATGATGTGGTTATCCTTGGAGATCTGTCATTCGGACGCCCCGAGGAAACCGCCGGCCTTCTAAACCGCCTGCACGGCAGGCTGTATCTTATCTCGGGCAATCATGACCGTTCTCTTTCGGGCAGCACCGCCTGCGCGGAGCGTTTCGGCTGGATCAGGCCCTACGAAGAGCTGTCGGACAACAAGCGGAGGGTAATTTTATGTCATTATCCCATTATGTGCTACAACGGCCAGTATCATAAAATGCCGGAAACCTACATGCTCTACGGCCATGTCCACGATACGCAGGATCAGCGTCTGCTCGAACAGTTCCAGGAAATTACGCGCGGCGTTACGCTGACAGACCGGCAGGGGGAGAAGTTTTCCATCCCGTGCAATATGATTAACTGCTTCTGCAAATATTCCGGCTACGAACCGCTCACGCTGGATGAATGGATCGCGCTGGATGCCGCACGCAGACAGGCGGCGCAGAACCGCAGACCGGTCTGCACCGCACAGGAAGGAGCCATCCCATGTTCCGGAGAAAAATAAAAGCCGAGCCCTACGACCGCGAAAACCTGAAGCCGGTGATCCGCGCCAGTATATGCACCGGGGAGCAGATCGCCGGCTTCCTCGACATCCGGACCGGAAAATTTACCGAGCTCATGCTGATCCAAAACCGCAGGGATATGAAAGAATTCCTCGCAAGATACGGTATTGCGGAGGAGGAAATCAAAAAGGAATGGTAGACCGTATCGGAATTATTAGGCCTGATATGAAATTAAATCTATCTTTTTGTTGGAAAATTTCACAAATTCATCCTTGTGCGATACCGCAACCACCGCAATCCGGTACTTTCGCGCAAAGGCGGCAATATTTCCGGCCACCTGCTCCGCAGTTGCCGCATCGAGCGATGCCGTCACCTCATCCAGCAGCAGAAAACCGGGCCTGCGGATAATGGCTCTTGCAATCGTAATCCTCTGCATCTCTCCGCCGCTGATATTTCCTGCCGCCCAGTCAATCTCCTTTTCCAGCCCGTACTCCTTTACCAGCTTCTCCAGCATGCATACCTGCAGCACCTCCTCAAGCAGATCCTGTCCGAATTCTTCCCCCAGCATAATATTTTCCTTAATGCTGGCCGTAAAAAGAAAGGGCTTTTGCTCCACCAGAGAAATATTGGCATACCGCACCTCATCCGGAAGCTCATGCTGCAGAACCCCGTCATAACGGCAGCTGCAGCCCTCATACTGCACAAACCCGACAATCAGTTTCAGCAGCGTGCTTTTTCCGCAGCCGCTCGGCCCCTGCAGGGAAATCATATCCCCCCGCCCGATCTCAAAACACACATCCTTTGCAAGCATTCTGTCCCCGATCTTCAGCTCTGCCACATCAAGTTGTATCCTTCCCACTTCCGGGACAGCCGTCCGGGCACAGCGGGGCTCCAAGATTTCTCCCAGCTTTTTCTCCCTGTCTGCGTTTTCCCTGTACAATGTCACGGAATCCGCAATCTCACGCACCGGCTCCTGCATCAGTCCGGCAATGGAATAAACCGCAACAACCGCCCCCGCCGAAAGCAGGTTCCTCTCCCTCAGCAGAAAACCCGACAGCAGAACCATCACGGGAAAAATGACAGTCATGACCTCATAGATAACCGTATAAAGCGAATACCAGAAATCACGGACAATATCGTTCCTGTATTTCTGTGCAGAGAGTCCCGTTCTGTACCGGCCGGCAAAATATCCTTCCCGCCGGAATGCCTTGATCACCGAAATCCCCTCAAAACTCTGGACTATCCGGCTGTTGATCTCAGCCGCCAGGCTCTCCGACGCCGCCGTCCTGTCCGCAAGCTTCCCTGAGATAAAGGAAGTAAAGAAAATAAGCAGACCGATGGCCAGTATTACAAATACGGAAAACAGCACGTTGTACGAGGCAACCGTCCCGAAAAGGATCAGCAGAGTAACCGCCTGTATAAACAGCATCGGCCAGAAGGTCGCATAATGTACTCCCACATCCTCCGCCAGGGAAATTGTGGAGTAAGCGATATCTCCCGCCCCCTTATCCGCAAAAAATCCCAGTTGTTTTGTCAGATAATTGCTGTATGCATATTCAACAGAAAGTCTGGATGCTTTTTTGGTAACACAATTATAAAGAAACCAGTATCCAAAACTGAAAACAACATAAAGAGCGCAGAAAACACCAGTCATTGCAGCCGTTTCCAGCAAACTGTCCGCCCGCAGAACCTCCAGCCGGCTGATAATCTCCTCAATCTTTTTTGCGACACTTACCATACAGAGGTTTGCAGCTGTCGAAAAAGCGATAAATATTACAGTAATGTACCATGTATTTTTAAGAATAACCCTCTTCAGGTTCATTTTTTATATACCTTCCTTTTTTAAGAAATATATTAATATGTTTACAAAGTTCACGTCCTGAATTAACGCTTCCGGTAAAATCTTTCATTTTAAAAACTTTAATAGACATATTTTTATCCTCCTTAAAAAATTATATTAATTATATCATACTTTTTCCGGGCCTTCAACAAAAATCCAGATTCAGAAATACGCTTGAACAGCCGCGCAGGCTCCTGATTCATCGTTGTTTTAGCCTGCCGGGCCGGCAGCGGGCGGCCTCCCCTGCCTTTGTATTCGGGTGTTTGACACTTCTTTTTAACATCATATCGCAAGAATCCTTTATTTAA
>CAJUMC010000104.1 GCA_910587085.1 uncultured Lachnospiraceae bacterium | reverse complement strand
AAGCCGGTTGCATATTTGAGGCGCGTGGGTGATAATGGGGATTGTTAATAATATAAAGAACATCGTCAGAATTTGGAAGACCGCGCGGAAAAGCAAAGTGCGTACATATCGAAAAGCAAAAAAATAATAAATTAAATAATGAAGTAAAATAACACACTAAAAAGAGAAGTGCAAAACAATAATGAAAGAATTCCGGAAAATAAAAGGATTTCGAAAAATGAGAGAATTCCGGAAAAGCACAACACTGCTAAATATAAATACGCAGTGCGTCTTAACGATACTTTTTGCCAAGCTGTTCCGCAAGCCTGGCAACCAGCAGCAGGGCGTCCGCCTTCAGCGCCTGATTGGCATAGAAGCCTTCGGAGGCATACTGTTCCGCGTTTTTTGCATGGGTGATAGCGGCGGCCAGATCATTTTTGGATTCGCAGCAAAGAGCGCACTCATAGGAGGCACGGGCCAGATAGGCGGACTTTTCATCATACAATGCATCGCCGGAAGCCGGAAACGGGTTGGAGACAAGAGAAAGGATACCCTCGTAATCCTTTTCGGCAGCGCGGGCCTTAAGCAAGAGGAGCTGCTTCGACAGAAAGTCGTCGGTCAGCTCCGGGGCGGAGGAGCCGGAAAAACCGGCCGTTTCCTGCTCCTCTGTCAGCAGGGAGGAGAGCGGAAGCTCGAGCACCGAAGAGAGATAGCTGAGCGTTTTCATGGAGGGCATAGCGGTGCCGCTCTCAATCTGGCTGAGCATATTGCGTGTGATGAAGCTGCCGACCACCTCCGCCTGCGTCAGCTTTTTGGAAAGGCGCGCTTCTTTAATTTTATTACCCAGTGATTTTGCGTCCATGTCAGCCTCCGTTCCGGATTTTATGCGTTGAATTGATCCCGGCATCATAGAATGTGATGTAAATATAATTTACGTATATCCTAGCATAATCACCGAAAATGTCAAGCATATTTTGAAAAGTTTACAATTTATCTTAAAATTCTTAGAAACTACTTAAATTGTTTTAAATACCTTGACATGGAATGCAGTTGATGCTATGATGATGGTAAATAAAATTTACATGAAGGGAGTGGTTGTATGACGGAATGGTGGAACGGGCTGTCCCCGATACTGCAGATACTTTATTGTATAGCGATTCCGTCCACTTTGCTGCTGATTCTCCAGACAATTCTTATGCTGATCGGCTTCGGGGAGGGCGGCGCGGGAGTAAATCCGTCGGATACCTCCGGACTTGACCTGGGTATGGACGGCGCGGATGTTTCCATGGATGCCGGGGTTGATATTGATCTGGACGGCGCGGACGGCATGGATGTGGAGTTCGGTACACTCAGACTGTTTACTTTTCAGGGCATTGTTGCATTTCTCACGACCTTCGCCTGGGTGACGATCTGCCTGGTCAGGAACGGAATGCAGACTGCGCCGTCCCTGCTGCTCGGTATACTCTGCGGTGCAATGATGATGTATGTAGTAGCGAAGCTGCTGCGGTGGTCGGCAAAGCTGGCGGAAAACGGAACTTTTAACATCAAGGGAACGATCGGCGAAAATGCTCAGGTTTATGTGACAATTCCGGCGAGAGGCGAGAGCGGCGGAAAGGTAACGCTCACCATGTCCAGCGGGTTTGTGGAACTGAATGCGATTACGGAGGATGAGGAGTCGATCTCGGCCGGAGTCGTGGTTCGCGTAACCGACGTGGTCGGAGACACGGTGATTGTGGAGCGCACATAAGGTGCGCTTCCAAATAAATGTGGGAAAGGGGTATAAAAATGGAACCGTTAATTGTGGTATGTGTGGTTGTTCTGGTACTGTTTGTGGCAATTGCGGGGATTTTGTCGCGCTACCGCAAATGTCCGTCGGACAAGGTTATGGTTATCTACGGTAAGGTCGGTACGGATCACGACGGGCAGGCGCGCAGTGCAAAATGTATTCACGGCGGCGCGGCGTTCGTGGTGCCGGTGCTCCAGTCATTTCAATATCTGGATCTGACGCCGATCTCGATCAATGTTGATCTGCGCAACGCACTGTCCAAGCAGAATATCCGCGTGGACGTGCCGTCCCGGTTCACTGTCGGCATCTCGACGGAGACGGGCGTTATGCAGAACGCTGCGGAGCGTCTGCTCGGTCTGAAGCTGAACGAGATTCAGGAGCTTGCGAAGGATATTATTTTCGGTCAGCTTCGTCTGGTTATCGCCACGATGGAAATCGAGGAAATCAATACGGACCGCGATAAATTTCTGCTCGCCGTATCAAAGAATGTGGAGATTGAGCTGAAGAAAATCGGCCTGCGCCTCATCAACGTGAACGTAACGGATATCACCGATGAATCCGGATATATCGAAGCGCTCGGCAAGGAAGCGGCGGCCAAGGCGATCAACGACGCAAAGAAAAACGTGGCGGAGAAGGATCGCGATGGTGAGATCGGTAAGGCGCTGGCGCAGAAAGATCAGCGTATCCAGGTGGCGGCGGCAAACGCAAGCGCCATCCAGGGCGAGAACGATGCGAAGATCGAGGTGGCCCAGTCGGAGGCGAACCGCCGTGAGAAGGAGGCGGACGCCCTGCGCATTGCGACGGCAGCCGAGGCAGTGCAGGCAGCCCGTGCAAAGCAGGAGGCCTACGTGGCACAGCAGGAGGCAGAAAATACCCGTGCGCAGCTGGAGAAGGCAACGCAGCAGGCGGATGTCATTGTAAAGGCGCAGATTCAGAAGGAGCAGGCGGAAATTGCAGCCGAGGCGGAGGCCGAGGTTATGCGGCGCAAGGCACGAGGCGAGGCGGATGCCATTTATGCGAAGAAATCGGCCGAGGCAAAGGGCGCGCAGGAGATCCTTGAGAAGCAGGCGGAAGGTATGAAAAAGCTTGTCGAAGCGGCGGGCGGCGATGCGGGTGATGCTGTGAAGCTGATTGTTGCCGATAAGCTTGAGGAACTTATGCGGATACAGGTGGAAGCGATCAAGGGGGTCAAGATCGACAAGGTTACCGTCTGGGACAGCGGAAGCAAGGGCGACGGAAAAACTGCGACAGCGGATTTTCTCTCCGGGATGATGAAGTCCGTGCCTCCGTTGAACGAGCTGTTCAAGCAGGCAGGAATGGAGCTGCCGGAGCTGCTCGGAAAAGAGACGGCGGACGAAGCACCGGCGATGGAAGAAGCGGAATAAGGGAAAGAAGAGCAATGGGGGAGGAAGCACAGCTTTTGGTGCTTCCTCCCCATTTGCGGGGACAAAGGCAGCGGAATCATTGTAATTTTTTCAACCGTGTTTTATACTGGGGATACAGCTGGATGTATACAACGAAAAAAGATGAAACAGACGAAAACGGATAAAAAACGGCGGCTGTGAGAGGGGTGGAAAAACGGTGGAACAGCAGGATTTTATAAAAAAGCAATTGGAATTAAGCAGAAAAATGAACCTCAATAATACGGTGGATATAGCCGGGGTTCACAAAGTGGCAGGGGTTGACCTTGCCTACTGGAAAGAGGGCAGGGCGGAATATGCTGTCTGCTGTATCGTGGTGCTGGATTATCATACTCACAGGATTGTGGAACAGACCAGTTATATGGATGAGATTAACGTGCCGTATATTCCGGGCTGTCTGGCGTTCCGCGAGATTCCGCTGTTTCAGAAGGCATACGGGAAGCTTAAGAATAACCCGGAAGTAATCTTTTTTGACGGGAACGGCTACCTGCATCCAAGGCATATGGGACTTGCCACTCATGCGGGCATCCTTCTTGATGCGGCATCGGTCGGAATAGCCAAAAGCTATTATAAGGTGGGGGATGCGGATTTTTCCATGCCGGAGCAGACGGAAGGGGCATTTACGGATATTCGGGTGAACGGGGAAATATACGGGCGTGCGTTGCGCACCCATGCGAAAGTAAAACCGGTTTTTATTTCGGTTGGAAATAAGATCGGCCTGGATACGGCAGTTTGGATGGCAATGGAACTGACGGAAAAAGAGAGTCATATCCCGCTGCCCACCAGGCTTGCGGATCTGATGACGCATGAGGAGAGGAGTGTTGTGATAAAGTAAAGTTGTAACAGCAGTGGCTAATAAGATATAATCAATCT
>CAJUMC010000103.1 GCA_910587085.1 uncultured Lachnospiraceae bacterium | reverse complement strand
CCACCTCATAATAGAGGTGATAGATGTGTTAAATATCAATGATACAATACACTAGCGGCACAATTCAGGCATATAACCTTCGGCAGTCCCGCGCAACAAAACAAAGACAGTTTGCTTCAAACCGAAACAAACTGTCTTTCCCTTCAATATTTGCAGTCATAACCCAAAAAACATTATCTTAATGCTTTCCGGCTTTCCTGACGGAAGATCCGGCATCCAGCCGACCAGGCGGTTTTTACTCTTCTGCCATGTTTGCGAGCTTTACCGCCGTGGTCCAGCCGACCAGGCGGTTTTTACTCTTCTGCCATGTTTGCGAGCTTTACCGCCGTGGTCCAGCCGACCAGGCGGTTTTTACTCTTCTGCCATGTTTGCGAGCTTTACCGCCTGGTCGGCGGCAATGCATGCGTCGATAATGTCCTCGATATCCCCGTCCATCACCTTGTCAAGCTTGTAGATGGTCAGGCCGATGCGGTGGTCGGTCAGACGGCCCTGCGGGAAATTATAAGTGCGTATCTTCTCGGAGCGGTCGCCTGTGCCGACCTGCGATTTCCGGGCCGCCGCTTCCGCGTCGTGAGCCTTCTCCTGCTCCAGCTCGTACAGACGGGAACGCAGTACCTTCAAGGCCTTATCCCTATTTTTCAGCTGGGATTTCTCATCCTGGCAGGAAATTACAATGCCGGTCGGGATGTGCGTCAGGCGCACTGCGGAGTCCGTTGTGTTGACGCACTGTCCCCCGTTTCCGGATGAACGGAACACATCGAAACGGCAATCATTCAGATCAAGCTGCACGTCAACCTCCTCGGCCTCCGGCATAATGGCAACCGTCGCGGTTGAGGTGTGGATGCGACCGCCGGATTCGGTAACCGGTATCCGCTGTACGCGATGCACGCCGCTCTCATATTTCAGGCGGGAATACGCACCGCCGCCCTCAATCATAAAAATGACCTCCTTGCAGCCGCCGATCCCGTTTTCGTTCATGTTCATCATATCCAGCTTCCAACGCTTTGTCTCTGCATATTTGCTGTACATGCGGAACAGCTCCGCCGCGAACAGCGCCGCCTCATCCCCTCCGGCACCTGCACGTATCTCCACAATCACGTTTTTCTCGTCGTTCGGGTCCTTCGGAAGCAGCAGGATTTTCAGCTGCTGCTCCAGCCGCTCCACATCGGCTCTGCTGCCCGACAGCTCTTCCTTGGCCAGCTCACGCAGCTCCTCGTCACTCTCCTCGTCCAGCATGGCAAGGCTGTCCTCAATATTCTGTTTTGCCTGCTTATAGGCGCGGAACGTCTCCACCACGGCGGAAAGATCGTTCTGCTCCTTCATCAGCTTCCGGAAACGGTTTGTGTCGCTCGTCACCGTCGGCTCGCTCAGCTCTGCCTGCAGCTCCTCGTAACGGCGCTCCGTATCCTCCAGTTTATCAAACATTTCCATAGTTTCCCCATTTCTGCGCACTGCCGCGCATAAATTTATTTCTCCCGCTCTGTCCCGATTACACCCGCCACAACCCTGTCCAGCCCGGCATAATCCTTCACGACCCGGATTTCCCGGAAGCCGCCGGCCAGAAGCAGCTTCGACACGGCTTCCGCCTGGGTGCAGCCGATCTCAAGAAACAGCCGCCCGCCCGGCACAAGAAATTCACCGGCCTGACCAATGAGGCGGCGGTAAAAGCAAAGTCCGTCCTCCCCGCCGTCCAGAGCCATCCGCGGCTCATGAATACGCACCTCCGGCATGAGCGCGGCAATCTCGCTGCTCGGGATATACGGCGGATTGGAAACGATTATATCATAGCGCCCCCTGGCGCCCGACAGCAGATCGCTTGAAAAAAAGCTCACGTCTACATCCAGTACAGCCGCATTGGCCCGGGCCACGGCAAGCGCCTGCTCGGAAAGATCGCAGCCCTCCGCCTCCCTCACATCTCCAAGCTTTGCCAGACTGATAATAATGCAGCCGGAACCGGTGCAGACATCAAGCACCCGCTTTCCGCCGCAGCAGCGAAGCACCTCCTCCGTCAGACGTTCCGTATCCTGTCTCGGGATCAGCACATCCTCTGTCACGCGGAATTCCATGCCCATAAAAGCCTGCGTGCCTGTCAGATACTGAAGCGGAATGTGCTCTGCACGCCGGCTCACAAGCTTCTCATAGATGGCAAGTTCTTCCTCAGGCAGCTCAAGCCCGCCGTCAAACAGCAGATCCGTCCGCGACAGCCCAGCCGCAAACCGGAGCAGAAGGGACGCATCAATCTCCGCATCCGGCACATGCGCCTCCAAAAGCCGGCGGACGCCGCCCGCCAGCGCTTCTCTTCTTGTCATACGTCAAACCTCTTTCGCTCAGAAGTTTTTCGGGCCGGATTCCTGCCTCTTCTCCTGTCCTTCTTCCGTCCGAGCCGCTTTTTATGAAGTCCGTTTTCCCTCCGATGCTGCTCCCCCGGCGGATGATGTCTTTCCGGAGGCAGTTCCCCTGCCGGCCGCGCGTTCCGCGTTGGACGCTCTTCCCTCGCCCGGCGCCGTATGGCCGGATGTCCTGCCTCCCGCCGCTCTGCTGCCGAAAAATACATCCCGGCGGAAAACCTGATCTTCCTGCGCCGGCTCCTCCTTATAAGAGAAGAATTTATCCAGTGCGCGGAGGATCTCGTCATCGTCCTCCTCGGAAACATTCATCGAATTCATTACATTTCTGCCGGAACCTGCCTGTACCTTTTTCTTCGACACCTCATGATTTTCCCCTGCTGCCGTTCCCTCCAAAGCGGCCGGCATAGGAGTCCCCTCATTCTTACGCCCTGCTTTTTCTAAAGACATCCGGTCAAGCAAAGAGAGCTCTTCCTTCCCGCTGCCCGCATTTACAGACCCGGACGATGCCGTCGTTCTCTGATCCGGATTACCTCCGCCGGAAAGCCTTCTTTCCCGCTTACGGCGCTTTGCGATCCCCGCTTCCTCCTGGTATTTGTTCCAGTCGAACACCAGTTCGACCGAGAGGATCGCAATCTCGATCATGGAATCATCGGGCTCGCGCGTTGTCAGGCCCTGCAGCCACAGGCCCGGTCTGCCAAGCAGGCTGATCAGGCGGCTGTCGCTGTTTCCCGCAAGGCGGATAAACTCGTAGGACAGGCCTGCAATAAACGGGACGAGAACTATGCGCAGTACGTAGCGCAGCCACACCGTTCTCACACGGATCAGCATAAACAGAACAAAGCTCACAAGCATGACGACCAGCAGAAAGCTTGTCCCGCACCTTCTGTGCCTGCGGCTCTGGTGCTTGACATTCGCCACGGTCAGCTCCTCGCCCTGCTCCACGCAGTTTATGCATTTATGTTCAGCGCCATGATACATGAAAACACGCTTGATTTCATTTACTCTGGAAATCAGGGCTACGTAGACGACAAACATCGCAATGCGCAGCACGCCCTCAATCAGCAGCTGCACGGTTCCCGAGCCCGTTATTTTACCGATCAGCCCGGACAGAAAAAGAGGAAACAGGATAAAGACGATAACCGCCAGCAGAACGGACAGAACCGCGACGCCCACATCCGCAAACGCATCGCGCCTCCGGGATGCCTCGTTTTGCTGTTCGTCCCCCTCACTGAAGCCTGCCGAATACGTCAGCGTGCGTATCCCGAGCATAAGCGATTCCGCGAATGCTGCCATCCCGCGGAAAATCGGCAGCCGGAACAGCGCTATTCGCTCGCCGGCGCTGCGGTATTCCTCTGTTTTTACCTCTATCTGATTGTCCGGCTTTCTGACGACGACCGCGTAACGGTTCTGATTTTTCATCATTACCCCTTCCAGCACCGCCTGTCCGCCAATACCCGATGACCTCATCCGAATGTTCTCCTTCACTTAATCTAAAAATAGGCTGAGATTACTTTTTTATCATAACCTCAACCTGCTTTTATCATCTTCCGATGATTCCGTATCCCAAATGCTTAGTTGTTGCCAAGACCATACTTGCGATTGAACTTATCGATAGCACCGCGTGCCGCAGCAGTCTTCTGCTGACCGGTGTAGAACGGATGACATTTGGAGCATACCTCCACATGGATCTCCGGCTTGGTCGAGCCGGCAACAAACTCGTTCCCGCAGTTGCAGGTAACCTTTGCCTGATAATACTTCGGCTGAATGGACTCTTTCATTTTTTCACCTCTCGTTATCTCCGACGCATCGATTTCTAACCGATGCACACAATTTTTAAACAGCGGTCTGATTATAGCACACAAGCCCTGTCTTTGCAATACCCAATTGCAATCCCCGCACGGTAAACGCATGCTTTATAAATAATCTATAAACAAATTTTTCTTCTTTTTC
>CAJUMC010000102.1 GCA_910587085.1 uncultured Lachnospiraceae bacterium | reverse complement strand
GGGCAGGCCGGAAGTAAGCTGGTTGCTGGATAAGTCGCGCTGTACGCCGGGATTGGTATACTGTGTTTCTGTTAAAAGGTTCTGCTGTTCCGTGCGCTCCGAACCGGGCGGACGGCGTTTTTTTCGATTGCTCATGTTTTTATAGTCCTTTCCATTTGATTTAATAAGTCTGCCATTGCGGAAGAAATGCTTTCAAAACGCTGCCGGACAAACTCAAACTGCACTTTGGAGATGTGGGGGAACACGATAGTACAAAAGGGGTCGTGATACCACGCGAAGCCTTTATGAAAGGTCTGCACAAAGCCGTCAATGTCTGCCAGGAGCGTATCCGGCGTGTAGCTGCAATCCTTGTCGGGATTTTTCAGGTCGGCTATGGATTCCTCCAAGGTGTCATAGTGCTTGTCGCCCAGCGTGTAGGGGACAGCGGGCAATGCCGGCGGTTCTGTAACCGGCTCTGCGGCCCGTTCCGGCTCATGTGCCGTTTCCGGCGGTTTGGATGGTTTTGGCGGTTCCGCCTGGGGAAATTCGTCTGCTGACCTGATTTCCCCAGCCGCCAACTGCGCGGCGGCTTGTTCCTGCTGTTCCGGCTCCATGCGGGACAGCTTTACCAAGTCCTTTTTCTTGATTTTGCGGTCGGCATCCTGAATGATTTCCTGCGCCCTTGGGGTCATATCCCTTGCAATCTGGATTTTTTCCTCCACGGAACGGGTTGAAATGCCCAGCTTGTCTGCTGTGTCGCGTACAAAAGATTTGTCAGAATCAGAACGCGCCCGGCGCGTTCTGATTTTTTCACTCTTTCGGTCGCCGCCGTTTTTCACCTGCGGATGCAGCATTTCATAGATTTCCTTGCGCCGCAGGAGCAGCTTTCCAAACTCCAGGGTTTCCAGGTCGGCCCGCACAAAGTTCTCGTCAATCTCGGCAAGTTCTGCCTGCAATCCCTCTAAGCTGCTGACGTTGCACTCAATTTCCGCCCAGCCCAGTAACTTTGCCGCTTCCAGCCGGTGCAGTCCGGCAATCAGGGTATAGTCCCTGTCAACCGTGATGGGGTTTAACAGCCCCACCGCCGAAATGCTGTCCGCCAGTTCGCGCACGGCATCCGGGAGGGCTTCCCGCCGTCCTGAATTGACCTGGATACTCTCAATGTTTACCTGCATTTTTATCACCTCTTTCGGCCCCAGCCGCTTTATTTGTTGCTATCCTGCCGGATGGAACACGTTGCGCCGCCGGTTTTCCCGGTGGCGTAAGGTCTTGCATCCCGCAGGCAAAGGGGAAAGCCCGCGCCAGTCTGTTTTGCACCCTCATTCTGTGAGGAAATGTGACCGGCGCGGGTTTCTCTTTTATGCCTTTCTCAAAAATCTGTGCCGTATTATCAGGCGGCATGACCGCCTTACTGCTCACCCCCGGCACGGGAGTATGTAAGCCCAACACGGCACGTTGGCGCGATACCAACAGACGGCGGCGACAGTTGACGAAGCTGCCCATACCAATCCCCCAGTACCTCCCTTTTACCCTGCGATACGGGTGTTTGCGGCGCATCCCGCGTCTGCGGCGCTGCCATGCGCCGGACAGCCATGCCGGTATCGCTCGTGCCTTTGATGCTATCGGTTTGACGGGCAGGAACAGAGGCTTTCACCTCCTTTCGCTGTCCCTGGCCGCAGGCAGTCGTGGCGCGGGATGGCTGATGCAGGATGCAATCACTTACATACTGACTATGAACAGGAGCCTATCCTGCTGTTTTTCAAAGTACAATGCTTCAATGCTCAGGGAGCAAACTGGCGGAGAATACTGTCAATCGTGGCGAGGTCATCCCCGGTAAGCTGCGCGCTTAATTTCACAAGCAGCGCAGCCTGCCGTGCTGTCAGTTTTTTGCGGTAAAGGTAAAACCCGTCCGCAATCTTGACACCGCCGCCATACCGGCCGCGTACCGTTTCGATGGGGTAGGAACACATGAGGACGGCTATATCCTGCCGGATGGTTTCTCTCGAAACCTGAAATTCAAATGCCAGGTTGCGGTATGTATCGTGCCGCCTTATGCACAGCACTTCCAGAATCGCTTCCCGACGTTCTGCATAACTCATGCGTCCACCCCCTTTCCTTTGCTCTCTGGAATAAAGGGTATAGGGTAAAGGGCAGGTGAACCTTGCCCTTTAAGAAAAAAGTTCAAAAAAATTTTTGTGGCCTGATTATGCATATTGCTACCTCCGAAAATTTGAAAATGGGTTTCAGATTTTCGGGATGGCGGCGGTGCGCGTATCCGGCGGTCAAACCAGCAGCGCAGACAAAAAACGCCAGACAGCGGAAATGACTGTCTGGCGTTTTTTTGCGCAGTGGTATTCAATGTTTGATTGACATACTTAGATACGTCTGATAATGCGGTTAAAAGATGCTGGAGCGGCGAGAAATGAGCCTCGCTTTTTTTGACGATATTCCCACCGCATATCTAAAAACAAAACCATCCATAACCTGTCCCTTTCTACGGACAGACACAGATGGCATGAAAAGTAAGCCCTGATGTGAAAAGCCGTTTTTTTATTGGCTACACAGTCAGAACGATTTTTTGCAAAACGCATTATAAGTATATATTCGTGCGTTCTATTAGGGAATTTATAGAAACAGACACGCACGATAGAATATAGTAGAGGTGATTAAAAATGCGTAAAAATATCTTACAGCACATAGGGGCAATAGTCAGCGGCAGGCGGAATGAAGAACACCTGACACAACAGCAGCTTGCCCAGCAGACCGGCAGAGGACTCCGACATATCCAAAACATAGAAAAGGGGCGGGTCAATGCATCTATTGAAGTCCTTGCTGATGTAATCTACCGGCTTGGATTATCGGCCGATGTTTTGTTCTACCCGGATATGCCGCTATTGGAACAGCAGACAAAGCAGCTACTGTGCAAGTTCGCGGTCTGCACGGAAGATGAAAGGGTGTTTCTGCTGAAAACCTTAGATTGCATGGCAGAGCAGATGCTTAGCCGACATGAAAAAGAAGTCGAGCATAAAACAGCCGAATAAGGTTAAAGTTCTATCTGCCAGATTAGTTGTGCCTGATATACCTTTCTGTTCCTATAATTCCCAATGTGGCAGACTTGGCTTTATTGACTTCTATTCTAAACTGCAAATATCACAGAAACGTCACCGCATCACCATGTTTCGGCAAAATAACAAGCAGAAATGTCACAAAGCAGTGACATTTGAAAAGTCGGAGGAAAATTCCTTCGGCTTTTCAAATGCATAATATTTTTGCCAACTTGTTTTTGTGTACCCGCTACGATGTCATTTTGATTTATTAAATGGTGCAACAAATAGCACTATCATTATTTTGCCCTCAAATCGCTGGTTCATCTTACTAATTCCGCAGAGGACGTACTTCCTTCAAACTCTCTTGAGCGCCACATTCCCAAATATAGGGGGCAATTTCTTCGTAAGCCCTTTCTGGCGAACCTGCTTCCGAAGGAATATATGTCCACTGCGTCAGAAAGCTGTGAGCATAGTTGCAGTGAATATTCCCGGTATAAATCTGTACCAGAGGATCGGTGATCCAGCTTCCGTCAGCAGATGCACAGTCACTCCGATAAGTAAAGTACCGCTGTCCATCCTTTACAAATATTATATTTACAGTCAGTTGATCTTCTGTGATGTCCAGACGTTCTTCTCTACCGGCCATTTCATTGTAATTGTTCTCGGCTTCCACTTTTTCAAAATAAAAGTATTTCCTCCAGGCAGCCAATATCTCCTGTTCCATATCACGGTACTGGTTCGGCACTAACAGATTCAGTGTCAAATCATCCAGTACAAGCTGTTTTTCCAATTCCAAACCATCTTCTGTTTCAATAGGATTCCACTTGAAATATTCCCGGCTCACCTGTATAGACATTCCAGCGGGAGCGATTTCGATTGGGACTTCTGGCGTATTCATGGTATATAGGGGCGTACCCTCATCATCCACCGTCTGATAATTGTATGCGTCCATGACAAACGCACCTGTTTTTTCCTCCAGCAGAGACAATAGTTTCTGGCTGCGCTGTGCGATTTCCAAATATTTTGCATCGCTTTCATCTTCTCCGCTGTTATAAACCACTGTGCGGTAAAGGTGTTCTTCCCACTTAGGCTCCGCCGGTTCATTTCCAGCACAGCCTGCAAGTACCAGCAGCACAGCCAATAACGCCGCCTGTTCTAATGTTTTCTTCATTCTACATTGCTCCTTGTAGTTGAATGGCTCAATTCCCGGAATCATCTGATGGAGCAGAATAGTGATTCTGTACTGCTGCCGGAAGCTCGCCATACTGTACCTCGCTCCAATCCAGGACGCCCCGGACCGGCATGACGGTCAGACG
>CAJUMC010000101.1 GCA_910587085.1 uncultured Lachnospiraceae bacterium | reverse complement strand
CGGGCCTTTACCCTATTGGAATCAAGATTTTGAACTTGTTTCGCAATTACCTATGCGGTATGTATAGAGGTATTTTAGCAGGGAGGATATTAAGGAGTCCTTAAGCTTACAACATCACCGGGTCATTGAAAAAGATAATCCACCTGTCATGCGCCGCGTTTCTCTGCGGAAACCGCAGGCAGCACCAGCGTCATTTCCAGCCCGTCCGCATGATTCTGCGGGCGCACATGTCCGCCCGTCTGCTCCGCAATATATTTCACAATGTACAGTCCAAGCCCTGCGCCGGACTCGCAGCCGCGGTTTTTTCCGCGGTAAAACTGGTCAAAGATAAACGGCATATCCTCATCAGGAATTCCGGCTCCGTAGTCGCGGAACGAAAGCTCTGCCTCCTGCCCGTGCAGGCGCAGAGAGATGTTAATCTTTGTCTTTGCATATTTTCTCGCATTGTTGATCAGATTCTCCGCCGCCTGCACCAGGCGATCCGGATCAGCGAGAACATAGACGGGATGGGGCGGCATGGCAATGTGCAGGTCATCCTGTCCGGCAGCAATCTCCGGAAGGCTTTCTGCAAGCAGCGCGCACAGGTCAATTCGTTCCGGCTGAATTTTCAGTTTGTCGAGATCAGACAGCGAATGCAGAAACAGATCGTTGGTCAGGCGTGAGACCTCATCGCATTTTTTCATAATAACGCCCAGGTATCTGGCACGTTTCTCGGGAGAACCATCCAGATTTGCTTCCAGACCCTCCGCGTAGGCGCGGATGGAGGCAACGGGAGTTTTAATATCATGGGACAAAGTGGCAATCACGGTTTTGTGGTTTTCGGCGGCCTCGCGCTCGCAGGAGCGCGCCCGTGTAACCTCGCGGCGCATGCTGTCGAACGCCCAGGTGAATGCGCCGAAGCAGTTGGAGCGCTCAAAATTAAGGGGAAGGTCGAAATTGCCGTCTGAGATTGCGCCGGCAAACCGGGTCAGCCGGTCGAAAGGGCGCAGTACAAAAACATAGAGATAGAGGGCGGAAAAAATAAGGCAGACGATGCACACAACGCACAGCAGAACGGGGCGGAGATCCTTTTCCAGGGGGGCAAGAGAACGGATTTGTTCTCGGAGAAGGGCAGTTTTTTCGGACATTGCTTCAAGCCTGCCCGCTTTTGCAAGCTGTTCAATTTCGTTCAGCGATACAAGCTGTGCTGCAACGGTTTCCTTCCGGGCAGCGGCTGATGAAAATCTGCCGGAATCGCCGGCTTGTAGGAGAAACAGCCAGGCAGCAGTTAATACAACCAGAAGGGAAAAGGAAGCGGTCATCAGAAGCAATCTTTTTTTCATATAATCCTCATTTCTATAATAGAAGCTTTTTTGAATATAGAACAATATTATACTCAAACAGAAAACTATCTTTTATTAGATTTTTGCACAAAAAATACTTGGAAATATAAATAAAATATCACTTTATTAATAAAATATTATTTTACTATAATATCGCTATTTGAAAGAACAATACTCGTTAAAAGAATATTATATCTGACTGAGCTTACGATCCGGGCTGTCCGGAAGCTCCAGCATATATCCGACTTTAAAAACGGTTTTAATATACTGCGGTTTAGCCGGCTCTTCCTCAAGTTTTTCCCGAAGCCAGCGGATATGTACGGTCAGTGTGGAGGGCTCAACCATGGAAAAGGCCCCCCATACCCCGTTCAGAAGCTCCTCCTTCGGAATTGCCGTATTTTTGTGCGTACACAGATAAGCAAGCAGATCAAATTCCCGCAGGGAGAGAGAAACAGCGGAGCCGTCCCGGGTTACAGTGCGTGCCGTCAGATTAACTCTGATCTTTCCGAAGGCATAAATTTCTTCTCCGGAAGAAAAGCCGTACGCCCTGCGGAGCAGTGCATTTACCCGCGCCAGCAGCTCTTTCATGGAGTAGGGTTTCGGAAGGTAGTCGTCACCGCCGATTTCAAATCCCGTGATACGGTCGGTTTCGCTGGTTCGTGCGCTGGCAAAAAGAATCGGAATACGGGAGACCCTTCGCAGCTCTCCGCACAGCGAAAAGCCCGTGGTATCCGGAAGATTGATATCGAGCAGCAGCATGTCATAAGCAGAAGCGGAGAGCAGGGAAACCGCTTCCGCAGCGCATGTGGCGCATGTAACCTGATAGCCGTAGCTTTCGAGCATATCGGAAATAATGGCAGACAGATCTGCGTCGTCATCTATAATCAGAATTCGTTTTGCATTCATACAATGTTGTCTTTCCTCCGGCTTTTTTTGTCCGTTTTTTCATGTCTGCGGCGGTACTGTGCGGGTGTGCAGCCTGCGGCGGCTTTAAACTGACGGTAAAAGTGCACCTCGCTGCGGTAGCCGCATACCGCGGCAAGCTGTTCAATTGTGAATTCCGTACTGTCCAGAAGCTCCATGGAATGCTCCAGCCGCAGCCTGATAAGATCCTTCTGAAAGGAAATGCCGAACAGCCTGCGGTACAGATGCTGAAAATAGGATTCGCTGATTTTCAGCTCCGCGGCGCAGCGGGCAATGCTGTGTTCCTGTTCCGGGGAATTCTGCAGGGAAAGACGGAGCATGCGCAGCTGATCCTGAAACGGAACGGCAGCCGGAAGACTTTCCGGCGGGGAACAGTCAAAACGCAGATGATTAAACAGAATGAGGAAAAGGGCATCCGTATTTTCTGCGAGACAGGCGGAAGGCGTGTAGGATTTTTCCCACAGCAGCTGGCGGATCAGCGAGGAAAGAACTTCGGGGCTACGCACCGGAAGGAGGCGGCCGGCCGGAGGAAACGGAGGTTCCTTCTTAAGTGCCGCGCCGCTGTTTTCCGTTTCCGGAACATATTCAAAATGCAGCCAGTCGTCCATGTATTCGCCCGAAGGGTTATGGTACTGATAGGGTGTTTCCGGTGCGATCAGTACGGCATGGCCGGGAAGACCGCTGAAATGTGTTTCGCCGATCCGGAATTCCCCTGCGCTGCGCAGAAGCAGCAGAACGTAATTTGGTACGCCGTATTTTCTGGAAAGATAAAAAGGATAGGGGTGGCGGGCCGCACAGCCGCCGCGCAGTACAAGAAACATCATAATCTCCTTGCAGAAACAGCTTTCACATGAAAGCAGAAAATGTCAGGTTTCTGATAGTATACGATATTGTTTCGGGAAAGTCAATGAGGTAAACTGGATGCAGAAAATACCATAGGTAACAGGCGATTCTACCCGGACGGTATCGGCGGAAAATCTGCATGACCGTACGGGTGGAAAATCCCACTTTCAGTGGAAAATCCCACTTTCAGTGGGATTGGAAAAACGGAGGGAGGACAGGCATGGACAAAGCATGGATCGGGGATGCGCAGAACCGGATAAGGGAAAAGCTGCATAAAACGGCAGAGCGCAGCGCACACAAGGTGCCGTACACAACGAGGAACGGCGTGTTTGACGACTGGACGGATAATATTTCGTGGTGGACGAACGGATTCTGGGGCGGCATTTTGTGGCAGCTCTACCACGCTACAAAGGAGAAGCTTTACCGGGAGCTGGCGGTGGAGCTGGAGGAGAAGCTTGACCGCACGCTGATGGATCCGGAGGGGATGGATCATGACAGCGGGTTTCGCTGGCTGCTGACGTCAGGCGCACATTTCCGGGAAACGGGGAATGAGGAAGCGTACCGCCGTACCCTGCTGGCGGCCTGTAATATGGCAGGGCGCTTCAATCCGGCAGGAAATTTTATCCGCGCGTGGAACGACTGGGGAAATAAGGAGGCCCGCGGGGAAAATGCGGGAATCGCAATTATCGACTGTATGATGAATCTGCCGCTTCTGTACTGGGCCTCCGAGCAGACGAAAGATCCGAGATTTTATCAGATTGCGGCAAGGCATGCGGATACGGTAATCCGGCATTTTATCCGGGAGGACGGTTCGGTCATCCATATCGGGGAATTTGACCCGTACACCGGAGAATTTCTGCGCTCGCACGGCGGGCAGGGCTGTGCGCACGGTTCATCCTGGACACGCGGGCAGGCCTGGGCAATTTACGGCTTTGTGCTCAGCTATCTGCATACCAAAAGGGAGAAATATCTGGAATGTGCGGAGCGGATTGCGGACTATTTTATCGCCAATATACCGGAGAGCGGAACGATACCGGTAGATTTCCGGCAGCCGGCAGGCTGCGTCTGGGAGGATTCCACGGCGGCGGCAATTGCAGCCTGCGGGATGCTGGAAATTGCGAAGGCAGCAGGAAACGGCGAGGAGAGCTGCTATTATCAGGCAGCACGAAAACTGCTTTTCGCGCTGTATGACAAACGCTGCGACTGGTCGCCGGAAACGGATGCGATTGTGCAGAAATGCACGGCGGCATACCATGACCGGGAGCATGAGTTCACAATTATATACGGCGATTATTTCTTTATTGAGGCGATCTGGAAGCTGACCGGACAGGAGCTTTTTCTATGGTAGCATAAATAAGAATTTCATGAAATTCATGAAATTCCAGAAAATTAAAATAAATTAATTAAATGATGCTGGGGTCAAAAGCCCCAATTGTTCCTTGAAACTTAATATTTTACAAT
>CAJUMC010000100.1 GCA_910587085.1 uncultured Lachnospiraceae bacterium | reverse complement strand
ATCCGGGTAAATCAGGAAAGTAGATACTATATGAGCCGTCTGTTGATGGTTCAAAAACCGCAAGATAAGTTAAATTCTGCATAAATTGCGCTCCTTTCTATGATAACCGCAGGCAGTAGGGCTATTTCAGCCCCGCCTGCTTGTAAATGCTGTTTAGTGTTCCCGGTTTCAAGTCCCCGTTGTGGTTTGGTACTGTGACTTTTCCGGGCTTTGTTGGGTGCTTTAGGCTTATGTGGGAGCCTTCCTGATTGGTGGTGTACCATCCATCTTTGCGAAGCACCTTTAGTATTTCCCGAACTGTCATATTGTGTCCTCCTTATACTATGTATTATACGCCTTTTTTATGCGTATGTCAACAGCTTTGCGTATAAAAGATGCGTATTTTTGCAGAACGGAGGATAGAAAAGCAGACTGGCAGCAGTACACAAGGGAATCCCCACAAATGGGGAAAGCGCAATTATGCCGCCCGCTGCCATCCTGCCCTTTATCAGACGTTACATAAACAAGGCAGAGCCGCTAAGCACCGATACCGTCATATTCTGGTATGTTACTTATAAATTTACTTTTCATCCGGCACATACTCCATTAAATCTCCCGGCTGGCAGTCAAGGTATTCACAAAGATTTGCGATAGTGCGTGTGTCTATGAATCCATAACCCTGTTGTAATTTCTTAATGGTTTCAGTACCGACCACCTTATCTTTGCGCAGACTGTAAAAAGTTTTGCCATTATTTAATAGCAAAGATTCCAGTTTTTTAAAATTGATGCTACCCATTATTCGCCCTCTTTCAATATTCAATGGGGCGGCAGAAAATAGAGCCACCTTCTCCATGTTACGCTATTATTATACCACTTGTCACACACTAAAGATAGTGTCAATATGCACAAAGATAGTGCGAACGCGACGTACTAAGTTTAGTGAGAATGTCAATAGACACGTACTAAAGTTAGTGCTATACTAATATCAGAAACAAACAAGAGAGGTCAAGCGAAGATAGCAAAATCCATACAGGGCATACCGTAAGAGCTGGACAGGCTCTGCTGAAGACAGCCCTCGCCCTCACCGCATCCCGGCTGTAACGGTCCGTCAGCTCCGCGGACTGATTCGTCACCCTCCAGTTCTGGTTCGGCCGGTCATAATTTCCCGCATCATAATTTCTCAGCCAGTCGTACGCCTGCCGGTATGCCTCCCTCTTATATGCGGCCTCCGGCGAGACAGCGGCTATGATTCTGTCCAGAAATTTCATGTTCTCCTATCTCCCATCAAATACGGCTACGCTGCAGCCGTCCAGCAGGCTGCCGGAGTTCTCAGCCGCGACCTGCGCGGTCAAATCACTCCGCATCGCATATAGCTGCTTTAAATCCGCCCTCGTGAGAGAACGGGAACCGATCCGGTAGCTCTGGCCACCCGCACATATCGCGGTAATTGCCGCATTTACCTGCTCCAGCATCCCCTTCGTCGTTATTTGCACATTGTCGTTTTCAACTGCCATAGCTACCTCCTCTTTGCATCCAGTCCTCATTCGCTATGATCCACTGCTCCTCCGGCTGCTCTTTCCCGGATGCAGGATTCTGCCGCTTCGGCACCTCCTCCTGTTCCAGGTGCAGGGTACGCACTCCAAGCACATCCGCCGCTGCCATTGCATAGACCTCCGCATCGAGAAGATGATTGTCCCCATGACTGTGCTTCTTCTGCCATACCTGCCTGGTGACGCCATTCCTTTTGACATTGACCTTATGCTCCGCAGTGACCTGAACGGCATATTCATAATCACAGTCCGCATATACCATCCAACTGCCCCTGCCGTTCTCTCTTTTCATGCGGCCGGCAATCATGTCCTTGTACTTTTCCGTGTCGATGAGAACGAGCGTCATCCCGTAGGCTCTGCTGCCCTCCTTATTGATCCGCGATAATTTATAATGGCTCAGCTGCGCATGGCTGGAGCCCTTGGAAGGAAGGCAGTAGTCCGAATGGCTGGCGCAGAAATCATATACCATATCCGTCTGATCTCCTGAGTCGACCAAGCACAGGTTGACGATCATCGGCGTCCCCTTCTCGGTCATATATTCCAGATTCATCATCCGATCCACTTCCTCAAAGGAGAGTGCCTGTCCGTGCGCTATGTTCTGACTGGTCAGAAAATCACCCCATGCCCGGATCGTCCAGTAAAGCGAATTTTCCTGAACATCGACGCCACCGGTCAGCAGTTTGGCCCACTCCGGAACGATAAGCGCCGGAAGCTCCGTCTGCCTCTCCATCACAAGGTCGGCATTCGTCTTCAGCTTCGTATCCTCCCACGGTTCCGCAAGCCAGGAATTCGTGAAGTTCTGAAGCTCCTCCGGGTTATCCTTGGTGAGGAGAAATTCCTTTGCGATGTCCGCCCAGCGGACAAAAGGGCTGTAAAGCGTATTGCTCCAGAAGGCCACCGTCCGCGCATACCTGGTATTGTGCCGCACCACTCTCCATTCCCCGAGCCGGAGCATACCGTGCTTGTCATTGTCCGTAACGATACAGCCGCATTTCTGGCAGACATACGCCGCGACCTCCGCCCGGTCGGCATAGCTCATATTCTCATCGTCCGGGAACCGGATATTTTTGAAAATGAACTCAATATATTCCCCGCAATGCGGACATGGCACAAAATAATGCTTCTCAATGTCCGCTTCCTCCTTCGCCCTCCATATATGCCCATTCCGGATGGTCGGCGTCGAGGTAAGAAATATTTTTCGGTTGTGGAACGTCTTCGTCCGTTCCATGGCCAGCTTGATCGGGTCGGCCTCCCGGCTGCTTGCGCCCGGATATTTGTCAACCTCATCCATCATCAAAATGCGGATCGGCTTGCTGGCAAGTCCGGACGGAGAATTACTCCCGGCAAGAGAAAGGTACATCCCGTCAAACTGCAGCTCCAACATGGCAGAATTCTCGTCAAACCGCTTTTTTATTTCCGGAACGGCCTTCAGCATCGGCTGCAGGCGGTTTTCGGAAATGGATTTTGCTAGGACATCCGTCGGGTAAACGATCATGGTCGGGGAAGGGTCCTGCATCACAGTGTACCCCACCATATTCTGTAAAACCTCCGTTCCTCCCACCTGCGTCGGCTTGCAGAAGATAATGACCTCGGTCTCGTAGTTATTAAATTCATCCATGATCCCGACAAGGTACGGAGTGATACTGTTGTTCCATTTTCCCGGCATTGCCGATGATCTCGAATCCAGAATGCGATATTTCTCCGCCCATTCTGAAACCGTAAGCTGCTCCGGCGGGCACAGCATCTGCAGAACATCAAACTGATAAGCGGTGACTGTAAACTTACTCCTTGGCATTTTTCCTCGGTCGTCCCCTGCGTTTTGGCTGCATGGCAGCCGCATCGTCCGACGCCGCCGGCGCAGTTTTCGGAAGTACCGCTCTTGACACAAAGCTTTTCAGGAGCGCCTTGATCTCCCGCTGAAGATCATTTTCAATCTCCCGGACTTCTACAGGATCCACAAAACCTGTAAGCCTGCCCGCCAGCTTTCCGGGAATCGAAAGAGCAAAATTCTTAAATACAATAAAAAAACGGCTGTAGTCTGCCTTTACCTCCTCGATGGAAATATAATTACCGACTGCTATCTCCGTTCTCAAGCGGTGGAGCTCACCCTGCGACTCCTTCAGCGCCACATCCGCCCGAAGCTTCTGCTCCTTCAATCGGGCCTCAACCTCCGAGCGGTCTCTGCCATACGCCTTATCGGAGAGATATCGGATATACTTCTGGATGGTCACCCCAAGCTCAAAGCGCACTCCGCCTCCCCTGATATGCACCCGTTCAATCACACCGTCCGACACAAGCTGCTCAATTCGGCGCCCGGTCACTTCAAAAAGCTGTGCAATCGTATCCTTTGTCACATACTGACTCATTTCATCTTTGTCACCAGCACCTGACTTTGCCGCCATTCCATCACCTCCCGCCCTTTTTATCTCTCGATGCTTCGGCCTTTCCTGCAAAACCAGAAGAAGCGGCAGCCTCAGCGGCTCCGCTCCTTCTGGTTCCATGCTATCATAATACCACATTACTTTGTGCTCTTTTGTACCTTTTTTCAAAAATCCGATTTTTCTGCCCCTCATTGCAGACCGGCGTAACGAAATGATGAAAAATTTTCGATTTTTATCGGCGAAAACAATGGGCTTTCCCCGCCCCGTATTAAAATAGGGAGGGAGGAGTACCTTTTTTGCTATTTAGATATCTTAAATATATTGTTTTTATATCTATCATATACTTGCTTTATGTCATTGCTATCCATCAGAACTCTCATTTCGGGCTTGCTGCATTGGAGCAGTAGTGAACTTTATATGTTATGGTTGCTACCTGAGTTCGCTTCTTGCACTATTTTGATAATGGCCCCTGTATCTTCCCTCGTCTTCTTCATCAGCATAGCAGATCATTACCACTTTCAAAATGCCCCTAGAACTCTCAGCTTCCAAAATCTTACACTCATTTATGCATCATCTCCGTATTCGAAAACCTTTAACATCAACGTTTCACTTTTTAATATTGGTTGCATATATTGAATAATATTTTTCATTGTTCTTTTCTTGTTTTTCTGATATAATTTTAGAAATATAACAGGAGGTAAACACCATTAAATACAAACTTTTATTATTCTCAAAACAAACACTTATTATCTTCATACTAGTGTATTGTATCATTGATAAATAGTTAAATATTGCTGGTTTGTTAAGC
>CAJUMC010000099.1 GCA_910587085.1 uncultured Lachnospiraceae bacterium | reverse complement strand
ATATATCAGATTTTTTCTTTGGCGGATAGACATAAAATCGTGCGTTTACCGTGCTCTGTCCGAAACTTATATACATTTATCAATAAACCATATTCTGTCTTTCAAGTAGTTTATCATATCGTTCTCTTTGAATTCTTTGATACTTTGAAAAAGCAAACAAATTTTACCTCTCTGCTTTTGTTCTGCATTAACTGTTTAAAGTAGCAGGACATAAAAAACAGGCTACTGCTATAAGGTTGCTGTCTGATTGCTTCTGTATTATAATAAATGCGTCTTCGAGCAGAAATAATCAGGAGACACAGCACCAAAAAAATATCAAATATCGCATAGCCTGCGAGGAAAGAGGTTTCTATGAAAAGAACCAAAAGATTTACCCCACAGCTTCGAAATATGATGCTTGGATGCTTCACGGCGATCCTTCTACTGCTCGGCCTTATGATTGAAAAGGATATTCCTCAGTCGGAAGATACCCAGGCTGGAACACCCGCAACGATGGCACTGGTTAACGATGCAAAACCTAGACCTACAGGTCTGGACGATGGTGGAAACTAAGCTCCCTGCACACAACCCTTATAGTTTTCAGCATAATAATCTCTTACGATAGTTTGCTTATGATCATCATAAGACAACTCAAACAGAAAATAAGCTTCATTGATCATCTGCTTGCATTGCTCATGGTTTGACTGTTCATCTTCCATCGCGCACGCAAGTGTCAGATAATCGTTACCCAAAAAGCTGAGCTTGCCGCAGCGCAGGCCATAGCGCAGTGCTCTGCCACTTTCTGTGGCGGAGCACTTTTCAGCTGCTGCATTCCCCAGCAGCAAACCATATGATAGAAAGCGATGCTTTTTCTGTACTCTGCTTTTCCGGAAAGTCTGAAGCGCCCATTCATAAAGCTGCAGTGATTCCTCACCTCTTCCAAGCCTGTCCAGAAGAACCGCGATCTGGTTTACTACGTCTGTTTCATTCTGCAGCGGTGCACGGCTGATACTCCCTGTTTCCTCTGCCTTGTATTTCTCCGTTTTTTCCTCCCCGCTCTGCAGCGCGGTTTCGGTATTTTGACAGCTGGCCGGCACAAAACGGTATGTCTTTTTGAGTAATTCCAGATCCTCGGCAAGCATCTCTTCAAAGGATCGCGTCTCACCGTCTATATCAACCATATTCCGCAGCAGCTGAATTGTCCTCCGATTTTCAAATATCCCCATATCCAGTCTCTGCTCCAGCCGACTCAGCGCCTCCTTCACCCGGTCATACTGTTTTCTGCCGACATACTTCTGAATCTCCCTGCGCAGCTCCAGCGTCTCAAACGAATCCGTAATCACAAAGCTGCTTTTCCGCTCCCTGGTCAGACCAATCCGGCCCATGGCACGCGCAAACCGTCTGCCGCCCGAGGCGCTGCGCCGGTTAACGGCAGCCTTCGGCTCCGTTTTTCCAGGCTGTCTCTGTCCGCGGGGCCCCCGCTCCGTACGGAGAATTTCATAATCCAGATGGTAGGATTTCTGACAGCAGTTATACAAAATGGAATTGCTCGGATACCAGGACTCACCGAAACGGCAATGCAGCGTTCTGAGGATTTTCAGATAAATCCGGCAGCGTTCTCTGGAAATTACAGGGATCTCTCTCCCACAGCCTCCCTGAGCCTCCCTTCCGCAGTCCTTCGCAAAGCGGCGGCATTCCTCTTCCCATTCTCCGCACTCGCAGCCGTTTTCCGGAAAACAGCTGCTCTCTCCTTCTTCCCCGATTTCCTTTTCCAGCTGTTCATAGCAGCGGAGCGTCATGTCAAGCAGCGGACGCATAAAATACTCAATCCCGTACTGACGGAGTTCCTCAATCGCGCTCAGGCAAAGCTGAAGCGCATCACCGGGGCATTCCTGCTCCAGCTCCTGCTGCGCTTCCAGCCAGGCGTACTTGCAGAATATTTTTGCATGCTCCTCGCCGTCCGTCACAAATCTGCTTATGTAGTGTCCGCAGCTCTGCAGCAGTTCCTGCACATCCTCGCGCAGCTCTCTGCGCATCCGCACCAGCGCCAGCATATTTTCAAGCTCCATCGCTGACACACGGCACTCCTCCAACACAGAGCACCTCCAGTGAGGAAAAGTGGCATCCAGGGCCTTCTCCAGCCAGCGTTCCGCTGCGCCAGCGTCGCCGTCAATCCAGTAGGCAACCATGGCACGGCCGCGGCAGAGATACATACGATGAACGGTACCAATCCCTTCCGTTTTTTCCCAGTACATCCGAATCGCCTGTTCGGCCCATTTTTTCCTTTTCTTGAATACGCACTCGACAAACCAGTCCCGGATACATTCCTTCCGGTATTCCTCCCAGGAAAAAATATATTCCAGCTTGTCCGGCGATTTTCCGAGCCGCTGCAGAAGAACAGCAAAGAGCAGCATATCACAGTCCGTCTGCCCGGTCTCCAGCCTCGTAAGCGTCCTCCTCGAACAGATCCCGTTGACCAGCTCCGCTGACGTAAGTCTCTGTGCCTCCCGTGTACTCTGAATCAGTTTCCCCGTCCTAATCTCCCGCATCCCTGCTCCTCCTCTTATGTTCCTTCCGCATCCGTCCGCTTTGCTGCCGGAACCCGCAAAGACCGTTTCATCCTCCGTTTCTTTCAGAACATGTATGTATGTGCCTTCAGAATAACGGATTCCGCGGCTCGGCGGCGCATGCCGGCCCTGTCCGCTGCATAACCGTACCTTCCTCCCCGTTTAACTTCGCAGCAGATCCGCATGCCAGAAAAACACTTCGGAAATTTTCGAGAGATCACCCTCCTTGCTGTTCTGCCTCCAGTACGTTTTAAAGTGACAGAGACATCGCTCCAGCTCATCCGCCAGAAGAGCTCCGTCCTTCTTCCATGTCCCTGCTTTATCCTGCAGAATTCCTCCCTCCGCAGCTTCTCCGGAAGCATGCCCTCCTCCCGGCACCGTCCGCACATTCACCGCACGACGGCATGCCGCCTCTCCGATTTTAACATAAAATTTCCCAACCTCGTTCCAGACGGAAATCGCTTTCAGCGCAACCGCCGCGCAGGCAATCACCGGTCTGCTCCGAAAATCAAGCTGGCGGCCGGCGCGGTAAAGCTCCGCAAGAAGCTCTTCCGCACGCCGGTTTGCCTGTTCAAACGGCCCTTCGCCGCCCACGCGGAACTTCTGCAGGATTTCTTCGGCATCCCTGCCTTTCTGCGCCCATTCCTTCATTATTACGGCATCCTCCCAGCCGAACACAGCGGTATCGCTCACTCTTGCCAGGCAGCCGGCCAGGCTTCCCGATGCATCCCCGAATTCCAGAATGGAAATCTGGCGGTTAAGCTCATCAAAGTCGATTCTTACATTGCCCCAGGAAAAAACGGCTCCGTAAATCATGGCAGGAACGGAAAAAACCGGATGATTGATATGCCCGTAGTCGCCCCAGTCCGTATTCAGCACGCCTACAGCCCCGTATTTCCTGCCGTAGCCGCACATTCTCCGGATATTTTCATAGCTGTGCCGCAGCTGATTTACCCAGTGGTTCCAGCCCCTCGTCCCCGGACATACATAAAGCTTTGTCCCTGCCTCGTGCAGAGTCTGGATTTCCGTGTCCTGCTGCTGCTCCGAATACCCCCAGGCAAGGCATATTACCTCTTTCGGAAAAGCCTTTAACCGCTCCGGACTGCCGCAGATAATATCCCCCCAGAACATCGGCGTTTTGCCGTGCCCTATCAGATAATCAAACAGCCCGGAGACAAAATCCGCATACAGCTGTTCTTTTCCCTGCTTCTCCGCAGCTTCCCTGCTCCGGCCCGTTCCCAGATCAAAGGTTTCGTCCGCGCAGATATTAAATTTATCCGAGCGGAACAGCTGCATAAATTCCCCGATCATATCATAAATAAGCTCCGCGGATTTCGGATCAACGGGATTCAGCGTGTGATGCGCCATGCGATCCCAGAAGGAAAATTCCTGCCCTGCGCTGCCCTCCAGCTCGCACAGCCTTTCATAAGTTCTTGTGCTGAGCAGTTTGTACAGATGTCCGAAGCTGGCCAGACACGGGACAAGCTCGATCCCGCGCATATGACAGTATTCGTCCAGCTCCAGAATTTCGCCGGACGTCAGCGGCGTCTCATCCCGCCAGAGCTCCGGCATATCCCGGAAAAGATAAGTGTGCTCGATATACAGCTGCAGCTGATTCAGCTTGTAAAATGCCATGATATCGGCCAGTTTCTTCAGATTCGGCAGCGTCTGCACGCGCCCCCGCGTGACGTCGTGAAAAAAGCCTCTCGCCTCGAAGTCCGGTTCATCCTCTATCCGAAGAAAAGGCAGAAGTCCGGCATACTGACGGACAAGCTGACGAAGCGTCTGCACGCCATACCCGAGTGAATGCAGGCTGCCGCCGTGCAGAACCACCCCGGCGGCCCCGATCTCAAGACGGTACTGCTCCGCCCGGAGCGTGCCGTCGAAATCCAGCAGAATATCGCCCCGCTTTGCACGGCCGCGCGTCACTTCCGTCTCAAAGCCGGTGCAGGCGGCGATCTCCTCCCGGAGCATTCCCGCATACACGGAAATCCCCTCCGGACAGCTCTGCCCTATCACAATCATTGCGTCCAGTCCCAGTACAAAGTTTCCTGATTCCCTCTTTACCCATTTGGGCAGCGGCAGCAAAATCATATCGCAGTCCTCCGTTCTGTTATATAATGATTGTAGCATGGAAGCTTCACAAAAACAATGGAATTTGTTTTATGATAAGCCTT
>CAJUMC010000098.1 GCA_910587085.1 uncultured Lachnospiraceae bacterium | reverse complement strand
ATCAAAGCTGCTTTTTCGTTTGCACCACCTTCGATTCTTTCCTTAACGATTTGTACCACTAACAGAATACCACAATCACATTTATATTTCTATCAGATTTCCGTTAAATTTCTTCCTCCCTCCATTTAATCTTGTTCTGCTGCCGGCTCTCGTTCTGAAGCTCCCTCTCAAGGTTCTTCCTGTTATCGCTGATTACCTCGGCATTGGCTTATAGATCAGGATGAATCCAAGATCCTGTTCCGTAATCAGTGTACCGCATATAAATAATGCAGTATCTACTTTACCATACTTTATATCCTTTTCAAGAGGTGCTCTTCCACAACCATAAACCGGCAATATATAATGCTGCTCTTGAGAAGAAACATTGCGTGCTCTGTATGAGCAGAAGGAACTCTGTTATTTTCACAATTTTCTCAGAATTTCAGTTAACTGCTCCAGAATATCTTTCTCTGAACGCCCGTCCCGATTATCAATCACGGCCGTTGCAACACTGAGAAACGCTTCCTCCGACTGCTGTCTCGCAAAAAGCTCCCCGATTTTCTGTTCGGAATAGCCCCGGCTCCGCTTAAGCCGCGCGCGCCGCTCCTCCTCCGGGGCAGCGACATACCAGATCTCATCGCAGAAGCTCCCGTAGCCGCCCTCGATCAGCAGCGCCGTCTCGACCACGAGATAATCATACCGTCCCGATTTCCGCTCCCGCTCCACCTCACCGAGCACATATTCGGTAACGGCCGGATGCGTCAGACCGTTTAGCCGCGCAAGCCTTTCTGCATCGGAAAATACAAGAGCCGCAAGCTTTGCCCGGTCAATCTCCCCGTCCGTCCCCGTGAGCCCGCCGTCCGCCGCACTGCCGAATTCCTCCAGCACGCGCGCGTAGACCGCACCGCCGCGCTTCATCTGCTCCCGCGCCACCTCGTCCGTCCGAATGCCGCGGCAGTTAAAATGCTGTTCCATCAGTTCAAGCACCGTCGATTTTCCGCAGCCGACCCCGCCGGTCAGCCCGATCACCATCGTCATAACTATCCCCCCTTTTATGCAGTTTCCGGAGCCTGTATCCATTACGGAAGCAGGCCTGATGAGCCTGCTTCTGAATATGCCGTGCTGTTTTTTTGGAAATCTGGTCATCCAGGCTTTCCGCCCTCCCGGAAGACCTGCTTCCGGCGCATACAGAACATCTGTTCGTTTTTCGCGCGTGCGAACGGTTCGGCTTCGAAATATGCTATGACTATTCTGCAGTCTCAGTGCGCGTCCAGCCAGTTTTCACCCTCGCCGGCCGAAACCTCGAGCGGTACACGCAGTTCGGCCGCTCCGCTCATCTCCTCCATCAGAATCCGCCGAACTTCCTCCGTCTCCGGCTGCCATACCTCCACAAGCAGCTCATCATGAATCTGAAGCAGCAGGCGCGAGCGAAAACCGCCTTCGATCAGCCTGCGATCCACGCGCAGCATCGCGCGCTTCATAATATCTGCCGCCGTCCCCTGAATCGGGGCATTCATCGCTACGCGCTCCTCCGCCGACCTTTTTGCATGGTTCGTGCTCGAGATATCCGGCAGCGGGCGCAGCCTTCCGAACAGCGTCCTGGATTCCCCCGTCTCTCTGCCCTCCTCCACAAGCCGATCCATAAATTCCTTTACGCCCGGATAGGTTTCAAAATAGCTCTTTATATATTCCTCCGCCTCATGGTTGGAGATATTCAGCCCCTGCCCGAGCCCGAAAGAGCTGATGCCGTAAACAATGCCGAAATTCACCGCCTTCGCACGGCTGCGCTGCTCCTTTGTCACTTCCGCAAACGGCGTGTGGAACACCTGCGACGCTGTGATGCGATGGATATCCTGCGCCTCACGGTAAGCAGCGATCAGCCGCTCATCGCCTGAGAGATGTGCAAGCACGCGAAGCTCGATCTGCGAATAATCTGCATCCAGGAACACAAACCCATCCTCCGGGACAAATACCCGGCGAAGCTGGCGCCCCGCCTCCATCCGGATCGGAATATTCTGCAGATTCGGGTCTGTGCTGCTGATTCTTCCCGTAGCCGTGATTGTCTGCCGGAAGGTACCGTGAATCCTGCCGTCTTCTGCAATATAGCCGGCCAGCCCGTCCGCGTAGGTCGATTTCAGCTTTGCAAGCTGCCGGTACTCAAGGATTTTTTCCACAATCGGATGCTGGCCCGCAAGCCGTTCCAGCACATCGGCCGCTGTTGAGTAGCCTGTCTTCGTCTTTTTGCCACCCGGCAGCTTCAGTTTTCCGAACAGTATTTCGCCGAGCTGTTTCGGCGAATTAATATTGAACGGTTCCCCGGCGAGCGCACAGATTTCCGATTCCAGCCCGGATATCTTATCGCCGAGTGCCGCTCCGTACTCGGCCAGCTCTTTCCGGCGGATTAAAATGCCTCGCTGCTGCATTGCATAAAGCGTAAACAAAAGGGGCATCTCAAGATCAAAAAACAGTGCCGCCATCCCCTTTTCCTCAAGCCGGGCGCGGAGTGCCCCCGCAAGCACAAACGGCAGGTTGCAGCCGAGCGTCAGCCGCTTTTTCACCGCATCGGGAAGAAAAAGCGCTGCCTCCCCGGCAGAGAGTTTTCCGAAGAGCTCCTTCTCCCCCGGAAGTGTAAGACCATAAAGGCTTTTCGCCAGGCTCACATAGTCGTAGCTTCCTTCCAGCGGATTCACAAGGTACGCTGCAAGCTCTGCGTCAAACAGTGATTTTTTCCCGCAGAGACGGTACATCCGCTCCGCTCCGAGCAGATCAAGCTGCCCCTTTAAATCGCCGGTCACAAGCAGCATTCCCCGCTCCGCAGCCTGCTCGAGAAACGCAGCCAGCACATCCCCGGTCACTTCGCCGATATAGATGGTTTCTTTCCTGCTCTGCAGTGCTGCCGTCACGGAACCGTCGTCCGCGCAAAAGGTACGGAACGAAAGAAATTCCCCGCTCAGAAGCTCTTCCGGCAGAGCAGCAAAATCGCGGATCTCTGCCGGCTCCGAATAATCCGGATACCATCCGGTATCTTTTGAGGAATTTCTCCTTTTTCCGGTTTCTTTGCCCTGCAAACTCTCCTCCACAGCTTCCCCGTCCGGCGGCACCGGCGGATTCATCGGAAATACATAATCCGGGCTGTCCGGCGAAACGCTGCGGCCGGAAGCACCGAAAGGAGAAAAGCCGCCGACGCTCGCCATGCCGCCGTCAAACGGATTGTCCTCCGCAGGCAGAAATTCATCCGAATCCGAAGCCCCGCCCGCCGCGGCATGTTCAAACTTGAGCGACCGGAACTCAAGACGGTCAAATTCCTTCAGCGCTGCCTCCTCGTCGATCTGTAAGCGAAGCTCCTCCAGCGTCACAGATACCGGAATATCACGCTTAATTGTTGCCAGTGTTTTCGAGAGCAGCGCTGCCTTCTCCCCGACCAGCTCCGTTTCGCTTGTCTTCAGTAGCGGCCCCATCGGCGAGCGCTTAATGCCAAGCCTCGTTTTCCAGTCCTCGGCCAGTGCTTTTTTTCCTTTTTCATCCAGCCCGCGCAAAGCGTCATAGAGTGCCTCCACTGAGCCGTATTCGTGGATCAGAGCGGCGGCCGTCATCTCCCCCACACCCGGCACGCCCTTGATATTATCAGAGGCATCCCCCTGGAGTCCCTTCAGGGAATTTACCGATTCCGGCTTCACGCCGAATTCCTTTTCCACAAGCTCCGGCGTAAAAGGAAAGGTGCGGTCCGGAACATCATAATCCCTCTGCCGCATCCCGTATTTCTCGTAGAGCTCCTCCGTTTTTTTTGCCGTGGAATGGATCATCCAGAGCTGCGTATGCTCCGAAACCAGCTGCAGATAATCGCGATCCTTTGTCATAATGCGAACCGGCACCTGTTTTTCGAACATACTGGTGAGCGTCCCGGAAAAATCGTCCGCCTCATAGCGCTCATCCATAAACTGCGGCACCTTCATGCTGCGCAGCACTTCCTGACAAAGGGCGAACTGATCTCTGAGCGGTGCAAGCGTCTCCCCGCGGTTTCCCTTGTAATCCGGGTAAAGTTCCCGGCGGAAGGTATTCCGTGACAGATCCCAGGCAACGGCAAGATACGCGGGACGCTGTTCCTTAAGAATTCTTAAGAGCACCCGCATAAAGCCATACACTGCGTTGGTGTACACCCCGGTGCTCGTCTGCATGATTCTCGGAAAATAGACCGCCTTCTCCTCCGGCGTTTTCGCGAATACAATCTCCCGCGGCAGGTTTCCGAAAAACTGTGTCGACAGCAGGCTTGAGCCGTCAATAATCAACAGAAAATCCGACATGCTGATCTCCATTCCCGCGCCTTTGTGCGCGCTGTATTTTATAAGCTTTATTGCTTCTTCAGCGTGATATAAGCGCTCCGCTTTAACTCGGGCGCTCTCCCGGCAAGCAGCCGTTCCTCAAACGAACCGAGCACAAGCCCGAATTCCTCCGGCAGAGCGCAGCGGATTTCTCCGCCCGGCTTTAACGCTGCCAGAATCCGGCCGTCGCGCTCCCACAACCGGGTCCGCAGAAGCATTCTCTCCTGCCGGCTCAGCGTGAAATCAAGCAGCTTCCTGCTGTTTTCTGATATGGCACGCTGAACAAAGCTGATTTCCTCCGGCAGCTCCAGACCTTCAAGATAAAACGACGGCACGACCGCGGACAGCGAAGGCAGCACCTCCGCCGTTGTACGGCTCATGCTCACGCCGAGCGCGATGCCGACAAAAAGCAGCACCATCACAAGCCGCACCCTGCGGACTCTCGCCAGCCGCTGCGCTCTCTGCCAGGCGATCAGCGCCTTCTCCAGAAGCTCCCCGGCAGCTTTGCTGTAGTCGCCGCCCATCCAGTCGTCATCCTCAATAACGCCCGTTGTGACATATACGACAAGATAGAACTCCAGCTCCTCCCGGCACTGCGCACAGCCCTGAATATGCCTCGCCAGCCTCATGCCCTGCTCCAGATTCAGTTTTTTCTCCAGGAACGGAGCGACCAGCGACTGCGCCTCCGTACAGTTCATACCGAGTTCCTCCGGAAATAATGAAATCCTGCGGTTCCCGTTCCGCGCGGGAAGCTCCCGGCACGGACGGTTCCGCACTGTAAATATTATTGTACACGGAAAAGGGAAAAAAATCAAGGACGGCGCGGCGGCATGCCACGGTAAGTTACTGTCAAGTAATCGTTGGCAATTTTTTTCCGTACAGATTTTCTTATGTTA
>CAJUMC010000097.1 GCA_910587085.1 uncultured Lachnospiraceae bacterium | reverse complement strand
TTTCCCCTTGCACTTTTGGCACTTGCAGGATTTTATGCAGGTGCGGCATAGGCAGTTCCAGCATTTTCTTTTCATTCTTCAGCCCCCGTTTTTTCCTATTCCAGTATTGATGGCTTTCCGAACATTACAATTCCCGGGCTCCTCAAATCTCTCAACGACCTTATTCACGTCATAGGCTGTGGGCTGTCTCTCAACCATGTTCGCGTACCATTCTCTCATAAGACCGTCAGCTCTTCGATTTTCACTTCCGTTTATTTCTTCCCACCTCCGAGCTGCGCCTCTCTGCTCTCTTTATCGCGCAGTCTTCTCATCTGCCGGTTCGGAGTTTCCCACGAGCCTGTAAAGCCCGACTGCTTAAAACTGTAGTCTTTGCATCTGGACATTCCGCAAAGCATTCCAGACGCCTTGGTCTTTGAATATCTCGACTTGCTCATTTTTTTCCCTTTCTCAAATCTGTTCTGTTCAGTGCCTGCCCAAAAGCGCTCTCTCCATATCCTGTAGATCACCTGCGCTGTAATCCCGCTGAGGAAAGTCGTTAAAACGGTTTATCTGCTTTCTCGGTGCGTCCTCCTGTGCCGGCGCCTGGTATTTCCCGGGAAGGTATTTTTCAAACGTCAGGTCCTTCAGGAAATTTTCCGGGTTCTTGATATATCGCTCCGTCGTCCCCTGAATCCGGCAGGCGTCCGCATAGTTTTTGGCGCAGGCAACCAGCCGCTCCTCCGTCTCCAGTCCGCCGGCAACCAGATCCGCGTAGGCGACTTCTGTCAGGTATCGGTTGCCGCCACGTTTCGGGTATGCGGAAAAAAAGTCCTCGAAAAGGCGCACTTCCCCCTTCGCGCGCGCATCTCCGTTGATCGATTCTCGATTCTCGTATTTCGATTCTCGATTACGGGGACATTTGATATCATCGGATATCAGGTGATTGCGCATGGTCTCAGATGATGTTTTTTCCGTACATAATCCAGTGTCTGACCTGCCAGGACTTTGATTCTGTACGCTGTCATCCGGAGCAGGATATTTACTCTTTTGGGCACGTATCTGCTGATGGCAGTTCCATGTAGTCAGCTGCAGGTACGGTCTTCCCTGGACTTCATATCCTCGGACCAAGCCCGCCGTCGATAACTTATCAATCGCCTCAGATATATGCTTTTTCGTAATATCCTCTTTTAGTGGGAAGCATGTCCCTTTTACAACCGCAGGCCGGCCGTCAAACCGCCCGTAATCGTCACAGACCACGATCAGCCTGTAAAACAAAACCTCCTCGAACCAGGAAAGAGAATCGATGGAATCGCTCCGACAGATCGACTCTTTAATAATCCGGTTCGGCATCTCGGATACCTCCTGTCCTAAATCTCAACCATCACCTGCTCCGGGGTGTTCCACACCTTTTCCAGATCAATGAGATACTGCCGGCACTGTCGGCCCTTGTCTGTGCGGCTCATAAGGCAGATATGCTTTGCCATGTCCATCGTCAGGAGGTAGTCCTGCAAATCCCTGTGCGCCCCATTATTTACAACCGTACCCGAAAGTACGCTTGTAAAATCCTCTCCTTCTAGGAAGCCCTGCGAATTCGTTTCAAACCATGCGCTGAACCGTTTTTCAATCCCCAGCGCGGCATACAGTTCTCTTGCCGATACGGTCGGCTGTTCTGTCTCATAATTGACCCTGATGATTTCGTTCATTCCACACTCTCTTTCCGGCGGCGTAAACCAACCGCCGCCGTTTTTCGTGATATCTCCATGCTATTCCGCCTCTTTGTAGAAACTTAATGCCGCATCCACCCGGAGCGGCTTCCCACCCACAAACTGAACGCCGATCTCGCCCTGATGCATCGAAAGAATAAGTACACAGTTGTTAAATACTGTGACAACATCGTCCCCATCCTCCAGCTGTGCCTCTTCCCCGTACTCTTTGCGAAGTTCCTGCATGGCAAGATGAATTGCTTTTTTTACTTCGTCCATTGGAATCCTTTCTGGCAGAATCCTGCTGCTTTAACAATCATAATCCACGTCAATGCCGGCCGCCGCCGCCTCGTCCTCCGAAATCTCTTCGAAATCTCCGCTGTCCGTCCGGCAGCTTTCATACCAGTCGTTGAACTCTACCTGAATGGCGACCTCCGGCACATCCTCCGGAAATTTATACACCGCGGAATCTTCGGAACCGGGATAACCCGCGTGATAGCGGAATCTATAATACTTTGGCATGTTGTCCTCCTTATCTAATACGAAGAAAGTCAAAATAAAATCTTCGGGAATCTATTCTGTTACAGCTTCCTCATCCTCTTCGTAAAACGCGCCGCTGGTAAATCTCCCAGTGAAAAGTTCATTGTAATTCCGAATCCTCGACTTTTTCACACTCTTGCAGTAGTCACACACACCACAGTAATGCGGCTCTTCCATACCTGCCTTGACCGCGATAAACCGCGGCATATTTCCCGCAATCTCCCGCAGCGCCATATCAAGCGTCGGCTGATCGACATGAAAGATATCAAAATCCGTGATCCCCTCTTTCGTCGCCACTGCCAGGTAAAAGGGAAGCTTTCCGTAACCGTTGGCCTCCACGCCGGCCTGATAAACCGCTCCCTGCAGGTCATACCGCCACATAGGAAGACTTCGGAAGTTCCGCACCACCTTTAAATCGGTGATGCAGATCTCCTCTACAAAGCTGTCCATTTTCATTTTCCACGCTGCGCCGAACATCTCAAACGTGAGAATCTTTTGTTTCTCGCCGCTCATAAACTGCATGAATCTCTCGTCCCGCTGAACCCGTTTGATAATCTCATCCGCTTTGCGGAACTCCGCCCGGAGCGCGCCGCTGCGGCAATAAAAAATATTGGGGGATTCCTCCCGGAGCTCGTCGAGCGTGCCTTCAAACCAGCGATCCACAATCGTTCCGATCAGCATGGCCTTCGTCGCAGGCGGCTCATAATCGCCCCGAATCTTTGCTATTGCCATGGCTTCGCATCGGAAAAAGTCTTTGTACTGGCTGACGCTGAAGAAGGCTTTGTTGGCTTCCTTCCCGTAATAATCATTCCCGTCCGGCAGCATCCGCGCCACCTCCTAATCCAGGTTCCGGCTCCTCTTCCAGTCGCTCCGCTGTTTTCTGTTTCTTTTTCTTCGCCTTCCCTGCGAACGGATCTTTCAATTCCTCCGATTCCGCCGGGGCGGCAAGCTCAAAATAATCCTCCCGCTTTGCCATGCCGTCGCGCAGGGATTTATACACATTCTTCAGGCGGATAAAATCATTCTCGGAAAACGCTTCCGACTTGCATCCAAGATACTTCTCGATCATTGGAAGCGTAACGGAATAGGCATCTTCGAATGCTTTTGCCATTTTTCGAACCCGGTCGATCAGCGGCTCCTTCTCCCCCTTCACCAGGGTGTCCTTACACTGCTCTACCGCAGCGTCAATGATATCGCCCGGGATAATCCCCAGGATGCAGGCCCGCAGCCGGCGTGCGCCCTGATTGGCAACCATCTCATAAATATCACGCGGGTCCGTCAAAGGGATGTTTCCGTTTTTTGTGCTGCGAATGTGCGGTACAGAAAAAATTTTTGTCTGCCGGGTATTGGATTCCAGATCCCAGGCATACGCCATAACCTGTGATTCTCCGCTTCTCTGCTCCAGCTCGATAATGCCAAAGTCAAGATTGCCCCAGTTCTGTGCCATCGCTTCCGCAAGCCGGATCGACGGTCCTGTGACTTTCGTCCCGCCGCGCGGATACTCATACATAGACTGCTCCGCAAGGCTCCTTCTCTGGCACGACCGCATAATGCGGTTATAGCTCTCCACCTCATCCCGCGGGAATTTTTTCGCAATTACCATGGCGGCCTGCACTTCCTGCGCCTGCCGGCTTACCACAATTTCCGTTGTCGTTGTCCGCTGTGCGGTTATTTCATTCCATTCCATTTTCCTAATCCTCCTGACTGAAAGTTTGTTTACTCGTTCCCCTGTGCAAGCAGAACGCCCCTACTCGGGCAGTAGTAATGCGTAATACGGCCATCCTTTCCGGCCGGAACTGCGACAAGCACCCGATCTCTTTTGCTTACTGCCTGGAATTTGATATAGCTTTTCTTCGCCACAGCTTCCGGAAGATAATTTATTGCATCCTCCCCGGCCGGGACCTCCGCCACAACCGTTCCGTTCTTTTCCGTCCAGCCGCCGCCGGCCTGGCTCTCCCAGGTAACGTTGTCTCCTGCTTTCATAATGCCTCCTTCCCATCTTCCACTCCATAATTGATATAGGTTACTCCCTTGCCGTCTACGACCTTGCCTTTTTTGATGCTAACCGTATACCCGGCCTTGATCAGCAGCCGCGCTATTTCAAGCTGTTCTTCTCGGGTGATTACGGACGCTATGATCTTAATCTGTCCCATGATCCCTCCTTTACCCAATTGCCGGAGTAAAAATACTCTACAAACTCCTGTCTCCGGGCTGCATCCTGTGCGGTTTTTTCCAGCGCATAAGCAAACGCGTCCTCCTGCGGAACAAACTCCCCGGTGCGGATGTTGGTATATCCGGGACAGCCGGAGCTTTCCGGCCGATTCAGTATTTCCGCTGCCGGCGCCTCATTCCATTCCCACTCGGTATCAACAACCATACGGTTTTCCAGCTCCTGCATCACATCACCTCCAGTGTCATCTGTCCATCTGGCTGCTCTCCGATGCTTATACGAGCGACGGAAGACCAAGCTGCCCCGGCCCGTTTCTCCATGCGCTCCGCCGCATCCCTGCAGTCAAAGCAGTTGCCTCCCGTCAGCTCGCCGGGGTCGCATACCATGCCGCAGCTGCGGCATCTGTATTTTCTGTACCATTTTTGTTTTCTCATGTCGCTCCCTTCCAACCTCGGATCTGTTTGACGATCTGTTCTATTTTTTGTGATTTTCCGCTTGTCATAGCCTGTCCGCTCTGCTATAATAACAAGGAGCCTTTTGACATGCTGTGCTTTCATGGCAGGTCAACTCGGCGGAGCCCTTTTCTCCGCCGGGCTTTTTTATACCCGCGGAGAGGTACTGCCACGCAGAACGGCGGCCTGCTGCCGGCTCGGTTTCTTCTTCCGGAACCCGGCCAAGGAACAAAAGGTGCCCGGCCCGGATCTCTGCGGTCCAGCCGAGGACATAGTACAGATGCAGACATTCGCCGAGGGTGTACTGGTCCATGGCGGCCTGTCGGCGGGCCTGCTGGTATATCCGTTGCCGGCGAAGAAGGCCGACGAATGATGCTGGGCCGTGATTGCTGCGGCTTCCCACTCCGGCACGGAGCCTGCGGTGGCAGTAGGCTCCACGGTTGCCGGCAGTCGGCATGTCAGTGCCGAAAAACTGCGCCTCCGTGTAATAGTCGGAGCAGTTCAGGATTCCCAGCTCCCGGTCCGGGAAATTCGCCCGGAACACCGCGTGCGCTTCTTTCATGGTGGGCGCTTCCACTTCCACCCAGCCTCCACAGAACGGGAAACGGGAATCTGTACCGAAGGTGTAATAAACTTTCATGTTGCCATTCCTTTCTTCAATCCAGATATGGGTCCAGCTCCCCGTCATGCAGCTCATAGCTCATGCGGCCGCAGCAGAAATAGATATAATTCCAGTCCGTCGCGTTGTAGAGCGGCGGCC
>CAJUMC010000096.1 GCA_910587085.1 uncultured Lachnospiraceae bacterium | reverse complement strand
TAACATAAGAAAATCTGTACGGAAAAAAATGCCAACGATTACTTGACAGTAACAATAAATAATCCCGAGAGTAAAATAATTGATTTTCCTATATAAATTGCGTTATAATAGGAGGGACAGGGGATAAGAAAAAATGTCAGTCTGAAGAATTACTGCACAGGGAGGGACGGATCATGATATCAATCCTGCGGAAAGAAGAAAACGCCGAAATTATGCTGGTGCCCGTCCGCCACCACAGCCCGGCCTGTTCGCTCCAGATACGGCGCATCATCGGGGCGTGGGAACCGACGGCGGTGCTGGTGGAGGGACCGGACAATGCGAACGCGCTGCTTCCGATGATGGTGCATAAGGAGACGAGTGCGCCGTTTGCCATATATTATTCCTATTATGACAAGGAGGGAAAGGTTTCCGAGGAGAAGGGGCGCTACAAATGCTATTACCCGTTCCTCGCGTATTCGCCGGAGCTCGTGGCGATGAACGAGGCGGCTGGCCGGAACATTCCGGCGGTATTTATCGACCTGTCCTACGGGGAAATCCTTGCGGCTTCCGGGGAAGGAAGAGGACTGCGCCGGGAGGAAGAAAAGAGCAATTACAACGACGATTATCTTCTCTCGCGCAACGAATACATCGGACGGCTCTGCGAGAGGACAGGGCTGCGCAGTTTTGACGAATTCTGGGAGAAATATTTTGAGCTGAACGGAATTGCGGAGGACTGCGAAACTTGGTTTTCACATCTGCTCACTTACTGCAGCCTGGCGCGGGAGAACACGCCGCAGGAGATGATGCAGGAGGATGGCTGCCTGGCGCGGGAGGAGTATATGGCAGCGCGGGTGGTGCAGTGGATTTTGGAAAACCGGATCGCAGCGGAAGATGCCCCGGGAACCGGAAGCGGGCAGAAAAAGCAGAAAAAGACTTCCGGCAGCACTCCGGCGAAGGAACGGCATCAGAAAGTCCTTGTTATTACCGGCGGTTTCCACACGCCCGCACTGGCCGGGCATCTCTCAGAGAAACAGTGGGAAAAAACCAGAAAAATGGCCGAAAAGCTTGCCGCAGGGAAGACCGCGGACGGGAAGCGCGGCAGGATTTCGGAAAAGGATCAGAGCGTTTACCTTATGCCGTACTCGATGGAGGCGGCGGACGCGCTGAACGGCTATGCGAGCGGCATGCCGTACACGGGGTTTTATCAGAAGGTATGGGAGGGGCTTGCGGCACAGGAGTCCGGCAGTGAGCTTCCACCGTATTCGAAAGCGGTGCTCGACCTGCTTGTTGCCTCCGGCAAGGAGGTGCGCAGCAGGGAGGGCAGCCTGTCCACATACGACGAGATCTGCGCGTGGCAGATGGCACAGGGGCTCTGTGAACTCCGGGCAAAGCCGGAGCCGGGCGCTTACGAACTGCAGGACGCGGTGCTCGCGGCATACATAAAGGGCGAATACAACCTTGCTTCCGATCTGCCGATCCGGGTGCTGCGCGGGCACATGACGGGCAAAGGCATCGGCAGGCTCTGCGCGCAGGCGGACGTGCCGCCGATCGTGCAGGATTTCGAGGCGCAGTGCGGGGCATTCCGCATGAAAATCCATTCCACGCTGGAAACGGAATTGACCCTCTCCATTTTCTCGGAAAAAAAACACCGTGCAATGAGCTGTTTCCTTCACCGGATGACATTTTTGAATACCGAATTCGCACGGCGGATAAAAGGACCGAATCTGCAGTTAAAGCGCGATAAAAACCTGATCCGGGAAATCTGGAAATACAAATGGAACACGCAGGTCTTATCGGGGCTGATCGACGTGTCGGTGCACGGGGCGACCGTTGCGGAGGCGGCGGCAAGCCTTGTTTTGGAGGAGCTGAAAAAGGAGCTGAACGCGGGCGCGGCGGCAACCCTTCTGACACAGGTGTTTGAGATGGGGCTGACCGGGCAGCTCGCGGCGGTATATGAGCGGGTGCAGGAGCTGGTTGTTGCGGACACGGATTTCTATTCCATTGCGGAAGCGATGAAATCCCTGATGATGATGGACGAGCTTTCCGGCCTTTACGGCGTGGAGATGGATTTTCCGGCGCTGCTGCATACGGCGGTTCAGAAATTGATCACCCTGCTTCCGGCGATGGCGCAGGTGAAGGAAGAGCGCCTCTCCGACTGCATGAATATTTTAAAGCTTCTGTATCAGGTTACGGGCAGGGGAGAGGATATGCACATGGAGCGGGACGCGTACTACGAGGCGCTGGACCGCCTTGCGCAGACGGTGGATATCAACGCGGGCTTAAGCGGCTGCATCCACGGGATTTTGTACGGCTGCGGCAGGGAGGATGTGGACGGCGTGGAAAGAGTCTGCGTCGGCTATCTGACGGGAACCAGGGAGCAGCTTCTCAAGACGGCGGTGTTTTTCCGCGGACTCTTCTATACGGCGAAGGATCTGATCTTTATCGGCGGGCGGCTGCTCGGCATTCTGGATACCTTCTACGGGCAGGTCGGCGAGCAGGAATTTGTGGAATTGCTGCCGCAGCTGCGCATGGCGTTTGCCTATTTTACACCCGCGGAGATCGACAAGATTGCGAAGCAGGCAGCGGGGCTGCACGGGGTGAAGCGGGAGGATATCATGGAGCGGGCCGAGGTGCTGCCGCAGTGGTATGCGTACGGGAAGGAACTGGATGCCTATGCGGCAAAGATGGCGGTGGTAAGGCCATAGATCATATTTCCGGATTGGATGGATACGGCGGGAAAATAAAGACCCGGCGGGATTCGTTTTGGGCTGGCCGGAGAGCCGGCCGGGATTTTGTGCGGTTGTCGCTGACCGGAAAGGATGTGAAACATATGAACCCGGGATATTTTCGGATTAAACGGAATATGGAGGAGGCAGTAAAGCGCCTGTGTACCTGGCTTGCGTCGGATTACAAAGAAAGGATAAAAACCGATTACGGAAACGCGGTGGATGTTTCGATAAACGAAAATGGGAAGTGGAAAGGTTCCTGCGTTTATGTCTATGAAAACAGCGGATGGACGGTATTTGAGGACTTGTCCGGAGGGTTTTCCTTTATTGAAGCGGAAGATTGGAAAGCGTTTGCCAAAGAGGATTTATTTGTTTTCGCGGCATATAATGATGCCATGCCCTATGCGGAAATGATTGCTATCACGGACGGAATCGTAACGAAAAAGTTTCTTGAGTGCTGCGATGTTCCGCAGGAGAATACAAACGAGAGGGACGGGATTCCGGGGATTGAAAACTGGATAAATGTCGCGTCATTTGTCGACGCAGATGAACTTGTCTTTTCGGAGGAAGGAACCGTTTTCGTTTTTTAAGCCGGAGGGGCGGAATGTCCGGCGCAGCGCCTTTGACGGCTGGCTGGAAGAAAAGGCGCGGGGCAAGATTTGCGGAAGGCAGGAGCGGGAAGGGGGAATTTCTGAGGAAGAAGGCCGACAGTAATCATGAGATTGAAATCATTGCCGTGGTTGGAAATACGGTTGCGGGAACCGCCGGGATTGAAGCAGTCGGCACGAAATCCAAGGTGCGGCACCGCGCTGAATTCGGCATCAGCGTTGACAGAGAGTTCTGGGGGCTTGGAATCGGTACGGCTCTGATGGATGCCTGCATTGAATGTGCGGGGAATGCGGGCTATGAACAGCTTGAACTGAATGTCGTCGCCGGAAATACAAGGGCGGTATCCATGTATGAGAAGGCAGGCTTTGTGGAATACGGCAGGAATACAAAGGGATTCAAGTCCCGCACGGCTGGATTTCAGGAGCTTATATACATGAGGCTGGAGCTGTAAGGGAAGCACGGCTGGCTCGTGATATGGAAAGCAGGGACAGAAATGAATGGAGCAATGGGGAAAATCTCTTCCGAGAAGGGATATCGAAAAATGCTTGCAGAATTTGCGAAAAGTCTGCCCGAGCTGGCGGCGGACAGAACAAAGCGATGCGGAGAGGCAGGAGAAAATATGGTAGGGATATATTTCAGCGGAACCGGAAACACGAAGCATTGTGTCGAAAAGCTGATTCATTTGCTGGACGGGACGGCAAGGGCAGTCCCGATGGAACAAAAGGGAGCTGCGGACTTATTGCGGGAGGAAGATTTTATTGTTCTGGGTTATCCCGTCCAATATTCTAATGTTCCGGTTATGGTAAGGGACTTTATTCAAAGCAATTCCGGGCTTTGGAAAAGCAAGAATGTGCTCTGCGTTGCAACGATGGCGCTTTTCAGCGGGGACGGCGCAGGCTGCGTAGCGCGGCTTCTTGAAAAATTTGGGACAAACATTCTTGGAGGCTTGCATATCCGTATGCCGGATTCCATCTGCGATGTGAAACTGCTGAAAACATCCGTGGAAAAAAATCAGAGAATCCTCGGGGCGGCAGACAGAAAAATTGAGAACTGCGCAGAGAAAATAAGGAGCGGTAAATATCCGAAAGATGGCCTGTATTTTTATGGCAGGATAGCGGGTTTTGTCAGCCAGCGTTTATGGTTTTACGGAAAAACAAAGAATTATTCCGATAAACTGAAAATCAGCATGGACTGTACCGGGTGCGGCCTTTGCACGGGTCTGTGTCCGATGGGAAACCTTACATTGGAAAACGGCAGGGCAGCTGCGGGAAGCCGCTGCACGATGTGCTATCGCTGCATCAGTTCCTGCCCGTCACAGGCGATCACACTTCTGGGAAAGACCGTGATCAAGCAGGGACGCTATGAGAAGTATGTAAAAGAGTAGGAGATAAAAATTATGGGAAATTCGTTGGCAGAGATTCGCTCGCGCCTGGAAGCACTGGGGGTGGATTTTGATTTTAAAGGCGAGATCAAAACGAGTATGAACGGGATAGAGAGGGAGACATGGCTTCTGGAATATGAAGGTTCCCGGTTTGTCTATGTAGCCGGGCAGAAAAATGTTGTGCTGGGCTGGGATACCAAAGAATGTCCTTTGAATGAAGGGGTACTGGAAGGCCTGCAGGAAGAATTTGAGCTGGGTCACGAGTATTATGAGAGCCAGGCGGAAGAAATGAAAGAGGACTATCAGAAGAAGATCGCGGAAGCGGAAGCGGCCGGTGATGCAAAGAAGGCGGATGAATTGCGCTCGGAGCTCTCACAGGAGCTGGAAGCTTATGAAGAGGAGCGGGATGAGGGCGGTTATGGGAACTGGGAAGATTTTATGGAAAAATGGAATAAGAAGCTGTCCGGATGCTTATCCCCGCTGCGCATGGCTGATATCGGCGATATGATCGTGGAGGTGGATAACCGATATATCGAGAAAGATGCGTCCTCCCTGGCGGAGGCTGTCCGTTCGCTGAAAGAAGGAGTTTTTACGCTCGCTACGGAGGATGAGTGGGAGTATCTCTGCAACGGCGGCGCGCGCACATTGTTTCGCTGGGGAGATACTTTAAGCGATGTAATGGAAGAAATTTATAATGTGGGTATGGCCAGCGACAGTGAGGAAAAGACGTTGCTGGAGCAGCCCAATATGTTTGGCTTGTGTATTTCGTATAATTCTTACAAATGTGAAATTATTGATAATATAATGTATACGAAGGGCGGTGACGGCGGCTGTTCCCTCTGCGGCGGCGACGGCGCAATCCATGTCCTTCCCTGCTATACGGCGTTTTATCGCAATCCGGTTGATAATGGCGAAAGATTATCGGAACATTATTTCTGCTATCGGAGAATAATAAGATTGCCGTGAAAATGTATTAGAAGTATGCAGTTTACTCAATAAATATGATGCTGGGGTCAAAACATAGTGTTTTCTATGTTTGAACCTCCACATGAACC
>CAJUMC010000095.1 GCA_910587085.1 uncultured Lachnospiraceae bacterium | reverse complement strand
CGGGCCTTTACCCTATTGGAATCAAGATTTTGAACTTGTTTCGCAATTACCTAATTCTTTATACCATTTTCATCTAACGAACGGAAATGTGAAACAGCTGCGTCAGGAATAAAGCCAGAACCATCTTTTGACGGAATACCACTATCGGGTGCAATATTTCCTAAAACAAATTCGTTTATAGATTCAATATTTAGTTGTTGGTAGAGTTGCTGTGCAACCCTTAAATGTATCATCCATGATGCAATAAACTTTGCTCCTTTTGCCGTTTATCGTTCTGAGCCAAAACTAGTAAAGAATAGTAAATATAAATGCGTCCCTACCTTTCCTCCCTTGCCTGGGATATTGCACTCATTATACTATTTTTCTTGCCATTCCACAAATATTTTTCGACTTGGCCGCTTTTGTCCGGACTGTGCTTTTTCTTTCCTATTTTTTACATTTAATTGCCATTACATGCCTCACAGCGGACACCGGCCCGGAGCGCCTCGGCCACATCTTCAGAAACCTCAATATATGATAGATGCGCACATCCAGCGCCTTTGAACGGCTGTTTCCGAGTTCCCCAAGCCAGAATCCAAACAGCCGATTCCCTAATTGGTTTTCATCCGCATATTTTACCCAGTATGATCCCGCCTTAACAGATAACACAGGTGCAGCAAACGATTCGTAAGTTCATTGTACCTGTTATATATTTCGCTCTCAGCAATCGGATCGATAGACATTGTGATCCTCCCTCGTTTTTATTGGAATGCTTTTCACTTCAAGATCATTTTAGGATTTCCAAACAGAAAAAATAAGAACGGAAAATGATTATCATTATTTTACCCCAAAAAGGGCTTTACCCTATTCGGATAAAGCCCTGTAAGTTTATTTTTTCATTATTTTGCGTACAGTGTCATAAGAAAGATGAAAGTGTTCACACAATTCATCAATACTCATACCTCTTTGGTACAAGTCAATCATTAAATGATTCCTTTGCTCATAATACTGTCTGGCTCCGCTTTTGCTTCCCCATGACTTTTTACTTTTCACCGAAGGAACATACAGTAATTGTCCGCCGGCATAAACGGATAACTCTTTGAGAAGCTCTTCCGGGAGCACATCTGCTGCATTTAGATATTTCACTATTTATCCCGTCCTTTACTTAATATATTAAATAAAGTGCAGAATCAGCAGACTATGCAGCTATCATTGTACCCATGCAGACCGCTGCAGCTCTACTTATTCTGCATGGGAAAATTCACTGGCTTAATATGGTTTACAATATCCACTATAAGCACCTCCTCTTAAATCCGGTAAGCATTGGACTGTAGGTACTTGTAAAGTATAACAAACTTTTGCGGGAAAAACAACTTGATTCTCATATTCACACCTGCTATTCCCTATTCCCCGGCCAATCTTCTTTCCTGTCAGCATCGGCCGCAAAGGTACGTTTCCGGCGTTTCGTTGCCCCTTCTGCCTGTTCCGCCAAATTTGACCGTCACCTCATTGACTGCCTTTGTTTTATGCCTAAATAATACTCCTGGCGCCTCAAATCAATTGTTTTTTTCTGCAATTAGTTTAAGATGCTGTCTGCCCCATGACTTTATCCGTCAGCCGGCTAATCTGCTTCTGCAGTAGCCGCAAACGAAAATCATGCTACAATCTTTGGGTTCCGTTTTCTATATTTTCACGCTATAATCAGGATTGTATCCGGGCGAAACGCCCCGATCCGTCAGCAACACAAAATAATTATCGCACAGCCTGCGAGGAAAGAGGTTCTCATGAGAAGAAACAAAAAAGCGGCGCCGCGGCTTCGGAAAACCATGCTCGGCTGCTTTACGGCAATTCTTATACTGCTTGGCCTTTTGACTGAGGGGGTGGCCACACAGCCGGATACCCCGGAGGCAACTGCACTTTCCGCGGAACCGGAAGTGGGACCGGGAGCGAAACCGAGGCCGATTGGACCGGAAATTGATGGCTTCTAATTTTCCTCCACGTCACCTCCGTAATTTGTTGCATAATATTTCTTTGTAATACTTTGCTTTCCGTAATTATATGAAAGATCAAACAAATAGTATGCGTCCCGTATCATCCGACGGCAAAGTTCATGCCTGGAAGGATCATCTTCCTGGGCGCATGCAAAGGTCATATAGTCACTGCCTAAAAAACACAGCCTGCCGCAGCGCAGGCTGTGCCGCATCGCTTTTCTGCTGTCCTGTATGGAGCACTTTTCCGCCGCGGCATTGCCCAGCAGCAGTCCATACGAGAGAAAGCGGTGCCAGACATTCACCCTGCTGCGCTCAAAGGTTTCGAGCGTCCATTCGTAGAGCCGCAGCGCTTCCTTGTCCTTCCCCAGCTTCTTCATCAGAATGGCAATCTGATTAATCACATCCGCTTCGTTTTTCATCGGGGCCCTGCCGAGGCGTTTTCTTCCGAGACGCTCCATTTTCAGCCCCGTATTTCTTCCGGCATTCGCCAGCTTATTTTTCGGCGGAGGCGCAAGCCCGGCGCCGTTCTTCCATTCCTGCGGCACATAACAGTAGGTTTCGTCGAGCAGCTCCCAGTCCTCGGCCAGCATTTCCTCACAGGGACGCATCTCGCCGGCCATATCAATCGCGTTCCGGAGCAGCTGAACCGCTCTGTAATTTTCAAAAATCCCCAGATCCAGCTGCTGTTCGAGACGGCGCAGCAGCGACCGCATCATATCATACTGCTGTCTTCCGGCGCAAACCTGTATCTCCTTACGCAGCTCCAGCGTTTCAAACGAGCTTGTGATCACATAACCGTTTCGACGTTCCTTTTTCATGCCCAGCTTTTCCAGCATCATAATCAGCCGCATGCTGCTTGTCATGCTCTGCACGCGCTCGATCTCCCCGACCGTCTTGGAGCTGTGATAAATCCCGTCCGCCATGCGTTCCTGCGTAAAGCCTTTGACGCACCGCTCCGCGTAGAGAAGCTCGTAATCCAGATAATAAGATTTCTGGCAGCTGTTGCACAGCAGCGAGCTTTCCGGATACCACGCTTCACCGAACTGCCGGTGCATCCGCTCGAGAATCTGCAGGTAAAGGCTGCAGCGCTCCCTGGAAATCCAGAAAACAGAGCCTCTTACCCCAGCTTCCCGGCAGCGTCTCCGCCGATCCTGCGGCACCTTCGCTTTCTTTTCCAGCGCTGCATGGCAGCGAAGCGTCAGCATAAGCAGCGGCCGCATGAAATACTCAATTCCGTACTGCCGCAGCTCCTCCACGGCGTTCAGGCAAAGCTCCATCGCCGCCTCCGCGCAGCCCTTCTCCAGCTTGACCGCCGCTTCCAGCCAGGCGTATTTGCCGAAGATCTTCGCATGCTCTTCGCCGTCGGTTACAAAACGGTTTATGTAATCCCCGCATTTTTTCAGAAGGCCGCCGGTACGCTTTCCCTGCTCCCGCTGCATCCTTGCCAGCGCCAGCGCATTTTCCAGCTCCATCGTGGAAATACAGCATTCGTTCCAGACGGCGTTTCTCCAGCGCGGAAACGTCGCGTCCAACGCCCTTTCCAGCCATTTTTCCGCCTCACCGGCATCTCCGTCGATCCAGTACGCAATCATGGCGCGCCCGCGGCAGAGGTACATGCGGTGAACCGTCCCAATTCCTTCCGTTTTTTCCCAGTAGAGCTCGATCGCCCGCTCCGCCCACTTTTTTCTTTTCCGGAAGACGCACTCAATAAACCAGTCCAGAATACATTCAAGACGGTAATCCCGCCAGGTCAGTATATATTCCAGCTTATCCGCCGATTTTCCGAGGCGCTGCAGCAGTATAACGAAAAGAAGCATTTCGCAGTCAGCCTTCCCCTCTTCAAACTTCTGGAGAGTTCTTCGCGAACATAGCCCCTCCACAAGCTTTCCTGTTGATACCTTCTGCGCTTCCCGCGTACTGCGTATCATTTTTCCTGTTGTAATTTCCCACATACGCCCTCCCCGCCGCATGTCCCTTTATCCGCCCATCCCCGTACTCTTTTCTCTGCCGTTCACCCCTGTGCTTTTCCTGTCCGTTCGTACGTTTTCTGCTGTGTTTCCTGTCGGATGCCGTGTGTCAATGTCTTCTTCCGGATGCCGTATCAATGTTTTTTCCGGATGCCGTTTATATTATGCGCGCAGCTGCTCTTCTCTACCAGATCATATAAATGCTTCCCCAGGTCAGTCCCCCGCCGAACCCGGAGAAAATCAGCCTGTCTCCGCGATGCAGACGTCCCGCACGGTTGAGCTCATCGAGCAGAAGCGGCACGGAAGCTCCCGAGGTATTGCCGCAGTGATCCAGGTTCATCGGGAATTTTTCCATGCTCTCCCCGAGATGCTTCGCAACCGCCTGAATAATTCTCGCATTTGCCTGATGCATCACATAAAGACTGATCTGCTCCGTCCCCAGTCCGTTTCTTTCCAGAATGGCGTCAATGGATTCCGCCACACGCTTTACCGCAAACCGGAATACCTCCTGGCCGTCCATTTTTACATACTCCTGCTTATACTCCTGCGATGCGAAGAGATTGCGCACCGGCCGGGCGTCGCAGAGCAGGGCCGCCCCCCGTCCGCCGTCGGAATACTGAACAAAATCCTGAATGCCGCCCTCCTCAGCCGCCTCCAGCACCGCAGCGCCCGCTCCGTCCCCGAAAAGTATACAGGTGCTCCGATCCGACCAATCCACTACCTTTGACAGCGTTTCAACACCGACAATCAGCAGCTTTTTATAGATTCCGGCGCGCACGTATGCCTGTGCAGTATTGAGCGCGAACACAAAGCCCGAGCAGGCTGCATTCAGATCCATCGCCGCCGCATTTTTCGCCCCGAGCGCCGCCTGCACCTCGCAGGCTGTGCTCGGAACTATATGATCTGCGGTTACGGTGGCCACAAGAATCAGCTCCAGCTCCTCCGGCTGAACGCCCGCTTCCTGCATTGCCTTTTCGGCCGCCTCGACCGCCATGCCTGCGGTGGTTTCCGTGGTTGCAATATGTCTCTCCTTAATCCCGGTCCGGCTGACAATCCACTCATCGTTGGTATCCATCCGCTCCGCCAGATCAAAATTTGTCACTTTCTTTTTCGGAAGAACGCTTCCGGTTCCCGTAATATGTGCATTCATCATTAACACCCATCCTTGTTATCGCATTTCCGGCTGCCGGCCATGCCACCGCGCCGGTTCTTTTATTTCCCGCTGCCCGGTTATACCCTCAAACCAACAAAATCTTGCATTCCTCATAACACCGTGCAGGACATTCTTCCCTTCATTCCCATACAGTTTACCACGAAATCTCAAAAAAGAAAAGTATAAGTGCAAATTCCGCATCACATTCTTTCCTGATTTCACCCCCGAAATATTTTTTTAATTTTTTTTTCAAAAGGGGCTTGACTTTTTTTGAAAACGGGTGCATAATGTTCTAGCAACATCGTTGAAGCAAACATCAAAATCATTGTTACAAATTTCGAGGCGTGGCTCAGTTTGGTAGAGCGCTGCGTTCGGGACGCAGAGGTCGCAAGTTCGAATCTTGTCGCCTCGATTTTCTGTATTTTACAGAAAATGCTGGAATAGCTCAGCAGGTAGAGCACTTCACTCGTAATGAAGGGGTCGTCAGTTCGAATCTGATTTCCAGCTTAATGGGAAAGAACCCGTGGAATAAATCCCCGGGTTCTTTTTTATGTTGTTTTTCATGGCCGCAACCGCGGAGACGGTTTTCGAAGGATAGGAACCGCAGAATACTCCTTCTGCGGATGCCGGCGCGCCCGATGCTGCTTCCGCGCAAATACAGCTTGAAAATTTGTTATCTTCCAAAACCGACTGAGTGCCCGCCATCGGAGAAAGGATATAAGAGTCGGTTGACGAAGAATGAAATCTATGTTATCATAAAGTCAGAAAGGGAAACC
>CAJUMC010000094.1 GCA_910587085.1 uncultured Lachnospiraceae bacterium | reverse complement strand
CTGGTTTGAGGTTTTGTAGTATTAAGTGCTTTTATATGCTCATGAATAATTCAGGTTAAATATTTTAAGTTTCACATTTAAATCTTCTCAAATGGATTACTCCACCTCCTCTCTGTCCGAAGGTATCCACGGTGTGACTGATTCATATCTCAATCCGCAGCTGGCGTTGGCGCAATAAACCTTCTGGGGTTGCAATGTGAAGGGACTGGCCGGTTCAATATTAATCTGCCATTTATGATCCACTGCATAATACGATTCCCCATGATATACATCCTCATATCCGCAGGTCGGACAATAAGCATGATACTGATGATACAGATAATAGCAGTATTTTGTTGGATTATTCGTAAATTCCGCATGCGATCCGAGATCTTCAATCCTCATTGCAGGATGAGCGCAATCCGGTTTCGCAAAAACAGCTTTTCCGGACACTATACCTAAAAATGTACCGGCAATTCCAAATATCAAAAGAAACTTACTCTTTCGCCTCACTTAAACACCTCCATTGACAAGTTTTTTCTTAGATACTTGCTTCCATCAAAGGCCTTCTTCTGTAAATCCTGATTTTTTCAAGGCTCTGACAATCCAACAGAATATATGTATTATACAATATTTATATACCTTATCAACTGTCCCTCCTTCCACAAAAAATTTAATAAATAATCTCTTTGATACTCAAATCAGAATGTAATCTTCATTGCTTTTATTGTGATTTAATTTTACCACATTTTCTTATCCTGTGTAATGACTCTAAATTAAAATTTTTACAGAAAAAAATCAACAACGGATATATCCATCAAAATTGCAACTAACATCAAAAAATCATTATAAAAATTTCTAAAAATATCCGCTTTTTATGCTCAGGAATTTTTCATTCATCTTGCTGTCCCGTCATATTCGTTTCTTCCAGGAGGCTCCGGCTTCCGTCAAAACTTTTTCATCTCTTCGCTCAGGCAAGCCAGATACCACCCTCTGCAGACATTTTCGACCGCGCGGGTAATCGCGGCTCCTGGCCGGACAGCATAAAAGCCGGTACGAATCCTGCGATTCCTGCCGGCTTTGCCCGTTTCATCATTCCCTCCGCAAATTTATCCCGCTGACAAATATCCTTCAATCACCTCTCTGGCATCCTTTTCCCTGTTCAGTATCCATTTTTCATCCGTCCATTCCGCATAAATCCAGCCCTGCACACCGTTCTCCAGTTCCACAAGAATCCAGCACTCCTGCCAGTTTCCCTCCGTTTCTTTCCAGGTCACCTTCAGCGGATAAAGTTTCTGCTGCTTCTTCCCTTGTATTATTTCTGCATCCAAGCGGTTGTCCTGATACAGCTTCCAGTCGGTAAGCAGCCTCCACTGGCCGTTCTCCGGATCTGCCAATTCTTTCCAGTCCTCCGGTCCTCTGGATATCACTGACGCTTTCCCGGTGTATTCCATCCCCAATTCTGCGGACCATTGATATTCTGCCGGCCGGAAACAGCTCTCATACAGCAGCGGAACACACACAGAGTCCACAACAACGATTCCGTCTCCGCGGTACTCCGCCGTGCTGAATGGGTTGCCGTTAAAATTCCCCATCTGCTCTGCCTTCAGGCTGCCGTCATACCACAGCAGAAGTTCCTCTCTATCGTTCTCTCCGGCAACAATAAAATTCAAATACGAATCGGCTGTATCAACGTCCACCAGCCAGAGCTCCCGGGTTCTATCTTCCATTATCCGAAGCTCCTTTTCCAGGATGCCCGTTGATATAAATGCCTTTGGGAGAAAAATACAGCAGTTCCTCCGTACCATCCCCGTTCAGATCCAGACAAATTCCCTTTCCCCGTTCTATCCCGACACGGGTCAGCCCGTCCACTGCTGCCTGTTCATACTCCACGTTCTCCTCCAGAATTTCGGCCTTGGTGGAAGGCTCTGCTTCCGTCAGGGTATCTGAGGGTGCAGGCTTCTCCGGAGAGCCTGTAAGCGTCGGCCCCTGGGGTGAATCCGTAAGCATTGGTGCGTCCGTAAGCGCAGGTTCCTCCGGCAATCTGCCGCTCTCCTGACAACCGGCCAGCAGCAAAGCGAGCGCAAGCAAAAACGTTTGTTTTTTCATAAAAAATCCCCCTCCCTCATAAGTATTAAAACTACCCGTATATTTCTCTATCCCGGTTTATCATCGGTTTAAAACAGGTTCTGATTCCCGAGCCAGCTTCCGCACAAGTGTTAATCCGGCCGTCTGTCCGCTTTCCATTATGGAAAAACAACCGATTTTACAATTTTCTGCGCAAGCGCAAACAAATCCGTTTCCTCTTTTTCCACCTGAATATGCGCTCCGGCCTCCTGTAATTCAAAACCATATTGATACTGCCGGAATTCCTTATCCCCGCTCCCGTCAGGCCAGCCTTCTCTTGACCTCTCCAGTCATAGCAGTACGCCTGCTCGCCGTTGTCCAGAAAATCGGCCCGGAAGCCATTATGATCCACCATATAATCCGTCCCAAACCCGTGTTGATCCGAAAAAAACTCCACATAATTCTTTTTCGTTTTATCCAGATAGAGACGTAGCCAGAAATTCTTCCTGTCGTCATAATATTCCTTTGTATCTATGCAACCGGCCTGGCCGTCCGCCATTTCAATACTGCTTTTCGCATATTCCTCACCAGATTGCATTTCCTGGCATTCCCTGACACGCAGATAAAAGAAATTGAATTCTCCGGTAATTCCGCGCTGAATAATGTAGTATCGTCCAAAAAGTAAACGTCTCTTTTCGTTACCCTGATTCCACCTGAATTTCAATGTCGCTGTAATGGATATCCTTTTCCTCATACAGCACTGTCTTTGTTTCATTGTTCAGAAGCCCGAAATTTATCTTATTCTCCGCCGCACTTTTTAAAACTTCTGCCGTATGTGGGATATGCTCCGCCGCATTGTTTACAATTTCCGTATTACGGCTGTTCACATCTTCTGCGTTCTGACAGGCGCCCGCTGCTCACGATACCCGCCAGAAACGCAAAACCAGCCAATAATGCTATTTTCTTTTTTCTCTTCATCTCGCGTCCTGTATCCCGTCAAAAATCTCATCGCCCTCCGCGGCTGTGCCATCCGGAAACATACATTTCCCGTCAGCAGCGAGCTGCAGCCAGCCCTGCTCCCCGGTATCCACACTTTCCAGCAGCAGCCAGCCCCAGGAGCTCTCCTCCCCTGTCGCCGGGGCATCGGACAGCTCGCTGCAGCGAAGGCGGCGCAGCCTGGTTCCCGCCGGGAAAACCACGCTTTCGCTGCCGTCCGGCGAGACTAAAAGCTCCAGCTCCCGCTTCGCAGTCAGACAGGAAAGCTCCGTGTTCCGTATATCGTAAAAATCCGGTTTCCGCTCCTTCAGCTGCCCGTTTTCATATCCGTATTCCCTGTCCGCCACAACAGCGCCCAGACGGAATCCGCCGTCCGCCTGCACGGAAAACGTCAGCCCGCCGTCCGCCGTCCGGTCTATTACCGTATAAGCTGCTTCACGGCACACAAGCTCCTCGCCGACCGTCTTCAGCCTTCCCGCCTCATAGCGATAAAAGGACAACCCATTCGCAACGCCCCTGCGGCTCCACAAAATCAGCTGCACCGTGCTGCCATCCAGGCTGGCGGCAAAGGGACGAAAATCACAATCTCCCATCTCGTCTCCAAGCTCCATGGAAACCTGCTGTCCCGCTTGGTTCATGATGCTGACCTTTACGGTTCTGTTTTCTTCCGTCACACGCCAGGAAATGCTCTCCTCCACGCCGTCCCCATCCAGGTCAAGCAGGCAGTCCGGTTCCAGCACGCGCATTTCGCCTGATTGTATCCAACGCTCATACCAGTCCTCCCCGTACTGAACCACAGCGTACGGAACAAAGCAGCTGCCGCCCGCGCTGCTTACGGAACGGCTGCCTGCCTCACCCTGCCTCAGAATATCGTCGTACAGAGCGCCAAGCCATACCACCTTCTCCCCGTCGCGCACGCCAAGCCGCCGGTATGCCAGCATCCGCTCCGTAATATGCAGGGCGTCCTCCTGCACCAGCTCCAGCTTCTCCTGTGCAAGCTCCCACAGATTTGGGTACGCGTAAAACGGAGCAGAAAGCCCAGGATCGGCGGCACCGTACAATACCGGGCAGCGGCCATCCTCTGTTTCCTCCCACTTCATCCGGAATTCCCCGCGCGCCTCGTCTGTCCAGCCATATTCGCTCATTTCGGAGACTCCGCCCATATCGGAAAGCTCTTCGATTTTCTCTCCCAGGCGGAGAAGATGCCATTCCCCGCAAATCTCGCCGCCCACAGCAGACGGTACAGCCTCCTGCGCGGCCAGAGAGGAATCCTCCCCGGCCCTGGTCGGCAGCACTATATAAAGAAGCGCGGCATCGCCCTTCTCCGGCTCCTGCTGCCGGAAAACCGGTTCTCCATAGCTCAAGTCATAATCCCAGCTGTCAAAAACAGCTTCCTTTTCGCCGTACTGCACAACAACCTGCTTTGTTCCATCCTCCGCGAAATACACCTTCACTTTATCCGAAGGGGCATATTTCTGACAGCCCTCATAACGGTCAGCCTGGCTTGCCTGCTGCGGCGAGGGCTCCCCGGACGCAACGGAAGGAACCGCTTTCTGGATTGTTCCGTCCGCCGCTGTGGAAGGAACCGCTCCCTGCGTCAATCCGGCTGTCGGAGCGGCCCCGGACGGAGCTGATTCAAAGGTATTGCCAGCCCCCTGGCCGGAGCATCCGGCCAGCAATAAAACGCATAGTGTACTCCATGCTGCTTTTGATAATTTGTTTTTCCCTGTTTTTCCCATTTTCACCTCTACCTTTCTAAAACCTTCCATAAGCATACTATGCAGCAAGCCTTTCAGTGCGGCCATATCTCTCTTTTTTCCTAATCTTGAGAAATTTTTATTATAATTATTATACAAAATTATTTATGGAAAATCAACTAACTTCGCAATATCCTGCACAAGCGCAAGCACATCGGTTACCTTTTTTCGCATGAATACGTTTTCCAGGAAACACTGATTAATCCGCATTTCTCTATCTTTCAGCTACAAAAAAGTCTACTGATACTGCAAAAGCTCCTCCGCTACGGCAGCTGTAATATACTTATAATAAGTATATCTATGTGTGTTAATGCATTCCCAGTCTCTTACCTTCTCCCTTTCCCTTCTGCCAATTCATTCCATCTGTTCCTGATACAATATGCTGCTGCAAAAATACCAAAATCCGTCTTTTTTTGCTGATAACAATTGTTCTTCTTCTCTCAGCCGCATATCTCTCTGTCCCAGACAAGAAAAACAGTATTACCGACAATTACGATATTCTTTTCCCCTTTCTCTGTAACTTGAGTTTCCACAACTATTCTGACAAACGCCCAAAGCTTTATTTCTAAAAGCAACAATGCCGCCAAAACACGAAACCTTTTATAAAAAACCGAGTTAAACAATGCGAAAACTCAAGTATTACTTGAAAAAGTATCTTGTCGTTTTAACTATTTTATTTTAAATGGTAAATAACGCTTTTTTGCTAATGTAGAATATGAATAAGTTGTCATAAACGGCGTCTTAATTTGCGTCTCATAAACAGTGATTTCTTCGGCATTTTTATCATTATATACAACAAGCATCGCATGATTCTCGCCATTATACCGATGAACCAACCCATTACCTTCATCTGTTAAACGATATGCCGCAAGAAGATCCACCTGATTGGGCGAACTAACATTATACTTTCATGTTGTCAACACATTGTTCTACTTCGTCGTCCTTTGCAAAAGATTTCACTCCTGGCAATAAAATCAATACCAGGAAAGCAAAGATTCCTCCCACCCTGCTTTCAAGCAACCATTTTTTCTGCAATAACTTTGGTTTTTTCCACATAAACATTCTCCTTTCATGTCTATAGGACTAAATCCCGTCCCATAAGTACTACTTTTGTTTCATTTGTATTCTACCATATTTTCACATTATATAGAATGATTATTTGGGGGTGCGGACAAAAAACTGGACTTCCACGGACTCCGAAAGGAGCTGGATCAC
>CAJUMC010000093.1 GCA_910587085.1 uncultured Lachnospiraceae bacterium | reverse complement strand
TTTGAACCATCAACAGACGGCTCATATAGTATCTACTTTCCTGATTTACCCGGATGTATCAGTGTTGGGAATAACCTGGAAGAAGCTGCACGCATGGCAGCAGAAGCCGCAAGCCTCCATGTTTACAGTATGGAATGTGACAATGAGGAAATTCCCACTCCATCCGTGAACCTCTCCAAAGAAGATACCGAGGGAAATGTTGTAATGCCCGTTACAATCCACCCTGACTTATTCCGCATGAAAAAGGATAATGAGCGCATCAAAACAAACATCACTCTCCCGGCATGGCTGAAAAGGATTGCAGAAGAACAAAAGGTAAACTATTCCCGGCTTTTGGAAACTGCCCTGATTGATTATCTGCAAATACCCATGTCCAGCAGAAAATAAGCCCTTGCCCTGCTGCCCCACGCCATATATCAGATACCGGGCAGCAGGCTCACACTTCCAAACCTGATAAGAATACCGCCCCTGACACTCGCCAAAAGTACAAGGGCGGTTTTCTTTGTCTATTCATGTTTTAAAGCCTATTTTCGCCTTTAGCCTCATTTCTACCATCACACCATTTCGAGCCCGATATCCCCGTTTTCAGGCCATGCTATAAGGCATTTCAAACAACTTCCGCCGGAAGCTCTCCGGGCGGGAAGTCAGAGTTCAACGGACGGTGTCCTTTGTATTCCCACGTTTTAAAAGCCGATTTCCCGCGTTTTTCCTCTTACCCATTTTTACCGTTGCTCCATTTCAAGCCCGTTTTACCCATTTTCACGCGCTGCGCCGGCGTGTTCAGAATTTATATACGAGCATTCTTTTCTGCCAGTTCCCGCTGTGCCTCTGTTCTTGCTGCAGGTGGGGAAATTCTTATCCACACAACCGGGATATGGGCGCACATAAGCTGCCGTCCGCATTCTCTGCCACCTCTCACATTCGTTGCGGCGGAAAGCTGCACCGGTGTAACCAAAGAGAATCCGGTAAAATATAATACATAAATAATATCAATAAATAACCTACGACTTGCGTGTTAATATGTATATCCCCACTCATAAGTCATCAGCAGCACAAAATCCGCCGCTGCGCCGAGCAGTGCATAATCTTTGCCCTCGTACAGAAGTCCTGGCTGATTGTCAGAGGTTTTGGGAGCGAGTGCTACCGAAACGCGGTAGCCGACGGCATTTACGGCGATGCGCAGCTCGCGTACAAAATCGGCGAAGGCAACGCGATCCGACGGAAGGATGTACTCGAAATCAACGTCAACGCCCTGCATGCCGCTTTGCGCCAGCTTCTGCACGATCTCCCCGATCAGGCGGGAAACAGAGGCAGGGTTGTGGACAAGGCCGGTGATCAGGTTGTTGTTGAAGGTTCCGGATGCGTCGATGGGAGTCAGCGTCATAACCGGACGCGCGCCGTAATCCAGGGCAAGCGCAATCAGGCGGCTGTCGTCCTGGCGGGGCGGAATAAGCTCGCCCTCCGTGGTAAAGCCGTAGGAAAAAATATTCAGCGCCGTCATGTAGGGAAGCGTCTGGCGAAGCACCTCTTCCCGGGCATAGGGGTAGGCGTAGCCTCCGGTTTCAATGACCGGGCGCTCGGCTTCTCCCTCTGCGGACAGAAGCAGCGCCTGTCCGACGGCAAGCCGGAACGGGTAGGAAAGCTGATTGTTGTAGATAATTGTGGATATTGGTATCTGGAATTCCCTGGCGATCGAACCGACCGTATCGCCCGGCTGTACAGCATAGATAAGCATAATAAAAAGCGTCCTTCAGGCATAGGCTTTATTACGGTATATGTGAGGGACGCTTTTTTTATGCGCGTCGGAAGTCCGAACGGTTTATATCTGCAGCGATGCCCGCTGGCCCTTTCCGCCCCGCTTCCGGTTCCTTACCTTCTTTGCGGAATAAAGCTTTCCGTCGGCCTCAAAGGTTTCCGCGGTATTATGGGTGACGGCGGCAAACGCGACCGTGTCCGCTTTTTCCAGTGTAATTCCCCGGACACCCCGGCCGTTTTTCTTCTGCTCCGGAACCTCCGGAAGCGGGAAGCCAAGGGAAAGTCCGTCCTGCGTCAGCAGGATAACCTTGAGTTCTCCGCCGGTGATCTGCGCCGCGGACAGCGGTATGACGGCAACCACCCCGTCATCGGGATCCAGCTTGGTGGAGGCGACAACCGAGCGGTTTGTCTCGAATTCAATGCCGGAAACCTGCTTGATGAAGCCGGCTTTTGTCACAAAGAGCAGCTGGGATTCAAACAGCTCCTCAAACGAAATGTAGGTCAGAATGGTTTCCCGGTCAACCTTGCAGAGATTGTGGATAAGCGTGCCCTTATCGCGGATGCGGCACCGCGGGATGGCGGAAGCCTTCACCTGATACATGTTCCCTTCGGCGGTAAACAGGCAGAGACGGCCATCGCTTTTCATACGTATCATGTGCTCATATTCTTTCAGGCTTTCTTCGGTCGTCCGCGTGTAAGTGGCGCTGTCCACGCATTTGGTGTAGCCGAACCGGTCGATCAGGACATAGATATCTTCGATCCGCACCTCCTCCACGTAGCTGGCAGATTCCTGATGGGTAATTTTGGTAACTCTGGCTCTGTTAAACTGCTTTTTATAATTTCTCAACTGATTTTTTATTACTTTATAGAGCGATTTTTTGTTGCCGAGAATCTCCAGGTAGTTTTCGATCTGCTTTGACAATTCCTGATTCTCCTCATGTAGTTTGAGCACCTCCAATCCGATCAGCTTCGACAGCTGCATCGCGAGGATGGCGTCCGCCTGGCGCTCGGTAAAGTCGAGTTTGGCCGCGGCTTTTTTCGATTTTTCCGACTTGAAGCGGATATCCGTCGTATTTCCGGAGATCAGGCAGGCTTTTGCCTGTGCTACGGATGTAGAACCACGCAGAATTTCGATAATCAGGTCGATGACATCCGTTGCCCGGATCAGGCCGTTCACGATCTCCTGGCGCTTGCGTGCTCTATCGAGCAGATGCTCATACTGTTTTGTATAAAGCTCCTCCTGGAAAAGGATAAATTCCTGAATCAGTGTTTTCAAGTTAAAAAGGATAGGCTGATTATCCTTTACCGCGAGCATGTTGACGCCGTAGGTATCTTCCATCGGACTTTTTTTATACAGCCCGTTCAGAAGATTGCTGATATCCCGATCCTTTTTTACCTCGACGACGATGCGCACATCGCTGGAGGATTCGTCCCGGACATCGTAGATTTCGTCAAACACCTTATCTTTCATCAGGGAGACAAGGCTTTCCACAAGCTTTGTTTTATTTCCTGCGGAGGTATACGGAATCTCGGTGATGACAATGTTCTTCCGGCCGCCGTCGGACGGTTCGATTTCCACCGTGGAGCGTATTTTAATTTTGCCCTCGCCCGCCGTGTAGATGGCTTCCAGATCTCCGGCGTTGACGATTGCGCCGCCCGTCGGAAAATCCGGCCCCGGAATATATTTCATCAGTTCCGGAACGGTGATGTCGGGACGATCCATGCAGGCGATGACGCCGTCAATTACCTCGCCGGGATTGTGGGGGGGCATATTGGTCGCCATGCCGACCGCGATGCCGGTCGTGCCGTTGATCAGCAGGTTCGGCAGCATGGCCGGAAGCACCTTCGGCTCCTTTTCGTTGTTGTCGAAGTTCGGGATAAACTCGACAAGTCCCTGATCCAGATTGTCAAGCAGTGCCATTGCGCCCTCGGAAAGCCGCGCTTCGGTGTAGCGCATGGCGGCGGGCGGATCGCCGTCGATGGAACCGAAATTGCCGTGACCGTCGATCAGCGGGATCGGGAGCGAATATTCCTCTGAGAGATGCACGAGCGCGTCGTAGATGGAGGTATCGCCGTGCGGATGGTATTTGCCCATGGTATCGCCGACGATGCGGGCGCTTTTTCTGTGCGGTTTCTTCGGTTCAAGGCCGAGCTCCGTCATGGCGTAGAGAATGCGGCGCTGCACCGGCTTTAAGCCGTCGCGGACGTCCGGCAGCGCGCGGTCTATAATTACGCTCATCGCGTAGTTGCGGAAGGAGGTTTTCATCTCCTCCGAAAAATCAAGCTGAATGATATTGTCTGTTTTCATGATTCCTCTCATTCTGCCGCGCGGGCGGCATGATAATCTGTGAAGGAGCTTCGCCGCCTTCTGAACTGTCCTCGCGGCTTCCCCGGGCTGCTAGGTTCCGCGCTCCGTCGGCGGGCGCCGTTATACGTCCAGCCGGGCGTATTTCGCCTCCTCGATTATAAACGCGCGCCGCGGCGGCACGTTGTTGCTCATCAGCAGCGTAGTGACCTCGTCCGCCTCCACGGTGTCCGAGAGGGAGACCTGGGCAAGAACGCGGGTTTCCGGGTTCAGCGTGGTTTCCCAGAGCTGGCTCGCGTCCATCTCGCCGAGTCCCTTGTAGCGCTGCAGGGCAAGGATTTTCCTGCCCTCCTTGCGGAATTTCTCCAGCTCGAAATCATCGAAAAGGTACCGGAATTGTTTTTTCTTTTTGCCCTTTTCGCTTCCCTCGTATTCCACGCGGTAGAGAGGCGGCATGCCGCGGTACACCCTGCCGTTCGTGATCAGCTCCGGCATAAACCGGTAGAAGAAGGTTAACAGCAGCGTACTGATATGCGCGCCGTCCACATCGGCATCGGTCAGGATAATTATTTTGCCGTAGCGCAGCTTTGAGAGATCAAAATCGTCCCCGATGCCGCAGCCAAATGAGGCAATCATCGTTTTTATTTCATTGTTGACGAGAATTTTGTCGAGCGTCGCTTTTTCCACGTTGAGGATTTTGCCGCGCAGCGGAAGCACCGCCTGGGTTTTCCGGTTGCGCGCCGTCTTTACCGTGCCGCCGGCGGAATCACCCTCGACAATATAGACCTCGCATTCTTCCGGCTTTCTGGAGGAGCAGGAGGCGAGCTTGCTTTTGGTATCAACGTCGTTCAGCTGCTTCAGTACGGCGTTGCGTGCCTTATCGCCCGCCTTTCTGGCGCTGTAGGAGCGCATGGAGCTTTCGAGGATGACCTTCAGCGTTTCAATGTTTTTGTCGAGACAGCGGGTGACCTCGGTCGAGAAAACGTCGTCAACTGCGGTTTTTGCGTCCGTGTTGCCGAGCTTCGTCTTTGTCTGGCCTTCGAACTGCGGGTCCGGGTGCTTGATGGAGAGAATGGCGACAATGCCGTTGCGGATATCGCGCCCGTCGAGGTTTTCATCCTTCTCCTTCAGGTAGCCAAGCTCTCTGGCGTACTGGTTCATCACGCGGGTGAGCGCCGTTTTAAAACCTGTGACGAGGGTGCCGCCGTCCACGACATTGATGCGGTTGCAGTAGGAATTGATCTGCTCGGAATAGTTGTCCGTGTACTGGAAGGCGACTTCCACTTCGATATCGCCGCTTTTTCCCTCAATATAGACCGGTTCCGCGTGGAGCTTATTTGCCTCGCGCGTCAGATAGGAAACAAAGCTTTTGATGCCCTCCGTTTCCTCGAATACCCGGGTTTCGCCCGTGTACTCGTTTGTGAAGGTGAGCTTCAGCCCGCGGTTCAGATAGGCGACTTCTTTCAGCCGTTTGCAGATTGTTTCCTCTTTAAAATCCACGGTCTCGAAAATTGTGCTGTCCGGGTAGAAGGTGACGCGGGTGCCGGTGTCCGATTTATTGCATTTTCCAACCACGGGCAGCAGGCCGTCCTCAAGTTCCGTAACGGGACGTCCGCCGTTTTCATATTCGTCCCGGAAGATTTTCCCTTCCTTGCGGACTTCTACGATCATCCGCGAGGAGAGCGCGTTCACGACGGAGGCTCCCACGCCGTGCAGTCCTCCGGAAACCTTGTAGGCGGAATTGCCGAATTTGCCGCCTGCGTGCAGGATGGTGTAGACAACCCGCACAGTCGGTATTTTTTTGGTCGGATGGATGTCGGTCGGCACGCCGCGTCCGTGGTCCGTGACGGTGATTCCGCCGTCCTTCCGCATGATAAGCTCGATTCTGCTGCAGTAGCCTGCAAGATGCTCGTCAATACCATTATCCAATATTTCCCAGATCAGGTGATGGAGCCCCCGTGTGCCGGTGCTTCCTATGTACATGCCGGGACGCTTGCGCACAGCCTCCAGCCCCTCAAGTACAACGATCTGATTTCCTGTATACGCTTCCATGTTACCTCTCATTCCGCCGCCGGGGAGGCGGCACTGTAATCCATTCAGTCTTCCCGCTGCGCAGGCGGGACTCGCACGGACAAGTATACCATACCTTCCTGTTTTTTCGCAACAGCGGAAGAAATTCCATCCAATTTGTCTTTCCTTTCTCTGGAAGGCATGGTATAATGTCGCCAGACATTATACCAGCGCTGATTTGCTTACGACCGAAGGGAGTAA
>CAJUMC010000092.1 GCA_910587085.1 uncultured Lachnospiraceae bacterium | reverse complement strand
TGAGGTTTTGTAGTATTAAGTGCTTTTATATGCTCATGAATAATTCAGGATTAATATAATTTTAATACAAGCAATAATTATTGTCAATATATTTAAACAGTTATATTTATTATTTTTTTCTCGATTATCAAGGCTGGGACAGCACAAAACACATACTTTTCCTCCATTTACGGCAGAGCATACTGCCAAGCCACTCTGATCTCGTTTAACAGCAAAAATAATCCCCCTGCTATGCAGGGGGAGGGAAAATCTTTACATATAAGCATGCGAACTGAAAATATAAGTATGAAAATCAAAGCAAACTAGCAAGCCCCTTTGGGGGCTGAGCCAGAGTAAGATAGTACTTGACAAAGCTCTTTTTAAGGGCAGCTGAAAATGTGGTGCCGTTGGCAGGCTTTCTGTGGGCCTTCTGGGCGCAAGCAGGTAAGAGCCTCTTGTAGGGGCAGTGCAAACCACCGGCTAAGCCAGTGGTCTTGACTCCTTTTACACTCTCACAAAATGCAGCAGCCTGCTGCCGAAATCTCCCCACGGCTCCGGCACCTGCACGCCGGCATACATCAGCACGTCGCCGGTATAGCGTTCCTTCGTTTCCTCGTTTTCATACACTGCTTCCGGATCGAGCCCCCTCAGGCGAAGCGTACGCGACTTGAAATTAACGCGGCGCAGCACTTCGACGTAGGTGACAAGCACTTCGGAACCGTCCTTCGCGGCAACCTCCCAGCAGTCGAACTGCCGGTTCTCGGAATAGCTGGCAATCCGATAGTAATCGCCGGTACGCACAAGATCGTTGTATTTGTGATACATCGCGGTCTGGGACGGGATCATGTCCCGGTCTGCCTGCGGAATACGGGTAACATCCAGCTCATAGCCGAACGTGCCGGCGAGCGCAACATGTCCGCGGGTGGCAAACGGCGTTATCCGCCCGACAGCATGATTCGGGCAGTCGCTGATATGCGCGCCCATCGAGCAGAGCGGATACACCAGAGAAGTTCCTTCCTGAATGGAAAGCCGCTCGATCGCATCGGTATCGTCGGAGCACCAGATCTGCGGGCTGTAATAGAGCATTCCGGCGTCAAAACGCGCGCCGCCGCCGGAGCAGTTTTCCAGGAGCAGGTGCGGAAAATCGGTGATCAGGCGCTCCTGCAGCTCGTACACACCCAGCATATAGCGGTGGGACAGCTCACCCTGGCGATCCGCGTCAAGGCAAAAACTGCCGAGGTCGCAGAGCGGCCGGTTCATATCCCACTTCACGTATTCAATATTGGCAGACGAAAGTACGGCTTTCACCATAGCATAAACGGCGTCGCGCACCTCCCTGCGGGACATGTCGAGCACATACTGGTTGCGGCAGCGGCTCGGGGTGCGATCCGGAATCTGGATGGCCCAGTCCGGATGCGCCCGGTACAGGTCGGAATCCGGCGAAATCATCTCCGGTTCAAACCAGATCCCGAATTTCATTCCGAGCTTGTTTACCTCGTCCACCAGTCTTTTCAGCCCGCCGGCCAGTTTGTCCTCATTCACCTGCCAGTCGCCGAGCGAGCTGTTGTCGTCGCTGCGCTGTCCGAACCAGCCGTCATCCATCACCAGCATCTCGATGCCGAGCGAGCTTGCTTCCTTCGCGATGGAGAGGAGCTTGTCCGTGTTGAAATCAAAATAGGTCGCCTCCCAGTTATTGATGAGGATCGGGCGCTTCTTGTTGCGGTATTCCCCGCGGATCAGATGCCCGCGGTACAGGTCATGGAATCTGCGCGTCATTTTCCCGAGCCCCGCGTCGGAGTAAACCATAACAACCTCCGGACAGGTAAAGACTTCGCCAGGCTCCAGCTTCCAGGAGAAGTTTTCCGGATGGATTCCCATGACCACGCGGGTTGTGTCAAACTGGCAGCCCTCCGCCTGCGCGAGAAAATTGCCCGAATACACGAAATTCATGGCGTACACCTCGCCCGAATCCTGGTTTGCCCCCGGCGTCAGCAGCGCGATAAACGGATGATCCTGATGGCTCGATTCGCCGCGAAGGGACGAAACACTGTGCTTTCCGTGCGTCAGCGGACGCCGGTCGATGCGGCGTTCCCGCGCCCAGCTGCCGTGCAGTGTAATATATTCATAATCCAGGCCGTCCAGATGCAGACAGGCGGACAGCGCCTTTTTCAGATAAACTGCCTCGGAACCGCGGTTTCGGATGCGCGCGCTGCGCGTAACGGCGCTGTTGTCCTCGAAGACACTGTATACAAGCACAACCTCCAGCTGCAGAACCGGATCCTCGCAGGTGATTTCCAGCGTGGAGCATTCCTTTTCCGTTCCGAAGGTGGCCGGGAGCCCTTCCAGCGCAGGCTTGCCGTCATAAATCCGGTGGGAGCGGTAGACGAGCGAGCACGCCTCATGGCCGCGGGACGTTTCCACCTTCAGACAGCTCTCCCGAAAATCACCCACGCCGTGCGTCGAATACTCAAACGGAAACGCATCACCGAACGCCGCGCGGTCGCGGTTGTTTTTGCTCGGCACAAACGGCCCTTCGTCCAAGCGCATCAGATGGCGCACATGGCAATCCGAAAGTTTTCGGCCGAAATACGCATGCCCGACAAACTGCTCCTCGTCGGCAAGCGCGATCACATAGCTGGCGTCCTTCGAATCCAGCTGAAATACCTTTTCCTCTTCAAAATACCGGATACCCATAATCCCTCTCATTCTGCCGCCCGTGCGGCGCTTTTCATTATAGGAAACTCACCGATAATCATATTCGATCCCGATTGTTTTGTCAATTTCAAGAAATAATCCTTTCGCCGGAATTATTCGCAAAAAGCTCTTGAAAATAGGTAATTACTTTGATAGAATAACGTTTAGATATTTCATTGTTTTTTCACATTTTTTTCAGAATTCAAGTGGTGAAGGAGGATACTATGTTAGACGAAATCAAAGGCAGAGCCCAGAAAACTGCCAAGAAACGAATGATCGGATGGGCGATTGCAATTGTTGTGCTGATGCTTGCGCCGTTGTTTGCTCCGGTTCGTTTTCTGATCGGCGGAACGGATCTGACCGGTAAAAAGAATATTGACTACAGCAAATACGAAGGAAAGTATGTGCAGCTGGATGTTAAATATGCGATTGATTATTATATGGAAGAGTATACGGTGAATAAAAACACCGGGCGCAGAACCGGGACAAACGCCTACGGCTATATCGTGTACAACCTGGAAGACAATTCTGCAATCGGCGTCTGGCTGCCGTCGAAAAAGGACGCTGCAATGCAAAGCCGTGTCAGGGCCTTTGTAAACTGGTACAATAACGGCACGGAGTCCAACGTATTTGTACGGACCGAGGGAACTCTGAAAAAGCTTTCCGGATCCTCGCTGACCAATTTCAAGAAATCTCTGGATCTTCTTGAGGATGATGGCCTTTCCGGCATTAACGATATCGCGGAATTTTACTATATTGACTATTCATCGGTCAACCGCATTCCGACCGTGGTTGTCTACATTATTTACATAGTGTGCATCGTCGGGATTTTCATGATTCTGATGAGCGTGTTCCAGCTGGCGACCAAAAAATCGGAGCGGGAGCTGAAGAAATTCCTGAATACAAACCCGGGCGTTACGGAAGCCCAGATCGACAGCGATATGCGTTCGGCCGTGCGCATCGGCAAAAGCAATCCAATTTTTGCTGGCCCGCGCTTTACGGTATGGCAGGTCAATACAGCAATTAAGATTATGGAAAACAGCAAGCTTGTATGGGCATATTATTATCGTGTGACCGGAAGAAATTCCGTCAGCCAGACGAGGATTTACAATATCGACAAAAAAATGATAGCGATCAATGCCAGCGAGGATGCATCCAACAAGCTGCTCAACGCTTATCTGGAAAGCCAGCCGCACATGGTAATCGGGTACAAGCCTGAGATTGAAAAGCAGTTCCGCAAGGATTTCCAGGGCTTCCTGAATCTGAGTTACAACAACCGCCAGGATGCAGGCTCCATGCAGGATGCCTTCTCCGGAAACGACGGCTTCACCACTCAGTTCCGAGAGGATGCAACCAGCACTTCCTCGGAGGATACGCCCAGCCGCTATAATGACTGAGAAATAGCCGCCGGGAAGCGGCCGGAATAACAGCGAAAGCAGACGGCGGCAAAAACGGCATAACAATCCGCAGGGAGAAAAAAGAAGACCGGCGCGAAATGGAAATCATCTCGCGCCGGTCTTTTCAATGTTTCCGACCTTGCTCTTTTGCTGCCTCCTCTCTGCGGGCAGCATTTTATTTTTTCACCTGTCTTCCGCGCTTCTTATCCGATTTGTTTCGCATACGTCCTCCGGAAACTGACAACAGCATAGGGCCGGCCGGCGGCATCATTCAGCGAAACATAACCGGTGTCCTGCCCCTCCGCCAAATACATCACGGGAAAAATCACATCCCCGAGAACGGCCGCCCTGCGGTATTCCGCGCGCATGCCGCACACGGGAAAACCTTCCGGCAGAAGGCTTTCCGCCAGCCGCACATACTGCCCGTTGTTGACATGGTTGTTCGTGTCCAGCAGCATCCGCGTCACGCGCATTTCCGGAAGCTGCTGTACCGTGTACCCCGAATCCGGCGCACCCGGAACGGGAAGAACAATCTTGCGCGGCGCGTAATCCATCGGATACGCCTCCTCCAGCGGGTACGCTTCGGAATCCTCCGGCGTAATCCGGGCGGGAAGCCCGGTCTCCGTATCCGTCAGAAACCAGATTGAGTTGGCGTAGGCCGCCGTCTCATGCCCGCGCTCCTCATTATAAATAATAAAGTTGCGGTAGCCGTACAGCCCCCTAAAGGCGTACGGCCAGGTGCCGACGGTAATGCGGTCAAAAAGGTGCGGCGGCCGGACAAGCTCAATCTGCCAGGCGGAAAGCAGCCAGACACGCTTCCTGTCTGTCAGATAGTCAATGCCGACTCCGAGATCCTGCGAATGAAAATTGCTGCAGTCCTGAAAGCAGTTTACTACTGCGGAAAGCGCCATTCTCCGCTGCGGATCCACCTCGCTGTAGCGGACGCGGGTCTGAAAGGTATACATAGTCAATATTCCTCCTGTTATTGCCGGCCGCCGTTTCCGTACATCATCACCGGCAAATTTCTGCAGCGGCACAACGAAACTCTGATGCGCATCTCTCTTCGTTTCCCGTTTCCCTGAACCGGATAACCCCCGCATTATCCGGCTTTGCTCCTGCTCCTTGTAAGCTCAATCGATCAGGACGCGGGCTCTGTCCAGCCGCTCCGCAAATTCCGCATAAAACGACGCCTCTCCCTCCGCAGTGTACGGCGTCCGGTAAAAGCAGTGCAGCAGGAACAGCTGTGCCTGCCGCTGTGTCTCCGGCGGACTCTCAATCAGTGATTTGGAAATATCTTCCAGAAAATAATGCCATTCTCCGACAAACTTCTGATTCAGCTGCAGCTCCGGCGTATCCAGCCATTTGCTGACGCGGATTTTCGATCGGTTTTTCGGGCATTCTTTCGTCTGAAGAATATAGGAAAAGGTGCGCTCTTGATAGTACCTGCCCAGCGGAAACATGCGGCAGAAGCCCGGGCGGAAAGCATGAATACTGCAGCGGCCGGCAGCGTTCAGGAACGGACAGCAGCCGTCGGATTCCCGGGGCTTCAGGTTCGGCAGCACAATGCCGTCTACCATATTCAGTTCCAGCCGCCCCCCGCTCAGCAGCTCATCAAAGCTGCAGGACAGCGCCTGCGCCAGGCGGAAGCAGTCCAGCGGGTCCAGAATAATGGTGTCGGCCATTTTCCGGCAGCATTCGGAACAGCCGGCACAGTCGCGGCAGTCGGCCCGCACCAGATCATTCAGCCCGTAGCAGCTGCCGTCAGTAATCTCATTTAAATCCACATTCCGTTTCATGGAAGGCCTACTTAATACGGAACTGCCCAAGCAGCCGGTTCAGCGTTCTCGCCTGGTCGGACAACTCGTTCGAAATTGCCGCGCTCTCTTCCGCAGCGGAGGAATTCTCTTCTACGACCTTGGAAACCTCCTTGATGCGGTTGTCCACGGAAACAATCATTTCCGACTGCTGAACGCTGGCGCGCGCAATTTCGTCCATCAGCCCTTTGATTGACTGGATGCATTCCCCGATTACCTGCATCGCAGATATGGCATGGCTGGTCGATTCCGTTCCCGTTTTTACGTCCTTAAGGGAATGGCTGATCAGCTCGCTCGTATCCCTGGCAGCCTCAGCAGATCTGGCCGCAAGATTGCGAACCTCCTCGGATACCACCGAAAAGCCTTTTCCCGCTGTTCCGGCACGGGCTGCCTCCACGGAAGCATTCAGTGCGAGAATATTGGTCTGGCTTGCAATATCCTCAATGGTCTTGATAATGCTGACAATCCGCGCGGAGGACTGGTCAATATTTCCGGTAGCCGTAATCAGCTCCTCCATCCGGGTATCGGCTTCCGCAGCATAGCCGGTTGCCTTGTCAACCAGGTCGCTGGCGCTGGCACAGCGGCGCGTACTGTTCTGAATCTGCGCGGTGATATCCGTGACATTGGACACCAGTCCGCCGATGGAAGCCTTCTGCTGGATGGTTCCCTGAGAAAGCGCAGCTGCTCCTGCGGAAACCTGATTCGCGCCGCTGTTTACCTGCACCGCTATCTGTGTAATTTCGCTCATTACACTGGTAAGATGGGTGCGGATACTTTTCAGGCTTTCGAAAAGGACTCTGAAATCCCCGATATAAAAAGATTCATTCTTTACGACGTCGACTGCAATATTCCCGTTTGCCATCTCGCCAAGAATGCGCCCGACATCATCAATCGTTTTCCTCAGGCAGCCGCAGACATGATGAATGGTCTGTGCGATCATGCCGATCTCATCGTGCCGTCCGTAAAACGGCTCCAGCTCCTCGTCAGCAGACAGCTCCAGGTTGCCCAGCCGCCGGATCGCCCGTTCCATGGCCATCAGCTCCCGTCCCTCCCGGTACAGGATCAGCAGCGTGAAGAGGATGATAAAGCCTGCGACTGCGGCACACAGAACCCCGACCAAAGCACGGACTGCCTCTACCTGCTCATAAACTTCCGACGCACTGTCTCGGACCATAAAAATCCAGTTCCTGTCCTTCAGATATTTATAAACGACCAGCTGATCAACTCCGCTGCTGTCCCGATAGGTATATGTGTCCGTCTGTGCATCTCCGTTTTCACCGATCCGCCGCATAATTTCCAGATAACCCTGATCGGTTGTCTGCGTATTCAGCAGCGCCTCATCCTCGTGAAAAAGATACGTGCCGTCCTGCGCATTCAAAAAAACATATTCACTGTTGGGCAGCCCTTTAATACCCAGATCCAGCAGAACATCCGTCAGCCGGCTGGCATATACGCCGGCACCCACATAGCCGATACACTCCGGGCCGTCAAAAAGCGGATAATACATGGAAAGAATCATGCTTCCGGTTCCCGGAGATTTCATAATTCCCAGATTGGTCAGCTTCGGCTCCGCCAGAATGGTTTTCCGGAATTCCTCGAGGGATTCGCCCGACCGGGTGGTAATTCCGATTGCGCCCTGCGATGTATGCGTCAAAACATAAGTATCCGGCGTTCCGATATACAGCCCCTCGAAAACCCCCTTGACCGCCGCAAAATCCTCCGTATATTTCTGTGCTCTCTGCAGAGCGTCAGGATCGTCCGGATCTGCGAGAAGGTTCCGGACGTCGCTGCCTAAGGCAAATGCGGTCATATACTCTTCCGCCGAGGTCACATAATCATTTATAATGGAAGCCCTGGATTCTACCGTGTCAATCATCTGGTTGGTGATATCGTTTTCTACCATGGTGGCAACGCGGCCGGAAACGACCCGCCAGAGAATCAGCAGTCCTATGGAAATAATCGCCGTGGTAATGATGCCCATCCTTATGGCAAGCTTTTGATTTGTCAGAAACCTCATAACAATTCCCCCTGACAATAAAAAATCAGTTTTAAAATCGGGCGCTTCTTTGCTTTTCTGTCCTTTGCAGAAAAAAAGCGCAATTCTATTCTATGGAACAAATTATTTTAGCATGAATGCCATGCTTTTTCAAGTATGCGGCCCGTTCGATTCACGGTAAACGCATGCTTTATAAATAATCTATAAACAAATTTTTCTTCTTTTT
>CAJUMC010000091.1 GCA_910587085.1 uncultured Lachnospiraceae bacterium | reverse complement strand
TTGTAAAATATTAAGTTTCAAGGAACAATTGGGGCTTTTGACCCCAGCATCATAAATATTAAGTTAAAAATATCCGATAATTATGTATTCTGCGAGACCTGCATAGAAGGCTTATTGATGGCTTTTATCAGGAGGTTTGAGATTAACAGGATTTGATAGCTTTCATATCGGGAGTTTTGGGATTAACAGGATTTTAATTATTTCAGGGAGGAAACCGTTATGCACGGTATGATTATACTGGGTTCCTCGGGGGCAGGAAAAACAACCCTTGGGAAGCTGACAGCAAAGAAGCTTGGGATTTCTTATCTGGATATTGACGATTATATCTGGAGAAGTGACACGGAAATACCTTTTACGGTAATGTATTCCCGGGAGGAGAAGATCAAAAACCTGATGGAAGCGGCGGAAAAAGCCGGGGAATTTGTGATGGCAGGTTCGATGAACAGTTTTCATGAATATTTTGACCCTTTCTTCCGGCTGGCGGTTTATCTTACCGCGGATGCCAAAGTCCGGGTGCAGCGGGTGCACGAAAGAGAGCTTGCAGCGTTTGGAAGCCGCATTCTTCCCGGCGGGGATATGTATGAAGAACACCGGAGGTTTTTAGAAGAGGTTGAAAATTATGACAGCGGGGCAGCATCAAATAACAACAGCCAGCATGAGCAGTGGCTCAGCCAGATGGAATGCCCGGTTCTTAGACTGGACGGAGCGGATTCCCCGGAAAGCAATTCAGAGAAAATCGTGGAAATGTACCGCAGCGTCACGGGCGGAAAGGCAGCATTGCGCAACATTTGAGCAATGAGGAAAGCCGGAAGTGCAGTCGGGAGATCAGGTTCAGACATTCAGGTGATATCCGGGAGGATGCGGGCGGCCCTCATACCCGGATGAAAAAATTTGTAGAATAGAAATCGTACAGGGAGAATGTTATGGATAAAAAAACGGCAAAGGAATTGCTGTCCTTTCATTCATCGCGGAACAGCGATGTCCACAATCCCAAATGGTCAGGCGGATTTCTGGGTAGTTTCAGACCATTCCGCGGGGAGCTTTGCGAAGATAATTTTATCGAAGTGATGGAGTGCCTGCAGGCGCTGAAGGATGAATTCGAAAATGCGGCGGTTGATCGGGAGATCGTGGGGGATATTGTTTCAATGGTACATCTGACAAGGGCGTGGGCAGCTCCGGACGGAATGCTGGGCGGAAACGGCATATTGACCGAAGAGCAGACGAAGCAAGTGCTGGTATGGGTTGATCTTATGGAAGGCTGCCTGATGTATTTGCTGGACGGTGATGTGGAAGATGCTTTCTGTGATTATGAAGATTATCGGAACGGGGAGTATCTTTAAAATGTCAGGGGTGAAACTTACGACCACCGACAGCGGATGCCGGTGCGGTTATTAAAAAAGGGCAGGAATTTGTTGCGGAGAATTTATGTCCTCCTCTGTGCCGCGAGCTTTGGAACGGCATCTGTCCGCTTGTTTATGCCCTGCTCAATAGGGCGGTGATACGATATAGAAATGTCCATACAAAAACACCTGAATCAGAATACCCGGATGAGGGAAGGGAGAGTATCCACGGGATATCGGGGCGGACTGACGCTTGTTATTTCAGGGGGAGCCCGAGGAGAACTTCGAAACAGGAACCCTTTTACGGATAGGGGAACGAAAGGAGGCGGGGAAATGAGTGATTGGCTGACATTTGAGAACCGGGAGGCGTTCAGAAGGTGGCTGGGGCAAAACTGCCTGTCCCATACCGGCGTATGGCTGTTATTTGGCAAAGCCGGCGGACCGAAAACAATAAAAGCGGGGGAAGCGCTGGAGGAAGCGCTCTGTTTTGGCTGGATAGACGGGCAGATGCAGAGCATTGACGATAAAACCTACAGGAAATATTTTTCGGTGCGCCGGGAAAAGAGCAAGTGGTCGGAGAAAAACAAGGCATTGGTTCAAAGCCTGGAAGAGCGGGGACTTATGACCGATTTCGGAAAAACGAAAATAGAGGAGGCCAAAAAGAACGGGCAGTGGCACGCTCCGAATCCAACGGCGGTTGCGGAGGAACAGATCGCAATAGTTTCCTCGCTGCTGGAAGGTTACGAACCCGCCCATACAAATTGGGCGGCGATGCCACTATCCGTAAAGAAAACCTACACACGGGCATTTTTTGATGCAAAGACCGATGCCGGGCGGGAAAAGCGGATTGCCTGGATGGTGGACAGGCTCAATAAAAACTTAAGACCGATGTAACTTATTTTTGGCTGTTGTTTATATGGACAGGGGGCGGGGAACGTTTGGGTAATTTCAAGAAACCGGGATTTTAAAGAGAGGGTACGCCGATGGAATATAAAACAGCAAGCGCTGATCTGGCCGATGCAATACAGGATATTTTATATACAACGATCCGAACCGTCTATCCAAAGTATTACCCGAAAGAGGTAGTGGACTTTTTTTGCCGGCATCACAGCAGGGAACATATTCTGGATGGTATAGCCTCCGGAAATCTGGGGGTGCTGAAGGATGGGGATACCATAGTGGGAACGGGCTGTTTTGACGGCAGCCATATTACAGGGGTATATGTATTGCCCTGTTACCAGAGACAGGGATGCGGCTCTCGGATCATGGACTGTCTGGAGGCGGAAATCATAAAGGGGCATAAGATATCGGTTTTGGAGGCTTCCCTTCCGGCAGTATGTTTATATGAACACAGAGGCTACAAAACGGTGGGGCATGGAATCTTTGAACTGGATAACGATGTGAAACTCGTTTATGAGATTATGGAGAAGATATTAAAATCAGAATAGCGGACGGGCAGAGTACTTTTGAGGAAGCGAAGCGGTGCAGGCACGATCGGTGCTGCCTTGGAAGGTATCGGGGGAATGTGGAATCCGGGGGATTGGAGGGGGAAACAGGAAAAAGAGAAAAGCAAAAAAGAAAATATATGGGAAAAATGGGAATTTTTAAAACTTTTCAACCGGCGTAAGCACTGCATCAGTAAGGGATTCAAGGAGATCGGATACGTGACAGCAAAAGAGGCTTGAAACAAAAATAAAAGGAATAAAGTGGACGAATATTACGGGAAATTATTTAATGCAGGAAGCTTTTTAGAAAAAGGAAGCTTTGATACAGGAAACTTCGAAAAAGGAAGTTTCGATAAAGGAAACTTCGATAAGGGAAACTTCGATAAGGGAAACTTTGATGCAGGAAACTTCGATAAAGGAAGCTTCGATAAAGGAAGTTTCGATAAAGGAAACTTCGATAAAGGAAACTTCGGTAAAGGAAGCTTCGATAAAGGAAACTTCGATGCAGGAAACTTCGATAAAGGAAGCTTCGATACAGGAAGTTTCGGTACAAGAAGCTTAGACACAGGTAGTTTTGAGGTAAGGTGCAATCCTGCATTTTATGGAGCAGAAATCATTACATTGGACTATCGAATGCATACGGGGTTTTCTCCTGAAGATTTAACAAAGCTTCTGTCCTTTATCCGGGAGAACTACAGACACGCATATAACTGTGTTCTGGCAGGTGTCCTTTCTGCTTATAAAAATACTCCGAAGTGGGATGTGTGGATGGAGGAGGCAAAGCATTTTCTGCGGATTGACTTTGCAGAAAAAGAGGAGCTGCATCCGTACATCGGGCTGCCGGTTGTTGATCTGGCGTTCTGTGATGGAAAAGCCTTATGGGGATTGACCTTTCCGGGCGGAACAAACAAGTTGTCGTTGGAGCACGGTTTTTGCATGGTTTTTGAACAGGAAAAACCGTTGGTGCTTGCAGACAATGATTTTCCGGTTATTCTGCAATGGTGGGATTATTATTGTACGGATGGGAATATAGTAACTTTTCCGGAAACCCGGACAACGGAAGATTTTCAGGAGAATGATAGAATGAAATCAGAAATTATCAAATCGAAAATAGAGAAGCCGGAAATGATCAAATCAGAAACCGAGAAACCAGTAACAGCAGATTCAGAAATAAAAATCGAGAGTGAGCGTTTATCCGCAGCGGATTACATGGATTTTTTAAAGCGAACCAATCTGGGTGCGCAGTATCCAAAAGAACGTTTTGAGGAGAGGATTGCAAAGCTTGTGGCGAATGTTTCCGTCAGCCTTGTTGCAAGGAATGCGGGAGGACGGATCGTCGGAGTTTTGTTCGGACTGACGGACTATGCGTACTGGCTTTATGTAACCGACCTGGGAGTGGACAGGGATTACGAGGGACAGGGAATCGGAAGACGGCTTATGAAAACCGCGCATGAACTCGCGGGCGGGGAAAAGGATATTGCCGTGTATCTGATCGCAAATGATAAGGCGGTTCCTTTTTACGAAAAGCTCGGGATGGAAAGGGCGGATGACGTAATGCAGTATAACCATGTTGAGTGGACGGATTTTACAGTGGAATGAAATGCACCTTACAATCACGCCGGGAGAGGAGAAGAATTATGGCAGACGAACAGGAAATATTGAACCGCTGGCGGCTTGTGCTCGGCCGGTATGCATCGGGGCAGCTTTCTTTTACGGGTGAGCGCGAGGCGCAGCTGATGGAGATGGAGGAGGCGCTGGATTATCTGTATGAGAGGGAGTACGGGGAGGAGCAGGAGATCCGTCAGGAGCGCAGAGGCGGGAGCGGCAATTCGCAGCTGACGGTTCCGAAATGGCTGCAGAAGATCAAGAAGCTGTTCCCGAAACAGACGGTCGAGATTATGGAGCGGCACGCGCTTGACAAGTACGGGATGACGGAGCTTCTGACCGACCCGGATGTGATGCGGAAGCTCGAGCCGAACCGGGAGCTGTTAAAGACCATTCTTTCCATGAAGCATCTGATGAGCGGGCAGGTGCTGACGCTCGCGAGAGAGATAGTACGCAAGGTGGCGGAAGAGATGATGAAAAAGCTGGAACAGGAAGTACGGCAGTCCTTTTTCGGAAAGCTCAACCGCAGTATGAGCAGCCCGATCCGGTCGATGCGCAATCTGGATATGAAGAAAACCATCCGGCGGAATCTGAAAAATTATGATGTGGAGCGCGGGGAGCTGGTGTTAAAAGATATTTATTTCAGCGCGCGCATGAAACGCTACAATTCGTGGCGCGTGATAATCTGCGTGGACGAGAGCGGTTCGATGATGGATTCGGTCATCCACAGCGCGGTGATGGCGGGAATTTTCGCAAAGCTGCCGATGCTTGACACAAAGCTGGTGATCTTTGATACAAGCGTCGTCGATCTGAGCGGATATGCGGAAGACCCGGTGGAAATTCTGATGAGCGTCCAGCTCGGCGGCGGAACGGATATCAGCGGCGCGCTTTCCTACTGCGAAAGGCTGATTGATTTCCCGTACCGGACAATGGTAGTGCTTGTCTCCGACCTGTATGAGGGCGGCGGCTATGAGAATATGTACCGCGTGAGCAAGGGAATCATCGAGAGCGGGGCGAGGCTTGTGGTGCTGACGGCGCTTGATCAGGAGGCAAACCCGGACTATGACCGGAATGCGGCAAAGACACTTGCCGGGATGGGGGCGCATGTGGGTGCGATGACACCGGAGGAACTGGTCGGGTTTGTGAGCAAGGTGGTAGTATAGAAGAGGTGCCGCGCAGAAAAACCGGAGAGAGCGGCGATGCGTTTGTTCCCGGAAGAAACAAAGCCGGGATTGCCGGCAGACAGTACATGTATCGTATGAGGGCAGGAAAATGGAAAACTGGAAAGTAATATTAAATAATCTGGACGATGATTACCTTGTCGGGATGACGAACAAGGGGATTGTGAAGCGCGCCTATAAAGATATGGAAGCCGGGGAGTACCGGGTGATTTCTGCAGGGGAGGAAGCGCAGGTGAGCGTGGGCGCGGAAACCGTGGTGATTCGTCAGCTGCTTGGGGAAAGTACCTGTACCTGCCCGTCAAGGACGATCTGCCGCCATGTGGTGCTTGGGATTCTGGCGCTGAAGCAGTTTGCGGCGGGGGAAGAGTCCGGGGAGGAAGTCTGCCGGGCGGAGGGAACGCAGGAAAATAATCCGGCGGATGAGGAGGCCGGACAGAAGAAAGAATCGGCGGAGGAGGGACAGCCGGAAGAACAAGAAAAAGCATCGGAAGGCAGTTTGCCGGAGAAGGAGGAAGCGCCGGAGACAAAGGAAGCCGCGAAAAAATCCGGGAAAACGGTTGGGAAACCGGAAAACGCAGCCGGAAACCATACGGAGGCATCTGCGGACAAACAGGATTTGAAATCACGTCTCCTTGCGGAAATTTCGGCTTTCCCGCCCGCTTCTCTGAAAAAGGTGCTGGGTACAAAGCAGCTCGTGGCACTTGTCAGCCAGAAAAGGTCCGGGCAGCTGCCGAAGATTACATATTCCAGCATTATTACGGTGCAGCTGCCGAAGGGGGGGCATACCGTAAAGCTTCTGTCACCATTGGAATATTCCTCCTGTACCTGTCATAAAAAGGAATTCTGCACACATAAAGCAGCGGCGGTTCTCTGGTGTAAGCTGGAGGCGGGAGAGGTAACCGAGGAGGACCTAAACAGCACGGAGGAACTGCAGGATTATGCTATGGGCGAAGTAAAGGATGCCGCCCGGCAGATGGGAGCATTTCTTACGGAGCTTCTGGACACGGGGCTGGCGCGCACCTCGCCGGACGTTCTCGACTATCTTGACCGGCTCGCGCTGATCAGCCACAACGCAAAGCTCGCGAATTTTGAGGGCTACTGGCGCGCGCTGCATGATTCTTACGGAAATTATCTGAAACGGAAGGCATCTTTCCAGACACAAAGATTGATGGAGCAGTTTGCAAGGCTCTATGAGAGGGTGGAGCTGCTGGCAAGGGCAGCGGATGCCGCGGATGCGGTTCAGGTGGCGGGACTTGCGGGGGAGTTCCGGTCAGAATACGTGCCGGTCGGGAATCTTTCCCTGGCGGGAATCGCAATCGAACATTTTGAGAGCCAGACCGGGTACGAGGGCGAGACGGTCTATTTTCTGGAGGAAAATACAAAGGAGTGGTACACCTACACTTCGGCGCGCCCGATGTTTTACGAAGAAACCGGACGGCGGGGAAGGCAGGAGAAGGCGGCGGCTCCGTGGGGACTTCCGGTTTCTGTCAAGGAAATGGTCGGGCTGCGCCTGCATTTATCCGGTGCGCGCTGCGACGCGCGGGGAAGACTTTCGTCGAGCGCGGAGACAAAGGGCGAGGTGACCGGGAGCTGTCAGAAAGAAAACTGCCTGCATACGGGGGAGCTTACCGGATGGTATTACCGGGATTTCGGGAAGCTTTTTGCGGAAAAAGTCGCAGACAGGCGCGTGCCCTGGCTGAAGAGCCCGCAGGGGGAGCAGAGGGACGGGGATATGGTGTTTTTGCGCCCGTATTCTTTTACCAGAGGGGAGTTTTCGCAGACGGAGCAGAAGCTTGTGATGTGGCTGTATGACAGGGCGGGACGGGAGATTGTGCTGGAGCTTGCGTATTCCAAGCGGGAGGAGTGGGGGATCGGCTATCTGGAGCGTCTCACGGAGGATATGGAACCTTGCTTTCTGGGCAAGCTGTATTTTAAGGACGGGAGGATGCGGCTGTATCCCGTGACGGTGTTTGAGAAGGGGGAGCTGACGGAAGATCTGGGGCAGGAGGAAGGAAGCGGCCGTGAAGAAAGCGGCAGCCGTAACATCGGATTTAAAAACAGCGGGAATGCCGGCAGCAAAACCGGGGACAGTGCGGCGGAAAGAGGCGGCCATGCACAGGAGAATGCCGCGTGCGGCGGGGAACCGACAGGGGATGCGGATGCAGATGAGGCGGGGGCGGATTCCAGGCAGGCGGATAACGGTGCGGAGGATGAAATCGACTGCGGAAAAATAGAAGTTTCCGGGGATTTCGGCGTGGAAGGGGAAAGTGTGACGGATGTTCTGGGCCGGGTTCTGGAGGATGCGGGCAGCCTGCTGGAGGAGCTGTACCAGAGCGGGCTTGACACCGTACACGACAGCACGCTTGATGGGCTTGCCCGCATGGGAAAGCTTGCGGAGCAATACGGACTTGCGCATCTGGCGGAGATGCTGGCACAGCTGGCGGACGGGGCAGGGATGCGGCGGCACCGGCTGGAGCGCAGCGCGGACGGGCTGGCGGAGGTTTATGTGCGGGCTTGTGAGTATGTTTATCTTTGCAGGGGGAAGGTGGAGATTGATCAGGGGTTGGGGTATTATCTGCAATATTAACATATACTCAATGAGCTGCTTGGATATTATGATTGGTATTACAACAAAATATTAATTAAATATATAAACTAAGTTAATCCTGAATTATTCATGAGCATATAAAAGCACTTAATACTACAAAACCTCAA
>CAJUMC010000090.1 GCA_910587085.1 uncultured Lachnospiraceae bacterium | reverse complement strand
ACATAAGAAAATCTGTACGGAAAAAAATTGCCAACGATTACTTGACAGTAACGGACTCCCGTCAGGTGCACAACTCCAAGTTGAAAGCAGGGCTAACATCTGTTATACTGTAATTGACTATCTGACGATTGCGAAGGGAATTTCACGGTTAAGATCAGAAAAAAGCGGTTCGAAAGAGAACAAAATGTGCCGTCGATAAAATATCAAAACAGGGAGGTCGGATGCTATGGTGCAGGATAACGAGAGCAGCGAGCTTGCCAGGCTTCAGGGCCAGCTGGATACCGAGGACAGTCTCCGTGCGAAGCTTGCGGACTGGAAGACCCGCTATGAGCAGGCATCGGAGCAGGCAAGATTATCGAACAACGCATACAAGAAGCTGACAAGAGAAATCGAGGAACTGGAAGGGCGTGGCTTAAGATCTCTGGCTTGCCGCCTCTCTCTTCAGCACAAAAAAATAATTGCCCGGAAGCAGGCGAAAGCCGCCGTTCTCAGCGCGCAGTATAAGAAAGCGCTGGAGCAGCAGAAGGAGCCGGAGGAAAAAATCCGGTTTTATGAAAACGAGCTGCTGAAGCTGAAGGGGATAAAAAGACGCATGGAACGGATCGAGGAAGAAAAGCTCTCCGCACTTAAGGAGATTGCCCGGAGAAAAAATCCGGAATTTGCTCAAATGGAGGAGGAAATCTCCAGCCTGAAGGATAATGCCGCACGACTGCGGAAAGTTTTGAAGACAGCACAGTCGGCGTCCGCGACGGCGAAGGAAATCCTGACCTTCCTTGAAAATGCCGAACAGATAGGAGAACTGGATCTGTACGGCGGCAATATATTTGCCGGGATGGAAAAACACGAGCAGCTGAACCGGGCAAAAAACCTGTTTGCTTCCCTTGCCGAGCAGGTCAAGGGCTTCCGCGGAGAACTCGCCGGCATACGGCTGCAGGAGAATCCTTCGCTTGACACAGGAAAGTTTTTAAAATTTTCGGATTATATACTGGACAACCCGGTGACCGATTCCATTATGCTGAATCAGATCAAAAAATGTGCTCAGCCGGTCATACAGTTCCGCAGTCAGCTCGAGCCCGTAATGCGCCGCCTCCGCGCACAGCTGTCCGACATAGAGACGGAATGCGCCAGACAGGAAGGCCGTCTGCTTCAGGGACTGTATTCCGTCAAAACAGCAGAACCCGGGCCACAGGCTGTAAAAACACAGCCGGATTCCTGTACGGGAGCAGCTTCAAAAGGAAAAAATCCGGTTTCCGGAACCGGGGAAAAGAACGTTGCGCAGGCTTCCTGCCCTTCCGCCAAAGAACCGCTTCCGCAGAACCTCAGCTCTTCTTCCAAGGAATCGTTTCTGCAGGACTTCAGCTCTTCCGCCGCAAAAGAGCACGGTGTATCTGACTCTGTCTCCGCGGGAAATCCGCTGCAGGATGCCCGCTTCGTCGCTGAAGCACAGCTGCGGCCGTCAGCCTTTGTTATCCGCGGATATGAACTGAGGGATGTTCCTGCCATGATTGCTCTGTGGAACGAGACAGCGGAGGCTGGCTTTTCCTTCCCGCAGGAGGAACGACTGACCGAGATCACCGGAGCAGTATTCTTTGCGGACCAGAGCTTCTGCCGCATTGCAGAGAAGAGGTCAGCGGAAGAAAGCTCCGGCGAAATTGCAGGTCTGTACTGTGCGCACCCGGGCGGCACCGGAAGATGCAGCCATATCTTAAGCGCCTGCTTTGCTCTGCCGCCGCAGAGCAAAGAACCGGAAACCGCAGAGGCCCTTATCCGGGACTGCATGGATCAGGCGCGCCGCACAGGCTTCCGGATTCTGCAGACTGATATGTTTTCAGCGGACAATATGGACGCGATATATCTTTTTGAAAAAGCAGGATTCCGACGGCTCGGGACGCTTCCCGGCGGCTTCCGGCTGAAAACAGACCGGTATGAGGATGCCTGCCTGTATTATACCGCACTTTGAATAAGCGCGGGGCGGGGCAGCTCTGATCCGGTCACACCATTTTCTTCTATTCCGGATAGCAGATCTCAACAAGCGTAAGCCCGCAGGCCGGCGCAGTCGGCCCGGCGGCCGCCCGGTCGCAGGCTGCCAGAATCTGCGGCATCGTTTCCGGCTCTCTCCAGTGAAGGCCCGCTTCGATCAAGGTTCCGGAAATAATACGTACCATATTGTACAGGAATCCGCCGCCGCTGACCCGGATTGTGATCAGCCTGCCCGCCCCCGGCTGACCCGAAACCGGCATGGCACTGCTCCGTGTCCCATCATTCCGCCCCGGCTCCGGCGGCAAAACCGGCTCAGCGCAGCAAAGGCTCATTTCTCCGGCCGCCTGCTCCGAAATTTCAATCGAGTGGATCGTGCGCACGGTATCTTTGACCTGCGTATTTACGGAGCAGAAACTCTTAAAATCATGCTCCCCCACCAGATATCCCGCCGCACGGCGCATCGCCTCCGCATCAAGTTCCCGGTAGAGAAAATGAGAATACCGTGAAAGCAGCGGATTCGGAAATACGGAGTTGTAAATCCGGTATTCATAGGTTTTCCGGCAGGTGCACCGGCGCGGGTGAAAATCCGCCGCAGCCTCGCAGGACTGCCGGACAACAATATCCTTCGGCAGGCGCGCGTTGAGCGCATGGGAAAACTTCTCGCCGGGGATGCGGCTTTCCGTATCAAAAACACAGACGTTGCCGAGCGCATGCACCCCCGAATCCGTGCGGCTCGCGCCAATCACCGAAACAGGCTCCTTCAGCAGCGCCGAGAGCTCGCGGTTAATAACCGCCTCCACCGCCGTTCCGTTCGGCTGACTCTGCCAGCCGCAGTAATCCGTTCCGTCATAAGCGACTCGAAGCATAATCCGTCTCATATCCGTTCCCGCCCCCTTCCCGCTTTCATCTTCCCTCTCCCATCTTCTCCCGCCGGCGGCGCAGCATTCCACTTCGGCTTAGCTCATTATTTTACAACCACCTTGCAGACGGCTGTTTTTCCGTTTGCCGTTTTCACTGTGATTTTTGCCGTACCCTTGGCAACGGCCATAATTTTTCCGCTCTTTACTTTCGCCACTTTAGTATTGCTGCTCGTCCAGGTGTAAGTCGTGTAGGAATCCGAAGGAGTCAGAGACGCCTTCAGCGTAAAGGTTTCTCCCTTCTTCAGCGTAACGCTTGCTTTGGAAAGTTTGACGCCTTCCGGCGGCTTTTTCACCGTTATGGTACAGACAGCCTTCTTCCCGTTCGCCGTTTTCACCGTAATTTTTGCCTGACCGGCGGCAACTGCCGTCACTTTTCCGTTTTTCACCGTCGCTACTTTTTTATTGCTGCTTGTCCAGGTAAATTTCGTCTCGGCGTCCTCCGGCGTCAGGGCCGGCTTGAGCGTATAGGTTTTGCCCGGATTCAGCGAAACGGCCTTTCGGTTCAGCGAAACCGCGTCCGGCTCCCCTATAACATGGAACACAAATTCCTTTGTCAGGGAATCATCGTAGATATGGCGGATGGTCAGTGTATGGTTCCCCGGCTTCAGAAATTGAAGCGAGCCTATCACGCCGCGCCCGTAAAACCCTTTGTCGTCCTTTTCCGCCGATATAACCATAGCATCCGGATCGGAGCATTCTACCTCAAAATCCCTGCATTCTTCCTCATTTTCGGGATTTTCCTTTCCGGTCGGGATAGCAAAGAACTGAAGCGTATCTCCCGTCCGGAACGAATCTGAGTATTCCAGGCTGTTATAGCCGTCCGTATTATTCTGCTCCTGCCACCATACCCTCACGGAAATCGGGGTATCAACCGTTTGTTTTTTCCCGCATTTGGTACAGCGCACCAATGCAGTATGCACCTGCGGCTTTGCGCTTTCCAGCTCCCAGGTGTGCGTGTTGTCCACTGTGGTTTTCTTTGTATCGGAATAATCCTCCGCATCTATTTGATAGAAGGTAACTTTGCTGTCCTTAAAGGTATACCATACAACCTTTCCGTTATAAACCACCGGAGCGCAGTCCGAAAGACTTCCCTCCAGCTCATAAATTTCCCCGTTCTGGCTGCCGTCTCCATTCAGCCGGGTATAATATACCTTTTCCGCGAGATGCCACAGCAGCATAAATTCATTCGCTCCCGTTTTCACAAGCTGCGGGGTAGAAACATGGTCTTCCGTCGTGTAATCCGTAAGCTGTCTTACCGTAACAGCGCCGTTTGCTTTCGAGGCCGCCGCTACAAAAATATTCCATGTTGTGTCATCGTCACGGTCAAAATCCGTCTTGTTTCCCGCCACAATCCAGGCTGTATCGGAATATTCAAAGCCGCCCACCGACACACCGGTGTAATTATCACCGATTTCTCCCGGGATTTTCAGCAGATTTACAGCTTCGCATCCTCCACTGGTAAAGCTTCCGTATGTAACATCCTGCGGATACCGGATCAGTACGATGGAACGCGGATAGGCATCTCCGTGATCCACCGCAGCAATTCTGCCGTCCTCCACCTGGATAAACTGATTGAAGGAATGGCTGACATAACCGAAGGATGTATTCATAATCTTTGTAAAGGAATCCGTGATCTGCATGGTATCCATGTTCAGCTGTATCATTACATTCGCCTGATGATTCTTTCCGTCTTCGGTAGTATACATCTCATGGCAGGTGCGGATCAAAAGGTACTCCCCCGCCTCCGCCATCCGCGCACAGCCCGCACGGAATGGGATTGTCGTGTTGCAGTCATACAGTCCTGCCGAACCGACTCTCTTCCAGTTCTTATCGTATTTTGTAATCCGGAAGCATTCCACGGAGGCCGACTGCTCTTTATTCTCCTGCCCGGTCAAAATAAAATAATTATCCCCCGATGCATAAAATCCGCCGAAAAGCGGCAGTTCAGCAGCGATCTGCTCCACATGGAGCAGCTGAAAGGAGGCATCGTAATATTCCGCCACATAACTCTGACTGTCGTCCACATACTGAAAACGCAGCAGGGTACCATCCTCGCAGACCGTCAGATAGGATTTTACCTTACGTGTCCAGGTGGTGTAATTCTGTTTGTTTACATTACTCCCGGTATATTCCGTGCATAAAGGTGCTTCCTCCGCGCCCGCACGGCCGGCAGGCAGCGCGGTAACCGCCAGCAGCACGGCCAGCAGCATGCATAATACTTTTTTTCTCATCATGTAAGTACTCTCCTTTTTCCCTAATCCGTGCCAACGCATCCCTGGCCGCCGGCATACCACGTTTTCACTCTGCCCGCAACGGCAGTCAACGTTAAATCCTGAGCGGTGCGCTGCTTCAGAAAACTTCCGCCCCCTGCGCACAGAAAATCTTACACCTTCCTCGTCACGATAATCACTGCGGCAAACACCCCCAGAATCAGCCATGCGGCGGCATCCCTCCTTCCATAGCGCAGCGGTTTCATCTTTGTTCTTCCCTTGCCGCCGCGGTAGCAGCGTGCTTCCATCGCCATTGCCAGATCACCGGCGCGCCGGAACGCCGAGATAAACAGCGGCACCAAAAGCGGCACCATCGCTTTTGCGCGCTGAATCAACCCTCCTGTCTCAAAATCCGCACCTCTCGCCTGCTGCGCTTTCATAATTTTATCGGTTTCCTCCAGCAGAATCGGAATAAAACGCAGCGCGATCGACATCATCATCGCCACCTCATGCACCGGAACATGGATTTTGTTCAGCGGGCGCAGCAGACTTTCCAACCCGTCTGTCAGCTGGTTCGGCGTTGTGGTGAAGGTCATGAGGGAGGACCCGATAATCAGCAGGGTCAGACGAACCGCCATGGAAAATGCAAGATAAAGCCCTTCCTGCGTGATGCGGATGAACCTCCATTCAAACACCGGCGTGCCCGAGGTCAGAAACAGATTGAACAGCACTGTAAAAAGCAGCAGAAAAATAATTGCCTTCAGCCCCTTTACAATGTGACGGAACGGCACCTTCGACAGCCGGATTACCGCGCCCAGGCAAAGCGCTGCAGCCAGATAGCCCCAGAGGTTTTTTACAAGAAACAGGCATATTATAAAAATCAGTGTGCCGGACAGCTTCACCCGAGGGTCCAGCCGATGCAGGATCGAGTCCGCCGGATAGTATTGTCCGATTGTAATATCCCGTATCATCGCGCTCCTCCCCGGCGTTTCTCTGCTCCTGCACAGGGGCTGTCTCCGCCCGCCTCCTCTGAATATAATTTTCCCTGCACCCCTGCGGCTTCCGCACGCAGACCGTTTCCGCCGTTCTTCTGATACCAGGCAAGCACCGCATCCCTCGCCTCCCGCACAGTCGTCACATCCGTGTCAACCGGCAGACCCCTGCCGTGCAGCGCTTGCAGCGCATAGGTCACCTGCGGCGCGGCCAGCCCGATCGCCTCCAGTTCCCGGTAATGCCGGAATACATTGCGCGGCGTATCGTTCCAGGCGACGCTTCCGCCGTTCATCACAATAATGCGATCCACATATTTCGCCACATCCTCCATGCTGTGCGAGACCAGCACCACCGTAATATGCCTCTCCTCGTGGATCGCGGCGATCCGGTCAAGAATTTCGTCCCTTCCCCGCGGGTCCAGGCCCGCCGTCGGCTCGTCCAGGATCAGCACCTCCGGCTGCATCGCCAGCACACCCGCAATCGCCACGCGCCGCTTCTGCCCGCCGGACAGCTCAAACGGTGAAGCGTCGATCAGCTCGTCCCCGATACCCACCTGCCGAAGCGCCTCATACGCGCGGAGATCGACTTCCAGCGGCGTCAGCCCCAGATTCGCCGGCCCGAACTTCACATCCGCCAGCACCGTCGTCTCGAACAGCTGGTGTTCCGGGTACTGGAATACCAGTCCGACCTTTTTTCGAAGCTCCCGAAGGCTGTAATCCTTATCATAAATATCAGCCCCGTTATAGTACACTCCGCCGCTTGTGGCACGCATCAGGCCGTTCAGATGCTGGATCAGCGTGGATTTGCCCGAGCCGGTGTGCCCGATCAGCCCGATAAAATCTCCGTCCTCAAGCACAAGGCTGATATCCTTAAGCGCCTGCTTTTCATAAGCGGTGCCCGGGCTGTATACATAGTTTACCTTATCCAGGATAATTGACATATATTTCCTTCCCCGCATTCCGCCGTCATAAGCCGAACCGGCCTGTGCGCTTTCCAGATTCCCCCGCGGGAAGAAGCGGCCCTGCGTTTCTTCTCCGGTTCCTTCCGCCGTTCCCCTTCTTCTTTCATGCAGGTGCGAACGCCACCTTCTGATGAAACGGTTTTATCCCGCAGACGCCTCCTGCGGAAGCCGGTGCTCTCACCGCAGGGCGCACACCGCTTCCGTAAACTCCTCCACTGAAAGTATGCCGTCAGGAAGCGGCATTCCCGCCTTTTTCAGCTCATGCGCCAGCTCCGTAATCTGCGGCACATCCATCCGGTACTCCTTCAGCTTCTCCACCTGACTGAAAATCTCGCGCGGCGTCCCCTGCATCACAACTTTTCCATCATCCATAACGATCACCCTGTCCGCGTGGATGACCTCCTCCATATAGTGCGTAATCAGCAGCACGGTAACGCCCTCGCGCCGGTTCAGCTCACGCACCGTCCGGATTACCTCTCTGCGTCCGTTGGGATCGAGCATCGCTGTCGGCTCATCCAGCACAATGCATTTCGGCTTCATTGCCATAATGCCCGCAATCGCAACGCGCTGCTTCTGCCCGCCGGACAGCCGGTTCGGAGAATGCGTCCGGTACTCGTACATGCCTACCGCTCTCAGGCTCCGTTCCACACGCTCCCAGATTTCCTGCGTCGGCACCCCGAGATTTTCCGGCCCGAAGCCGACGTCCTCCTCAACCACCGTCGCGATAATCTGGTTGTCCGGATTCTGGAACACCATACCCGCCGTCTGCCGGATATCCCACAATCTTTCTTCCTCCTGTGTGTCCATGCCGTCCACATAGAGCGTGCCCTCGGTCGGCACCAGGATCGCGTTGATCTGCTTTGCCAGCGTGGACTTGCCCGAACCGTTATGCCCCAGAATGGCTACGAAATCGCCTCTCTTTACCGTTATGGAAACCGAATCCAGCGCCTTAGCGATGGACTCGACATTGCCTTCCTCGTCGCGCCTTATATATTCAAATGTCAGATTCTCTGATCGTATCATCGCTTTCCAAAGCACCCTTTCCTAATCTGATATACGAAAAGACGGATATTATCGCGGCCTGGCCTGTGCAGGGCGCCTCCGTGAAACCTGCACGCTGAACATCCGAGTCCGGCGGCTTCTGTCCGTTCTATTTTATCGGATCTTACGGCAAATTTCAAGAGCATTTTGGACGGGCTGCACGGTAAACGCACGATTTTATGTCTATCCGCCAAAGAAAAAATCTGATA
>CAJUMC010000089.1 GCA_910587085.1 uncultured Lachnospiraceae bacterium | reverse complement strand
AAGCCGACCGGATGCTAAAGGATGATGGATGGTACGTGTCAGACATAAGCGGCTCGCATTACCAATACAAACACCCATCAAAGCCCGGAAAAGTAAGCGTCCCGAATCATCCCGGTGACATTCCGAAAAGTATTGTTAAATCCATACTCAAGCAGGCGGGGCTGTAACAAGCCCCTGCCCCTTGCAAACAATATAGATTACACGGAAAGGAGCAATGATTTATGAATTATGTATACCCGGCTGTTTTCTATGAGGAAGAGGGCAAAATATCAGTCATTTTCCCCGACTTAGGAAACCTCGCAACTTTTGGGGATAATGTGGCGGACGCTATGCGCATGGCTCAAGATGCCTGCGGCCTGCATCTGTTTACTGCTCTGCGTGACGGCGATCCCCTCCCGGCTCCCAGTTCATTAGGCGAAATCAATCCTGCTGCCATCCTGAAAGAATTTGAAATGGAATCCGCTGCGGAAAGCGCTTTCGTCAATATGGTACTGGTGGATATGACCGAATATGCAAGGAAGCACAGCGACAAGGCAGTAAAAAAGACTTTAAGCATCCCCATGTGGCTGAATACTCTTTGTGAGGAAAAAAGCATCAACTTTTCAAAAGTATTGCAGGATGCCTTATTGACAAAAGTACAATCGCTATGACTGGCAGCAGTCCAAAACAGAATATACTTTACCTGATAGGAACACCGCCCCGACACTCGCCAAAAGTACAAAGGGCGGTGTTCTCTGTCTGTCCATGTTTTAAAAGCCTATTTTCGCCTTTTATCCCCTTACCCTTATATTTCTACCCTTGCACTATTTCAAGCCCGTTTTGCCACTCTGCAAGCCCTGCTACAGGGTATTTGAAACTATTTCCGCCTGAACCTCTCTGCGATCTCTCTTCGCTGTTCCTCTGAAAGCTGTTTGGCAGGGTTTATCTTTATCCACGCAACCGGGATATGGGCGCACAAGCTGCCGTCCGCATTCTCTGCCACGATCTCGCACTCCGCCGGGCGTTCTGCGGCCAGATTTTTTATACGGCTTTTGAAACGCCCCTGGCTGAAGGTAACGGTTGCCCTCCCGTTGTCCTTGAGAAACTCGATATTGTTTTCCACGCATCCGCTGATCTCCGGCAGCAGGAGATCCCCCGCCGTTCCGCTGATTGTCTCCGCTATCCTTTCCGCCGCATCTTCGGATGCAAACCCATGATTCAAAATCCCCTGGAAGGATTTCGGGGAGAGCCCCGTTCCGCGGCATACCGTTTCTTCTGTCAGGCTCTTTTTCTCCATGACTTCCACAATTCTTTTCCCGTTCAATCTCATCTTGTATCTGTCCTTTCCTGGCCCATCGTGCCGCTGTAATCCTTTTTCCGGTGCCCGGAATCCCCTTCGCCGGCGGTTTTCCTTTCGTTGCACCGGTGCAACTTTGCGCCCGTTCCGGCGGTCTGTCCCCTTACGCGCGTAACCATGTCAGGTTTCGCACAACCGTACCAACGAACCAGCATGGGGAACGAAGTTTAAGTTCCGATGTCCCGTCGTTACTCACTCTCAAAAATCCATGGCGCTTCATCTCTTTAGAGTTTGAAAGCTCTTTTTTACCTGCTCCAGGTTGGTGCCCCTCGTGTGCGGGGTGGGTGGTCGTCGTGCGTCAGCTTTCGCACGACTGCCTACCCCCGCATGAGGGGGTGCGCAAGCATACGTTATATATTTATATATAGTGGTCTTGCGCACCCACCCGTGCGCACAGCGCACAACCTGGTCCAGAGCATGTATGCTCTGGATGCTCAATATTTGTTTATGCGCACGCATGCGCACATGCCAGCTGTACTATTCCCACAAGGATAATATCTCTGATCGGCAGCAGGATTTTAATTGTGCTTTTCGGCAGCCGTCCGCATAATGGCAAAAAGTCGCCGGTATTTCACCCGCACATAGAACCGTGTCAACGCTCTGTTTGCCTTCCGCCAAATCCGTGAAAAAGGCGAACGGCTCCGCAATTCCGCGGTTATCCATCGGCAGACGAGCGGCTTTACCTCCTGGCCGGCGTCTTCCTTTCTGCTGCGTGCGCGCCATTTTATATAATATTTCAGCAAATCCTGCCATTTCATTTTGCGAAAAGCTGCTGCAACGCTGTTTACCTCTCTGTTTGTGCGTTCTTCGTCAAGAAGCAGCTGCCATGCGTCCATCAGGGCATCCGCCGGAAGATAGTCTTCCAGAATATGCCGGCAGTCCCAAAGCCCGTCCGAATTGAAAAGCAAGTCCGGGAAATCCGCAAAATTTATTTGCGTGTTCGCTCCGTCTATCCTCTCATTTTCCGCTATACGGTCAGAACATAATTTCAAATAATGCTCCATGTTGCCGGCGGTCAGCAACTTTCGAAGACTGATCCGCGCCGGTTCGATATCTTTCCGGCTCCGGATCGCTTCTGTTAATTTATCCTTTTCCTTCATCCATGTATCCTCCCGATTATTTTATTATCCTGCATCCCTGCATCCGATCTGGCGCACCCCTGCCGCCGATTTAGCAGATCTCTTTACAAATGCTGCCTGCTGCCATTGCTATTTTAAAATCTCCCTTGCGTAATACTGGAAAGTGGAAACTATGTAATAGCCGGCATATTCTGGGGAAATGAATTGGATATTTGCATCAAACCTGTGTTCAAAGGTCTTTAAAGATGCCATATAGGCAGCAGGCGCAAACTCCGTGCGGTATTTATGCCTGATAATATCAGAGTAGCCGCCGGGCGCTTCAATCATCAGATATACCTTGCAGCCGTCATTCCCGGCTTTCAGGAACTCTTTTTCAAACCGTTCTCTTTCCCCGGTCAGGTTGCCGGACAATTCCTCCAGGGATGCCTTGCGCTCCACCACGCAATCCCGGTGAAAATATATGTCCTCGCCTGCTGCCGCTGCCGGAATCATAAATGAATAATCGCCGTATTCCAGTTTTTCCACCTGATAAGCAATCTTCTGTTTCCTGAAATAGTCCAGTATGTGCGGATTTTTCTTTTCCCGGCTGTCCACCAGGACAACCATGCCTTTCATCAGCTGTTTTATTTCCTCCACGGAAAATTTATATTGCTTCATGCGCTGCATTCCTCCTTTCGTATCGCATCCAAATTGGGTTAAAACCTCCTACAGGCTCCCCATAGCGCTTCCGGGCAGCAGTTACGCGAACCTCTTGTTTTTCCTTTCCAGTTCGGCCATAACCGCGATTATCAGATCGCAGCATAATTTATTATCCTGATGCCTTTCCGTTATCTCGCGAGCCTCCGCGAGCACGGCTTCCCAGTATTCCTCCGTTTGCTGCATATCCGCATGCTTCCTGTAAAATCTCCAGGTATCCGTAAACATATCATAGATGAATTTCAATTCCTTCTCTGTCGCCATATAAACTCCTGCTTCTCACCGGGCAAAAAATATACTATCCCAGATTACCGTTTTGAATTTCCTTTATGTACTCCATTGCCAATTCCTTATCAACATAGAAAAACCGCAGCTTGTAGTTGAAAACATCAAAGGACATGGATAGTTTTTCCAGTTCCGACACCTTACAATTGGCCATTACTTCGTAGATACTGCACAACCGGCAGTTCTGCGGCAGCTGCGCCTTTATGTGCTCAAGCATTACTTCATCCGTGCATGGAGCGCCGCTGGAAATAATCTGATACGCCCGGTGTGCGCTCTTTCCGTCCGGCGTTCTAAAATCAGCAATAACGTTATGCACCTCTGTTCCTAAGCCCGCTTCTGTAAACCATTCTTTCAAAATTGGCATTCCCTGCTCCTTTCTTTCTGCGTAAACACCCATAATATCATGTCCACCAGGTGAAGAAAATCCCTCCTTCACGTCCGCCTGTAGCGTACATTCCTTATTCGCTCACCCTTTGCTTATTCACTCATTCTCATAGACCGTAAGGAAACTTGAGGGAGTAAAGCGCAAAGCCTTGATTTATGCGGCTTCTGCTTTCTCAGCAGGGTGAGCGAGTAAAGAGATTTTTTGCTCTGCATTCTGCCTTTTCTCCCTCACCCTGCTGAATAAACGTAAACCCTTATAAATACTGACTTTTTTCCTTTACTCCCTCAAGTTCAAAACCTCTTTAAGAAGACGGCTCTATCAGATAGCAATACCAAGCCTTGCTTTGTCCGTATCCTGCGGACTTCGTCCCCATTAGGCCACGTTCCCGCAGCGCTGTTTTAGCTCTGCTTAACGTTGCGCTGGTAATCCCTGCTGCCGTCGCCGCCTCATCCAGTTCAGCCGTAGGCTTCTTCCCATTCTTGAGAAAGTCCATAATAAAAGCTTCCGCGCTCTGCCGCTGTGGGGCCTGATAAGCCGACAAATCATGTTCTTTCACGAAATCCGCATCATGCTTATCACAATACTCTTTAAATACCGCTACGCCGTCCTCAATGGCATACAGGGCCGTTCTGCCGGGTTCTCCATAATTGCTTTTCTCCTGTGACAGATACCGTATATTCTTTCCTGCCGCTCCTGTGATAAGAACGCTTCGTGCAATATCCCAAACATCCGCGCTGTCGGCAATACGGTTCCTGCCGTATACTCCCTGCCGCTTGTTGGTATGTACCACGATCAGAAAGGTTGTCCCATATTCTTCTCCCAGGCCGATCAGCGGATTCAGACATGCCCGCATGGCATTCCGCTGCCCCATCTGAATTTCCGGCGGGATAAACGCCTGGATCGGGTCGAAGATTACAAGAGCCGGCCTTACCTCTTTTATCATCTCTTTCAATATAGGGCTGTTAAACTTAATCTGTGCAAACCGCTCATCCCGCAAGCTCGCAGAATAAATATTATCTAAATTTGCCCCGGCCTTCCGAAGCCTTGCCTTCAAGGTGTATTCCAAGGAATCCTCCGAACTGAAAAACATCACCTTCTGAGGCTCTCTCCCTGCAAAAGGATTTTCGTTTGGGCCTTCGGCCTCAAAAAAGGCCCGTGTACCCTTGCTTACCGCTGCTGCCAATCCGCACCAAGATGTTGTTTTGCCTGACCCTCCATCCCCGGCAAGAAGGTTTATCTGTCCCTTTGGGATATATTGCCATACAAGCCATTCCGGTTCCTTTTCTTCCACCTCTGACAAAGAAACCAGCCTGACCGGAGCTGGCATCGGTTCCGCTTGCTGGCGCGTAAAGCATTCCTGTTCTAAGCCTGCAAGCTGTTGTTCAACTGCTGCAATCTCTGCAGCAATAGTGCGCGCTTCCTCCTCAGCAGCTGCCCTTTCTTCCACAGCTGTTCTCTTCTCCGGTTCCGTTCTTCCTCGCCCCCTTTCCTTCTCGATGCCCACATTTTATCGCATTCTTTCACATACCAGGCTGACGCACTTTTCCATTCAGCATCGCTCTGCTGCCGCACTTCGTTTACCACCATATCGTAATATTGCTTTGCATGGCTGCAACCATCTCGTTCCAGCACGTCAATCACCTGATCAGAGAATCCCGGCGACGTCAGATCATAGCCATAGACCCGCTTAAAAAAGCCTCTGGTCAGTTTCATTGCAGGGCCAATGCTTTGCAAAAGCTGCTTCTTGCATGGATATAAGTCTGTATGGGGAATTTCCCCACCAAACATACCTTCCAATTCCCCGGAGCGCTCTGCGCGGTCGATATCAGCCGTCAGCTCTGCCAGCTCTTCAGCCGTTATCCGTCGGCGTGTCCCCGGTTCCATGGCTGCCCGCCCCCTTTCCCAGATACCGGTCAAGCCGGTCCCGGAAGATCATATAGCGGAGCCGGCGGCCGCCCTGCAGCTGTGGGAGTACCTCGCCGATCAAGGCGATTTCCCCGATTCCCTGTTTCAGGCGTTCCCGCAGCGCCTGCGGCGATATGCCAAGTTCTGCGGCCGCCTGCGTGACGGTCACGCGGTTGCTTTCTCTTTTCACTGCGCCCTCAACTCCTTTCTACTCCTGCGATACTACGTTTTGTAGAATCTCCGGCAAAAAAAATAGTATCCACACTCTCACCCAGCGCCGCGGCAATCAGCCGTGCGTTCCCAATAGTTATTTTCTCCGGGTTTGCTTCCCAAGACACATACGTGGTTCTGTGTACATGGCACCTTTTTGCCATTTCTTCCTGGGTCAGGCCTTTCAGGAGCCGCCATTGCTTCATCGTAAAATTCATCTTTGCTACCTCCTACGTTTTGTAGATTTCTTTATCAGTATGAACCATGATTCGCATTTTGTCAACTGTTTTTTCTATGTTTTGTATATTTTATTTGACGCAGCCCTACAAAGCATATATAATGGACGTATAGAAAGGTGGTATCACAATGAGCATTGGCGACAATATACGGAAATGGCGTGAGCTTCGCAACCTGAAACAGTCCGAGCTTGCCGGCCTGGTCGGCGTAAGCGACAAAACGGTTTCTTCCTGGGAAGTGAACCGGACGGAGCCCAAAATGGGCATGATCGAAAAAATCACAGAGGCGCTGAACTGCAAAAAAAGCGATATTATCGGCGCAGACGAACCTGTATCGGCGTTGCGCGAAGAGCAGGATATCAAACAGGATCTGGACAGCATTATGAATAAGCTCACCCGAAGCGGCTATGGCCCTGCTGCCTACGACGGCCAGGAGCTTTCCCCGGAAGCCGCGGAATTGTTCCGTGACGAGCTTGCGATTGCCCTGCGGCGACTGAAGCTAATCAGCCGGGAGAAGTATGAGCCGCACAGGGATAAGCCGGCTTGCGGTAAGCATGTGGTATCAGCGACGCCCCTGCTCCGCGCTGCCCATGCAGAACCGGACGCTTCCGAAGAAGACGTTGCTTATGACAACGCGATTATGAATGATGAAAATTTTTAGGGATTACGGAATGACAAGGAGCTGATAATTTGAACTATACCGAATTGCTGATTCAGGCGGAAGAAAGCGGTCTGATTGTCAAAGAAAAACCTCTGCGCAGCAGCAGAGGCCGGATCCAGGGAAACCGGATTGCGATCCGCGGAGGGCTTTCCGACGCTGAAAAAGCCTGCGTGCTGGCGGAGGAAATCGGGCACTTTGAAACAGCCGTGGGGGATATTCTGGAACAGGATACCGTGCAAAACAGAAAAGCAGAGCAGGCCGGGCGTTTATACGCCTACAACCGAATGATCGGACTGGAGGGAATTATCCGGGCATACCGGCGCCATTGCTGTGACCGGGCCGAAATGGCCGAATATCTGGAGGTAACGGAAGAATTCCTGCAGGAAGCCCTGGAATGTTACCGGCGGAAATACGGCGTCAGCTGCCGGATAGATCATTATGTGATCTTTTTTGAGCCTTCCCTGGCTGTAATGGAAGTGCTTTGAGCAGAACAGGGTTATCCAATTAACCAGAATAGCATTTCACCCTGCCCGCCACGCGGCTTGAATACCGCATCAGCGACAGAATTCCCATTGCAAGCCTGCGCAAAAAAAGACAGCCCCCGGCGCCAACCGGAAGCTGCCCGACAGAGGAACCCCATCACAGCGGATGTAAGGTACACTCCACCCTGAACAAGTTGATTGTACCATACATCCCGCCAGAAATCCAGGGTGTATTTTTTATGCCCTTTTTTCGGAGGAGGATCGTATGCTTATTCGTTGCCCCGAATGTTCCCGCAGCATATCCGATCAGGCGGCCGCCTGTCCCGGCTGCGGTTATCCCATCTGTGCCGCTTCTGCGGCCCCGAAGCACCGCCGCGGCCGGAGCACCCGCCGCAAGCTTCCGAACGGCACCGGCAGCATCAAAAAGCTTTCCGGCCGGCGGACGCGCCCGTATGCCGCTTATCCGCCCACAACCGAGTTTGACTGGAACGGCTGTCCGAAGCCCGTGCCCGCCATCGGCTACTATCCGGACTGGAAAACTGCCATGGCCGCTCTGTTGGAATACAACCGGAATCCCTACGATCTTGCGACGGCAAACCTGACGTTCCGCGAAGTATACGAGCTGTATTACCAGGATAAATATGTTGTCAACCAGAAAAAGAAGCTCTCTGCCTCCGCCGCCAATTCCACGCGCGCCGCCTTCCGGAACTGTGCTGCTCTCCACGACCGCGGATTCCGCAGCCTCCGGAAAGCGGATATGCAGGCCGTTGTAGATGCCTGCCCGCTCAATCACGCAAGCCTGGAGCTGATCGTTACCCTGTTCCGGCAGCTGTATCGCTTCGCCCTTCAGAACGACATGGTGGACAAGGATTATTCCCAATTTGTCACAATCAACCGCCCGGACGACGACGAATCCGGCGAGCCGTTCACGCCGGCCGAGCTTGCGATCCTCTGGGCGCATCGGGATGAGGAGCATGTCGGAACCATCCTGCTGATGATTTACAGCGGCTTCCGCATCAAGGCGCTGGAAAGCCTAGAAATCGACCTGGAGACACGCTGTTTTCGCGGCGGCGTCAAGACGGCGGCCGGCCGCGGGCGGATGGTCCCGATTCACGCGGCGATCCTGCCTTTCGCGGCGCATTTCGTCCCGGCAGACTTCCGCGCCGGGTATTTCCGGTCGAATTGCTTTTACCCGGCGCTGGAGCGCCTGGGCATAGCCCGCACGGCGGACGGCAAACGCCATACCCCTCATGACTGCCGACATACATTCAGCTGGCTCTGCGACCGGTACGGCGTTGATGATCTATCGAAGCATCTGCTGATGGGACACTCGCTCGGCAGCGACGTGGAGAAATCCGTTTACGGCCACCGCACTGCAGAGGAGCTGCAGACAGAAATCGCCAAAATTCAGGTGGTAATCTGTCGCTAATTTGTCACTAACGCAAATTGTCTGAACAGGATTGCAGCATTCTCCGGAGAACATAAAATGCGGCGAAAAGTCAGTAAAATCAAGGATTTTCCGCTAATTTAATTGTTTCCACATAATTGTACTTTTTTAGTCAAGGGTTAAATGCAATTCTATCACGACAAACGCATGAATGTGTTCCATAATTAAAACCATGCACTTGATTCAAAT
>CAJUMC010000088.1 GCA_910587085.1 uncultured Lachnospiraceae bacterium | reverse complement strand
TTTCCCCTTGCACTTTTGGCACTTGCAGGATTTTATGCAGGTGCGGCATAGGCAGCTGTAGCATTTCATGTTTCCTTCCTTTCTCCCGCATGTTCGCTTCCCAGCCATTCCAGCGCGGCCACATCGCTCTGCCCGTAATTCGAGTTTATGATGCAACGCATATCATGGTTTTTAAGCGGACAATCCTCGCACTTGTAATGATCGCACGGATTGAGCATTGTCCTTGCCATTTCTTCCGGGCTCATACTTTTTATCCAGTCATAGTTTGTCATTTTTCCACGCTCCTTCTTTCGGTTTTTCCCCGATTCCCCGCTCCCAGCACGGCCAGCCACTCATCTATCGTTATCTGCCGGCTCCCGTCTGTCTCGCTGCGCTTTGCATCCCTGCCCCTTTTTGCCTCTGTGTGAACCTTTTCGATGATCTTCCCAAGCAGGTTCATGCCGCATCTTATGCCCTCGTCCCGGCAATCGGCATATTGCACTGACAGTGCTCTCCATGCATTGTCCAGACTGTTCAGAATATCATCTCCCGTCATCGGACTGTTCCTCCTTCCGTCAGTTCGATCATATCATCGCCCTCAATTCTGTTTTTTCTTCTTCCGCAGAACTTACCCTGCGCGTTATCAATGCAAGTGCATCCTCCCCGATGTCGCTCTCTTTCTTAGACCTCCGTTTCATGCACTTCTCGATCTGTCTGTCCCTGCTGTATCGGATTGATTCCTCAAGCTTTACTCGTATCTGCCAGTGTCATCTGTGCATAACATTCATCGTTCATCCACACTATTTCCTGCCTATGCCCTCCGCCCTCTGCACAGCTGGCAAAGCTCTCCTTGCGCCAGCCCTGCAGATACCCGTTATACATCTCCGACTCATATCCCGAGATCATGATCTTCGCCCGGCCGGAGGCGGCTCCTTCCTCCTGTCTTACTGCAGCCATGCTTCCTGCGGCAGGCTTTCCAGCATTCTGTCAAATTCCCTTAATGCTGGCTGCATCCCGTGAGTCCACCGGAATCCTTCCGTTTCCTCATACACCTTTGTATAAAGTTCATCAATCTGCTTTACCATTTTGAGATAACCTGTATTTTCATCCCGCAGAATGTCCAGAGCCGCCCTGATGCAGTCATACCTGTGCTGCAGCCCAATGTAAGCCTGATAAACCCCGAAGCAGTACTGGGCGGCCTCAATCAGCTGATCCTTCGTAAGCATTTTCATTTTTTTAACAGCTTCCTCCTTCGCCAGGTCACCCTCAAATCTGCTCAGGCCGTAATAGTCATGCTCATACACGTCATAGCCTATTAATTCCTGCCCTCTGCCCACCGCCGCAAAAAACAGGTCAAAATACTTTGGCAGGTATTCGTTCCTCAAATCCTCCTGCATTTCCTCACATTCCGCACAAAGGTCTGAAAACATAACCTTAAATTCATAGGCATCGTCCTTATCCCCGTCAAGGGCATTCAGAAGCGTATCATCGTCCCCGTCAATATAATACTGCACGTCATAACAGGCTTCTGAAATTTCATCCAGTGCATCCATGATAGAATCAAGATTCAGGTCTTTTACTATCGGTTTTTTATACCTAAGCTGTCTGGCTTTCTCCCGTTTCGTTTCCTCTGCATCAACTATTTTTTTACTGCCCATTTAACACGGCCCTCCTTCCGCCCCGCGGAACGCTCCTGCCGGATACTTCCATTCCCCTTTTACGTACACATCATCTGCCGTAAATTCTCCGGTAAGCAGGCTGCGAATTGCGCTGGTATCGCCACGGTACACGCAAGATTTCGCATCCCCGACAAAAGCATCCAAGTCGCATTTATTATCCAACGTGAAGCCCAGGGTTATCTCATCCTGCCGCAGCGCCGCATATTCCTCCGGATACAGCTCCCGGATCCCGGCGAAAAGCTTCGGTGTGGAGAAGATGCACATCGCGCAGCTGCACCGGTTCCAGCCCGCCCGGTAACAGGGATGCGGGTTCACGTTGTGCCGCTTCAAAACTTCCCACACATCCTTCTCCGAATAATCGATGACCGGCCTCCACTGATGCACAACACGGCGGGATTTTTTCTCCGCGTTCGTCCGGTGGATCTCCATTTCATTGTACCCGGCCCGCCCGGCGCTTTCCCCGCGGCGCTCTCCAGACACGATCAGAACTTTCACATCTGCCTTTGTCTTGCCCAGGTTGGCCGTCACACTGTCCTGGACTGCCGCCTTCAGACTGCCGGAACACCATCGCCCCTGATGCGTTCCTCCTTTCGCAGGGAACTTTAACCGTTTTCCTCCCAGTTTTCCCAGCTGTTCCAGCCGGTCAAGTCCGCTGATCACGGAATCGGCAACGGCAATCTTCAGATATGCTGAACACCACCGGCGGCTTAAGTCTCCGCTCTTTGCCGGAAATTTCATCCGGTACCCGTATTTTTTCAGTTCCTCTTCCATCTGCTCCGTTGTCTGTTCTTTCAGCTCCTGGCACCGGATATAATTCCGGGACAGCCTGCATTGCCGGACCTCCCCCGTATCCGGCTCCATCCACTCAACCGGCTCGCTGGCCCCGATCCGGTAAAGCTCGCCAAAGAACCCGTTCACCCTCCACGACAGCCTCAGCGGCACGCCTTCCGCTTCCGCAAACGCCTTCACGTAATTCTGCGTGCACCGCCAGTCCATCCTGCGACACGGATGTCCGCCGTCGATGTCATGATGCCAGAACTCCATCCTTTCCTTCGGAACTCCCAGTTCCAGGAGCTTATAATAACACGCGATACTGTCTTTTCCTCCGGACAACAGGATCACAACAAGATCATATTCCTCCAGCGGAAGCAATTCGGGAAGAAAAATGCTTCTCATATGTTCCGAATCTTTCCTCCCTTTTACCTTCGGCTTTCTCCGGATGCCTACGCCGTAGATTGGCATGTCTGGTTGCCCGTAAATAACGGACGTATCTTTTGTGCAATCGGCATCCCGGACATAAGCCGGTTCAAACAGATTCAGTTGCCCTTTCATTTTTTTTCCTCCTCTCCTGCCTGGCTGCATCCCAGCAGTTCCCGCTCCATCTGCCGCAGGTTTTGCGCGCTGTAATCCCGCTGAGGAAAGTCGTTAAAACGGTTTATCTGCTTTCTCGGTGCGTCCTCCTGTGCCGGCGCCTGGTATTTCCCGGGAAGGTATTTTTCAAACGTCAGGTCCTTCAGGAAATTTTCCGGGTTCTTGATATATCGCTCCGTCGTCCCCTGAATCCGGCAGGCGTCCGCATAGTTTTTGGCGCAGGCAACCAGCCGCTCCTCCGTCTCCAGTCCGCCGGCAACCAGATCCGCGTAGGCGACTTCTGTCAGGTATCGGTTGCCGCCACGTTTCGGGTATGCGGAAAAAAAGTCCTCGAAAAGGCGCACTTCCCCCTTCGCGCGCGCATCTCCGTTGATCGATTCTCGATTCTCGTATTTCGATTCTCGATTACGGGGACATTTGATATCATCGGATATCAGGTGATTGCGCATGGTCTCAGATGATGTTTTTTCCGTACATAATCCAGTGTCTGACCTGCCAGGACTTTGATTCTGTACGCTGTCATCCGGAGCAGGATATTTACTCTTTTGGGCACGTATCTGCTGATGGCAGTTCCATGTAGTCAGCTGCAGGTACGGTCTTCCCTGGACTTCATATCCTCGGACCAAGCCCGCCGTCGATAACTTATCAATCGCCTCAGATATATGCTTTTTCGTAATATCCTCTTTTAGTGGGAAGCATGTCCCTTTTACAACCGCAGGCCGGCCGTCAAACCGCCCGTAATCGTCACAGACCACGATCAGCCTGTAAAACAAAACCTCCTCGAACCAGGAAAGAGAATCGATGGAATCGCTCCGACAGATCGACTCTTTAATAATCCGGTTCGGCATATCGGATACCTCCTGTCCTAAATCTCAAATTTCCACCTCTTTTATTCTTACTTCAATTCTCGGGCTTTCCCGGTCCACTTCGAACCGGTCGGAAAACCCGATCACATGCTTCCATCCATCATCCTGCAGCACGCCGGCGGCCACCAGCGCGTCCTGGATCACCTTCCGGCCGAAGGAACTCACGTTGTCCAGATCGCGCCGGCGGTTCGGCTCCGCCCAGGTGTATTCCATAAACACCGGCCGCCGGATGCTTACGCCGCTTATGCAATGCTTGATTGCTGCGGCAACGATTTTCCCGTTGTCCGCCTTCATTTTCGCCCCTTTGTGACGGTTCGCGCGTTCGGCGGCTATGTAATCGTTCAACCCGGGCAGTTTCCCGGGGATTACAAGGAAATATTCCATCTTTATTCCATCTCCCGGGAAAGAATCTTGTTGATAAAGTACTGCTGCCCTTTGCCGGTGATCCGGGTGGTCTTCGTTTCGATGGGCAGCCCGTCGCCCCGTTCCACCGTCCGGACCACGATCTCAAACAATCCCAGCTCCATGGCGCGCTGCGTCGGAACCGTACTTCCCTTGCAAATATATCCGTTCTCCCGCAGCCATTGATAAAAACGCTTCTCGCCGATCGGGGCGCCGTTCTGTCGGAGGATCTTCGCCACGTCCCGGACAAGCATCGCATTGTCCGAAGCGGAAACCGCATCGGCAAAGATTTCTTTCGGCTTCATACGCCGGTTTTCGGCCAGCAAGACGGCATTATCCGCCTTCAACCGGGCGATTGACCGGTTCGCCATCTTCAGCGCCCGGGCCATCACCTGCTCCGGGGTGTTCCACACCTTTTCCAGATCAATGAAATACTGCCGGCACTGTCGGCCCTTGTCTGTGCGGCTCATCAGGCAGATATGCTTTGCCATGTCCATCGTCAGGAGGTAGTCCTGCAAATCCCTGTGCGCCCCATTATTTACAACCGTACCCGAAAGTACGCTTGTAAAATCCTCTCCTTCTAGGAAGCCCTGCGAATTCGTTTCAAACCATGCGCTGAACCGTTTTTCAATCCCCAGCGCGGCATACAGTTCTCTTGCCGATACGGTCGGCTGTTCTGTCTCATAATTGACCCTGATGATTTCGTTCATTCCACACTCTCTTTCCGGCGGCGTAAACCAACCGCCGCCGTTTTTCGTGATATCTCCATGCTATTCCGCCTCTTTGTAGAAACTTAATGCCGCATCCACCCGGAGCGGCTTCCCACCCACAAACTGAACGCCGATCTCGCCCTGATGCATCGAAAGAATAAGTACACAGTTGTTAAATACTGTGACAACATCGTCCCCATCCTCCAGCTGTGCCTCTTCCCCGTACTCTTTGCGAAGTTCCTGCATGGCAAGATGAATTGCTTTTTTTACTTCGTCCATTGGAATCCTTTCTGGCAGAATCCTGCTGCTTTAACAATCATAATCCACGTCAATGCCGGCCGCCGCCGCCTCGTCCTCCGAAATCTCTTCGAAATCTCCGCTGTCCGTCCGGCAGCTTTCATACCAGTCGTTGAACTCTTCCTGAATGGTATCCTCCGGAACGTCGTCCGGAAATTTGTATACTGCGGAATCTTCCGTTCCAGCGTAGCCTGCATCGTAACGAAATTTATAATACTTTGACATATTATCCTCCCTTTGTTATCCTTTATAATGACCTCTTGCTTCCTTCTGACAAACGAATCGCTGAGACCTACAGTCTTTGTATCTGTAAGCGGTATTCCGTCCGCTCCGGAACCATGTACGATTTTTTCTGTATGCACTTCCGTTGCACCAGATAATCCCCGGTAATGACTTTCTCCCGATCTCCGACCTTGTTTTTAATTGCCTTATCAACCTCACCGTACTGGTCAACATACTTTTTCAAATCATATTTCTGCGCGATCAGGTCATTCAGTTCGTCATCCAGTTCCACATCCGGCTCAATTCCCCGGTGTATGCCGCAGATATGGGCCAGCTTACAGCCTTCGCACATCGCCATATCTTCCACGGCATCTGGCGTTTTCCGGTCCTTAATGGCCTTGTAAATGCGCTCTGCCTTTTTCAAAAGCTCATCTGCCATATCCCAGTCAAAGTCCATGCGGATCATTTTGGTTTCGCCGGTCAGCTTGTTTGTGAGGGCAAAAAAGCCGTACATCTTCCCAAAGTGATACATGTAGATCTGGAGCTGTGCCGGATACTGCCGGATATAATATCTTTGGGACCGCAGGAAATCACAAACCGTATTCAGCTTGCCAAACTCAAACGGGGATATGCCTTTGACTTCAACGGGGATTAACTCCCCGTTTTCATCCTTGATTCGCAGATCTTCCCGGCCGGTGATTAACGGTTTTTCAATCTGAAAGCTCCACTGCGTCGGCGTTATCACCTCATACCCGGCTTCTTTCAGATTGTTGATGGTGTGCGCCTCCAACGTGTTTCCAAGGTCAAACACATTCTGCAATCCTACATCGTGCGGCTGCTGTTCTTCCCACCGGGTAATCAGCAGATAAAGATATCGCTCACACGGGTGTCCGATATTAGAGGCTCTTAAATTCCGGCAGGGATAAACCTTTATCTTTGCCTGCTTTGCTGCCGCCAGCCTTTCGTTAATTTCCCCTGCTTTCATTGGTTCCTCCTCCTGCAGCGGCTTTCTGGCAGTCCATGCAATAGATATGTCCATCGTATCGGCTCTGCGAGTACGACGCGACCTTCTGGCTGACCGAAGTGCCGCACTTCTCACAGTTCAGCCCGGTGTCTGCTTTGGAAGCGCCGCCTCTGCTTCCGTCCTTAAACGTATACCCTTTTATCTTTCCGGCGTCCATTCCGGCCTCTTCCAGCGTACTTACATCAATGCCGCGCAGCCCCGGAATGATACGCTTGATTCCGTTGTTAATACAGTTCGTGTACGCTGCCTGCCGCACATTTCGTTCTGAGATTTCATCCACGGACTTCCGCTTGTCCGCTTTTCCGCCGAAAAATTCGTCCTTCATGCTGCGGCTGCCCTCGCACTCGATATACTGGCCGCGCATCTCAAACCTTCCCTTATAGGTAAACGTCCGGTATCCTTCCGCATCACACTCGATACGGGGATCTCCGATTTTCCAGCTGATCCCAAAGAGCCGCGCCACCTTCGTAGCGCCGGATTCCTGCAGATACGGTTTCCCGCCGATCAGCGTCCAGTCATGCTCCGACGTGATCTTCAGCGCTGCCTGCATGATCTTATTCATAGCGGTAATCATCTTGTCCGCTTTTTCCGCCAGATACATAATGTTGTCCGCAGACGTATCCAGCATCCCCGTGCTGCGGTCCCCCGCGTCCATAACCTGCATAGGCTCCATCATTTCCATGTTGGTGTTATCCATTTTCCTGATCCTCCTGACTGAAAGATTATTTACTCGTTGCAAACAGAACGCCCTTACTCGGGCAATAGTAATGCGTTATGTGGCCGTCTTTTCCGGCCGAAACCGCGACAAGTGCTCGGTCTCTTTTGCTTACTGCCCGGAACTTGATATAGCTTTTCTTTGCCACGGCTTCTGGAAGGTAATTCATTGCGTCCTCTCCGGCCGGAACCTCCGCCACAACGGTTCCGTTCTTTTTTGTCCAGCTTCCGCCGGCCTGGCTCTTCCATGTAACCTTGTCCCCTGCTTTCATAATGCCTCCTTTACCCAATTGCCGGAATAAAAATACTCTACAAACTCTCGTCTCAGGGTTGCATCCTGCGCGGTTTTTTCCAGCGCGTAAGCAAGCGCATCTTCCAGCGGGACAAACTCCCCGGTGCGGATGTTGGTATATCCGGGACAGCCGGAGCCTTCCGGCCGATTCAGTATTTCCGCTGCCGGCGCCTCCTTCCATTCCCACGCGGTATCAACAACCATACGGTTTTCCAGCTCCTGCATCACATCACCTCCAGTGTCATCTGTCCATCTGGCTGCTCTCCGATGCTTATACGAGCGACGGAAGACCAAGCTGCCCCGGCCCGTTTCTCCATGCGCTCCGCCGCATCCCTGCAGTCAAAGCAGTTGCCTCCCGTCAGCTCGCCGGGGTCGCATACCATGCCGCAGCTGCGGCATCTGTATTTTCTGTACCATTTTTGTTTTCTCATGTCGCTCCCTTCCAACCTCGGATCTGTTTGACGATCTGTTCTATTTTTTGTGATTTTCCGCTTGTCATAGCCTGTCCGCTCTGCTATAATAACAAGGAGCCTTTTGACATGCTGTGCTTTCATGGCAGGTCAACCCGGCGGAGCTTTCCTCTCCGCCGGGATTTTTTATACCCGCGGAGGGGAGCGGCCACGAAGAACGGCGGCCGGCACTGTTTCGTTTACGGGCTTCTTCCGGTACCCGGCCGAGGAACACAAGGTGCCCGGCCCGGATCTCTGCGGTCCAGCCGAGGACATAGTGAAGATGCAGGCATTCGCCGAGGGTGTACTGGTCCATGGCCGCCTGCCGGCGGGCCTGTTCCGCCCGGCGAAGGCGGAGGAAATGTCGAAGCTTCGACGGCTCTTTGATGACAGCCTTGCAGATATTCTTCATGATGCAGATCCCTTCCTGCTCTTTTCTTTCCGGATGCTTTTCTTGATGCTGAGCAGCAAAGCATGGATGTTCTTCTTTGTTTCATTGACAATTTCCAAATCCGGCGTTTTATCCAGCTCCCGGATTACCCTGACCCGCCCCTGGCGGATTTCAGTCTTCCAATGGTTGCGGATGTCAGACAGCTTGTGAAATCCCCTGAGCGGGTTTCCTGTATTGTCACAGGCATAATAGCGCATTTCGCCAAACCCGCGGCGGACTCTGATTATTTTTACGTCTTTCATAATATCCTCCTTCAAATCGTCAGGAACTTTTCTCCACCGGCAAAAGCTCCGGAGAGCCTCGCCGGCTTGTCCGCCGGTATGCCGTGTGGCAACGCCGGCGGGCGTCCTGGTTATGCGCAGAGCCTGCGGTGGCAGTAGGCTCCGCGATTTCCGGTAACCGGCATGTCAGTGTCGTTGAACTGCGCCTCCGTGTAATAGTCGGAACAGTTCAGAATCCCCGGCTCCCGGTCCGGGAAGTTCGCCCGGAACACTATGTGCGCCTCTTTCATGGTGGATGCTTCCACTTCCACCCAGCCCCCGCTGAACGGGAATCGCGGATCTGAACCAAAGGTGTAATATACTTTCATGGAATTCTCCTTTCCTCTCCTGCGAAAAGCTCGCGGAGCCTCGCCCGGCTTGTCCTCTGATCTGCCGGGTAATACCGCCGGCCGGCGATCTCCTGATTCAGACTGTAGTGGCCGTCGGCATAGTGTTTGATCAGTCATACTTTCCGGGGATTCCAGACGTCAGGACGTTTGGCTGCAGCAACCGTATTGGTTCGGCGTCTTTGTTTCATCGTGCCGGCTCCTTTCTTTAATCCAGATACAGACACAGTTCTCCGTTATACAGCTCATAACTCATACGGCCGCAGCAGAAATAGATATAATTCCAGTCCGTCGCGTTGTAGAGCGGCGGCC
>CAJUMC010000087.1 GCA_910587085.1 uncultured Lachnospiraceae bacterium | reverse complement strand
TGGATCTGTAGCCGCTTTTTACTTTCACAAGTGTCAAACTCGGGATTATACCATATAAACAGTGGAATTGCTATGGACAATATTATTCCGGATGCGGGAGACAGTGAGAGGGAAAGCGGAGAGTGCGGATGTTTTTTGTCCGGCTGACGGGCAGGAAAAGAGAAATGAATGACAAAATGTAAAATATGCTTGACATAATGTAAGGCGGAGAATATACTGTATTTGCCGGAAAACCGGAAGCGGATGCGCCGCAGGAGCGGGAAGCCGCCATGCGAAAAGGTACAGCTTAATATTTGATTAAGAAATCCGGTGACTGGTTGAAAAGGAAAGAAAAAAATGCTACATTATGCTTTGGCGAAGGGATTGATGTGGTCAGGAGCGGCCGCGGGAAATCCCGGAGCTGCCGAAGAAGGGAGATACGGCGGGAGCGCAGCTTCCGGCGTTTCATCGACGCGGTACCGCGGGTATGCCGGCGGTACGCAGGAAAGGGGTATAAGAAATGTCACTGACAGTCAATGGATTAACGAAAAGGTACGGCGAAAAGGTGGTGGTGGATCACCTCAGCTTTGAGATGGAGGAGCCGGGTGTGTATGCCCTGCTCGGCACAAACGGCGCGGGCAAGACGACGTCAATCCGTATTATTCTCGGCATGCTCGCGTGCGACGAGGGCAATGTAAGCTGGAAGGGGAAGCCGCTGGATCCGGTCAGCGCCAATATCGGCTATCTGGCCGAGGAGAGAGGGCTTTATCCGAAATATTCCCTGCTCGACCAGCTTCTGTACTTTGCGAAGCTGAAAAAGGTGGATAAAAAGGAGGCGCTGAAGCGGATACATTACTGGGCCGGCCGTCTTGAGGTGGAGGAATACATATTCCCGTCGGCCAAGGGGAAAAAGGCTGCAAAGGCAAACCGGGCGGATCAGCTTTCCAAGGGAAATCAGCAGAAGATTCAGCTGATGGCCGCGCTGATCTCCGATCCGGAACTGCTGGTGCTGGATGAGCCGCTCAGCGGACTTGATCCGGTAAATACGGATTTGTTCAAGAGTATTATCCGCGAGGAAATCGCGAAGAAAAAGTATCTTATCATGTCGAGCCATCAGATGCCGGTAATCGAAGAGTTCTGCTCCGACATCACAATTCTCAACCGCGGGAAGGCGGTGCTGACGGGAAATCTGAACCAGATCAAGAAAAGCTACGGCCGCGTAAATCTTTTTGTAAAATGCGAGGGAGATATCGAGCGTTATATCGGTCAGTTCGGACTTACGGTGGCAAACCGGACTCCGGAGGAATACCATCTGAAGGTGCAGGATGAGAGTCAGGCGATGGCATTTCTCGGCAGACTGGTGCAGGACAATGTGACGGTTATTCATTTTGAGCTGCGCGAGCCGTCCCTGCACGAGATTTTTGTCGAGAAGGTAGGAGGAGCACATGAAGAATAAACTTACGGGCTGGAAGGACATTTTCCGTTTTACCCTGATACAGACGCTCAAAAGCAAAGCGTTCATCGTATCGTTTGTAATACTGATCGTTCTGGCGCTTGCTGCTTCGCCGGTGATAAATATGATCAATAAGGAGGGGGAAAATAATTCTTATACCATAAATAAATTATATGTTTCTGATGAAACAGGTATATTTGATACAAAAAAGGCAGGTGATGTTTTGACAGAGGAAGGCTGGAGTACGACCGTGAAGGCAGTTCCTGTTCTGGCGGAGGATTCCGAGGAATATACCGACCTGATCATCCAGCTCGCGGAGAACGAGAAAGAATCCGCGCTGCTTCTTATCCGCTGCGCAGAGGGAGGCCCTGTCTCGCTTTATCTGGAATATCCGGAGTCGGGAAAGATTGAAAATAAAGAAGCGAAGGCGTTCACCCAGGTGCTCAGCGGATATTTTGAGCGCGCCCGCTTTGCGGCGCAGGGCATCACCGACAGCCAGCAGGAGCTTCTGGCCGCCGAGGTGATCACCAATGTGCTTCAGACGAATGCAGACGGGGATGTTGAGGCGGCGGATACCTCAATCTCAAGTTTCGAGTACTGGTTTCTCTACGCGCTGCTCTTTATTATTATGATGATCTGCATGATGTCGGGTTCCCAGGTGGCGACTGCAATTGTCACGGAGAAATCCTCGAAGGTTGTGGAGTATCTTCTGACGTCGGTGCGCCCGCTGGCGATTATTGTCGGAAAGGTGCTTGCAATGCTCTGCGTAGTGCTGACCGAAGTGGGGGGGCTGCTTGTGGCGTTCGTCATATCCAATCAGCTTTCGGGTCAGCAGAACGGCGAAAACATGCTGGCAAAGCTGGTTTCCCCGGAAGTGCTCAGCGCGCTTAATCCGCTCAATATCATAATCTGCTTTGTTTTTATTGGTCTCGGGCTCGTGTTTTACGCGACGCTGGCAGGACTGGCCGGAGCGACGGTCAGCAGAATGGAGGAAGCCGGAGAGGGGCTGATTCTGTTCTCGTTTTCCGTGCTTGTGGGCGTGTATGTCGGCATGGGTGCTGCCGGTTCGCTGCTCGGCTCGGGTGACAATGCGTTTGCGCTGTTTGCCATGCTGTTTCCGCTCTCCTCGCCGTTTCTGATGCCGGGAGCCGTCCTGATCGGGAAGGCGGAGCTCTGGGTGGTTGCCGCGGCGTTCGCTATATTGCTTGTGCTGCTTATTCTGCTGTTTGCGTTTGTGGCGAGAGTCTATGAGGCACTGATCGTGTACAACGGAAACCGTGTCGGTATCAGGCAGCTGTTTAAAATGAGATAGCGCAGGCAGCCGGTTGAAGACAGGCTATTTAAGGCGCCGGTGCGGCGCAGAAATGAGGACAGCGTGAAAGATAATCTATTTCGCGGATGGAAGGATGTGTTTTCCTTTACCTTCCGCCAGACGGTAAAGAAAAAGGGCTACAGTGTTGTGACGGTGATTGTTTCCGTGCTTCTGCTGGCGGGAGTCGCGCTGGCGGTCGTGCTGACGGCAAAGCCGGAAGGCGAAGGCAAAGGGGAAAGCAAGCCGTCCGCGGTTCGGGACGTATATGTGATAAGTGAGTACGATACGGATTTCGGGATGCTTCTGTCGGCGCTCGGGAAGGAGAGCTACGCACAGACCGAATTCCATGCGGCGGAAAGCCGGGAGGAGGCGATTTCCGGGGCGAACGCCGCAGGGCAGAAGGCATATCTGCTCACGGAGCTTCGTTATGAGGACGGCGCCTTCCGGCTGGAGGCGATCCTGCCGGAAGGCACAGAAATTTCAAAGTCGGAGGCGGAGGATCTGCTCGCGGCGCTGGCGGAATGCTTTGATTATGCCAGGGTCGGCATGGCCGGGCTGACGCAGGAACAGGCCGCTGCGATTCTGACGCCGATTGCTGCGGACTGCGGAAAAATCGGCGAGGACAAGAGCCTCGGCGCACAGATTGTTAAGAGGATTATTCCGATGCTTTGCGGGCTGGTTATCTATATGATGCTGATTTTCTACGGGCAGGAGGTCAGCCGGGAGATTTCGGTGGAGAAGACCTCCAAGCTGACCGAGACGCTTCTGACTTCGGTGCGCCCGTACGCAATGATTACCGGGAAGGTGCTTGCGATTGCACTGTCGGCGATCCTTCAGTTCTTCCTCTGGATTCTGTTCGCGGTGGCGGGGCTGCTGATCGGGAATGTCATAGCAAAATCCATGTACACAGGCTACGAGAATGCGATTTTGAAGATGCTCGATTTCCTGCGCGGAAATTTCGGAGAATCGGCGTTTACACCGGCGGCGATCGTGATCGCTGTGCTGATTTTCGTGCTGGGCTTTCTGTTCTACTGCGTGCTTGCCGGAATGGCGGGCAGCATAGTGTCCAAGCCGGAGGACACGGCGCAGGCGCAGGGGATTTTCCAGTTCCCGGTTATCATCAGCTTTTTTGCCTGCTATTTCGGTGCGATTCTTGAGAAAACCGGACTGATTACGGCAACCCGGTTTATCCCGTTTACGATCCCGTTCGGCATACCGGCGGATCTGCTGACCGGCTCGGCATCGATTGTACAGGGACTGATTTCGCTTGCGATTCTTGCCGTGTTCACTGTGTTGGTCATTATTCTTTCCGGACGGCTGTACGAGGGGCTGATCCTGTACAACGGCCAGAGGCTGACGCCGAAAACCATGGTGAATATTATGAGAGCGAAGAGAATGTGACAGGCGCGCTATCTGCGCACCTGTACAGCCAGCGCGTGAGCGCGCATGCCTTCCGCCTCTGCCAGCGCGGTGATATGGCCGGCATTTTTCCTCAGTGCAGCCTCCGTATAGCGGATTACGCTGTAGCCGCGCATAAACTCCTGCACGGACATGCCGGAAGAAAATCTCGCCGTCCCGCAGGTGGGCAGGATGTGGTTTGTACCGCAGAAATAATCGCCCACAGGTTCCGTGCTGTAGGCGCCGACAAACACGGCGCCGGCGTTCGTAAGACTGCGCAGGGCCTCCTCCGGATTGTCGAGCAGCAGTTCCGCGTGTTCCGGTGCAATGCGGTTTACAGCCTCCACGGCCTCCTCCTGCGATTCGGTGACAAAGATATCGCCGTAATTTTCCAGGGACGCGGCTGCAGCGCCGGAAAGCCCGTATTCTCCGGACAGGCGGATAAGCTCGTCCCGGATACGCCGTGCCTGCTCCAGGGTCGGGCAGAAGGCGGTGGCGGCCTCAAAGCCGGTACCGTGTTCTGCCTGGGACAGCAGGTCGGCAGCAATATAGGTGGGACTGGCGTTTCCGTCGGCGATAATCGCGATTTCGGAAGGTCCTGCGAGCGCGTCGATTTTGACCTGGCCGTACAGAAGCTTTTTTGCCATTTGCGTATAATTGTTTCCCGGGCCGAGGATAGCATCAACCCTTTTTACGGTTTCCGTCCCGTAAGCAACGGCCGCAAGTCCCTGAGCGCCTGAAATTTTATAATAATTTCTTACTCCAAGATAGTCTGCGGTATAGAGCAGGTGTTCGTCGATCGTGCCGTTCTTTCCCGGTTTTGTCAGGATACAGAGATTTGGCACTCCGGCGACGATTGCGGGAATCAGGTTCATGCAGAGCGTGGAGACGAGAGGCGCCATACTGCCGGGCACCATGACGGCTGCACTGTTGATCGGAACGTATCTGCGTTCCAGGATCACACCGTCTTCGCCGCATTCCTGATAGCCTTCCGGCAGCTGTTTTCTGTGAAAGCAAAGCAGGTTGTCGCAGGCTGCTCTGACTGCCTCCTTAAACGGTTCTGATACCTTCTTCCGCGCGTTCTCGAATTCCTCCTCCGATACAAGCAGGCCGATTTTGTCTATGTCTGCGCCGTCATATTTTTTCATGTAGGCGTGCAGAGCCCTGTCCCCGTTTTTTCTTACATTCTGCAGTATTTCTTTTACGGTGAGTTCCACTTCCTCCGGGATACCGCCCCTGCGGCCGAGAAGGTTTAAAAATCGCGGGTTTTCAAAACTGAATTGACTGATTTGAATCATTATGATGCTCTCCTTGTTATGTATTTTGGATACCGGGTGCTCAGCCGAATTTCCCCTGCAGCAGGACAGGGTTGTAATTCCGGGTATAAAAAAACGCCTGTCAGGAAAATTTTCCCTGACAAGCGTGGATCGAGCATTATGCCCAATATCAATTTTACTATAACAATTTAAGTCCGGGCTGTCAAGCAGATTTTTTGCCGGACGGCCGGAGCTTATTTGGTACGCCGGCAAGCTATTAACGGCCGGTCCGCGTTCCGGCTTCCGCGCCGCGGTAATAATGCAGCCGGCTGTGTTTGGTTTCCTCTGCGCGCGGCAGTCTGCCGGGCAGGAGGCGTCAGAAAATGACAGCCGGCGCGGAACTTAGTGCGCGTGCTCCGGTTCCGGATAGGAGACGCCGAAGGTTTCTGCAGTCACGGATTTCATGCGCTGCGTCTCCATCGGGCGGTCGTTCCAGTCGGTCGGAACACCGGCAATTTTGTCAATGATCTCCTCGCCCTCAATCACCTTTCCGAAGGCCGCGTAAGCGCCGTCAAGATTGGGCGCGGCCTTGTGCATAATGAAAAACTGAGAGCCTGCGGAATCCGGATCTTTCGAGCGAGCCATGGAAAGCACACCTTTTGTGTGTTTGAGCTCGTTGGAAAAGCCGTTCTGGGAAAATTCTCCGCGGATGGAATAACCCGGGCCGCCCATGCCGGTGCCTTCCGGATCGCCGCCCTGGAGCACAAAGCCCTCGATAACACGATGAAAGATCAGGCCGTTGTAAAAGCCGCTGTTCACAAGGGAAAGAAAATTGTTCACTGTATTCGGCGCAATCTCCGGATACAGTTCTGCTTTCATGATGTCACCGTTCTCCATGGTGATGGTGACGATCGGATTTTTATCTGACATAGCTGTTTACCTCCGTGCTGCGGCTTGCTTTTGGAGCAGCGTACGGGCGGAAGCTTCCGTCCGGAAAGGAGACGGGGATGCGCAGCGCTCCCCAAAAAAGCCTGCACCGGAAAAACGGCTGGAAATCCCGTCAGCCCGGCGCAGACTGTGAAGCTGCTCATCCACATTATAATAATCGGGTGTATTTGTGTCAATCAGAACCTTGCGGCTTTCCAGGACAACCGAGCAGGAAACGGACACGGCGAGACGCAGGGCGGCCGGGAGCCAGACAAAGGGGAGAGCGATGCTGGAAGATATAATGCCGGATGAAATGCTTTTATGAGAGCTTTTCAGCACAAAATGAGAGTTGAATTAGAAAACAATTAGAGCTATTGACATTGCAATATTATATGGCGTATAGTATGGGCAAGGAGATGAGACAATGGTTTTTAACACAGGATCGACACTTCTGGACGCCATTGTCCTGGCAATCGTTTCGCAGGAGCCCCAGGGTACCTACGGCTACAAAATCACGCAGGAGGTGCGGATGGTGCTGGAGGTGTCGGAATCCACATTATACCCCGTACTTCGCAGGCTGCTGAAGGATGGAAGGCTGGAGGCTTACGATATGGAATATGCCGGGCGCAACCGCCGGTATTACATGATCACCCCGGCAGGCCGGGTGCAGCTGGAAATCTGCAGGGAGGAATGGAATCGGTATTCGGAAAAGGTTACGTCCATACTCGGGCCGTAGCCGCAAAGGACGGAAGAGGCCGGTAAAATTTCAGGCGGAAAGGCAGCAGGGCCCGCAGAGGGCGGGACAGGGCGAAAGAGGGTAAGCGTATGACGAAGCAGGAGTTTTTACAGCGATTGGAGCAGCTTCTCTGGGATCTGCCGGAGGAGGAACGGCTCGATGCGGTCTGGTATTACGAGGACTATTTTGCGGATGCCGGGCCGGAAAATGAAAATAGAGTTCTGCGGGAGCTGAAGAATCCGGAGACGGTCGCGGACAATATCCGGGCCGGCTATCTGGAGCGGCTCTCGGCAGAAGAAGGCTCCCCGGCGCCGGATGCCGGCATGGGCACCTGGGAACACTCCGGCGGGCAGCGGGAAGCTGCGGAAGGCCAGGGAGCCGGCGGTGCCGGAGGAAATGGCGGAGGTGCCGGCGGTGCCGGAGGGAACGGCGGAGGAGCGTTCGGAGGTGCCGGCGGTGCCGGAGGGAACGGTACAGGAGCATTCGGAGGTGCGGGCGGTGCCGGAGGGAACGGCACAGGAGTATTCGGAGGTGCGGCCGCATTGATTCTGCTGATTATTTTCGCACTTCCCATCAGCGGTATACTGCTTGCATTCTGTGTGCTGATGCTCGGGCTTTTCGCGGGCTTCGGCATTGGCGGGGTAGCCATGGTTGCTGCCGGTGTGGTGCTGATCGGCAACGGGATTACGAATGCGGCGGTGAGCAGCGGAATCGCGCTTCTGTTTTCAGGCGCCGGCCTGATCGTGGCGGCGTTCGGCATTTTCTTTATTGTATTTGCCGTGAACTGCGGTTTCCGCGCAGTCCCGTCCGTGTTCCGGGGAATAACCGGGCTGCTGCGGCGGCTGACGGGAAGGAGGGCGGCATGAAACGATTCGGAAGAATTTTTACCGGAATTGCGGCTATAATGCTTGGAATCGGTATTATCCTGGTGGCCGTCGGCATAGGCAGAGTAAAGGCTGAATGGGACGGGACGGAGAGTTTTCAGGATACCGGAAGCATGTCGCGTGAGCTGGATCAGGCGGAGCGGATTGATGTGGAAGTTCCATTCGGGCTGCTGCGCATGGAAAGCTCTCCCGATGATAAAATTCGATTTTATGCGGAAAATATCAATGAGAACAATCTCCTTGTCCGCAGCAGCGGCTCCGAAGCTGAGATCCGAATGCGGACAGCGGAGGGAGAAATCAAGGAGCTGAGCCTGTTTCATCTGAGTATTCCGTTTATTGAAGGAGGAACCCCTATCAGGACGGAGGACTGGGTGAATGCGCCGGTCTATGTGCTGATGGTTCCGGAAAACTACGGCGGTGAAATCCGGGCGGATGTGGCGCTCGGAAAAATTGAGGCATCGGGCATTCGGGCATCGAAGCTGGAGCTGAGAACGGATTTGGGGAATATTTCTGCCGGGGACTGCGAGGTAGCGGAGCTGAGGATGGAAGCCGCGACCGGAATTTTATGGACGGAGGGCTGCACAGCGGAGCGGGCGGAAGTAAAATGCAAGGCAGGAAATGTACGGCTGGAGGGCAATTTCGCGGCGCTGACCGCCGATATCGGCATGGGAGAGCTTTTTCTTGAACCGGGGCGCCCGGAGAGCGCCTACCATGGGAGCGTGTCAGCCGTTTTCGGGCAGATCACCTGCAGTACACCGGGCCGTTACGGCAACCTTGGCCAGCGAGAGGGACTTCATTTCGGCCGGATGGAAATTGTGCTGCCGGGCAGGGAAGGTGGAGAACTGCGGGCCACCTGCAGGTTCGGCACTATTGATGTAACATTCAGGAATGACCGAACGGATTAAGGAAACAATATAATTTCAAAATATAATATCAAATTCAGAAAGGGGATTTTATTATGAACGAGAAGAGACTTTGCAAATCATGGACGAACAGGAAAATCTGCGGGGTGTGCGGGGGAATCGCCGAGTATTTCAACATCGATCCGACGCTGGTTCGGATTATATGGATATTTTTTGCCTGCATGGCAGGCTCGGGAATTCTCGCCTATATTATCTGTGCAATTATCATGCCGGATTAAGCCGGGCAGACGAAAAAGAACCGGTTCCTTCATGCCGCGGGGCGCAGCAGTTTTGCCGCCCCGCGTTTTTTTCGTATGCCTGAGCAAAAGGATGATGTATGCCGGAATGCTGCACGAGCATTGGCTGTAATTTTTCTGACGAATGGTCGATTCGGGAAAATTCGACAAAAAAGCTTAAACTGAAAGCTAAAAAATTTGTTTGCTTTTTCAGGGAAATGGTGTATAATATTGTAAGTAGCAGATTTTTTACAGGTCGGCCGACGGCTCAGAAGCTGCAAGGCTGAGCGGTAGTCCGTCTTCTATAAAGCATATAGCCTCATCATTATTTATTCTATTGTATTGTATCATTGATAAATAGTTAAATATTGCTGGTTTGTTAAGCCGTTTCAT
>CAJUMC010000086.1 GCA_910587085.1 uncultured Lachnospiraceae bacterium | reverse complement strand
ATAGACTATGTCTATTTTTTATGAAATTAATTTGCGAAACTTATTATACGTCATCCAGAAACAGGCGGCAGCGCCGGTGAAGTTCAGGAAACACAGAATGACAATATTTCTGGTTCAGCTGATTTTGATTTGGCAGAACTGGAAAACCTGACAGGAGAATACGAATATTTATCAGATTATGGAACCGGTAAGTTAATCATTCAGAAAACATCCAACGGATACGATATTTCCGACTATAAATCCGAATCTTCCTATCGATTTTTGGCTGATTCATCTAACATTGAAACCATAGAAAATAACAGGATATATTTAAAATACCCGGAACAGGTATTTTTAAACGATACCGCCGCCTTTAGCTACTATATTTTAGAATACAGCACAGGTGAAATCAATGTGTATTACGGAAAATCAGGGTTTGAAGAGACACAACTTCTATATCATGCCGCAAAGAAATCGGAAGCAGCAGCGGACGAGCTGTTAAATTCATTTATCCATGGCTCAATAAATGCAGTTGACTCCACCGATTTGACATCGACATTTTATATTACCGATTTAAATATGGATTCTGAAGAATGGGGCGCATATTCAATTGGAGAGAAAGCAGATCTTGACAATGATGGAGAAAACGAACTGATTATTAGCGGCCCTTATGGCGGAATATATCTGGATGCGCGTGATAACAAGGTATATGAATTTGCTGCAGGTGATGGCAGTGCTCTCATTCTTTCTTATGTCGCTTACAATGGAACTATATGGATTATGTATAGCAACAGCATGAATGCAGGATATAAATCTTACCATAATGGAAAAATTTGAAGGGGCCGATAACTTAGTTGAAGAAATGAATTTCAGCGAGGAACTTGTTGACGAAAATAATCAAGAGTCTGGAATGAAATATATGTTAAACGGAGCTGAAATTTCCTGCGATGAATATACTGAATTATGCAGTAAAATTTTCGCTGGTCAAGTAAATACAGGTTTTTAAAATACAGGCAAATAATGCTGGTCAGATAAAAAAGACGATCAGCCGGAAAATTTTCCAGGGACTGCATTTATTCATGAGGTTATCCTTCCGCAGCCGACCGGTTTCGCGCGGCAGACAGTCATGGAGCAATTGCCTGCCATCCGCAGAAACCCGCCGAAATTGAAGTCAGGGTGCATAAAATAAGCCCCTCTCCCGCCGCTGCATAAAAAGGCATTCCCTTAACCGCCCGGACAACCGGGAATCATGCAGCTTCTTATTTCACTTCGGCCTGCAAAATAATAAACAGAACATTTGTTCTGAATGCGAACTATTATTTTCTGCATCTTCAACTCTCAACCTTAACTAAAATAACCATGGACTTCCCCTTTTCCGGCTTTTAATTTTACCTAAAATCTGATTGATTTGCGCTCGTCCATTTGCTATAATCTACCGTATAGCAGGAAACAAAAGGAGAGGGCTGAAAATTATGGTTTTCGGCCCGCGGGCTTTGCGCTGCGCCGAAGCCCGAGCCCTGCGCTGCTCCTGAACTACAGCCGCAGCATGGAGGTTATAATATGAGAAAAAGGTTAGCACTATTTCTGGCTGCCGCCCTGACCTTTCAGGGCGCCCTGCCGGCCGGCGCCGCACGAGCGGATGTGAGTGCTCTATCCGCCGCGCGGACAAATGCCGCGGGGAATGGTCAGGTGAACGTGTCGATCGCCGGCGCGCTTCTTATAAAGAAGCCGGTGAATTTCACAGTCAGCCTAACCGGTGCAGGAGGAGTCCGTACGGATTCCATTGTTCTGGGCACGGATGCCCGGGAGGAAAAGGCAAGCTTTGAAGGCCTTGCGGAAGGAACCTACACCCTGACGCTTAAGGCACCGGGCTTTGCCGACTACACGCAGGAAATTGCTGTGGGCGTACAGGGCTGTTCCGTTCAGCTGGCCACGGGCTTTCTGGGCGGAATGAATTACAGCGAGGGCGCGCTGCATCCTGGCGTTCTGCTGATCGGTGATGTCAACGGCGACGGCACGGTTGACAGCAAGGATCAGTCTCTGCTGGTGGATGCCATCGACCGCGGACAGTACACAGACCTGATGGATCTGAACGGCGATAAAAAAGTAGATCTTGTGGATTTGGAATATTTTTCCATGGGCTATCTGCCGGCAGGAAATACTGCGGCAAGCCTGGAAGCTTTTATCCCGGCTTCGGTTATCGCACCGGGCGCAGGTGACAACACCACGGCGGACGGCGACCTGTACGGGCTTTTAAAGGGAGCCTCAAACGTATCGCTGACCCCGAAATTCGGCGGCGCCATTTCCGATGCCAATCCGGTTTCCCTGGAATTTGATGTCAGCGCGGCTGACCAGACCGCTCTGGCCGACGGCATCATTATCGGAACCAAGCAGGACAACAAGATCCGCAGCGCGGTTGTATCCGTTACCTACACGGACGAAAGCGGCGCGGAGCAGACCCGGGAGATCCCGCTCACAAGCGGCGTATCCTACCTGCTGAAGGATTCCGAGGTGCGCACCGAATGGGATAAGCAGGGCAATATCATGCTTTACCTCGGCTCCCAGATCGCAGTGAAGAAAGTAACGCTTACCATTACAGGAATGCAGAGCAACAGCAGCCTTGCGGAAATATCCAAGGTTGAATTCGTAAACGGCATGGAAAACCGCATACCGGAGCCGGATCTGGATATCCCGCAGAATGTGACCGCAACAACGGGCAGCGAGCTGATCAGTCTCACCTGGGATCCTTGCGTGAACATCACAGGCTACGAGGTTATGATCCGTCAGAACGGTGTGGAAGAAACCATGCTTGTCGCAGGCAATTCCGTTGATGTGACGAGCTTCGGCGGCGACGACCTGAAAAACTACACAGAATACGAGCTCAGCGTTCAGTCCGTCAACGGCTCCTGGCGCAGCGGCTACAGCAGCCCGGTAAGCGCAACGCCGAAGCCGGACAGCAAGCCGGATCGCCCGGACAATGTATCGGCGGTCGGCAATTACCAGAGCATAACCGTATCCTGGAAGCAGATGAAGGATACCGTTACATACAACCTGTTCTATAAAGAAAAAACAGCAAGCCAGTATAAAGCCATTACGGGAATTACGAACAACAACTACACCATTACCGAACTCAAGGATCTGACGGAGTATATGGTCTATGTGATCGGCGTGAATGAGCTCGGCTCGAGCGCACCGTCCCTTACAGCCTCCGCGAAGACCACGGATCTGAGCGCTCCGGTTGTTCCGCGCTATCACCTGATCAATACGGGAGAGATCGGCCAGAAGGGCGCGCACATTATCAGCGCAACACGGCGTTCGGCATGTCAGATGATAAACAGTCCGCTGGATACCCAGACCACGTCCGCATGGGGAACCGTGGATCGGAATCCGGCTTCCTACTATCAGACCGCCGGCTGGGATGAGGGCGGCTTCAATGCTATGGCCTCGGGCGTCGGCCTGACCTACGAATTTGACGCTGCATACAAGATGGACACCATCGCGTTTTACTGCCATACCGGATATGATTTCTACTATGCGCATCTGCGCTACTGGGATGCCGACGGAACGCAGCATGACGATGTGGGCCTGACAAGGCAGACGCTGCAGGATGCCGACGGACGTCCTTATCTTATCCTGAAGTTCTCAAAGCCGATCACGGCGAAGAAACTTCAGCTCGGCTTTGGACGCTATCTGTCAGACGGCGTATCCATGCGCATTGCGGAGATTTACTTCTATCACTATGACACAATGATGGATGAGATCATGGCTCTTTACGAGGATGATCTGCACACCGTTCTGAAGAGCGGCGTCACCCAGGAAACCATTGATCGTCTCAGGGTAAAGGCCAACGAGATCGACGAGGTGAGCGGAGAATACAACCCGAATCTGGAGGCACTGGAGCGCGAGCTGAAAACGGCAGAGGATATTCTGAACGATGTCGCACTCAAGGCCCCGATCGAAATTCACAGCGGTATCACGACGAACGACGTCGGCCGCGGCTTCGGCGGTCTGAACGCATGGCAGCCTCTCGGACTTACGGCAGCGGCAGGCGAAAAGATAACGATCTATGTCGGGCACAGCAGCAAAAAGAGCGGCGAGGCGACGAACCTGAGACTGGTTGCAACTCAGTATCATTCCGAGTCCGGCCCGATGGCTACCGTTGTTACCAACCTGAAAATCGGCGCCAACATCATTGATATTCCGCGGATCGGCACGCTTGCCGAGCAGGAAAACGGAGGCGCGCTGTATATTGAGTATACCGGAGACAATTCTGCCGACCGCTACGCGGTAAGAGCAAGCGGCGGCGTATCCGTTCCGCGTCTTGATCTTTACAAGGTAACGGATGCCGGCCAGCGTCTGGCAAAAGCTTCCGCATATATCACAGAGCTTGAGGATTACGTAAGTGCGATGCAGAAGAATCACGAGAGATTCCACACCAATTCGACGCACGCATTTGTAAATCAGCTGGATTATGATCCGCAGAACTGTATCCTTGGTGCTTCCGATATCCTTCTGGACAACATGCTGCTCTCCCTGCCGGCAGCTCAGATTCTGGGCGGCGCAGGAACCGGCACCGTACAGGAGAAAGCACAGAGGCTTCTGGATTCCATGGACGCCATGGACGACATGATGCTTCTGTTCTATCAGCACAAGGGTCTGAATGCAACTGCAAAGGATCCAAAGGATCAGCTTCCGAAGGGGCACCTGAACATCCGCTACCAGAGAATGTTCTCCGGAGCATTCATGTACGCTGCAGGCAACCATATCGGTATTGAATGGGGTTCTGCTCCTGGCATGATCAGCGCTTCGCCGGTTGTATCCGACAGCGAAGGCAGATATGTCAGCGGCCGCTACTTCGGCTGGGGCATTGCGCACGAGATCGGGCACAACATCAACCAGGGCGCTTACGCAGTAGCAGAGATTACGAACAACTACTTTGCCGTACTGGCGCAGGCACACGACAACAACGATACCGTTCGTTTCAAGTATGACAATGTTTACAAGAAGGTGACGTCCGGCACAAAGGGCAAGGCTTCGAATGTATTTACGCAGCTCGGCATGTACTGGCAGCTCCACCTCGCTTATGACAAAGGCTACAACTACAAAACATGGGATAATCATGATGAGCAGCTGGCAAATCTCTTCTTTGCGCGTGTGGATACCTACGCAAGAACGCCTTCCAAGGCGCCGAAGGCCGCAGAAGGCGGCGTTGAGCTGACGCTCTCGGGCGGTTCGGATCAGGTGCTGATGCGTCTTTCCTGTGCGGCTGCGGAGAAGAATATCCTTGAATTCTTCGAGCGCTGGGGAATGACTCCGGACGCAGATACAATCGCTTACGCGTCTCAGTTTACAACGGAGACAAGGGCTATCTATTATGTATCCGACGATTCCAGAGTGTACAGCCTGAAAGGCGGCAAGAGCTCGCTCAATACCGAAGGCACCGTGAATGCCGTAAGCGACGATACCACTGCTTCGATCAATGCAAACGAGGCAAACCGGATCGATCTCGTTCTCGGCTCCAAGGGAATTCCGGCGGAGGATGTGCTTGGCTATGAGATTACAAGATGCATGATCTCCGGCGGCAAAACGACCAAGGAACCGGTCGGCTTTGCGACAGGAAACACCTTCAGCGACACCATCGCTTCCATCAACAACCGTGTGGTATGGTACGAGGTTGCTGTTATCGACAAGTATCTCAACCGCTCTGCGGCAAAGGTGCTTCAGCCGCTCAAGATTGAGCATGACGGCAGTCTGGATAAAGCCTTCTGGACCGTAAGCACGGCAGACCTGACCGTAGCAGGCGAGACGGAAAGCAGCTCCCCGTCCACGGACGTAATCTACGATACCGACACGGAAAATATGGAGGAAACCGTGCGCGAGCGCGATAAGCTTATCGACCATGATACCGCAACCGTATACACGGCGACGGCTGGTGCAGCTCCTCAGATCACGCTGGAATTCGGCAAGGACCTCACTGTGACCGGCTTCAAGCTCACGGCAGGCACATCTGTGCCGGCAGGCACCTATGTGATCGAAGTACTTTCCGGCGGCGAATGGATCACTGCGGCAGAGGGAAGCTTCGGCAAGGATACTGTAAACACGATCCATTTTGCCAACGCGGATAAGAAATATGTAAGCACCTATCAGGCATCGGCAGTCCGTCTGAGCCTCCGCGGAGCGGGAAGCACCGTGTCCATCGCGGAGCTGGATGTGCTCGGCGTAACCGGGGATAATGTCGATTTCCGCAGAACGGACGACAATACACCGGCGATCGGCCGGCTGACCGCCGACTACCAGTACGGCCAGAATGCCGACGAAGTAATTCCGGCAGGCTCCGTTATCTTCTCCGGTGCATACAAGGGCAGCCCGGCTTACAACGTTGTGGTTCTCTATGATCAGAACGGCAATATCGTAGGCGGAGCAGATGCAGACGGAACGCTTCGTTCCAGCCAGATTATTATGGCCGACGTACCGGAGGAAGGCAACATCGCAAATACCTCGGACGGCGTATGGATCTACTGGCTTGAGTCGGACGATCCGAACGTGCTTGCAGGAATCACACAGGTGCGCGCGGAGCTCTACCGTGTAAACAACGCTCTGACCAACGAGGGACAGCGGCTTGTCAGCGACTCCCTGTTTGAGCTTATACCGGAAGAGCTGCCTGGAATTACACTCCAGGGTGGAGGCACGCAGTAACCGGTTCTGCAGGATATGAATTATTTCAGGCAGTATGCGAAGCCCTGCGGTAAATACAGGGCTTCGCAGAAGGCGGAGCTCCCCTCCAAAGGAGAGCCCCGCAGAAAATGCGGGGCTCCGGAGGAACAGCGAGGCCCCGCAAAAATAAATGCCGCTCACGCGGCGGAATGAGAGGAATCATGAAAAAATCTCTGAAAAAAATGCTGATAGCGCTGCTTCTGATCGCTGCTCTGCTGCCGGTCAAGGCTTTTGCAGCTGCCGATATCAGCTTCCAGATAATTACGGACGGAACCGGCGTATCCGTTGTCTCCGCAGGCGCAGCCGACAGGAAGATCTCCTCCCTTCAGTTCAGCCTTACGGTAAACGCAGCAGGCGCCTCCCGTGTGGAATTTGAATTTTCCGAGGCCGTACAGGCCGCGGCTAAGGTTCAGGAATTCCGCTATGACACCGTGACCCGCACGATGAACATTTATATCTCCGGCACGGAACCGCTCTTCGGCAAAGGCACAACAACCCTCTCTGTCGGAAAAGTGGTTGCCTTCAGCGCAAGCGGAACCGCTGCTTCCGCAGTGATCCGCGCCGTACCGGGCTCTGTCAAATATGTGGAAGGGTCCGAGCTGCAGGAGCTCGTAACACCGACTCCGACACCGACGACCCCTCCGTCAGTCACCTGGCCGACTCCGGGACCTGATATCCCGTGGACACCGGATCCGACGCCGACCCCGGAGGCCACTCCTACACCGGAAGCAACTCCGACTCCGGAAGCAACTCCGACTCCGGAAGCAACCCCTACGCCGACGGAAGCGCCGACGCCGACTCCGGAGGTCGGACCTCAGCTGCTTTCCGGTCTCCGGCTGTACATCGGCGGAGATGTAACCGAGTCATACTCCGAAAAGGGCTATGCCAAGGTATGGAATAAGACGGGCTATTCCGTCGCCTTCAAGTCAAGCAACACCAAGGTTGCAACGGTTGGAAAGTCCAAGGGCCTTGTCACTGCGGTCGGCGTAGGCTCGGCCAAGGTTACGGCCACCTTTACGGATCTTGAGACGGGAGAAAAAATTGTAAAAACCTGTAAAATAACGGTGAAGAGAAACGCGGCGGACGCCGGAATCAGCGAAGAGAGCGCTGCTCATCTGAAGGAGCTGACCGTGGGTGAAGCGTTCACTCTGAAGACTTACCGAACCGATTCGGACGGCAAACAGATCTGGAGCGGTAAAACAAAAATTACAGACTCCCCTCGCTTCCGCTCATCGAATACAAAGATCTTCAAGGTGAACAAAACCACCGGCTTGATCACAGCGGTAAGCCCGGGCAAAGCTACACTGACGGTTTGGGCGGTTCAGTCCGAAAAGCCGGTCTATGATAAAAACGGCAAGGTCGTCGAATATCAGCAGACCACAGAACCGCGGAAATACACGGTTATTGTCAGCGAGGACGACGGAACCGCAGAATAAAGCCGGTCTTCCCGAACAAATCGCTGTCCCCCGGAGATGGTCATAATTCTCCGGGGGCGGCATACGGGCGTTCTCAGAACAGAATGGGGGTATTATGCAGAAAGTAACCGAACAACAAATCGCGGCAATGGCCCCGAATGCAGCGGCCGCTTCCAACGGCAAAAAAATTTCCGTCAAAGGCGGCTTTGTCCGACTGGAATGCTCCGCCGACGATACCTTTTATCTCGGCGAATGCACCGGGAGCGGAAAAAGCAATTATATCACCACGGTCGATTTTATCGAACCGGACACACCGGTCTGCCGCTGTTCCTGCCCGAGCCGGCAGTTCCCGTGCAAGCACGGACTGGGCCTGCTGTATGAGATCGCGGCGGGAAAAACCTTCGGAACCTGTGAGATCCCGGAGGATATTCTGAAAAAGCGCGCAAAAAAGGCCGGGAAAAAGGAAGGTGAGGAAGCCGCTCCGCTGACCGAGGAGGAAGCCGCGAAAAAGAAGGCGGCAGCCGCAAAATCTTCTAAGGCTGCACGCGCCAAGAAGCTGAAAAAGCAGCTGGAAGGGCTTGATCTCGCAGAAAAGCTGATGCGGGATCTGATGAGGGCAGGGCTCGGCACCATGGGCGGCGCGGCGCTGAAAACTTATGAGCAGCTTTCCAAGCAGCTGGGCGATTATTATCTGCCCGGACCGCAGCGCCTCCTTAACGGGCTTATCCTGGAAATCGCAGCATTCCAGAAGGACGGGAACGAATCTCATTACGACAGCGCGACTGCCGTGCTTGAAAAATTCTGGACGCTCGTGCGCAAGTCAAAGCAGTATCTGTCGGACAAGCTGGAAAGGGGCGACGAGGCGCCGGATGACAATGAGCTTTACGAGGAGCTCGGCGGCGTATGGAAGCTCTCGGAGCTGGAGGCTCTCGGGAAAACGCTCTCCAATGCAGAGCTGATGCAGCTCTCTTTCTGGTGCGTCTACGACGAGGCGCGCAAGGAATTTATTGATGCCGGAGCCTGGGCGGATCTGGCCGACGGAACAATCTATGTAACCTATAATTACCGCCCGATCAAAGCACTGAAATATGTTAAGCAGGAAGATTCCGTCTTCGGCGTGGCTCAGATTGCCTCGGCCGCCTGCTATCCGGGGCAGGGAAATCTGCGCGTCCGCTGGAACAGTACGCAGTTCCGCGATATTGCACCGGAAGATATCCGCGCACTGCGCGGCATGGCGGCGTCCTCTCTCGCTGCCGAGACGAAAAACGTCAAAAATATTTTAAAGAACGCTCTTGCCGACCCGGTTTACATCCGGCTGGTCTCCTTCTCTGAGATCGGCAGAATCGGCGATTCCTTTGTTTTGAAAAATGCTACGGGGGAAACCGTCGCACTCGGCGATGCGCCGGGCATCGAACCATCCGCAGACAGACTCTCCCTTCTCCCCGACGAACGCCTGTTAAAAGATCAGGTGCTGCTGGGCGCGTTTTATTACGACGTCGCAGAGCGCAGGCTGAAGCTGCAGCCGCTCAGCATTCTCACGGAAGATAAGGTGATCCGGCTGCTGTATTAGCGAAAACCGGCCGCCGCAGAATTTTGGATTGCCGGATTTTGCGGCGCATCTGTGTAAAATAGGTAATTGCGAAACAAGTTCAAAATCTTGATTCCAATAGGGTAAAGGCCCGG
>CAJUMC010000085.1 GCA_910587085.1 uncultured Lachnospiraceae bacterium | reverse complement strand
GGTTCATGTGGAGGTTCAAACATAGAAAACACTATGTTTTGACCCCAGCATCATGGAAATTAATTAACATTGAAATTAAATAATATCGAAAATGAATAACATCGTATAAGAAAGGAAACTGGTATGAATATCTTAGAAGTAAAAGACCTCTGCAAAACATATATCGTAAACAAACGCCGGAACAACGTTTTGAAAAATGTAAAACTTTACCGTTTCTGCAGGTGAAATGGTAGCTGTTATGGGGCCGTCAGGTTCGGGTAAATCAACGCTCCTGTATGCCGTTTCGGGCATGGATTCCATTACCGCAAGCGAAACAAAATTCTGTGGAAAGAATATTTCCGCAGCGCCCACACACATCGGTATGTATTCTTGCAGCTGAAGTGGTCCGTCTCAAACTTGATGATGGAGGGCGCGATCATATCCGGGAACTCCTGGATATGATCAGCCCCCGGTGTCCCTGCCGGAATATTCGTCCCCGCAGGGACATTTTCTGCTCTTTTTAAATAGGCATCTCCAATCAGGTAATGTGTGGTCCGGAAAGCGCAATGTACCGCTCCATCTGCCTGTCCACAAGCCCTGCCACCAGCTCCGCAAAGGGCTGCAGGTCCCCCTCCGCCGCATAAGCCTCCAATATCTTGAAATATTCCAGCCTGTCCTCCTTGGCGATGGAAACGGGCGGGAACCCCTCCGCCATGAGCTGGTAGTTCATGATGAGCCTGGAAGTCCTCCCGTTCCCGTCCGTGAACGGGTGTATCTTCACAAATTCCGCATGGGTCCACGCTGCCAGCTCCACCGGGTTGAGTTCCTTCCCTTTCCAGGACAGATCCGCGTAAAAGTTCTTTACCTGCCGGTACATGAGCGGCGGGGGCGGCGGCATATGCTGTGCGCCGGAGATATACACCTGCACGTCCCGATATACCCCGCCAGCCTGGATGTTCTCCATCAGCAGGGCATGGATATCTTTGACCCTCCCTTCGTCCAGGAGCGCCCTCTTCTCGATGCAATCTTTCACATAGCGGAACGCCTTGTGGTGGTTGACTGCCTCATAGATCTCCCGCAGCGCCTTCCCCCCGATGGAAATCCCGTCCTCTAAGAGCACCTTTGTTTCGATAAGCGAAAGGGTATTCCCTTCTATGGCCGTGGAATTGTGCGTATATTCTATTTCAAATGCCTGGTCAAAAGTGAACGTAGTAAATTCCGGGATGGATTCCCGGCACCGGCTGTACACTTCCTTTTTCCGAAACAGCTCCTGATAGTCCACAAAAAAGCCCTCCTTCTCTTTCAAAACTTCCTCTTACAGTATAGCACATTTCCCCGCAATAGTAAGCCGGAATTCCATTTCCCGTGAGGGAAATTGTTCCCGTGAGGGAAATTGTTCCCGTGAGGGGGATTGTTTTCCGCCTGGTTCTCCGGTATGGGCCATCCGAGGAAGAATATCCTTGACATGGCGATGAATAATGAAATCCAGTCCTTACAGAAACAGGTCAGGGCAATACAGCAGGAAATGGATGCCCTGCGGCAGGAAAAACAGATATGACTCCCTGTCCATGAGGTCAAAAAATTTGTCCATGACAAAGAGGTCAGTTCACAGATGGGGATGTTACAACATAAGAAAGTCTGTATGAAAAAAGTTTCCAACAATTACTTGACGGCAACCATGCCCGGGTATAAAAAATAAATCAGTTGAAACCTTTTCGATTCGATGCTATACTATGCTCTGACCGCTGCAGCGCGGCCGGAGACGGCGCGATCCCAAAACGGGAACCCGGGCCGGAGACGCCCGGATCGGGGGAAGCCTGGAAACAGGTTCCGGCGCACAGGGGTTATTAGGTGCAGGGGCGAGGCGCTCGGAGCGCACAAAAGGGATTGCCCCGTGCGGGCGGCAGAATTCATTCGCTGCCCGGTTGGCTGGGATGCCGCTTTTGCGGCGGAAAGGGAAGAATTATGGCAGACAGAAAAGAATGGGCCGGATTCCGGGGAACCGCGTGGAAGGAAGAGGTCAACACCCGCGATTTTATTCAGAATAATTATACGGTTTACGACGGGGATGAGTCGTTCCTTGCAGGGCCGACCGACGCGACCGATAAGCTCTGGGGAAAGCTGAAGGAGCTTCAGAAGGAAGAGCGCGCGAAGGGCGGGGTGCTCGATATGGATACGGATATTGTTTCCACCATGACCTCGCACGGTCCGGGCTATATCTGTGAGGAATATAAGGAACTGGAAAAAATTGTAGGACTTCAGACGGACAAGCCGTTAAAGCGCGCTTTCATGCCGTTCGGCGGAATCAAGATGGCGCAGGAGTCGTGTGAAATGTACGGCTACACGCCGGCGCCGTCCTTTGACAAGATATTTAATGAATACCATAAAACGCACAATCAGGCCGTATTTGACGCTTATACGCCGGAGATGCGCAGAGCGCGCAAAAATAAGATTATGACAGGACTTCCGGACACTTACGGGCGCGGGCGCATCGTCGGGGATTATCGGCGTGTGGCGCTGTACGGCGTTGATTTTCTCATTGAGGAGAAGAAAAAGGATCTGGCGCACTGCGGCAACGGCACAATGACCGAGAAGGTGATCCGTCTGCGCGAGGAGCTTGCGGAGCAGATTCGGGCGCTCGGCAATATGAAGGCCATGGCGGCCATATACGGCTGTGATATCTCCGCTCCGGCGGCAAACGCGCGCGAAGCCGTTCAGTGGCTGTATTTCGGCTATCTTGCGGCGATCAAAACGCAGAACGGTGCGGCGATGAGCGTCGGGCGCATCTCCACCTTCCTGGATATTTACATTCAGAGGGATATGGACGCGGGGAAACTTACCGAGGAGGAGGCGCAGGAGCTGATCGACCATTTCACGATGAAATGCCGGATGGTAAAGTTCGCACGCATCAAATCCTACAACGAACTGTTCTCCGGCGATCCGGTCTGGGCGACCCTCGAGGTGGGCGGCCTCGGCCAGGACGGGCGGTCGATGGTGACGAAGACGGACTACCGTTTTCTTCACACGCTTGAAAATATGGGCCCGTCCCCGGAGCCGAACCTGACGGTGCTTTATTCCAAGCGGCTGCAGGACAATTTCCGCAGGTATTCTGCTTATATTTCGGTAAAAACAAGTTCTATTCAGTACGAAAATGACGATGTGATGCGGCCGGTATGGGGCGACGATTATTCAATCTGCTGCTGTGTGTCCGCCACTCAGACAGGCAAGGAAATGCAGTTCTTCGGCGCGCGGGCAAACCTCGCAAAATGCCTGAATTATGCAATCAACGGCGGCGTCGATATCAAGTCGCGGGATCAGGTAGGGCCGGCTTACCGGCCGATCACCTCGGAATATCTGGATTACGGCGAGGTGATGGAAAAATATGACAGAATGATGGACTGGCTTGCCGGTCTCTATGTCAATACGCTCAACCTGATTCACTACATGCACGATAAATATTATTATGAGGCGGCGGAGATGGCGCTGATTGATACGGATGTCCGGCGCACGTTCGCAACCGGGATCGCAGGCTTTTCGCATGTGGTTGATTCCCTCAGCGCAATTAAATACGCGAAGGTGAAGACCGTGCGCGACGAGAGCGGGCTCGTGGTTGATTATCAGGTGGAGGGCGATTTCCCGCGCTACGGCAACGACGACGACCGCGCGGACGATATCGCTGTCTGGCTGCTGAAAACCTTTATGAACAAGCTCAGGCAGTATGAGACCTACCGCGATTCTGAGCCGACGACCTCGATCCTTACCATCACCTCGAATGTTGTATACGGAAAGGCGACGGGTGCGCTGCCGGACGGACGCCCGGCGGGCGAGCCGTTTGCACCGGGAGCGAACCCAAGCTACGGCGCGGAGAAAAACGGCCTGCTGGCATCCTTAAATTCCGTTGCAAAGCTGCCCTATGAGTATGCACTGGACGGGATTTCCAACACGCAGACCATCCATCCGGACGCGCTCGGCCACAGCCGGGAGGAGCAGGTGAAAAATCTTGTGCTGGCGATGGACGGCTATTTTGAGCGCGGAGCGCACCATCTCAATGTCAATGTGTTCGGCACGGACAAGCTCCGCGACGCGATGGAGCATCCGGAGAAGGAGGAATACGCGAATTTCACGATCCGCGTTTCCGGCTATGCCGTGAAGTTTATTGATCTTACCAGGGAGCAGCAGCTTGACGTGATCTCGCGTACCTGCCACGGAAATCTGTAAAAGAGCGAAAATATCCGGTGCCGGCTTGTGAAACACCGCCTGAATGCAGGTGGGGAAGCATCCGGCGCCGGTCTGTGAAACACTGCCTGAATGCAGGTGGGGAAGCATCCGGCGCCGGTCTGTGAAACACTGCCTGAATGCAGGAGGGGAAGTATCCGGCGCCGGCCTTTGGAACACTGCCCGAATGCAGGAGTGTACAGCTGAAGGAAGGAAATGCCCGGGGATGCTGCTGTGCGGCGTGGCATTGGGCTGACCGGGAAGAAGGGAGAACGGCATGGGCTATATTCATTCGCTGGAAAGCTTTGGTTCTGTGGACGGGCCGGGCATACGGTTTCTTATTTTTTTCACCGGCTGCCGGATGCGCTGCCGGTTCTGCCACAATCCGGATACCTGGGAGCTGGAGAAAGGCGCGCAGTATACGGCGGACGAGCTGCTCGACCGGGCGGAGCGCTACCGCAGCTACTGGGGAGACGAGGGCGGCATCACGGCCAGCGGAGGCGAGCCTCTGGTGCAGATGGATTTCCTCCTGGAGCTGTTCCGCAAAGCAAAGCAGCGCGGCATCCATACCTGCCTGGACACCTCGGCCCAGCCGTTTACGCGCGGGGAACCGTTTTTCGGTAAATTCCGGGAGCTGATGGCATGCACGGATCTTGTGCTGCTGGACATTAAGGATATCCGGGAGGACGCCCATATTGCGCTGACGGGCCATACCAATGCAAATATCCTAGATTGCGCGCGCTATCTGTCCGAAACCGGCAAGCCGGTCTGGATACGCCATGTGCTTGTGTCTGGAGGACCCGGCACGAGCGACGATGACGGGCAGCTTGCCGGGCTTTCTGCGTTTCTTGATACTCTCCGCAATGTGGAGCGCATCGAGGTGCTCCCGTACCACACCTTCGGCGTTCACAAGTGGGATCTTCTGGGCATTCCGTACCCGTATGCAGACGCTGTTCCGCCGACGCAGGAGCGCATCGAAAACGCGAAGCAGATTCTTGGATACTACAAAAGAAAATAAAATTAGCCATTGAAATATGCCGTCCGGGCTGCTATGATTGGTAATCGGCTTCCGTGGAAAAGACATAAGAACACATGGGAGCGAATACTTTTTCTATCGCAGAAAGGACGGCATTGTTATGACAGAAACAAAGCGGGTGAAGGATATGACAGTCGGCAGCCCGACCCGGCTGATCCTGTATTTTTCCATTCCACTCCTGATTGGAAATATATTCCAACAGCTGTACAATATGGTTGACACAATTATTGTCGGGCAGTTTATCGACGCGAGGGCGCTGGCGGCGGTGGGGCTGACCGGCCCGCTGTCGTTCCTTGTCCTGGGGTTTGTGACGGGGCTGACGAGCGGCTTTGCCGTGCTGGTTGCGCAGCGTTTCGGGGCGAGGGACGAGGAAGGCATGCGGCACTGCGTGGGCATTATCACGATCCTGAGCGTCGGCGTAACCATCCTGATTACGCTGCTCTCGCTGGCTTTTGCGAAGCCGCTGCTGCGCCTGATCAACACGCCGGACAGCGTGATCGCGCAGTCCTGGCAGTATATTGCAACGATTTTTGCAGGTATTTTTACGACCGTGCTCTACAACGTGCTCGCCTGTATCCTGCGCGCACTCGGCGACAGCAGAACGCCCCTGTACTTCCTGATGATTTCTTCCATGCTGAATATCGGTCTGGATCTTCTGTTTATTACGCAGTTTGGGATGGGCGTGCGCGGCGCGGCACTTGCAACCGTGCTGTCGCAGGGAGTATCCGGAGTTCTCTGTTTTGCCTTTATAAGGAAGAAATTCCCAATTCTTCATCTGTCGCGGAAGGATTTTGCCTGGGATGGCCGACTGGCGCTGAAGCATCTTGGGATCGGGCTGCCGATGGCCTTTCAGTTTTCTATTACGGCAATCGGGGTCATTGTGCTCCAGGGCGCGCTGAATCTGTTCGGGGAGGAAAAAATTGCAGCGTACACCGCGGCATCCAAGGTGGAGCAGCTGGTCAGCCAGCCGGCCGGCACATTCGGGGTGACGATGGCAAACTATGCGGGCCAGAATCTCGGCGCGGCGCGCATTGACCGCATTAAAAAAGGAGTGCGGCAGGCGACGTTTCTGACGCTCTGCTTCGCCGTGTTCGGCATGCTTGTCATGACGCTGTTCGGAAGCCCGCTGACGCGTCTGTTTATCAAAGCGGAGGATGCGGCGCAGGCAGGGGAAATCATTGCCGCGTCGCGGCAGTATCTCAAGATCAGCGCTGCGTTTTTCCCTTTTCTTTTTGTTATTTTTATTTACCGGAATGCGCTGCAGGGGATCGGGCACAGCTTTATGCCGCTGATGGGAGGAGTGACGGAGCTTGTCGTGCGGTGCGCGGCGGCGCTTGTGCTGCCGGGCCTGCTCGGCTTTACCGGGGTCTGCCTGGCCGGGCCGCTCGCCTGGGTTTCCGCGGCCGTGCTGCTCTGTATTTCCTGGTTTGTCATAATTCGCCGGGTGGAACTTCAGTATGCTGCCCGGCCGCACGGCCTGTGACTTTATGATAATTTAATTTTTCTTTCTGATTGCTTAATTGACATTATGCACCCGGAGAATTAGTATAATTTATGGTTCCTGAATGGTCATGCTAATTTACTTTTCAGAAATGGGGCATAATTTATGAGAGAAAAGTTTCAGCGCTTTATGGCGGGGAGATACGGGGTTGACCAGCTCGCCAGATTCCTGAATATTATAGTTGTCATACTGCTGTTTGCGTCCATGCTGTCCAGGCTCGGCATTGTATATGTGCTGGCCGTTGCATTGATGGCATACAGCTATTTCCGGATATTTTCGCGGAACCGCCAGCGGCGTTACGCGGAAAACATGCGTTATCTGAATCTGACATCCCGGGCGCGCGGCTCTTTCCGGACGGCGAAGCGCGATGCGCAGATCCGGCGGACGCATCATCTGTACCGCTGCCCGTCCTGCAGGCAGAAAATACGCGTGCCGCGCGGAAAGGGCAGGATTGCCGTCAGCTGTCCGAAATGTTCGACGGAATTTATCAAAAAAAGCTGACAGGGCGGGGCGGGACGGATTATGTTCGGTTATATTACAATCAATAAATCGGAGCTTTCCGGGCCGGAGTATGAAAGATTTCACGGCTATTACTGCGGCCTGTGCCGCGTGCTGAAGAAAAAATACGACCGGCGCGGGCAGGCGCTTCTGAACTATGATATGGCGTTCCTTGTGATACTGCTGACTTCGCTGTACGAATGCGGCGCGCAGAGCATCCAGGTGCGCTGCGTGCCGAACGGCGGCAGGAGGCACGAGGCGCTGGTGAACGAAATGACGGAGTACGCGGCGGATATGAATCTGGCGCTTGCTTACCATAAATGCATGGATAACTGGGAGGACGAACATTCCCGCAGCCAGCGGCTTCTGGCAAGGCTGTTGGAGAGCCGTTATGAAGAAATACGGGACAGGTATCCGAGGCAGTGCCGCGCGATGGAGCGGGAGCTTGCCGCGCTGTCCAGGCTGGAGCACGGCCTTAAGGCGGAAGCGGAGTCCTGCCGCGGCGAATGCTGGAAACGGCGTGCCGAAAAGCAGCTGCGGACAGCGCCGAAGGCAGGGGACGCCGATATCGACAGCGCCGCGAACTGCTTCGGGCGGCTGACGGCGGAGATTTTTGCCGTCCGGGAGGACGAGTGGCGGGAGCTTCTCTGGGATATAGGCTTTTCGCTCGGCAAATTTGTTTATCTGCTGGACGCCTACGATGATCTTGAGAAGGACAGAAAGCGGGGCAGCTTCAATCCGCTGCTCTCGGTTGCCGGACGGCCGGATTTCGACGAGTTCTGCCATCAGATGCTGGTGATGACAATGGCGGACTGCTCGAAAAAATTTGAGATGCTCCCTCTGCTGGAGGAGACCGGGATTTTGAGAAACGTAATCTATTCCGGCGTGTGGACGAAGTACGAGCTGATCCGCGGCAGAAGAAAGAACGGAAGGCCGCGGCGGAGCCGGTGAAGGAGCCGGCGAAAAAGAATTCAGATTGGAGCAATGCCGCAGGCAGCTCTGCGGCAGGCAAGGGGTATAGCCATGTATTTTGATCCGTATCAGGTGCTCGGGGTAGCGCGCGACGCATCGGAGGAGGAAATTAAAAAAGCATACAGAGCACTGAGCCGGAAATATCATCCGGATGCCAATATCAACAATCCGAACCGGGCGCAGGCAGAGGAGAAATTCAAACAGGTGCAGCAGGCCTACGACCAGGTGATGAAGGAGCGCTCCGGGGAGTATTCCGGAGGATACGGCGGCGGCCAGGAAGGGTTCGGCAGCCGCGGGTACGGACAGGGAGGCTACGGCGGCCGGGGAGCCTACGGGCAGCAGGGAGGCAGAGGAAGCCAGCAGAGCTACGGCGGACAGGGAGGCGGATACGGCAGCTTCGGAGGCTTTGGCTTCGGGGGCTTCGGTCCGTTCGGCGCGGCGGGCGGGCAGCGTGTGAACGAGGATTTTGACGAGACTACCGTACAGATGCAGGCTGCCAGAAACTATATTAACGCCGGACATTATGCGGAGGCCTTAAATGTACTTGCAGGCGTGCGCGACCGGACGGCTCGGTGGTACTTTTTTTCTGCGGTGGCAAATGAGGGAGCGGGAAACAAAGTCAATGCGCTCAGCTTTGCCAGACAGGCGGTGGAGCTGGAGCCGGGCAACACCGAATACTGCAATTACCTTGACCGGCTGCAGTACGGCGGAAACTGGTATCAGAATTTCGGTGAGGGCTACGGCTACGGCAGGCCGGCGGCGAGCGTGGGCGGCTTCTGCATCCGGCTGTGGCTGTTCCAGATGCTGTGCAACTGCCTGTGCCGCTGCGGGCTGTTCTGAGAGGATGGAGTGCAGTGCCGGCAGAATATCTGCATGTACAGACTTTGCGGAACTGACGGGCGGCAAGGGCGTTACTTTTGCTACGGGTATGCCAATCAAATCAAGCCTTTTCAAGCCCTATTGCGTAACATTCCTTTCTGTTCTTTGGGAGAGGTCGGGGCGCTGGGGCAAAGCCACCGCTAAATCGGAATTTTATAAACGTGAGAGGTGGTTGTAGGTATATAGACACGGATGCTCAAAAAGTTCGTTCTGAAAAATACTATTCTACGGCTATAACTCAAAATTAAAAATATATGTTAGTATATTTTGTTGCTTGAATTGCATGGTATGAGCGGTATTTTGAAATAACGGAAGAAGAGTATTATAGGTTTGGCTCGGATGAACTTGATGCTATAGCAGAAAGTGTGCATAAAGAGGGAACGGCATCTCAACGATTTTTGTTTTCTGCTGAAAACGAGAAAAATACGGAGAATCAACTAAACTGCGAGATAAAGCAAGGTAAGATGCAGTATCAAATTGGAGGTTTTCGAGCAGATTATTTATATTAATATTTTGAGGTTATTAGTATGCAAAAATGGTGTACTGAAGATTGGCAATTTGAATTAACAGCAATAGAGGGAAAAGCAGGACACTGTCGGCTTGGATTGGAAAAAGGAGATAAATTTGTCTTTTCATTTGAATGTCCTGCTGGAATGTGTCCTAAAACAATGATAAAAGTATACACATGGTGTGAAGTTATCCGATGTGGTGGTGATTTTACATATAGAGGTGAAAAGGAAAAATATGAAATGAACATACCATGTGCTGATGGCTGTATACAATTTCATCTTAAAGCAGTTCCTATTAACCGAGATGAAAATGGAAAACCTCTGCCAAATGGTCCTAGACCAAAAGATGAGTAACTTCAAATTACAATTGTATTCTTTATCCTAGATTATTCACGGCACAGCCATGAAAATGGCTGAAAGCCACATAGTTTCAGT
>CAJUMC010000084.1 GCA_910587085.1 uncultured Lachnospiraceae bacterium | reverse complement strand
CTGTCTGTCTGTCTGTCTGTCTGTCTGTCTGTCTGTCTGTCTGTCTGTCTGTCAAAATTTTACTTCTCCCCCGTATCCCTGTCAACCCTTTTTTCGATTTTGTATGCTTTTGTCTGTTTCTCCCCCGTATACTGGATTACCTCTGAAGTCCTGCAGTAATCCGCAGTTTTTCTCCTCTATATGTTACAGCCTCGCTGCAGAAATTCTGCTATGTCACCATTATATAATTGTCGAAGTGAGATTGTCAATCTTTTGCTCCGGTATTATCAGTACTTCAAAATCATCACTTTTCGGAATTATCCTCGAATTTCTCAATCACACATCGGTGCGGCTTCTCCCGGTTTTCCCTGTCATAGTTTATCCCCACCAGCAGAATTTCGCCCGAAAAACCCGCAAGCGCCTGCGCATAATCCCGGTCTTTGATCTGCTGCAACGCGGCGTCCGCCGATTTTCCGTATTTCAGTTCCACCACAACCGCCGGCTTCCCCGTGTGCGGCAGCGGCAGGAAAACAAGATCTGCAAAACCCTTTCCCGCCGGCAGCTCCCGGATGATTTTATAATCCCTCCGGGCACTGTAGTAGGCGAGCTGCACCGCACAGGCCAGCGAATTCTCGTCGTTGTAAGTCAGTATCGACGCGACCTCCGTATGCGCCCGGTCCAGCGCCCTGGCAACACTCGCTTCGTCGCCGCGCAGCGTGTCCTCCAGCAGCTTCTGCGAGGCCTGAAATACCCTCACCACCTCCGACCAGCCGCCCGCGCTCATTGCATTTTCAAATTCCTCAATAATCTCTTTGTTCGGGATAAAGGCCTCCCGCTCCCTTGCGTCATAGCCCAGATAACCGATGTGAATCAGCAGCGTCAGCACATCGTCCTTCGTCCGGAAATTGCTCATATCGTTCTGGAAGCTCCGCGTATTCACCACAACGCGCCCGCCGCCCAGCAGCTGCACAATATCCGCCCGCAGGCCGTCGAAATCCATATCCATATAGATCTTCAGCGCGTCGTAGGTTTCCGTGGCGGTCCAGTAATTTGAGAAATTTCGGCGGCGCATTGCCTCCACCACCGATTTCGGATTGAACACATGCTGAAACCGCTTCAGCATATATCCGTCATACCAGTGACTTGTCTCTTCAAAATCCATGGCAAACCTTCCGCACAATTCCCGAACTTCAGCCTCTGTAAATCCTGTATATTCCTCAAAAACATCCTGATCCGTCATGGCGTATTCCGTAAACATATTCAGCGCGGAATGCACCCCATACTTCTTTACCGGCAGAATTCCGGTCATATAGGCCAGCGCCACGTAAGGCTGATCCTTTAAGAGATTCCTCAGGAAATCCAGGTACTGCTTCTGCAGCTCCTCCGAGCTCTGACGCTCCCGCATCACGCAGTCCCATTCGTCGATCAGGAAAATGAATTCTCTCCCCGTTTTCGCGTAGATCTGCTCCAGCGCGGCAGCAAGAATGGTTTCCTGATCGGAAAACAGTTCCCCGTACGTCTGCCGGATTTCCTGAAGAACAACCCGTTCCAGGTATTCCGAAACCTCCTCATTTTTCGCGCGGATCAGAAACTGCTGCATATTCAGAAAGATCACATCATATCGGTTCAAATGTTCCGCGAACGCCGGGTCACTCTCAATCCTCAGCCCGGCAAACAGCTCCCGGGAATCGCAGGAACGGCTGTAATAGGCGGCCAGCATTTTCAGCGCCATGGATTTCCCGAAGCGCCTTGGACGGCTTACGCATATAAATTTTTGTTCTGTACTTAAGCACTCGTTTGTACAAGAAATCAGCCCTGTCTTGTCCACATATATTTTGGAACGGATGGATTCACGGAATCCGCCGTTCCCCGGATTCAGGTAAACTCCCATGCAGCGCACCTCCTCTTTCAGAAATCTTGATTTATAAACCGGTTCTCTGTTTTTCTAATTATCGGAAATTGTTCCCTTTTTTGCGGGCGTACCGGTTCCCGCCTCCATTCCTTCTTTCTGTGCCGCCTTAAAAAATCTTGTCAGCACGGCCACCGCCACCGCCGATAAAATTATTTCCGCAGCGCACTGCGCGTATGCGATGCCGTACAGCGGAACAAGCGCGTTAAGCAGATACAATGCCGGGATCTCAAGCACGATTTTTCGCAGGATCGCAAATACAAACGATTTCATGCCCATGCCGCACGCCTGAAATACGCCCACCGCAAGGAAATCCATGCACAGAAACGGCATTCCGAGAGCAAATCCGCGCAGAAACTGCGTGCCGTATCCGATGACCGCTTCATCCTTCATAAACATGCGCACCACCATGCCGGAGCCAAGGCAGAGAAGTGCCGTCACGCAGGCCATAAAACCAAGCGAAATTCTCGCGGTATACCAGAAGCCTTTTTTCATGCGCGCATGGTTCCTGCTCGCAAAATTGTAGCTGACCAGCGGCATAATACCCTGTGACAGGCCAAAAGCGATCTGCATCGGCACCATGCTGATTTTATGCGAAATCCCCATTGCCGCCACGGCGCTTTCCCCGAAGGAGGCAGTCATATTGTTCAGGATCGTCATGCCCGTCACGTTCAGCAGATTCTGGATGGAGGCAGGTATGCCGACCGCACATATCCCCGCAAGCACGCGCCGATCCGGCTTTGCCATCTGCGGTTTTACACATACGCAGGTGGTTCTCCGCTTGAAATACAGCAGGCAGAAAAAGTAAAGACAGGCGGCGCAGTTGGAGATAAATGTTGCCAGCCCGGCTCCCGCCGCACCCATGTGCAAGCCCCACGGCAAAATAAAAACCGGATCAAGAATAATATTTAAAAAACAGCCGCTCATTGTCCCGAGGCTTGCGTGAAGCGAAGCGCCCTCCGCGCGCACCAGATATGCCAGCACCACGTTCAGAATCGCCGGAGCAGCGCCGAAGCTGACCGTCCACTTCAGATATTCCGCCGTTGCGGCCGCAGTTCCTTCATCCGCCCCCAGAAGAGTCAGAAACGGGTTCTGCAGCAGAGTGTAGACCAGGGAAAATATAAGGCCGCTCGCCAGCGCATAGTAGAAACCTGCTGCCGAGCTTTTTTTCACCGTCTCGATATCCTTCTGCCCCAGCGCCCGGCTCATCATGCTTGAAGCGCCTACGCCGAAGAGATTGTTGACCGCATTGAACGCAAGCAGAAGCGGCGCCGCCAGCGTTACCGCCGCCGTCTCCTTCGACAGATTCAACAGCCCGACAAAATAGGTGTCCGCAAGATTGTACAGCACCATGACAAGGGAACTTAAAATCGTCGGAATGGCAAGCTTCCGCACGGCACCGGGAATCGGCATCTGCTCAAATAAATAAACTCTGTCCTCATTTGCACCCTTTTTTATTCCCATGAATGAAAAACCTCCTTCTGTCCTCTCATCATCCCGTACCCAATCCTTTCCACCGGTTTCCGCACGGAATCCTTTCCTAATATTATACCATCTTTTCTCTGCAATGAAAAGGAATCTGAAGGAATCGGATTCCGCTTTGTGCTGAAAAGAGCTTCCGCTTTATTCCGAAAAGAAACGGCAGCTCAAATTCCGTGCCGGGATGCCGCAGATTATCAAAAAATGTCCGAAACACTGCCTTATAACAGCATCCCGAAATACGGCCGTATTGAAAAGCGCCCGGCGCACTGTTATAATATTTTAAGAAATCAATTTCATACCCCGCAATCACATATCCTACGGAGGTAACCCATGCTGTATCACTATACGGACTTCGCCGCCTTTGACGGCATTATCCGGTGTGCGGAGCTCCGGCTCAACAATATTTTAAATATGAATGACGCCGCAGAGATGCGGCTGTTTATGAACGGGATCTGCCGGGCCGTAACCGAAAAGCTTGAGCAGGACGGAGAATATGAGAAAGCTCGCCAGACGGAAGACTTTTTTCAAAAAGAAATGGCTGAAGAATTTCATTATTCCGCTTATGCGGCATGCTTTTCGCGGTACCGCGACGACGCCGCCCAGTGGGAGCGATACGGCCATCTCGGGCGGGGCGTATGCATCGCACTGCACGAGCGGCTGATGCAGAAAATGGTTGGCGGCGCGGTCGCGCTGCAGGAGGTCTATTATCAGAACGACATGCGGGAGCATCGGCTGGTGAATGAGCTCTACCGCGCGGTGAAGGATCCGGAAGCATTCGCAAAAGCCCCGTCAAAGCTGCAGGCGCTTATGAACGACGCCTGGGTACAGTCGGCGGCATTCAAGCACCCCTCCTTCGCAAGCGAACGGGAATTCCGGCTGGTCGTATCCCCCTTTATGGCCAACACATTCGCAATTGAGCCGAAATATCATGTAACCGCCGAGCGGATTAAAAAATATTATCCGCTCGATTTGAACAAAATGTGCGGCCGGATGAACCTGCATCTGTCTGACCTGGTCGGAGAAATAATTATCGGCCCTACCTCCTCCCAGTCCCTCCCGATTCTGCAGGACTATTTAACCGACTGCGGGCTGAATTTTCTGAAGGATAAAATATGCCTGTCGGAATGCCCGCTCCGGAAACCGTCTTCCTGAATTCCGGGCCTGTCTTCAGAAACAGGAAAAAACAGGAGCCCGGTTAAAACCGGGCTCCCGCCTGCAGCCTGCACGCCGAACCGGCGGGGCTTTTTATACTCCCGCTGCCGCCGGCAGCTTTCTCTGTATTTCCTTATGGTTTCTGTTTAAGTCCGGATGCCGTCTTTCTTCCGGTCTGCCGGCATGCTTCCCTTTCACGGGCGGCCTTTCTGCACAGTCTGGCTGCCGGCCGTTCCTACTTCGCTGCCGTTACCGACGTAATATGCGGATTCACACCCTCATACCAGTACAGGAAGCCTTCCATATCAATCTTGTCGCCGATCTTCAGCTCCTTGACCGCCTTGTAGACATCCGTATCCTTATCGCACAGGTAGGACTCCACGGTAAAGGTGTATGTCTTTCCGTCCACGGATACATTGAAATACAGATCGTCACCCTCCTGGCCGGAACCGTTCCATTTGTAAAGGTAGGCAACTTCGTTGCCGTCCTCATCCTTCTGCGCCTCAACCGTCATGCCCTTGAACGCAACAAACTCGTTCTGATGCTTGATCAGCTCGGCCTCGTCCGCAAGCAGCGAGGTAACATCCTTTGCCTCTGCGATGTAGCTCCCCTTGCCGATCTCGAAGGTCGCATCGATAATCTCGACCTCGCCCGACCATTCCGCCTTGGAGCCGGTCACTTTAATTTTCGTGCCCTTCGTCAGCTTCTCATAATCGCTCTCGGAGCATGCCATCTCATACACGAAATAAGCGCCGTCCTTATCCTGCAGATAAACGGTGGCCTTATCCTCCCACCACGCCTGTTTTGCCTGCACATAAGCCTCAATGGTGACCTTTGAGTCCACCGCCGCCGCGTTGTACTCCTCCCAGGTCATAACGCCCTCGGACTTCTTGTCCTCATCCTCCTTCGAGCCGCAGCCCGTGCCGAACGCCATTGTGAAAACAAGTAGCAGTAATGCAAGTTTCTTCATAATATCCTCCCGTTCCGCCGCCGAAGCGGCATTCTGTTCCGGAAAACCGTATGCTCCCGCTGGCAAAAAGCCTTGTGCCCGGTTCTTCCGCTCCTCTGTCCTGCTTCCCGCCAATCTTCTGGAAACCAATCGTCTGGAAACATTGAGATTATTATACATGAAATCGACAGGAAATCAAGTATGATATTGCTGAAAATGATTTTTCCCCTGATTTCAACGCACAGACGATGCCTGTCTTCGTTTTTTTACCGCCCGCCCGACAAGATATGCCAGCATCAGCAGCCATGTGCCCGCCAGGCCCGACAGAAGCAGGACGGCGGTTCCCGGAAGCCTTCCGAACTCCTCCCGTATACCCGCCGTCTGCCGGCCTCCGATCTGGTCAAGGCGGTACAGCGACGCGATATCGCTGTAAAGGCGTTCCATATACGCATCGTCCACGGTTTCCTTGCGCCGGACGGATTTGGCCGTATTTTCAATCAGCTGGCCCGCGGCGTCGCGCAGTGAGGCGGAGCCGCTGAACACCGGCGTGACAAAGGTGTGTCCGACATTGTCCAGCAGCAGCCGGGATGCTTCGATCTTGACATGGTAGTAAAGGCTGCCGTCCTCGCCGCCCCGGTTCAGATAGTCCAGATACTCAGCCGATTTCTGCGCCTTCTCTGTGACGGGCACATAACCCTCCGTCTGCGCATAAGCAATCTGCACCTTATTTGTAAGCAGATACTGAACAAACAGCCAGGAGGCCAGAACTTCATCCGGATCCGCCTTGTTGAAAATACAGACGGACGGCCCCTGCGAGATCATTTTCGGATTTGCCGTATCAAACTGCGGAATCGGCATGACCGCCGTCTCAAAATCCACCACCGAATCCTCGCTGATATCAGAGAGCGGAGCCCCCGAACCCATCCAGGTCGCACCCGCCGTGGAATCAACTGCAAAAATACACTGTCCTGCATTCAGAAAATTCGCCGGGTAGCTGGAGATTTTAAAGGTAGAAAACGCCCCGGTCGCGGTGTGTTCTGCAATTGTGTACAGCAGCTCCCTCGTCGTATCGTTGAACAGAAGCAGCTCCCCCTCCTCCGTGGAATAACCGGCCTCCTTCTGCCGGAGCATCTGAATCATCATATTGTCGGTCGATTTGTAGATAAACGGGATCATAACCTTCTGCCCGTTGACCAGGAACCTTCCCTCTGCATCCTTCGCCGTCGCCGCCTCGGCCACCTCCCAGACAAAATCCCAGGTCAGCGCCTCCGGCAGCTGAAACCCCAGGGCTTCAACGAAGGTTTTATTAATATAGCAGGCCTCCGTGGATCGCATATACGGAACCGCGTAATAATGCCCGTCAAAGGAGCATTCCTCCAGAAACTGCGGGACGATCTCCTCCTTCCGCGGGGAATCAAAGAGAACCCCGCTCCCGCCGAGTCCGTACTTTTCGTCCGCAAACAGCTCCTCCAGAGGAACCACGAGATTCTGCCCGGTTACATAAGTTGCAATATGGTCGGGATAGGTAATGCAGATATTCGGCGTCGTGTCAGTTGCAATGTTTGTGATAACATCATTATAAATTCTGCCGTAATCCGTATAAAGACGCAGGTTTACGCTTATATTTGGGTAGAGCTCCTGAAAATCAGCAATCGCCTGCTCATAGATTTTGGTCTGCGTCCGGTTGGTATCGTTCTTTGCCCAGAAGGTCAGCTCGTACTGTTTGCCGGTATCAAAGTTCTTTGGGATCTCAAACTCAGCCAGCCCTTCCCGGCCGTGACAGCCGGTAAAAAGAAGCGCCGCGCAGACGAAAAAAACCGCCGAAAACAAACGGTGCGCCTGCGGCGCTGCCCGCCTTCCCGCAGGCCCTTTCAGCCCGGCCGCCATCCTGCGCAGCCGCGCTCCTGCTCCGCTTTTCATATAACATTTCATTTTTCTGCCGCTGTTCCCGCTCATCCCTTCGTCCCCCCTCTGGATACTCCCTCCATAATCTTTTTCCGGAACGCGAGAAACAGAACAATAAGCGGCACCGAAATCACCACGACCGCCGCCATCATTGCCGGGACATTCTCCCGGCCGAAGCCGTTCTCCCGAATCTCCTGAATGCCGTTTGACACAAGATAGTAATCCTCGTCGTCCGTAATCAGACGCGGCCACACATAAGAATTCCAGCACTCGATCACCTTGAGGATCGTAATTGTGACAAGCGTCGGCTTCGCGATCGGAAGCATTACCCGCAGAAGATATCTCAGGTCGGAGGTGCCGTCCACCTTCGCAGCCAGATACAGATTGTCCGGGATCTGCTCAAAATTTTCTTTCAGCAGATAAATGTAGAATACAGATGTGACGGAAGGAAGAATCAGCCCCGGAAAGGTATTCCGCATATTCCAGTCCGTGATCGTTACAAAATTTGTAATAATAACAAGCTCGTTCGGTATCATCATCAGGGAAAGAAAAATAACAAAAACCGCGTTCTTCCCCCGGAAATCCAGACGCGCGAAGGCGAACGCCGCCAGCGTAATCACAACAAGCATAACCGCCGTGGTAACTGCCGTAAAAACCAGCGTATTCAGCAAATATCTCCCGAGCGGGACGGCGGTAAACGCATCAGCGTAATTCTGCAGCGTCGGCGACAGCGTAAAAAACTTTGGAACATACTCCGCATTATAAGAGCCGTAGCTTTTTACCGAGGTCAGCAGCATCCAGTAAAACGGAAACAGCACAATTACGGCCCACAGCCCCAGCAGTGTGTAAGTAACAGCACGGATCGCTCTTCTGCGCGCTTCGGCCGTCCTTTCAATCTTTTGATAATCCTCCATAAACACTCCTCCTGTCCGCCGGGAGCCTTTGATTGCTTCCCCGCAGAAACGCCTGCGTTCTCCGCTGCACAGGCCCCGTTTGAAAGAAATCATTTCTGCTCTCTCTGCAGAAACTGCCGCACCTCCGGCGGAAAGGCGGGCTTTTCCTTCTCTACAAGGTTTTTCTCCTGGTCATCAGAAGATTGACGCAGGTGATGGTCAGCACAATCGCAAACAGAAGGATCGCCGCCGCGGACGCATAGGACGGATAGCCGCCGCTGTCGCCGTACAGCATGTCGTAGACATAGCCCACGATCGTGTTCATTTCCGCCGCATTCAAATTGGTGCCGAACAGCGCAACCACATCGCTGTACGCCTTGAATGCGCCGATAAAACCCGTAATTACCAGATAAAAAATCATCGGCGAAATCATCGGCAGCGTGATCCGCGCGAAAATGCGGAAGCGCGAGGTACCGTCCACCCGGGCGGCGCTGTAGTAGACCGGATTCACGGAGGCCATCGCGCTTGTCAGAATCAGGATCTTGAACGGCAGCACAACCCATACCGTATAAAAGCACAGCACAAACATTTTTGCCCAGTACGGACCCTCAATAAAATCCACCGTGTTCCCGCCGAAAAAGGAGATCAGCAGATTGATCAGACCGTCGGAATACGCCGTCTTCTTAAACAGGATCATAAACACTAGCCCGACCGCCAGCGTATTTGTCACATAAGGCAGGAAAAAAATTGTCTGCAGCGCGCCGCGCAGCCGCACGATCGAGGTCAGCCCGAGGGAGATCAGCAGGGCCAGCCCCGTGGAGAGCGGCACCGTAATCATTACCAGAAGCAAGGTATTTTTGACCGCCTGCAGAAAATAGGGGTCGTGCAGAACATAAGAAAAATTGTAGGTTCCCGTGCCGAAATACGTCTGAGACGCGGAATTGTACCCCTCCTCAAAGGAATAAACAAAAACGTCAACCAGCGGATACACCATAAAAACGCCCAGAAAAAGGATCGCCGGCAGAAGATACAGCCATCCCTTCAGATTATGATTTCTCAATAATTTTTTAATCATGGCTGCGCTCCTCAGAAAAGAATCCGTTCTTCGGTTTCCCGGTCGAACAGAAACACCTTATTCGGCTTCAGGGCAAAACAAACAAAAGGTGCATCCGCATCCACCCGGCTTTCCGTGCTGATAATGGAACGGATCACGGGATTCTGCGAGGCCGCATGCATCGAGACAACGCTGATATCCCGGCCCATCACCTCCAGCCCGCTCAAGGCGCAGCAGAGCGGGCCGTCCTCCTGCAGCAGAAAGCCTTCCGGGCGGACGCCCGCAAAAACCTTCCGGTCGGAAACCCCGGAAACATCAAGAACAGCCCGGGCCGCCTCGCCGGTTTTCATACCAAAGTAAAGCTTTCCGCCCTCCACACGTCCTTCAAATACGTTGATCGGCGGGGTTCCGAGAAACTTCGCCACAAAGAGATTAACCGGGTTGTCATAGACCTCCTGCGGTCTGTCAATCTGCTGGATCACGCCGTCCTTCATCAGCACGATCCGATCCGAGATGCTCATCGCCTCCTCCTGGTCGTGCGTTACGAAAATGGTGGTGATGCCGGTCTCCCGCTGAATCCGCCGGATCTCTTCCCGCGTCTGCAGCCTCAGGCGGGCGTCCAGGTTGGAAAGCGGTTCGTCGAGCAAAAGCACCTTCGGCATCTTCACAAGAGCCCGTGCGATCGCCACCCGCTGCTGCTGTCCGCCGGAAAGCTCACTTGGTCTGCGATCCATCAGCTCCCCGATCTGCACAAGAGCCGCAGCCTCCTCCGCTTTTTTCTCCATCTCCTCTTTGGATAGCCTGTCCTTCCCTTTCCGGTTCTGCAGCGGAAACAGGATATTCTGCCGCACGGTCAAATGAGGATAGAGCGCGTAATTCTGAAATACGAGCCCAATGCCGCGGTGCTCCGCCGGCAGCTCGGTCACATCGTCCTCCCCGAAAAAGATTTTTCCGCTCGTGGGCTTGATCAGACCGCTGATCAGATTCAGCGTCGTGCTCTTGCCGCATCCGGAGGGGCCAAGCAGGCCGATCAGCTTGCCGTCGGGGATCTCAAAGGTAAAATCGCTGACCGCCGTCACCTCCCCCCGGTTTTTTCTCCCGCGGGCCGGAAATTTTTTGGTCAGATTTTGCAGTACGACTCTCATGCGTCCTCACATTCCGCCGCTCCGGTGGCACAAAGCGTTTGTTATGCTTCTTCCGGCGCTTCTGCGCTCCGTTCCGGGCGGCACTGCTGTTATTCCGGGAAACGGATAAAAACGCTTCCCTCACCTGATTTGCACCGAAAAGCGGCATATTCTCCGCAAATCGGGATGTTTCTTTGTTCTTGGCTTATCGCAGTAAATTATACTAAAAAAAACCGAAAATAGCAACCTCGCCTTTACAGGCGCACACGGTAAACGCATGCTTTATAAATAATCTATAAACAAATTTTTCTTCTTTTT
>CAJUMC010000083.1 GCA_910587085.1 uncultured Lachnospiraceae bacterium | reverse complement strand
GGAAAATCAATGGCTGTAGGCATTTTTCTTGATAGTCAACTGTCAAACTCCCGAGCCGGTCAGCCCTGTGAAGTTTCTCCCTGCTATGTATTTCTTGCGTCGGATGAGTCCTGCTATATGACAGGTCAGGTGCTCCATCCAAACGGCGGGACAATTGTTGGTGCATAGATGTTTTTTCCGGTGCCGCTTTTGTCTGCACATTTGCACTGTGCAGAAACAGGTCGAAAAAATACCGGAAATCACTTGATTTATTTCTTGCGCAATGCTATAATGTCAAAAAAATAAATACGGATTCTTCAGGGCAGGGTGAAATTCCCGATCGGCGGTAAAGTCCGCGAGCGCTTTGCGCAGGATTTGGCAGAGGTTCAAATCAGGATTTGGTGAGATTCCAAAACCGACAGTACAGTCTGGATGAGAGAAGAATTTTTCGGAGCAGCAGGGGGTGTGTTGTATTTTGGCGTACGACCTGTTTTGTGAAGATGCTTTTCATTCCCTGGAGCTTTTCCGGGGAATTTTTATTTACAGAGTGCAAATATGAAATTCCGGAAAGCTCAGGAAAAATTCCGGAATGCCGGAAGATCCTGTAAAAGGAGAGGTTATGGATAAAATCAAAGATTTCTTTCAGGCGCCGGGCAAGGTGCTCGGCAAACTGCTGGACACAGCAAAGGACAATGTCGGTTTCCTTCTGCTCAGCATAGCGATCGTAGCGCTGATTCTTGCGGCTGCGTTCGGTGCAGAAGCCTATTTCGCAAAGAAAAGGGGGATACCGCGCAGGAACGAAAAGCTGAAGGTGCATCGGATGACACTGATCGCGCTTCTTTCCGCGGTTGCATTTGTGCTCAACATGTTCTCGATGCCGCTCGGCTTTCTTCCGACTTTCTATAAAATCGATCTGAGCGAGCTGCCGGTGCTGATCGGCGCGTTTACGCTGGGACCGGTGGCAGGAGTTGTGATTGAATTTATCAAAATTGTGCTGAACGTGCTGATCGGCGGTACCACAACCGCATTTGTCGGGGAATTCGCAAATTTTCTGATCGGCTGTGCATTTGTTGTGCCGGCGGCAATCCTCTATTTTGCACGAAAGTCAAAAAGAAATGCCCTGATCGGCATAGTGCTCGGTACCGCAGTTTGTATCGCTGCGGGCTGCCTTTTGAATGCATTTGTGCTGCTCCCGGCCTACGCTAAAGCATTTCACATGGATATCAGCTCCCTGGTGGCAATGGGAACGGAAAAAAACGGAATGATTTCCGGAATGTTCAGCTTTGTCGTGTTCGCCGTCACGCCGTTTAACCTGATTAAATGCGGGGCGGTCGGCACAATCACGATGCTGATTTACAAAAGGATCAGCCGGCTGCTGAAGAGCGACGCAGACAGCCGGCAGGGATAAAATGCTGCGGCGCGGGGAGGGAGTATGCGGAACTTAAAACAGCATAGGACCGGACAGCGCCGGAAAGGAGTTTCCGGGAGTTTAGCGGACGGAAAATCCTTTCCTGGTCAATGGCGCGGGGAGGGAGTATGCGGAACTTAATATGGGAGGATATTTGTGATTAACCAGAAATTGTTGTTTGCCAGAGATTACGAGAAGAAGGCCGGCAAAAAAATCGGGGACGAGTCCAGGCCGAAATTTCATTTGTCGCCCTGTGTGGGCTGGATGAACGATCCCAACGGTTTTTCTTTTTATCAGGGTGAATATCATTTGTTTTATCAGAGCAACCCCTACGATACGGTGTGGGACACGATGCACTGGGGACATGCGGTGAGCCGGGATCTGCTGCGCTGGAACTATCTTCCTGCAGCACTGGCTCCGGATGAGGCGTACGATGCGGAAGGATGTTTTTCCGGCAGCGCGCTGCCGCTTGCAGACGGAAGACAGCTTTTAATGTATACCGGTGTCCGCAGGGAGGAGGAACGCGGAGAGACGATTCAGGCGCAGTGTATTGCTGTGGGAGATGGAAGAAATTACCGGAAATATGAAAAAAATCCCATTATTGACACGTCGGCTCTGCCGGAGGGAATGAGCCGCAGCGATTTCCGCGACCCGAAAATCTGGCAGGAGGAGGACGGCAGCTTCCATTGCGTGGCGGGGGCGCGCAGAAGCGGACAGCCGGGACTCGGCGCTATTCTGCTTTTTGGCAGTCCGGACGGTTTTTCGTGGAAATTTGAAAGCGTGCTGGTGGAGAATGACGGAAGATTTGGAAGAATGTGGGAGTGCCCTGATTTTTTTGCTCTGGACGGAAAGCATATATTGCTCTGCAGCCCGCAGGATATGCTGCCGGAGGGACTGGAGTATCATAACGGGAACGGCACGCTGTGCCTGGTCGGCGAATATGACAAAGCAGAAAAGAAGTTCCGGTGGGAGAAGCATCAGGCGGTGGACGGCGGCATTGACTTTTACGCTCCCCAGACAATGCTGGCCCCGGACGGGCGCAGGATCATGATTGCATGGATGCAGAACTGGGAGACCTGCGACCAGAATGGAACGGACGGGAAGAAATGGTTCGGGCAGATGACCCTGCCGCGCGAGCTTTCTGTAAAAAACGGGAGATTGTACCAGCAGCCGGTCAGAGAACTTCTGGCCTGCCGCAGCAACAAGGTGGAATATCATGGAATTTTCGTAAGCGGGGAGCTGGTTTTAAACGGTATAGAGGGAAGAGTTCTGGAGCTGGAATTAACGGTACGGGCGAAGGAGGCGGAAAATCCGTACAGGAAATTTTCCGTCTGCTTTGCGCAGGATAATACGTACCGCACGACGCTGAGCTATCGTCCGCATGAGTCCGTATTAAAAATAGACCGCACCTATTCCGGTTCCCGCAGAGCTTATGTTCACCAGCGGAGCAGCCTTGTTTCTGCGGGGAACGGAGAGCTTAAGCTGAGGCTGATTCTGGATCGCTTCAGCGCTGAGGTATTTATCGGTGACGGCGAGCAGGTGATGACCGCTGTGATTATGACGGATCTCTCAGCAAAAGGCTTTTCCTTCATTGCTGATGGGGAAGCAGTCATGGATGTAATTAAGTACGATCTGTTTTAGAAATTTTTAAAGAAAGAAGCGGCTGGCAGCAGCGGAAAGCGGGGAGCATAGGAAACAGGAATCAGGAACACAAAAAGCGGTGCAAGAAGTGAAGCTTTGAGTTCATTCGGCATAAGCCGCTGCGGTATAATGAAAATTTCGGACAATGAAAGTTTCGGATAATGAAAATTTCGGACAATGAAAGTTTTGGATAATGAAAGTTTCGGGCAATGAAAGCACTAATTTCCCGTAAAACCGAATTCTGACAGAGGAGTGGAAACGCTTCGGAAAAGGCGGGCGCGATGAATATCATTGAACCCGGCCGCGGCGGATGGTTGTAATTTTTTTTAAATCTGCTATAATGGGACTGGCGTACGGCAGCTGCGTGCGCAGTCCTGTTTTTTTGCGTTCGGAATTCCCGAAGAGTCCGGCTGACGATTCGGCGGGGACAAAGAAAAAATGAGGGCAGGGCGGAAAAACAAGCATATACAAGGTTGGAGGCAGGTTTTTATGGAAGAGATCAGATTCAGTGTGACGATGAAGGTGAAAACGATGTACCGCTTTTTAATGCATCACGGCTATGCTGGTATGGCCGGCATTATCAATCTGATGATCAGCGGGGGAGCACTTGTACTTCTGATTGCCGGGTTCGGAAGCACTGCCGGATCGAAGGCGGCGCTCGCTGTCGTTGCGGCGCTGTTTACCGTGATCAACCCGCTGTACCTATATTATAAAGCGGCGAAGCAGGTAAAATTGACACCAATGTTTGCTAAGCCGCTGGATTACGCAGTCAATGACGGGGGAATCACCGTTTCGCAGGGGGAAGAGAATCTTACCGTGTCGTGGGATGAGCTGCGTCGTGTGGTCGAAACAGGAAAGGATTTTTATATTTACCTCTCTCTTACACGGGCATATATTTTTCCGAAGGACGAGCTGGGCATCCAGACGGACACATTCCGCACGGCAGTGAAGGAGCATGTTAATCCGAAACTCTGCAAATGCCGCTTCCGTGCGTAGAGAAGAGGCAGATATGACAATGAAAAACAGGAGGCGGGTATGATACTGGAAAGCAGCAGCGCGGCGGAGACGTTCCGGCTCGGCGAACGGCTCGGGAGAGAGGCCGGCGCCGGCATGATCTTCTGCCTGGACGGCGAGCTCGGAACGGGGAAAACGGTATTTACACAGGGCTTTGCGAGGGGGCTGGGTATTTCGGAGCCGGTTTCCAGCCCTACTTTTACAATCGTTCAGATCTATGAAGGGGGACGTCTGCCCTTCTGTCATTTCGACGTATACCGGATTTCCGATGCAGAGGAGATGGAGGAAATCGGATACGAAGACTATTTTTACGGAAACGGAATATGCCTGATCGAATGGGCATCGCTGATCGCGGAGCTGCTTCCGCCGGAGGTGACGCGGATCACAATAGAGAAGGATTGGAGCAGAGGTTTTGACTTCCGCCGGATACGGCTGACCGGCCCGGGGGAGGCACTGCTCGACGCGGAGTCTCCTGAATGAAAAATGCCGTTTGCGCGGCGGAATGGAGGAATTATGAGAATACTCGCAATCGACAGCTCCGGACTTGTCGCGTCCGCCGCAATTCTCGCGGATGGCGTGCTGATCGCGGAGTATACGGTAAATTACAAGAAAACGCATTCTCAGACGCTGCTCCCGATGATCGACGAGCTGGTGCGCATGACGGAGCTGCCATTGGACGAGCTGGATGCCGTCGCGGTTGCAGAAGGGCCTGGTTCATTCACCGGGCTGCGCATCGGCTCGGCGACGGCGAAGGGACTCGGACTGGCGCTTGGAAAGCCGCTGATCGGCATTCCGACCGTGGACGCGCTGGCATACAACTGTTTCGGCACGGAGCGGCTGATCTGTCCGATTATGGACGCGCGGCGCAGTCAGGTCTATACGGGCTTGTACACCTTTGAGCAGGAGCGCTTTGTTATATGCCGGGAGCAGGAGATTGCTGCCGTTGAGGATGTGATCGGCCGCGTCAACGAATCCGGCCGGCCTGTGATTTTTCTCGGGGACGGGGTGCCGGTTTTCGCGGAGCGGCTGCGGCAGGGACTCCGGGTGCCGTACAGCCTGGCTCCGGCCCATGTCGCCCGTCAGCGCGCCGGGGCAGTCGGAGCGCTGGCGCAGCTCTACTGGGACAGCGGCAGACTGCAGACGGCTGCGGAACATGCCCCGGTATACCTCCGGCTGCCGCAGGCGGAGCGGGAGAGAAAGGAACGCGAGGAGCTGGAGGCTCGTCAAAACAGCGCCGGGCGGAGCGCGGAATAGCGGAGGGCGGTCGGTTTTCCGTCATAAGGGACAGCATCGAAAAGGAGAAAGGGAGAACGCAGAATGGCCGAATGTTTTATACGGGGAATGCGGGAGGAGGATCTGGAGCAGGTCGCGGCAATCGAAAAGGAGATTTTTTGCGATCCGTGGAGCCGGGAGGGGTTTGAGGTCTCCATGCACAAGCCGGAAAACCTGTATCTTGTTGTCGAGGAGGACGGCCGGATTGCCGCTTACTGCGGGCTGTGGGGCGTCGCCGGAGAGGGACAGATCTGCAATGTGGCAGTCCGGGAAAATGCGCGCGGGCGCGGGCTGGCATACGCGATGCTCTCGGAGCTTCTGCGGCTGGGCCGGAACGCCGGGCTTTGGGCATTCACGCTTGAGGTCAGGGTCAGCAACGAGCCGGCCATCCGCGTATACCGGCGGCTCGGCTTTGCCGATGCGGGAATCCGGAAGCGTTTTTACACAAAGCCGGAGGAGGACGCGCTGATCATGTGGCTGTTCTGTCCGGAAAGCCAGGCGGAAGATGCGGTTCTGCAGGAACGGGAAGCCGGGTGCGGGAAGAAGTGACGGCAGTTATACCGCTTCGGGAACGACGCGTCCGCGCAGCATGGAAATGCCTTTTTGCGGGAAATTCCGCGGGTTGCGCTGCGGAAGATTTATGCCCTGTGAAATTCCGTGACCGCATCCAAGAGCCGCCGTACGGGCGGCCTGCTTCCGTGAGATTACAGCAATTACCACTATGCTTCGACAGGCGGATGTGCTATGATTAGCATAGAGATTCATTATTACGACAGAGTGCGGGGCACGGAGAAATGGAGAATGGGCTATGAGCGGGAAAAAGAGTCTGGAGATACGGTGCAACTGCTGCGGCCGGCAGTTGAAAACGGAGAACGGAATGCTGCTGGAGGATGCGTTTGAAGGCGGCAAGGAATGGGGATATTTTTCCAGAAAGGATCTGGAGGTACACAGCTTTGTTCTGTGCGAGGATTGCTGCGACCGGATTGCCGGCTCGTTCGTTATCCCGGTTCAGGTATCCAAAAAGCGCGAGGTGATGTAAACCCGCGCTTTTTGTTTTGCTGCGCCCTTGCGAAAGTCGGAAAAATATGATAAGATAACAGTTATACAATTTGTGGAAATTTTTTGTTTTGCTGAGATTGCGAGGGAATATGCTGGACGTATGTTTGTTGGGGACGAGCGGGATGATGCCCCTGCCGGGAAGATGGCTGACAGCACTGATGACCAGGCTGAACGGCAGCAGCCTTCTTATTGACTGCGGGGAGGGCACGCAGATCGCCATCCGCGAAAAGGGCTGGAGCTTTCACGATATTGATATTATCTGCTTTACGCATTATCACGGCGACCATATCAGCGGCCTGCCGGGGCTGCTGCTCTCGATGGGCAATGCCGAGCGGACGCAGCCGCTTACGCTGATCGGTCCCAGGGGGCTGGAGCGGGTGGTTTCCGCACTGCGCATCATAGCGCCGGAGCTTCCGTTTGAGCTTAGGTTCTGCGAGCTTTCGGAGAACCGGCAGACCTTTACCATCGGGCCGTATGGCCTGGAGGCGTTCCGGGTGAATCACAATGTTACCTGTTACGGCTACAGCATTATCGTAAAGCGCAGCGGAAGGTTTATGCCGGAGAAGGCCGCGCAGAACTGCGTTCCGCGGGAGCTCTGGAGCAGGCTTCAGAAGGGTGCTTCGATCGAGCTGGACGGCAGGAGCTATACGCCGGATATGATTCTCGGGCCGGAAAGAAAGGGGATCAAGCTGACCTACTGTACGGATACGCGCCCGGTGCCGGTGATCGCGCAGGCGGCCCAGAATGCGGATCTGTTTATCTGTGAGGGAATGTACGGCGAAAAGGGCAAGGAAGGAAAGGCGCTCGAGCACAAGCACATGACCTTCTATGAGGCGGCGGAGCTTGCGCGGAGCGCGGGGGTGAAGGAGCTCTGGCTGACCCATTACAGTCCGTCCCTGACCCGGCCGGAGGAGTTTATTCCGGAGACAAGGAAAATATTTCCAAATACTCTGCCCGGGAAGGACAGAAAAAGTGTGACGATCGAATTTGCGAAGGATGAGTGAGGGAAATGGGTGAGAAGAAAATGAAAAAAAAGAAAAATACGGTTGTAACCGTAATTGTTATGATTATTCTGGGCGCGGGAATTCTTGCCGGATACTTTTTCCTGCTTCAGAAAAAGGATTCCGAAAATTATGAGAGCGATGAGCAGGATGAGTTTGAGAAGCTGCTCCTTAGGGATCTGGACGAATCCTATCCGGCTACGCCGCGGGAGGTTGTCAAGCTTTACAGCCGGATGATGAAGTGCTATTACAGCAGCGGAATACGAGAGGAAAAGGTGGAGGCCATGGCGACCCAGATGAGAAAGCTTTTCGATGAGGAGCTGCTGGAGGCAAATCCGGCCGACGTATATATGCCCGAGCTGAAGGAGGAAATTGCGGATTATGTCGCAAACAACCGGACCATCACAAGCTACCTGGTTGAGTCGGCAGGAAATATTGTTACCTGGACCTCCGAGGAAAGGGAGTACGCGCGGGTGATCGCGAACTATACCTACAAGGAAGATACGCAGTATTACAAAGTGTACGAGGAGTTTATCCTCCGCAGGGACGCTGCGCAGAGATGGAAGATCCTCGGCTGGCGTCTGGCGGAAAAGGAGGATATGGAGTAGGCGGCGAGCGGCCTGCCATGGAGGCTGAAATGGAAAAGGATGTTTTGATCCTGGCGATAGAATCTTCCTGTGACGAGACGGCGGCGGCAGTCGTGAAAAACGGACGGACGGTGCTGTCCAACATAATTTCGTCGCAGATTGCGCTGCACACGCTGTACGGGGGCGTTGTGCCAGAGATCGCTTCGCGCAGGCATATAGAAAAAATAAATCAGGTAATTGAGGAGGCGCTGCGGGAGGCGCAGGTCCGTCTGGGAGATCTGGATGCTGTCGGCGTAACGTACGGGCCGGGTCTGGTCGGCGCCCTTCTGGTCGGAGTGGCGGAAGCGAAGGCGATCGCTTATGCTGCGGGGCTGCCTCTCGTCGGAGTGCATCATATCGAAGGGCATGTATCCGCGAACTATATTGAGAACTCGGAGCTAAAGCCGCCCTTCCTCTGTCTGATTGTGTCGGGCGGGCATACTCATCTGGTAAAGGTGAAGGATTACGGAGTCTATGAGATTGTCGGGCGCACGCATGATGATGCGGCAGGAGAGGCATACGACAAGGTTGCCAGGGCGATCGGTCTGGGCTATCCGGGCGGCCCGAAAATCGACCGGCTTGCCGGGGAGGGAAACCCGGCAGCTATCCCGTTCCCGCGCGCGCGGATCGAGGGTTCTCCGTTTGATTTCAGCTTCAGCGGCCTGAAATCGGCGGTGCTCAATTATCTCAATTCCTGCGAGATGCGGGGCGAGGAGATAAACCGGGCGGATGTGGCAGCCTCATTTCAGCAGGCGGTTGTCGACGTACTGACCGGCCGGACAATGGCGGCGGCGCAGGAATTCGGCATGAAACGGGTGGCGATCGCAGGGGGGGTGGCATCCAATTCTGCTCTGCGCAGCGCGATGGCGCGGGCCTGCGCCGAGGGAGGATTGGAATTTTATCATCCGTCGCCGGTTCTCTGCACGGACAATGCGGCGATGATCGGTGCGGCGGCGTATTACGAGTATCGGAAAGGCGTCCGCAGCGGTCTTGATCTGAATGCGGTGCCGAATCTGAAAATTGGAGAGCGATAGGAAGAAAACGTTTACGAGAAGATGCGGACAATTGCTCTGCCGGAGCGTGAGCAGCAGCCAGGCCGGCGGCAGGAAATGTCTGTTTCGGTGAAGGAAAGCCGGAAAAGGCAAGGATACGGGAATGTGCGGCAGCATAAAATCTGCAGGGGGAACGGCTGTACAGGGCAGGAGGAAAGAAATGAAAAAGAGTTATGCAATCATTCTTGCGGCCGGGAACGGTACGCGGATGGGCGGTGCAGTGGCAAAGCAGTATCAGCTGCTCGGAGGAAAGCCGGTTCTTTATTATTCTGTCCGGGCTTTTGAGGAAAGTGCGGTGGACGGCATTGTGCTCGTCACGGCGGCCGGAATGGAGGAATATGCAGCAAACGAAATCGTTGGGAGATACGGCTTTCGCAAGGTGATGGCGGTGACTGCCGGCGGGGAGCAGCGCGCAGATTCTGTTCTGGAAGGGCTGCGGAGACTGCCGGAGGACGGTATTGTACTGATACATGACGGGGCGCGCCCATTTGTTACCCCTGATCTGATTCATAGACTGCTTGCGCGGATGGAGGAAGAAACGGCCTGCATCCCTGCCGTACCGTTAAAGGACACTGTCAAGCGGGCCGAGGGCGGCGTTGTGACGGATACGCCTGACCGGAGCAGCCTTTTTTCAGTGCAGACGCCGCAGGCGTTCGAGCTCGGCCTTCTGCGCCGGGCATTTCAGAAATACGGGGAGAGGAAACAGCAGCACCCCGGGGAAAGGCAGGAGATAACCGACGACGCCATGCTGGTGGAAAAAATGCTCGGCGGGCGGGTGGTGCTTGAGGAGGGGGATTACCGGAACATCAAGCTGACCACGCCGGAAGACCGTTTTTTTGCGGAAGCGCTTCTGGCTGATTTTGCTGCGGGGGACGCCGATGCTTTAAAAGGGAAAAAACTCAAAGGTGCGGCGGAGGAAACAAAACCGGAGTATTTATATCACGGGAGCCCGTATCTTTTTGAAAAGCTGGTGCCGCAGCCTGCTGCAGGAGCTTGCGGGAAGGACTCCATGACGGCCATATATGCAGCCGCAACGATGCGGGAGGTTATTCCGTTTGCACTGCCGATCCGATGGTATCCGGACGGGCCGGAGGGAAGGCGGGAGTTTCGCAGCAGCGGCGGCAGCACAGAACTGATTTACGGTACTCTTAACCCGGAGGGCAGGGGCTATGTATATAAGATGAGATCCGACAGCTTTACGAAAATTGACGAGTGGCAGTGGGTTTCCGAAACAGAGGTTGTACCGGAGGAAATTGTAGAAATAGAGGTGAAGGATTACTGGGATACTGTCAGCTTTTCCGACGAGTCGCGGGAGATTCAGGAAAAGGTGTGGGGAGGCCGCCGGGAAAGGAGCGTCTGACCGGGGAAGAAAACTGTCCGGATGATTTTCCGAAAAAAATATGAAAATCAGGGAAAAAAGTCCTTGACAAGTTTTCCTGCCCATGGTAAAATAGCAAAGCGTTGTTCGGAGAGTTGGCCGAGGGGTTTAAGGCGCTGGTCTTGAAAACCAGTGATTCCGAAAGGATCCGTGGGTTCGAATCCCACATTCTCCGCTTGAATTCTTCAAAATGACGTAAATCATATAGACTTGGTATTGCATCGTTTCAGGCAGATGCAGTAAATGTATGGAGAAATACCCAAGCTGGCTGAAGGGGCTCCCCTGGAAAGGGAGTAGGTCGTTAATAGCGGCGCGAGGGTTCAAATCCCTCTTTCTCCGTTTTCCTGTTTATGCAGCAGCGTAGCAGGAGAAAAAGACAGCAGAGATCTGTTGTCCGGAATATTCTGTGCAGCAGAAGCGGCTCAGAGATATTCGAAAAAAATTGAAAAAAGTTGTTGACAAAGTCGAAACAGTGTGATATTATACAAAAGCTGCTTACGACAAAACAGCAACACTCTTCCTCAATAAAAGGAAGAACCAATGAACCTTGATAACTGAACAATGAAACAACCTTGAAATTCTTAAAAAGTTTCAA
>CAJUMC010000082.1 GCA_910587085.1 uncultured Lachnospiraceae bacterium | reverse complement strand
GCTTAAATAAAGGATTCTTGCGATATGATGTTAAAAAGAAGTGTCAAACACCCGTTTCCGCCGCATATCCGCCGAAACAATAACGGAGCGATCCGCTGCTCCTCCAAAAAAATTTCCAGACTTTTTCACATTTCCCTGTGAGCCCCGCGCCATCTATGATATAATATTGAAGGATATGATACCTGCGCCGATTCGCATCCGACCGCAGGGAGGATAAGCTCTTCGGCGAATCGTGTGCGTGATACCAATTTTATGGAGGGGGATTATGAAAAACGAACTATTCAACACCGGCTGGGAATTCTGCAAAAAGCCGCTGGGTACTTCCCTGACCGCCGTGTGCCGGGACAACAGCTTTACCCCGGTCGAGCTTCCGCACGACTGGCTGATTTACAATTCCCTCGATCTCTACGAGACGGCCGAGGGCTGGTACCGCAAACGCTTTTCCTGCCCGGTCGCGGAGGGCGAAACTGCCTTTCTGCGTTTTGAGGGCATCTACATGGACTCTACGGTCTATCTCAACGGCAGGAAAGCCTTCGAATGGAAATACGGCTATTCCTCTTTTGAATTCGAACTTACCCCGTACCTGTCGGACGGTGAAAATGAAATTATTGTCCGCGTCGTACATCAGAGCCCGAATTCCCGCTGGTATTCCGGCGCAGGAATCTACCGCAATGTCTGGCTTAAAATCAGGTCCTCCCGGCATTTTTATACGGACGGCATCTACGCCGCAGTACGCCGGTGCGGGGACAGCTGGCAGGTTGCTGCGGACAGCGCTGTGATTCTGCCGGAGGACTCATCCTCCTCCCTCGCTGTGCGGCACTCGGTCACGGCCCCGGACGGCACGCTTGTCTCCGGCTCGGTTGACTCCGTGCTCGATGCCATGACGGCCTACTGCCCGTATCAGAATAAGGATATCCGCGTCTTCGCCAACTCCCAGACGCTTTGCGTATCCGCCCCGCTGCTCTGGGACATTGAATCGCCGAATCTCTACACGCTCACCAGCGAACTGATCGACGGCTCCCGGGTTATTGACCGCTCAGTCTGCCGCATCGGGTTCCGCACGGCCGAATTCACGCCGGAGGAGGGCTTTCTGCTCAACGGGCGCAAGGTGCGCATCAACGGCGCGTGCGAGCACCATGACCTTGGCTGCCTCGGCTCCGCCGTAAACCGCACGGCGCTGCGCCGCCAGCTGCTCCTGCTGAAGGAAATGGGCGTGAACGCCGTGCGCACCTCCCACAACATGCCCGCCGCCGAACTGATGGAGCTGGCGGACGAGCTCGGCATCCTGATTGATTCCGAAGCTTTTGATATGTGGGAATGTCCGAAGACGAAATACGATTACGCCAGGTTTTTTAACGACTGGTGCCGGCGTGATGTCGCCTCCTGGATTCGGCGCGACCGCAATCATCCGAGCGTTATCCTCTGGAGCATCGGGAATGAAATTTATGACACCCACGCAGGCGATCGCGGCCAGGAGATTACCCGGCTGCTGACCGAATACGTCCGCCAGAACGATCCGAAGGGAAACGCGCCGGTCACGATCGGTTCGAATTATATGCCGTGGGAGGGTGCGCAGAAATGTGCGGACATAGTTAAATATGCAGGCTATAATTATTCGGAACGCTATTATGATGAGCATCATGCCAAGCATCCGGACTGGATCATCTACGGCAGCGAGACGGCCTCCGTCGTACAGAGCCGCGGCATCTATCACTTCCCTTACGGGAGATCAATTCTTGCGGACGACGACGAGCAGTGCTCCTCCCTCGGCAACAGCTCGACCAGCTGGGGAGCAAAATCAACGCTCGCCTGCATTGCGGACGACCGGGACACGGAATTCAGCGCAGGCCAGTTTATCTGGACGGGCTTCGACTATATCGGGGAGCCTACGCCGTACCACACGAAAAATTCCTATTTTGGACAGATTGACACCGCCGGCTTTCCGAAAGACTCGTTTTACATTTTCCAGGCGGAGTGGACGGATTACCGGAAAGCTCCGATGGTTCATCTGTTCCCGTACTGGGATTTCAACGAGGGACAGCCGGTCGATGTGCTTGTCTGCTCAAACGCTCCCGCCGTCGAACTGTTCCTTGACGGCGAAAGCCTCGGCAGGCGCACGCTCGACCATGCGCACGGGCGGGACGATCTGCTGGCGCACTGGGTGATCCCTTATCGGAAGGGAACGCTGCGCGCCGCGGCTCTCGACGAAAACGGCAGTGTGATCGCAGAGGATGTACAGTGTTCCTTCGGGGACGCCGCCTCGCTCCGCCTGACCGTCGACCGCGAATTACTGCGCGCGGACGGCAGGGATCTGTGCTTCCTCACAATCTCCGCCGCAGACGCACTCGGAAATCCGGTGAAAAACGCAAACAACCGCGTCCGCGTAAACGTTTCCGGGGCCGGCCGCCTGCTCGGCCTGGACAACGGCGACAGCACGGATTACGAACAGTATAAATGCACACAGCGCCGTCTGTTCTCCGGAAAGCTGCTGGCGGTAATCGGGACGGCCCTCACGGACGGCGATATCTGCGTTACGGTGAGCTCGGCCGGCCTGGCGGACGCCTCCGTCACGCTGCACGCGCGCGCCATGACAGAGGAGGAACGCGCAGAGGAGCTGCGCCTGGGTACACTTTTAACGGAGGACGCCGTGCTTTTAAGTGTCGGGGATAACGGTCCGGAATTTCTGCCGGCGGGAAGCTTCGGCGCCCGGGCGGTTAACGTTTTTCCTGCTGCGCAGAAATCCGCCGATATTCCGATCCGCCGCATCGCACTCTCCTCGAACCGCGGACTCGTTTTTTCGCCGGAGGTTCTGTCGATGGAAATCACTGCGGCTCTCCTGCCGGAAAATGCGGCGGATGCGGAGCTGATCTGGCGGGTGACGACGGACGGCGGCATTGATTCCAACCTTGCAAAGCTTGAGGCACACGGCAGAAGCGCGTCCGTCACTGCGCTCGGGGACGGCGCCTTCCGTGTGCGCTGCATGACGAAGAACAGCACGGACAAAATCCGCATTATCTCAGAGCTCTGCTTTACTGCGGAGGGACTCGGCAGCGCCGTGCTCGACCCGTACCATTTTGTCTCCGCCGGTCTTTATGATATTTCATCCGGCACGGTTACGAACGGCAACGAGCGTGGCATAGCCACCGGGCGTGACGATGCCGGCGCCACAACCTTCGGTTTCCGCAACGTCGATTTCGGAGATTTCGGTTCGGATATGCTTACCGTACCGATTTTCGCTTTGAGCGGCGCTCCTTATCCGATTCAGATCTGGGAGGGCGTGCCGGGTGAACCGGACGCCGAGCTGCTTGCGGATGTAGTTTATCAGAAGCCGTCGATCTGGAATGTGTATCAGGAGGAAACTTTCCGCCTGAACCGGCGCGTCCGCGGCGTCACAACGCTCTGCTTCACTGCGCACGATAAGATTCATGTCAAGGGCTTTGTTTTCGCTGCTCCTCAGAAGGCCTTTGCCCGGCTTTCTGCACTGGACAACAGCCGCATTTACGGCGATGCCTTCCAAATAGAGGCGGACGCCGTCACCGGCATCGGCAACAACGTCTCTCTCGAATACGACAATATGGACTTCGGCGAACGAGGTTTTTCGTCGCTCACAATATGCGGGCGCACTCCGCTGGATAAGAACACAATCCATGTCCGCTATTCCGGCGCGGACGGCGAAATCAAGCAGATCGCCGAATTTGCCCGGTCAGAGGACTATTCGGAGCAGACCTTCCGGCTGGAAAGCGTCAAAGGGATGCACAAGGTTACCTTCGTATTTCTGCCGGGAAGCTGCTTTGATTTTAAATGGTTCCGGTTTGAATAAATACGACGGAATCTTTATGAAATTCTTCCGCATCTTGGGTTTTACCGTTCCGTCCGGATACACCAAAAAAACGGCGGCAGATATACTGCCGCCGCAAACCGGTTAAAAATCAAACAGGCTGTTCAGATAATCCTCCAGATCATCCTCGTCGTAGCTGGAATACTCATTCCCCGCTCCGGCGGACGACACTCCCGCATAGATTACCGCCAAAAGTCCCAGCGCCAGAAGCACGCACAGGATGATTTTAATCAGACCGCTCTTATCCCCCTTCATTGTAGACTCCTTTCTCTCGCCGTAAGCTGTTATGTATATGTCTTTTTCCCTGCAAGCAGAAACTGCCAGCCGTTTTCAGTATACTGTACGGCAAAAATAATGTCAATCTTTCATAAAACAATTTACAACATCAGGTTGTAAAAAATGCTTATATGTAATCTCGAAAAACTGCCGCCAAAACGCCTGCCATCCTGCAGGTCACGGCTAATTAGAGGTAATCAAAAGAGGAAAGGAAAAGCACAATCCGGACGGAATCAGCGATACCGTCAAGAAATAATTTTGAGTTAGCAAGAAACCTGATATAATAGGGGCAAGCGCGCATCCGGGGCAGAAAGGCAGGGAGAATAATGATTTTTTGTAAAGTCTATTCCCTATGAAAAGTGATTGTGGTATAATGGAGTCACCGGCGAACCGGTATTTATTGGAGGATTTCTTAATGGAACATATAATCGTGAGGCAGGAAGAAGAAAAGGATTACCGGAAAGTAGAAGAAATAACAAGAGCAGCATTTAATTATCCCGAGAGAATACTGCGTGGTAAAATTGGCTGTCCTTATGAACACTGGATGGTTCATGAATTAAGGCACCGTGATGGCATTAATGAATTGAGTTTCGTTGCTCAACTAAAAAACGGAACGATAGTTGGACATATTATTTGCAGTAAAGCAATTGTGAAAAAGGAAGGCTATATGCTTCCTGTCCTTAATTTTGGCCCTTTGAGCGTGCTCCCTGAATATCAGCGTCAAGGCATTGGTCAAGCCCTCGTCCGTACAATGATAGAGAAATCCCAAAAGCTTGGCTACGGTGCTATTCTATTTTTTGGAAGGCCGGAATACTATCCGCAGTTTGGTTTTAAAGAGGCAGTCGTTTACGGCATATCCGATGCTGAAGGCTATAATTACCCTGCCTTTATGGCCATGGAATTAAAAGAAGGATATCTAAAGAATGTACGCGGCGGAAGGTTTTTTGAGTCGGATATATATAATGACATGCTTAACCGTGAAACCGTAATGAAATTTGACAAAAATTTTTGATTAACAACAAAATTCCGGTTTTTGTGCCTAATAGTTGAATCAAAGTTACCCAAAATGCCGTTGCATGGATAAAACCCAGGCAGCGGTATTTCCTTATCCCCGCTTCTTCCGGCGCAATCGCTTCCCAAAAGACCAAGTACCGCTTTAAAATCGGCACCATCCGAAATAAGAAGCCGGAGGACTGGATTATAGTGGAGGGACGCACGAACCGCCGGCAGGCAAAAAGAGTTTTGCCATCATGCAGGAAAAGACACAGAAGGAGCAGTCAGAACTAAGAGAAAAGCCGAGAAAGGCAGGAAACACCCTGCCGATGAAATCCGGCTTGCCGTGATTTTCTGGCGTGCCGCCCGCCAGAAAGCTGTATTGTTCCTACTCATTGGGTATACACACTTGACAGCCTGAAATGGAACGGCTATGATTTAATTCACGGGGCGGGCGTTTCCGGCAGATAATCGGAGAGGCTCAACGTCACGCTGAGAAAAATAAAGCAGAACTGTTTGGATAATCGGAGGCCAGGGGCAATGATTCAGCTGGAATTGACAGATATAAAGAACGATCGGCTCAGTGTTCGATGGACGGAAAATAATAAAGGTACGGGGAGCGGCGCTGCTGCCGATCTCCTCTACCGCCTGTTCTGGTCCGACCGCTTCAGCCGCACCATGAACTATAAATGTATTTACGAGGGAAGTGATACCTGCTTTACTTTGCTGAAGGCGACGCATATCCCCCACTATCTAAGGGTTGAAGCATGGCAGGCCGGAACAAAGCTTGATGAGAGCAGTCTGCTGAAAACACCGGTTAAAAATATCCTGCAGGAACAGCTGGAAAAGCTTAGCCGCGGCCTGATTGCCGTCGCCGTGGAAAACGGTGTTTTCCTCAGCTGGCGCATGCTGCTGGAGGAGGTTTCCGGCTTTACCGAAACGGGGATGAGCGGAACCGATTACGCGGTATATAAAAACGGCCGGAGGCTTACTCTGGTGACGGACAGCACCAATTATCTTGACCCGGAGGGGACACTGCAGGATACCTATTCCGTCGCAGCAGTGAAAAGCAGAAATATCGAGGCGGATACAACTGTTGCAGCGGCAGGCGTCATCACCAACTCATCCGGAACAGCGGCTGATCACTGCAGCCACGGCGGCTGTCTCAGCGGCATGCCCGGCTCTTCCGCCGAAGAAGCTCCCTGCGGGCCCGTGCGTGTCATTCCGAAAAAATATCTGGAAATCCCCCTGCAGATTCCGGAGGGCGGCATTACTCCCGCGGGTGAAGCCTACACCTACAGCGCCAACGATATGAGCGTGGGCGATGCGGATGGGGACGGTGAATACGAATTTTATGTAAAATGGGATCCCTCGAATTCCCATGATGTAATCGGCAAGGGATATACGGGCAGCTGCCTGATCGACTGCTACAAGCTCTCCGGCCGTCTTTTATGGCGTCTTGATCTGGGCGTTAATATCCGGGCGGGCGCACATTACACCCAGTTTATCGTCTACGATTTTGACGGAGACGGAAGGGCCGAACTTTCCGTTAAAACGGCTCCAGGCACCTGCATGACAGTATTTCACGAGGACGGCTCCATAAAAAGCCGGAAATACATAACACTTCCGAAGGCGGACGCGGCGGCGGGCGTGACAAACCAGGACAATTACGTCTGCAGCGCCGCAGATTACCGCGAACACATCATCGGACTTTTTCAGGGCTGGCACGCACTTCCCGAGGTAAAATGCGGTCAGTGGCCGGCGACGCTGGAGGAATGCTTCTTTGTTCCGGTCAAATACGCCTATCCGCTGAACCGGCCGGATGCGGAAGCCCTGGCAGATTATTTTCTGGATGAATACGCTCCTTCCCGGAGCCGGCGCAACGAGCTCCGCAGATTTGAAGGATATATTTTCCGCGGGCCGGAATATCTGACTATGTTCGGCGGGGACGGCGGAGAGCTGGAAACCATCCCCTTCCCGCACCCGCGGGAAGACGACGGCCTGCGCTGGGGCGATTATGCCATGGCGCGCATCGAGCCCTGCAACCGCGTCGACCGTTTTCTTTCCGGTGCGGCCTATCTGGACGGGGAGCGGCCGTATCTGATTATCTGCCGCGGCTACTACACCCGGACCACCATTGTTGCGTACGATTTCTTTGAGGGAAAGCACCGCGTCCGCTTCGACATCGACAGCGGGTATGTTCCGATGCGCAATCCTTTCTGTGCGGAACCCCACGGCGGTACGGGAACCGACCCGGTCTACGGCTGCCTGGCAGGCCAGGGGAATCACAGTCTTTCGACCGCGGACGTGGACGGGGACGGCTGCCAGGAAATTATTTACGGTGCAGCGGTCATTGATCACGACGGAAGGGTTCTGTACTCCTCCCGCGGCAGACTTCCCGACGGCCGTGAGGCAAAGCTCGGACATGGGGACGCCATGCATGTGGCAGTTATCGATCCCGACCGTCCCGGACTTCAGATTTTCAGCGTATTTGAGGGCGCAAAGGACGCTCCCTACGGCTGGGCGCTCCGGGATGCGGAAACAGGAGAAGTTTTCTTCGGCGAATACGCAGAGACGGATCTCGGCCGCTGCATGATCGGTGATATCAACCCGGAGGTTCGCGGATTATGCGTCTGGGTCAGAGAGCTGTACGACTGCCGGGGAAACCGGCTTTCCGGAAGGGTTCCCGGAACCGACCAGAGCATCCGTTTTGCCGCCGACCTGAGCACGCAGATGATCGGCGGCGCGGATTATCTTCACGGCGAGCATACCGGTATTGTCAGCGATAACACGCACGGCATCCTGCTTGCTCCCAAGGGCACGCTGACAAACAACGGAACCAAGGGCAATCCCTGCCTGATTGCAGATATTTTCGGAGATTTTCGAGAAGAACTTCTGCTGCGCACCACGGACAGCAGCGCCATCCGCATTTACACCGGCCTGGAGCTTTGCCATCACAAGCTGTTTACGCTGATGCACGACACCATGTACCGGACCGGCATCGCCTGGCAGAACAATTGCTATAACCAGCCATGCTATACAAAATTTTATTATGCAGGTGACATGGATTTTTCCCAGGTGCTGCCGTGGCTGGGGGCGGAGCGGGTGTAATCTGTTCCGCCAGCCCGCAGTTTTCCTCATCCAGCGCAAGAGCGTGCTCCAGGAGAACGGCCTCCTCCTTTCTCAGCACCCCGCCAGGGCCGGCAGAATCGCCGTATCCGGCGGGCTCAGGTTGATACAAGCTGACCCGTCAATTGGATGCAACAGCAAAAGGTAAAATATCTATTTCCTTAAAACGGTATGAGAACTTCTTTCGTTTTTTCGTAATCCCTCCTGCTTTCCTCTTCGCATCCGAAAATTACGGGCCTCTGCCAATTTTCTAATCTGCCGTATATGCGTTGAAAATCAGGCTGTATCGGAAAGAACTTTTTGTTATTTATAGTATGTATAGTATTAAAATTAAATTAAAATACAGCAACATTATAAAATAAAAATTATTGTCTGTATTTTCCAGAACTATATAAAAAACACCACTTTACAACTTTATAAATGATCCCCTTGTTTCTGAACCAACTGTTTTAAGGCATTTGATTAAGGCGTTTGATTTTATACTGGTTTCGGCTTTTCCAACGAAAATGGCATAAAATACCTGCTGGCGTATCTGTTCACTTAACGCAAACCGAAACTCCTGTACACTTTCTGCCCGGTATTTTGAAAACGTCTCATCCTGGTAGGGCAACAGCTTCATCGCACAGTATGTTATGTTGATCAGGTTGACCAACATTTCAATCCCCTTACGGCTGCGGACCATATAACTGCACAATGACCAGAATGTTTTTTGTTCGTAATAGCTGACCTCTATGTCCCACCGGAAAGCATACAGCATCAGGGGGATAAACGGCATGTGGCTGCCCCCGCCGGATCCTGTGGGGATTTTTCCTGCCATGTACAGAATTCCTGCAGCTGCATTGAAAAGTTATCCATTTTTTGCAATAAAGCCATGGCAAAACAGAAATTTTATTTTCTCCGTTTTGACCAAAAATTAATATGCCCTAGATGGGTGCCGAATAGTTACCTTTCTTATATTTTAACCGGAATGCTGAAAAAGGAACATACTTTTTGGGTTGACTAGCATGTATTAAGCAAAATTTATACGTACATTTGAGCTTGTATATCAAACATATTTTTATATATGGAATTTGAAGCGTAGAGTTCTGCATGAGTACCATCAAAATCTATCTGTCCATTGGTTATATGATATATATGATCCATTTGCTTTGCCATGCTTAGCCGATGCGTGACCACAATAATAATTTTATCCTTGCCTTTGTCAAAAACAAGTTTTAAAATATCCGTTTCATGAATCGCGTCCATTGCGCTTGTCGGTTCATCCAATACCCAAATATCGGCTTCTTTGTGCAGCAGCAGCTTTGCGATTGCAAAACGCTGCCATTGCCCTTGTGACAGTGAATGTTCCTCTCCTACAAAAGTATCAAGACCGTCGGGCAGGCGTTGTATTTCATTCCATAGATCAACCGCTTGCAGAGCGGTCTGGATTTCTGCTTCACTTATATTTTTGCACATCAGATTTTCCCGTAATGTCATTTTTAGAGCAGGAAAGTTCTGACTGACAATAACGGAACGGTTTCTTACAATAATTGGCGTTGTGCAGGATTCATTGTTTATGTGCAGGCAGCCGCTGGATAACGGATATAGACCGGTTAAAAGATTCAGTAATGTCGTTTTTCCAGCGCCGTTGTCCCCGATCAGTAATATTTTTTGTCCTTGTTTCAAGTTCAATCCGAGGTTGGACAGGATGATTTTATCTGCATAGCAAAAGCTGTCGATATGGATAGCAATATCGTAGATTTTTTTATTGTATCCTATATTTTGTTCTTCATTCATATCCAGCAGCTTAAAATACTTATCTACATAATACAATGCTTCCTTGTCCCAGCTGAATTGTTCGCTCAGTGATAAAACCTGCTGATACAGCAACAGGCTGCTTATGAGTGTCGTTGCCAGCAATTCCGTTTTTAACATTCCAATGGATAAGAGATAAAAAAGATATGCGGATATGCTGATGGTTGCCAGCAGTAATATCAATCCGCTGTATAAACTGAATTTTATGTGGCATCTGTATTTTTTCCTTTTCTCTGCTATGAACTGGTCAGCGTATAGCTTCCGCCTGTCAGTAAAATATAGGGCTGCATTCTGAATGTTCATTTCCCTGTGGACGCATTCTGTATAAGGGAGAGAACTGAAATAACCCAGTAATCTTAATTGCCTTGTTATGTCGTCATAACCATCAAGCTCTTTGCTTTTGAAATAGCTGCTTATAACTATCGTTATAGTAATAAGTAATATTGTGACAGGTGCATACCACCAGCTTATCCGGCACACAACAGCAATAAAAATGCAGATCTGCAGAATCAGATCAATGTAGGATGGAATATCCATTGTTATAGTTTCAAGAGCGTTTTTACCTTCCTCTAAAGCAGCGTTTATGTCATTTTGAGTAGTGCTGTTCGTCAATTCGAGAACAGGTATTTTTGTGGTTTTTTCCAAAATTTTTTTGTAAACTCTTGCTTCCATACTTTTGCTAAGCTGATTCATACAACGATTCAAATATAATACAGATAATTCGCTGACAAAAATTAAGACTGCGCCTGCAGCACAATAACGGATATTGCTTTCTGCAGCTTCAAAAACATAGGAAATTCCAAAATATGTTGCGATAAGTATGCCGCAGTTTTTAAGGACATCTGCCATGCACATGACAAAGTAGCGCATATATTCATGGCCATGTTCCGTGATAATGTAGTTCATTACTTTTTTCAGTGTTTTGGATTTAGGCTTCATACATTTCTCCCTGTTTTATATACATATTTTTCAAATAAAATTTATGGTGAATTTAGATTATCTCTTTAGAAGTTCTTATATGTCGGT
>CAJUMC010000081.1:7626-11662 GCA_910587085.1 uncultured Lachnospiraceae bacterium | reverse complement strand
CCTTATTTTATCACATCTTCTATCATTTCGGGGAATTAAATCAGCGTTTCCTTAATTATATCAAAGCTCTGCCCGTAAAATTTTCCCGTCCCGTACCTCAAGGATCTCGGTCGCCACCCCGCGGATAAACGCCTCATCGTGGGAAACGAATATCAGCGTTCCCTCATATTCTGAAAACATGGCCTGCAGCGCCTCGATGGACGGAATATCAAGGTAGTTTGTCGGCTCATCCAGAATCAGCAGATTTACCCGCGAAACAAACAATCGTGCAAACGCAAGCTTAATGCGCTCCCCGCCGGACAGGATTCCCGCAGGCTTATGCATATCGCTTTCAAAAAAGAGCAGACGGGACAGGGTGGTGCGCGCGACTCCCTCCTTCTGAATGCTGACCTCCATCACATTTTCCAGAACTGTTCTGGAATAATCCAGCGTGGAAAGGTTCTGCTCAAAAAGGCCGACCGCAGCTTTCGGCACAACGGATATGCCTCCCGTCATCCGGCCGGAAATCACAGAACGGCCTGCCTCCCCATTGGAAAAGCCATCCATATCCTCATCCGCTGATCCGCCCAATCGGGATGATACAGCAGCGGACTGTCCATTCTGCTTTGCCGAAGTATTTCTTTTAGAAAGAACATGTGTTCGATTTTGTGCAGCTTCCTGAATCAGATGAAGCAGGGTCGTCTTACCCGCGCCGTTCCTGCCGACAATGGCCACCCGGCTGTGATTGGCAATCTGAAAAGATGCGTCCCGAAAAATTTCCGGGCCGTTATCGTAGGCAAAGCACAAATTTTCTCCGCGGATAACAATGCGGTTTTCCGGCGGTTCCGTCAGCCGGAAATCCGGACGGATCTTTGGCAGCTCGCGGGGCTTTTCCTTTACTTCCAGCGCATCAATGCGCTGCTGCACATTTGACGCCGATTTTTCCATTCTTCTGGCTTTCGCGTCCTTTGGATGATGGGAGAGAAAATTCCGCAGAGCGGCTTCGCGAGCAGACATATTTTTCGGCCGCTTGTCAATCTGCTTCGCATGCGCCTTTTTCTCCTGATATACCTTTTCCAGCCGGTGTTTCTCCGCGGTGTAGCTCTCGTATTCCGTCCACTGTCTCGCAACGGCAGCCTGCTTCTGCGCAACATAATCATCGTAATTCCCGTCATAACTTGTCAGTCTTCCATACTCCAGCTCCAGTATTCTGGTACACAGCGCATTCAGCAGTGCGCGGTCATGGCTGACGAGAATCATAGTATCCATCGCCCGCAGCCTGCGCGTCAGCACAGCGATTCCGCTTCGGTCGAGATTGGACGTCGGCTCGTCAAAAAAGACGAGCGGCCGGTTGCCCGAAAAAACGCAGGCCAGACGGAGCCTTGCTTCCTCCCCGCCGCTCAGCTTATCCGCCCAGACCTTATCCTGAACATGCAGATCGCTGACCGCCTTTCCGTCCAGCGCAAACCGGTCGAAATCCGGCGCACCAAAAGCTGCTCCGCCAATGCTGTTCCCTGCCGTTTCCTCTGAAAACTGCCGGAAAAAGCAGGTATCGCACATTGCTCTTACGGACCCACGGTCGGGGCTCAGCTCCCCCGCCAGGATACGCAGCAGCGTCGTTTTTCCCGCGCCGTTCGCACCTACCAGCCCGATCCTTTCCCCTTCATAAACGGCCAGGCGGTCAATGTTCAGAACCTCCTGTTCGCCAAACTTTATCTGTATATTTTCTGCCTTAACAAGCATTTTCGACGGCATAGAATCCCTCCTGTCTATATAAAGAGAGATTATCACCGGGCCGATTCTCCGCCTTAAAAGGCACATGGACATAAAAACCACTTCGGATCTCATACAGCCCAAACCGCATGCAAAAAACGCGGTACTGCAGAATCCAATAACCAATCAATCAGCGTCCTGTGAAAAATGCGGAACCCGCATAAAGAAAAGGAGCGGCCAATGGTTCGATAATCTCCGTTGCCACAGGAATCCGTAAAAACCGGCGTGCAAAACCGCGGTAAGCGTTCTGCATCCGTCCCTCCTGTGTAATTGCAGCAAATTCAGGAAATTACCGAATAATAATCATAGGTCAGCCACCTTTCAGAAATTTCGCGGGAGGTTTTTCACCGCTCCCTGCGATGGATTTATCATAAGGGATGAAATAAAAAATGTCAAGGGGATTTTTGCATTTCCGCAGAATCCTGCAAAACCGCCGAACTCCCGTCTATGGAGTCCCTTCCCATTCTCTGCCTTCCCGCATTTTCCGGTTTTCGCGATTTTCATGAATTTTACGATTTTCATGAATTTCACGAATCTGCTCTGACAGCTCTTTAAAACACCGCTCCAGATCCCGGTTGCAGAAGCGCCGCCGTATATCCGCTTCCGCAAGCCGTTCCTCCGAAAAATCTTCGCAGTCGGCCAGAAAACGCCGGCACAGCTCCGCGTATTTCGGACTATGCTGCGCCCTCTCCCGCTCCAGCGCACGAGCCAGCCTCAGCCCGTCCTCCACCTCGATGTAGAGCGGCACCGTCGTTTCCGCTCCGAAATACGCTTTCAGACGCTGGTAGCCCTCCAGCGTATCAATCATCAGATATGCTTTTTTCCCATCCGCTTCAATCTGTCCGTCATCCGCGGTAAAATAATGCCATATTCCGTAGACCGTGCTGTATTCGCGGTGCTCAATCACGCGGCCCGCCGCCCGGAGCCTTTCCAGTTCCGCTTCCCCGACAAAAAAGTATTCCCGCCCCTGCTGTTCCCCGGAACGGATCGGCCGTGTGGTGTAGGGTACAATTTTCTGCAGATCCAGCGTCTTATCTTTCAGCAGTCTCCGGTAAAGCGTATCCTTGCCGCTTGCGCTCTTTCCCATTAAAACATAAATTTTTGCCATGACTGCCTCCGCTCACAAATCAAGGGCTATCCGGTTCATCCGCTCAACAAAGCGTCCGACCTTTTCCATATCCGGCTGATCCGGCAGCGCGGTATGCTCCGCCGCAGACTTCAGCCTTCTCTCATAATCAGAAATAATGCCATAAAACTCATTTGAAAAAGTTCCGTCCGCTGTTTGAAAATCTCCCCTGCGGACACTCCTGAGCAGCGCCAGATCATCCGTCCGGTGCGTCCGGATCTCCTCCCTCTCCAGAATGTCGATTGCCATCATAAACAGGCGGAGCAGGTGCATTGCATGCTTGTTGAGATGGTTGTCATCCTTTTTCCGGTTGCGCTTGCCAATCTTGTCATAATCGCGTACTACACTGTGCATGACCCCCGCCATATTCACATAGTCCCTCAGCGGAAGATGCCGGTATTCGGCGTCGATAAACATCTCCGTCTCCAGCTCCGGCTGCTGTGCATGATCAACATAAATATTGACGCTGGCCCTGCCGGACAATCCGCTCTTCCGCATAAAATCATCGAGCGCACTCGTAACCGAATTGCGGATATGGCGTTCGCGCTCCTCCTGCGGCAGCGTGTCTCTGGCAATGGCATTCTGCAGCCTGCGGAGCTGCGCATCTGCATATCCTCCGAACGACCGGATCGCCCGCTTTGACAGAAACAGGCTCCTGTGATTCAACAGCTCCTGTCCCAGCGGGGTTTTTATCAGATACTGCGGTTCATCCAGTCCCAGCAGTTCTATGGTGTTCGGATTGCATTCCAGCAGAAGCCTTACCATTTTATTGAAGGAGTAAACAACCGTGTCCGTCGCATCGTCCGTATACTGCTCAAAATCTGTCAGCCCGAGAAGATCCGACGGCAGGTTCATAGCAATCCCCCGAAAATCAATGTCGCTGTTCTCGTTTTCCGTGCCGTAGGCATAGCTTCCTCCCAGGCCAAGCAAGATTATGCGCCTGCCCAGCCGAGGATTCTTTCTGATAAAATCGTATTTAGAAGAATTCAAATAGCTTAAAAAGTCCATTTCTGCCCCGCCTTTCCGGCTATGCGGTAATTTCCTGATCGCTTTCCTGTTAAAGTCCCGGCTTCTGCACCGTTTCCGGCTGTGGGGTAATTTCTTGATCGCCTTCCTGCTAAAGTCCCGGCTTCTGCACCGTTTCCGGCTGTGGGGTAA
>CAJUMC010000081.1:0-7526 GCA_910587085.1 uncultured Lachnospiraceae bacterium | reverse complement strand
TTCCGGCTGTGGGGTAATTTCCTGATCGCCTTCCTGCTAAAGTCCCGGCTTCTGCCCCGCTTTTTCAGCTATGCGGAAATCTCGGTCTGCGTCCGATACAAATGCGCATACCGGCCGTTTAGCGCCATCAGCTCCTCATGGGTTCCCTGCTCGGCAATCTCCCCGCTTTCCAGCAGAATAATCAGGTCGGAATCGCGGATTGTTGACAGGCGGTGAGCGATAATCACCGATGTGCGGTTTTCACAGATTTTCAGCATGGCACGCCTTATTTTCTGCTCCGTTACAGTATCCACGGAGCTGGTGGCCTCGTCCAGAATCAGGATCGGCGCATCGGCCAGCACCGCCCGCGCAATGGTCAGCAGCTGCCGCTCGCCCTGGGAGAGCTCCGTTCCCCCGTGCTTCAGAACGGTATCATGCCCTTCGGGAAGGCGCTCGATAAAACTGTCCGCCCCCGCGATGCGCGCCGCCTCCCGCACCTGTTCCGCCGAGGCGTCCGGATGCCCGTAGCGGATATTATCCCGGACCGACGCGGCAAACAGCGCCGTATCCTGCAACACCACCCCGAAGGCATCCCGCAGATCCTCCATCCGGTAATCCCGCAGATCGCGCCCGTCCAGAAGAATGCTTCCCGCCGAGACATCATAAAACCGTGTCAGCAGGTTGATAATCGTTGTCTTTCCGGAGCCGGTAGCCCCGACAATGGCCGCCTGAGTGCCCGCCGGTATTTTCACGGAAATGTCCCGGAGCACCGGGCGCCCCGGCGCATAGCCGAACTCCACATGGCGCAGTTCAATTTCCCCGCGCGGATGTTCCAGCCGGACGGCTCCTTCCCGGTCGGGCGGTTCCGGCTGCTCGTCCAGAATTTCAAATACTCGTTCGGCTCCGGCAACGGCGGTCTGGAAATTATTGTAAATATTTGCAATATCCACAAACGGCCGGGTGAACTGGCGTACATAGAGAAGAAAGCTTGTAACCAGCCCGATATCGGTAATTCTGCCGTCCACAAACAGCACGCCGCACAGAACCGAAATTGCCACATACAGCAGGTTATTGATCACGTTCATAAGGGGCATGAGGTACCCCGAACAGATCAGTGCCTTTACGGATACGGTACATAATTCGCTGTTCCTCTCCTCAAACTCCCGCTCCATCTCCTGCTCGCGGCAGAATGCTTTCACCATGGCCAGCCCGGATACGCTCTCCTCCACCTGGCCGTTCAGCGCCCCCAGACTTTTCTGCTGCGCGGCAAAAAGCTTTCTTGTGCGCCGTGTTACGGTTTTGGTCAGCAGAAATATCATTCCGACGCCGGACAGCGACACCACTGTCAGCAGCGGGCTCAGATACAGCATCGCCAGAAAAATGCCGCTGACCGTAAAAATATAGGTCAGAAGCAGCGTTAGGGAATTGGAGATGGTTGTGCTGATATTGTCGACATCATTGGTCAGACGGCTCATCAGCTCGCCGTGCCGATGGCTGTCAAAAAAGGACAGCGGAAGCGTGCGTATCCTGTCAAACAGGGTTTTCCGTATATGGTGTATTACACGCTGCCCGATGGAGGCCATAAGAAACGCCTGAAGAAACCGGATCAGCCAATCGCTGAGGTACAGACCGGCCAGGCAGGTCAACACCCACGCAACCGCATCCCCGCCGCTGATCGCGGCAACGGCTCTTCCTGTCACATACGGCGAAAGTATGGATGCGGCGGAAGCCAGCACCGACAGGAGGAAAATCCATCCAAGCCCTCTTCTCTGGCCCCTTGTCAGCCTCCAGAGCCTGCCCAGCGTCCCCTTCATGTTCTCCGGCTTCACAACAGCCCTCCCGCGTCCCGGCCGCGATATCCCGTTCAGATTTTCCGGCGGCACACTCCCGTTTCTGTCAGCCATTGTTCTTCCCTCCAATCTGTGAACGGTAAATTGCGCGATAGGTTTCACAGGAGGCCATAAGCTCCTCATGCGTTCCGCAGCCTTTTATACAGCCGTTGTCCAGGCACAGAATGCGATCCGTCCGCATCACCGTGGAAATCCGCTGGCTCACCAGCAGCACGGTCGTGCTGCCTGTCATGCGCCGCAGTCCGTTCAGCACTTCCGCTTCGGTCCTGGCATCCAGCGCACTGGTGCAGTCGTCCAGAATCAAAATCCGCGGGTTCCGGACAAGCGCTCTTGCAATGGAGAGACGCTGTTTCTGCCCGCCGGACAAATTCACTCCGCCCTGCCCCAGCAGCGTATCATAGCCCTGCGCACTCTGTTCAATAAAAGTATCTGCGCAGGCAATCCCTGCTGCCGCCCGCAGTTCCTCCTCCCCCGCGTCGGCACGGCCCCAGCGCAGATTATCCCGGATTGTCCCGGAAAAAAGAAGCGCCTTCTGCGGCACAACTGCAATGGCGGCCCGCAGATGCGCAAGGTCGATCTGCTCGACATCACAGCCGTCAATCCGGATTTTTCCGCTTACGGCATCGTAAAGCCGCGGAACAAGACTGACCAGAGTTGTTTTCCCGGAACCCGTGGAACCGATAATTCCCACGGTCTCTCCGGATCTGATATGTAAATCAACGTCGTGAAGCGATTCCTTTCCTGCTCCCGCATAAGCAAAGCACACATGCTCAAAGCGGATATCCCCCGTAATTTCCGGCGTGAGCGGCTTCTTCGGAAGCTTCTGTGCCGGTCTTTCGTCCAGCACTTCCTTCACCCGTTCGGAGGATGCCGCCGCCCGCACCGCCGTATTCAGCGTATTGGAAATCATGGTAACGGAAAACAGCACCTGCGTCATATAATTGACGGAGGCCATCAGCCTGCCGATTTCTGCGCTCTGCCCGCTGCCCGAAATCCACAGCAGGAGTACGATGCCGAAATTGACCGTCAGGTTGATCAGCGGAGAAAATACCGCCATCGTCCGGAGCGCAGCCGTATTGGCGCGGGCAAGCTCCAGAGAGACCTCCGTGAATTTTCCCATCTCCTCATCTTCTGCACGGAAGGCCTTTACCACACGAACGGAAGACAGAAACTCTCTCGCCGTGCCGTTCAGACGATCCAGCCGGTTCTGCACCGCACCGAACCGCGGATATCCGATCCGCATATTACCGAAAACAAGCAGAGAAACAATTATAAGAATTCCTGCCATAACCGGCGCCTGGCGCGGCGTCTGCAGCATGATCAGGATAACTGCGCCGATGCAGATAATCGGGGCTTTTACCATAATCCGCATAATGCCGTTGATAAATTCCTGTATCTGCGCCACATCATTTGTAATGCGGGTAATAATGGAGGCGGGACGCAGACGATCTATATTTTCCATGGAAAGCTGCTGCACATTGCGGTAAATATCCCGGCGCAGTTCCATGCCGATGTTCTGGGAAACAAGACTGGCAAAACGGTTGCGGATTACGGCGCAGACCGCACCGGTCAGAGCAATCGCCAGCATGGCCGCACCGTATCGGAGAATCCGGGCAACATCCGCATTTTTTATTCCCTTATCGACAATCATGGACATGAAGGCCGGCTGCAGAAGATCTGCCAGCGCCTCCATGGTCAGAAAAAAGGTCGAAAGCAAAAAAATACCAAGATGCTTTCGGATGTATTCCAGAATCAGCTTCATATTCTTACGCTCCCCTTCTTAAATATTACCTGCATGCAACCGGCAGCATTCCGGCAGGCGGATTTCTCAAATATTATAGCAGGGACAGCTGGTAAAAGCAAGCAGGCGAAAACGCCTCGTCTGCGCGGAACGGGTATCTGCACTTATCGGCCCGGGATGCACTTGCAAAATCCGGGCTGCTGTGTTATTCTAGCAGTGCCGGGTTTCAGCCTTCTGCATGGCAAGGGCTGAGGGAGGGAAAGGTCTTTAAAAGCAATTTTCCCGCTGTTCCCGGCGGATTCCGCAGGTACGCCTGCAGCATACATACGGGGTATCACCATGAGACTGCGCAATATCAGAGGGGCAAAGGAGGCAATTGCCGCGAGCCCTTTTGTCGTACATGAACCGGAGCAATACCGGGGCAGCTGGAAGGATTTCTTCGGTAATCGAAACCTGCTGCACATCGAAATCGGAATGGGAAAGGGCCGCTTTATTACGGAGCTTGCTGCTCTTCATCCGGAAGTCAACTATATCGGCATTGAAAAATACGAAAGCGTCATGATCCGCGCCGTGGCAAAGCGCGAAGCGATCGGCGAGTGTCCGAACCTTATTTTCCTGCGCTATGGCGCAGAAGAACTTGCTCAGGTATTTGCCGCCGGGGAGGTAGATCGTATTTATCTGAATTTTTCCGATCCCTGGCCAAAGGATCGGCATGCCAGACGCCGTCTGACTTCCTCCGAATTTCTGGCGCGGTACCGCAATTTTCTGGCAGCAGACGGGCAGCTGGAATTCAAGACGGACAACCGCTCCCTGTTTGACTTTTCTCTGGAACAGGCAACGGAAGCCGGCTGGACACTGCAGGCCGTCACCTTTGACCTGCATCACAGCGAATACGCGGAGGGCAATATCATGACGGAATACGAGGAACGTTTTTCCGCCATTGGTAATCCAATTCACCGGTTTATTGCTTTCCCGCCGGTGGAACACCCGCTTTTATAGTCAAACAATTTTATCTCTGTCTGTTTTAGTCAAAAAACCGGATGCTGAAGAATTTTTTCTGAGGGATTGGGAAAATAGCAAAGGAGTGTTCTTACTGCTGCAGAGGGCCGCTGCGGATCAGGCGGAAAATGCAGGACAGCTATGTGCTGGGCAAAACAGAATCCGTCCATATTTTTTATGAATTCAATTTATTTTATTTTTGATTTTTAGTATATTTTACATATTTATAACAAAAATATAAAATTGTAATCAATATTGTGTTTTAAATGCAGGCTGTATCCTTGAATGAATACTTCACCTTTGGATAAATGCTGCTGCTTCGAATGAATACTGTATTTTAGGATGAATGCCGCAGCTTTCGATGAATGTTGCATTTTGGGATGAAATGATAAAAGCGGAAATCAACGCGTTTCCCGGATATCTGATTTACCTTACAGGCGCCGGATAATCAAGAACTCCGCCCCTCCGGCATATAATGAACCAATCCGCCGCATACTATGGGGGAATGCCTTTATGGGTTACTGGAAACGATATCTGTCGCAGGCACTGAGCTGCCGCCCTTCCCTGAACCGGAAGGCGCTGAATATCAAGCGCGGTATTGACGAAGTAAACCGCATGCTGCAGGGGCTGGGAGGCCCTAGGTGCAAAAAGTGCCGCAGAAGAAAATGAGAATCAAATCACGAAAGGAGAAAATATTATGCAGATTGTAAATGATGCCGATTTTGAGAAGGAGGTTTTGTCCGCTGAGCTTCCGGTTCTGGTTGATTTCTATGCCGACTGGTGCGGACCATGCAAGAGAATGTTGCCGGTTGTCGACGCGCTTGCCGGCGAACTCGCAGGGCAGACAAAGATTGTAAAGCTCAACGTTGACGAATCGCCTCAGACTGCCGGACGGTACAATGTTATGTCCATTCCGACTTTTATTGTTTTCCGGGACGGAAAACCGGTTCAGCAGAAGGTCGGGGGCATGTCAAAGGAGGAACTTGCCGGTCTGCTCCGCTGAGAGCAGACCGGGCTGCAGAATATGGCTCTGTATTGATATCGGACAGAATAATGCCTGACATCATACACACAGCATATTCTGCAGAAGTTTTGGCCCGCCTGATCATTGATATTTATATTTTATTTTTTCTATTAAATTCTTTTGTTTTAAAATTCATTTGTTTTAAATTTCATTTGTCTTCGCTTTTACTACTTGTTTCCATTTTCCAGTTTTACATTCCTGCTGCCTTATAATGCGGATATTTATCGCATTGTTCTTTTCATGTTTTTTTCTGCCCGGATTTTTACGCTTCATGCCTTTTTCTGCTGTTCATACGGTTCTGCGCAATTATGCCGCCAGCGCGGATTATGAAATCTCAAGTCTCTTTTTCCGGAGCACTCCCTGCACCGCCTGATTCAGCAGATAAGCGACCACTGCAACAAACGGAACTCCGAGAAACATTCCGATCACACCGCCGTAAGCGCCACCCAGTGTGATTCCGAAAATAACCCAGAGCGGAGACAGCCCGGTCGAATCACCAAGAATCTTCGGCCCGAGAATCCATCCGTCAAACTGCTGCAGAATCAGTATCATTACGGCAAATACTACCGCGTCCAGCGGACGGATGCACAGATACAGCAGTATCCCCGGCACTGCTCCGATAAACGGCCCGAAATACGGAATCATATTGGTGATGCCGACAATTACGCTTACAAGTACGGCATAATCCAGTCTCAGAATCGCGAGTGCTGCAAAGCAGATCAGGCCGATAATCAGCGAATCCAGCGCCTTGCCGCTGACAAACCCTGAAAAAATGCGGCTGCATTCGCGCATGGTATTGCAGAAAACCTTTGCTCTTGAAGTCGGAAGAATGGCATAAACCGCCTGCGTACTCATCCGGATCAGTTTCCTCTTATCTGCCATCATATAGATTGAAATGGCGATCGACAGAAGAATATTGATGATCAGCTTCGCAAATGAAACGGTGACGCCGACCAGCTTCGGCACAATATTTTTTGTTACATCGGTCAGCGTGCTGATCAACGTCGGCCACATTTCTTCAATCTTATTTTCTATATATTCCATATTCAGCTCCGGAAAATATTCCTGGAGCATCTCCATATAATGATCGCGGTTCTCATACAGACGTGTCAGCTCTGTCGATGCATCGGAGGCCACGCTGACAATACTGTCCGTAATCTGCGGGATTACAAAAACCATACCGATAACAATCAGCCCGAGCACCAGAATATAAGTAGTCAAAATTGACAGCCCCACCCGAAGTCGGGGCTTTTCCATACGAAGCAGCTTCTGAAATAAATTAACCTCCAGCCAGTTAACAAGCGGATTCAATATAAACGCAATAAGAAATGCCGCAATAAAAGGCGACAGAATTCCGGCCAGCGTCTTCAGCCACTGCCGAACGGCGCCGAAATTGGCAATCAGGCAAATAAAAACTGCCGCCAGCATAATTGTTACAAGAGCATATACGCTGATCGTAAAATATTTGCGGTTCGATTCGAATCTGTAGTGATCCTCCTTCTCCACACCGTTCAGCTCTTCAATCAGTTCGTGCTCGGTTGCCGAGTCATCACTCAGCGCCTCGTCCTCGTTCAGCATCCGGATTTCGATCGGCCCGTATTCCACCGGCTCCCTTTTCTTAACCGGCAATTTGTCCTTTGCAGATCTTACTTTTTCCTGTAATTTCTTCCTTTTCATTAGGTTCCCTCCTGCCATAGAACCATTATAACGATTCGTTTTACTGAATTCAATTACTTTTTTCTGAAGACCACAAAATAAATCTTTAAAAATTTTTAAAAAAAGGCTTGCATTTTTTAAGAGCTTGGTATATAATCATACTCGTCCTTAAGGAACAGCAAAAAATAAAAAACGCGCGATTAGCTCAGTTGGTAGAGCACCTGACTCTTAATCAGGGTGTCCAGGGTTCGAGCCCCTGATCGCGCAGGCAAAGTAC
>CAJUMC010000080.1 GCA_910587085.1 uncultured Lachnospiraceae bacterium | reverse complement strand
TTTTTATTACCTTCGTTTATTTGCCTGGCTTTTACCTGCTTTAATCAGTGCTTCCCTAAATTGTTTCTATAAATAATTTCCAGAAGAATATTTTATGCGGCCGGGTCAGACGGCAGGACGGCTTTTTTATTATTGTGACAATTCCGAAGGTGCGGCAGTTATCAAGCTTCTCTGTGTGTCTTTGGGCGCCGCACGGAAAACCGGAACGCAGAAAAACAGAAGGTGTCCGCACGGACACCCTTCTGTCTCTGCAGCAGCGCTTCCTTCGATAACGGTGCGCCGCCTCTGTATTTTATTTGATCAAATCCTCCGCACGGCTTGCGGCCGACGAAGATTTACATCATGCCCATTCCGCCTGCACCGCCGGCCGGCATTGCCGGAGTCTCTTCCTTGATATTTGCAACTGCGGACTCGGTGGTAAGGAAAGTGGATGCTACGGAGGTAGCGTTCTGAAGCGCACTTCTCGTAACCTTCGCCGGGTCGATAATGCCCGCCTTAACCATATCGGTGTACTCCTCGCTCAGAACATCGAATCCGACGCCCGGCTCCTGCTCTCTAACCTTGTTCACAATGACGGAGCCCTCAAGACCCGCATTCACGGCGATGCAGGAAAGCGGAGCCTCCAGTGCCTTCAGGATAATGTTTGCACCTGTCTTCTCGTCGCCTTCAAGATCCGCAGTGATCTTTGCCACTTCCTTCGCTGCATGGATATATGCGGAGCCGCCTCCTGCAATAATGCCCTCCTCGACAGCCGCTCTTGTCGCTGCAAGAGCATCCTCAAGGCGCAGCTTGCTCTCCTTCATCTCCGTTTCGGTTGCTGCGCCCACGCGAATAACCGCTACGCCGCCGGCAAGCTTCGCAAGTCTCTCCTGAAGCTTCTCCTTGTCGAATTCGGAGGTCGTCTCCTCGATCTGATTGCGGATCTGAGCAACTCTGGCGGAAATCTCACCCTTCTCACCGCAGCCGTCCACGATAATGGTGTTCTCCTTCTGAACCTTAACGGACTTCGCACGGCCGAGCTGATCAAGCGTCGCATCTTTCAGATCAAGCCCGAGTTCCTCGGAAATAACCGTGCCGCCGGTCAGAATAGCGATATCCTGCAGCATCGCCTTACGTCTGTCGCCGTAGCCCGGGGCCTTTACGGCAACTACATTAAAGGTACCTCTCAGCTTATTGACGATCAGCGTCGTCAGCGCCTCACCCTCGACATCCTCGGCAATGATAAGGAGTCTTGCACCGCTCTGTACGATCTGCTCCAGAACCGGAAGAATCTCCTGGATATTGGAAATCTTCTTGTCGGTAATCAGGATGTAAGGATTGTCGAGCACTGCCTCCATCTTATCCATATCGGTAGCCATATAAGCGGAAATATAGCCGCGGTCGAACTGCATGCCTTCTACCAGATCAAGCTCAGTTTTCATCGTTTTGGATTCCTCGATGGTAATTACGCCGTCCTTGGAAACCTTCTCCATCGCGTCCGCAACCAGCTCGCCGACTGCCTCGTCACCTGCGGAAATCGCCGCGGTCTTCGCAATCTGCTCCTTTCCGGTGATCTCGGAACTCATCTTCGCAATCGCCTCAACCGCACACTCGGTTGCTTTCTTCATACCCTTTCTAAGAATAATCGGGTTGGCGCCGGCAGCAAGATTCTTCATTCCCTCGTTGATCATTGCCTGTGCAAGTACGGTTGCGGTGGTCGTACCATCGCCGGCCACGTCGTTCGTCTTGGTGGCAACCTCTTTAACCAGCTGAGCGCCCATATTCTCGAACGAGTCTTCCAGGTCGATCTCCTTGGCAATCGTCACACCGTCGTTTGTAATCAGCGGCGCTCCGAACGATTTGTCAAGCACCACGTTTCTTCCCTTCGGTCCGAGCGTAACCTTCACGGTATTAGCCAGCTTGTTGACGCCGGCCTCCAGAGCCGCTCTTGCGCTGCTGCCATATTTGATTTCCTTAGCCATGATTTCATCCTCCTTAAAATATCAGCCTTGTGCCCGCACCGAAGGCAGGCCCGCCGTAATAAATTCTGCCGCAGATAGCGCTCCGGCCTACTCCTCCACGATCGCTACGATATCGTTCTGCTTAACCACAATATATTCGTCATCGCCGAGCTTAACTTCCGTGCCGGCATATTTGGAATAGATCACCTTATCGCCGGCCTTCACCTGCATCGTCACTTCCTTGCCGTCCACAACGCCGCCCGGTCCTACTGCGATGACTTCAGCCTGCTGCGGCTTCTCCTTCGCCTGGCCCGGCAGCACAATACCGGATTTTGTCGTCTCCTCCGCCTGGAGCTGCTTCAATACAACCTTGTCACCCAATGGCACTAATTTCATGATGATACCTCCTTGAAAAATCCTTATCGGCAGGAATATGTATGCTGTATTCCGACCCGGTTGCTCCGGCAGTCTATTTTCCCATAAACCGGCCGATCTCTCGCTTTTTGTCGTTATTAGCACTCAATTTAGTCGAGTGCTAATCGTTGCCTATATATTAGTGAAATCCTTCCCAATATGCAACTTTTCATTCGTTTCCATTTCGTTTGAATTCAGGAAATTTTTCCTATATTCTCATATTTTCTCACGAATCCTCTTTCATACTCTTTATTTCATATTTTCAAATCCGCTTCCGGCAGTACGCAGCGCATCAAAAACTGCCGGAATAGCCCCTGAATTTCCCCGTAAAAGTTTTCCGGGCAGGAAAAAGCCCCGCCGGTATCCGCCGGCAGGGCTTCTCTTATCCTTAATTCTGTTTCTGTAAGCTTACGCTCTTAAGCCGATTCGATCCGCCGCCGGCTTAACACGGCAGACACATCAGAAAATTCTCCACGCGCAGATAAAGTTGTTCTTCCACCATGAACCGAGCGAACGGTAAACGATCTTGCCGCTACTCGAGGAAGCATCGTACACCATGCCGTTGCCGGCCGCGATCCCAACATGCCCCTTCACAACGATAATATCGCCTGCCTTGATGCTCGAAAAGCTTGTGATTTTCTGATATTTGCCGACCGTTCTCCAGCCGTAGGAAGTAATATAGCTCTGCTTGATGCCGATCTGGTTCAGGCACCAGTATACATAGCCGGAGCAGTCAAACGAATTCGGTCCCTTCGCACCTAACACATAAGGCTTGCCGAGCTTGGACTTCGCCACCTTGAGCAGTGCAGAAACGCTGGCGCTGCCTGTGTTTACCGAAGACGAGCTTCCTCCCTTGTTTCCGGAGCTTCCCGTGCTCCCGGTACTGCCGGAGTTCCCCGAACTGCCCGTGCTTCCGGCTGAACCGCCGCCTGCCCTGACAGCGCTGTTGCCGTCCGTCAGCTTCGCCATCGTCTTCATTCCGACATTGCCGTCCGCGCTCAGACCGTTCTTCTTCTGGAACGCCTTCACAGCCGCTTCGGTAATCTCGCCGAAATAACCCGTACAGTTGGACGATGACATATATCCATAGCGCGCAAGAAGCTCCTGTACACGCTTTACCGTATCCCCGCTCTCACCAAGCACCAGACCGTTCGGCGCAGCCGATTTGCTGTGCAGCACCGTCATCGTGCTCGGCCCGAGAAAGCCGTCCACAACGAGATCATTTCTGGACTGGAACTGCTTTACTGCCGCCACTGTATCATTTCCGTACTGACCGTCCGGCTTCGTCGTCAGATATCCGAGCTCCTTCAGACGCTCCTGGCACGAGAGCACAACGTCGCTCTTGTCGCCGTAAGAGAGCAGATTGGCCTTCGCCTCGCCGCTGTAGAGCATCTCCATCGTGTCATGCCCGACCTTTCCGTCCACTGCAAGCCCGTTGTTCTGCTGCATCTGCTTTACCGCAGCTTCCGTCACGTCGCCGAAATAGCCGGTTACATGCTCCGCTTTCGCGATATATCCCATTTCATAGAGTCTCTGCTGAATCCGGCGGATATCGCTGCCCTCCATGCCGGTCTTTGCGAGGTAGTATTTGGCGTCGTCCGCAAACAGCATTTCACTTGTTTTCGGCCCGAGTATGCCGTCCTGTGCCAGCTCATTCTGACGCTGGAAAAGCTTTACGGCATCCACTGTAATCGGCCCGTAGTACTTTGTCGGCTCCGAATAATCCATAAACCCGAGATCCATCAGGCGCTGCTGTATATCGGCCACAGAGCTGTGGCTTACGCCCTGTGTATAGAACTCCGGCGCTGGCTCCTCCTGCTCATCCGGCGCATAATTATCCGGGAGATACAGCTCATCGTCCGAACCTGCCTCCTGCGAAAAATCAACCGGCCTCATCCCGTTTGCAGGACTCCCGATCATACCGCCGTTTCCTGTCCCGTCCGCCGGGTTCCCGGCCAGATCGTTATTTTCTGCCCCCTCTGACGGATTCCCCGGCAGACCTTTTCCTGTCCCATCCGAAGAGTTCCCCGCTCCGTCCTGCAGCTCATCTTCGCTGCCATTCACCTCCGGAGTTCCGCCGCTATTCTGCAGATCGTCCGCATCCGGTGTTCCAAGAGACATCAGCGCGAGAAGATCATCCTTTCCCGGCAGAAGTCCCGCGAGCTGTCCCAGCCGTCCCGCAGAATCACCCCCGTCTCCGGCAGCATTCAGCGCATCCGAAGCCATATTATATGTAAGAACCGCTGCAACATTCCCCTGCAGAACGTTTCGATTTGATTCGGAATTATCATTCTGTGCCTTCGGCATATTAAAGTCCGTCACCGTCCCAAGCAAAACGACAGCCGCAATTGAAATCGGTACAAGACGTGTTTTCTTCCAGCTTCCCATGCAATCCTCCATTTCTCTACTGTATTGCCATAATATATTACCGATACCGGAAACCGCTTTTTCATGCCCGAAACGGGCTTTTCCAAAGCCTGCTATATTTGTTACGAAATTGTTACAGATTATCCGAGTAATATTCTACACCGATTGAATGAAGAAAGCAAGCAGAAAATTGCAAATTTTGCAAATTGACAGGATTTACATCTTATATATACATTTTATTCCAAAATCTAAGATTTGTTTATCGAATAAAAAAAGAAAAATGAAGGTATAAACCTTGAAGCCATGAATCTTCTGTCTCTGAAAGCCGCCGGGCAGCAAAGTATCCGGCGGCTTTCAAAATTCGGATGATCTCCGGCTTCAAGCGTCCTGATTATTAGAAAGGCCGGAGAGCAGGGGCTCTGCGTCCCTGCGTCCTCCGGCTCCTCCACAGAATTCCCTTTTATTATGAATCAAAGCTTCTTTACCCGGAGCGCACGGATCGCATTCAGCACCGCAAGCACCATTACGCCCACATCCGCAAAAATAGCAAACCACATATTCGCAACGCCGGCCGCTCCCAGCGCAAGGCATGCCAGCTTGACTGCAAGCGCAAAAATAATGTTCTGGCAGACAATCGCAATGCACTTGCGGGATATCAGAATGCCCTTGGCGATTTTCATCGGATCATCGTCCATCAGAACAACATCTGCCGCCTCAATCGCCGCATCCGAACCCATCGCACCCATCGCGATGCCGATATCCGCGCGGGACAGCACCGGTGCGTCGTTAATGCCGTCCCCCACAAAGGCCAGTCTCGACTTTACATCCTTCTGCCCGAGCAGCCTTTCCACCTCGGAAACCTTATCCTCCGGAAGCAGCTCGCTGTACACCTCGTCCATGCCGAGCTCCCCGGCAACCTTCTCCGCAACGCTTCTGGAGTCCCCGGTCAGCATAACCGTCTTTTCCACGCCCGCTTTTTTTAAGGCGTCAATCGCCTTTTTCGCATTCGGCTTTTCCATATCCGAAATTACGATATATCCGGCGCAGGCTCCGTTCACTGCCACATAAACCACCGTTCCGACCGAACGGCATTCCTCGTACGGTATATTCAGCCGTTCCATCAGTTTTGCATTTCCGGCCGCAACTTCCGTCCCGTCCACCTTTGCCGTCAACCCATGCCCCCCGATTTCTTCGACATCGCTGACGCGGCTGCGGTCGATCTCCCTTCCGTATGCACGCTGCAGGCTTTTGCTGATCGGGTGGGAGGAAGCGCATTCCGCCAAGGCCGCATACTCAAGCAGCTTTTCCTCCGTCAGCCTGCCGGAATGGATGCCGCTCACCTCAAATACCCCCTGCGTCAGAGTCCCCGTTTTATCAAAAACAACCACCTTTGTCCGGGACAGCGTTTCCATATAATTGGAACCCTTGATCAGAATGCCCTCCCGGCTCGCTCCGCCGATGCCGGCAAAAAAACTGAGCGGAATGCTGATGACAAGCGCACAGGGACAGCTGATTACCAGGAAAATCAGCGCACGGTACAGCCAGTCGGCCCACCTGGCAGAGTCTCCGGCCAGCAGACTGACAGCGGGCGGAAGCACGGCCAGCAAAAGGGCGGCAAGGCATACCGCAGGAGTATAGATTCTCGAAAACTTGGATATAAAATCCTCCGACTTTGATTTCCTGGAACCGGATTCTTCGACCATCTGCAGAATCCGGGAAACCGTGGATTCCCCGAATTCCCTGGTAGTCCGCAGCTTCAGGATTCCCGTCATATTGATGCAGCCGCTGATAACCGCATCCCCGGCCTCCACCTCGCGCGGAAGGCTCTCGCCGGTCAGCGCGCTTGTATTAAGCGAGGAGTTTCCCTCCTCGACCACGCCGTCGATCGGCACCTTCTCCCCCGGCTGCACGACAATCCGGCTGCCGACGGCAACCTCGTCCGGAGCTACCCGCTCCAGTTTTCCGCCGCGCTCGATATTTGCGTAATCCGGCCGGATATCCATCAGCGCACTGATGCTTCTGCGGCTTTTTCCAACCGCATAGCTCTGGAACAGTTCACCGATCTGATAAAACAGCATAACCGCAACGGCCTCGTTGTAATCTCCGCTTCTTTCCCATACCGCAAGCGCTATGGCTCCCACCGTGGCGACCGCCATAAGGAAGTTCTCATCAAACACGCGCCCGTTCCGGATTCCCCTGCCCGCCTTCCTCAGGATATCGCAGCCGATGATCAGATAATCTGCCAGATAGAGTGCCGTCCGCACCCAGCCGGTGAACGGCACAATATTCAGCAGCACCAACAGCACCGCCGAAACTGCAATCCGGATCAGCATCTTTTTCTGCTTTTTTGTCATACAGCCCCTCCCCGTTTTACAGTTCGATATCGCAGTCCGGCTCCACTTTTTTGCAGGCCTTCAGCACCTTTTTCATCACCTGCTCTTCGTCCTGGCCGTCCTCAAATTCCACTGTCAGCTTCTGCGCCATAAAATTGACGACTGCCGAGGCAACGCCCGTTGTCTTCCGTGCGGCATTCTCCATTAAATTGGCGCAGTTCGCGCAGTCAACCTCAATTTTATACGTTTTCTTCATAACGATTCCTCCTTCATTCCGCATAGCATTTTTAATTAAACGATTGCTTAATCGTTTTTCTAAAGTATAATACGCGGCAGAGAAATTGTCAAGTGGAAAGTTCGGCGGTTCTGAGGTTTTATTTCGATATAAGACCAAAGAAAAAGCAGAAACGACACAGGATAGAGCGAACAGTCTGCTTTCAGGCACAGGCAGCAGAACAAGCCGGTCAATCACACCGCGCAAAAGCCGGGAAGCACATCGACGGCGCTCCCCGGCTTTCTCTTTCCTTTTCCTTATTTAGGTATGAAGGATGTTCACGCACTCCATTAATCTGCAAAATAAGCGACACCGGACTCGAAAATATGCTGGTTCTGCTCCCCGGTGATATTGACCGCAACCGAGTCGCCTCTGCGCTCGGAATGCGCCATCTTGCCGAGTACTCTTCCGTCCGGGCTTGTGATACCCTCAATTGCGTAATACGAACCGTTCGGGTTGAACGCCTCCTCCATCGTCGGACGTCCGGAAAGATCGACGTACTGCGTCGCAATCTGCCCGTTTGCCGCAAGCTTTCGGATCCATTCCTCACTCGCTACGAAACGTCCCTCGCCGTGCGATGCCGGAACCGAATAGACCCCGCCGAGTTCCGCCTTCATCAGCCACGGCGATTTATTCGTTACAACCTTTGTGTAAACGGACTTGGAAATATGCCGCCCGATGTTGTTGGTAGTCAGCGTCGGGGAATCCGCCTGCTGCGCCGTGATCTCGCCGTAAGGTACGAGTCCGAGCTTGATAATGGCCTGGAAACCGTTGCAGATTCCGAGCACCAGACCGTCCTTTGCCTTGAGCAGATCATTCACCGCTTCCGCGATGCGCTCGTTGCGGAACGCCGTCGCGATAAACTTGCCGGAGCCGTCCGGCTCGTCTCCCGCGGAAAAGCCGCCCGGGAACATCAGGATCTGCGCCTCGCGGATGGCCTTTTCAAACGCTTCCACGGACTCGCGGATGCACTGCTCGTTAAGATTCCTGAATACAACCGTGTTTACGACAGCGCCCGCGCGCTCAAAGGCTTTCTGCGTATCGTACTCGCAGTTTGTGCCCGGGAAAACAGGGATGAAGACGCGCGGCTTCGCAACGCGGTTTTTCGCGGTATAGATGGTCTTTAAATCCGCGCAGCTGCCGGAAACATGGGCTGCTGTTTCTGCATTATCCTTTTTCTCCGCAGCGCCGGAATGCCCTGCCGCACTCTCCGTAGCGCCGGCCATCTTCCTCACATCATACAGCTTCGTCTCAAACGTCTGCCCTTCGTCCACCGCACCGGAATGCATCGGGAATACCTTCTCCAGTGTATTCTCCCAAGCAGAAAGCGCTTCCTCCACCGGCACCGTCACATCGCCGATCTTAAATTCCGCAACTTCGCTCACAACGCCGAACCAGTCAAACGGTACGCCTGCTGCCTCGATCTTCTTCACATCGTCCTGTGCCACCTCGGCGACAAGGCTGCCGTACTCCGGAAGAAAATACGTCTTCGGATCGCGCTCGTTGCAGAGTTCCGCGCCCAGCCGGTTTCCGAATGCCATCTTGCTGACCGCCTCCGCGATACCCTTCGCACCGAGGGCATAAGCGGACACGATTACACCCTCCTGCATCAGCTGATGTATCTTTCCGTACAGTTCCATTAAATGCTCAAACTTCGGCAGGCCGTACTCGTCCTTCTCAATGGTAAAACGCAGCAGCGCATTGCCCGCTTTCTTCAATTCCGGCGTTACCACATCGCCGGTTTTCGCGATATCCACCGCGAAGGAAACAAGGGTCGGCGGCACATTGATCTCGTTAAAGCTTCCGGACATGCTGTCCTTGCCGCCGATGGACGGCAGGCCGAAGCGAAGCTGCGCCTCATAAGCGCCTAAAAGAGCTGCGAGCGGTTCGCCCCAGTGTTTCGGGTCGGTGCCGAGGCGGCGGAAATACTCCTGGAAGGTAAAGCGGATTTTTGTGTAATCTCCGCCCGCCGCAACAATTTTAGCCACAGAGGAAACCACCGCATACATTGCGCCGTGGTACGGGCTCCAGCTTGAAAGGTACGGGTCGTAACCGTAACTCATCATCGTCACTGTGTCGCACGCGCCGGAGAGCACCGGAAGCTTCGCCACCATCGTCTGCACCGGGGTCATCTGATATTTCCCGCCGTAAGGCATCGTTACGGTTGCCGCGCCGATCGAGGAGTCAAACATCTCGACAAGCCCCTTCTTCGAGCAGACATTCAGATCGGCAAGCATGGAAAGCCACGCGGATTTCAGATCAAAGCCGCCGTCCTGCGCCGCTTCTGCCGTTTTCCCGGATTCCCCTGAACATACAGGATCTCCGCCCGCTCCGCAAAGTTCCTTCACCGAAACCGCCGGATAATCCGCACCGGTCTTAAAATAATCCTTTCCTTCCTCCGGCATCGTCACAACCGCTGCCGCTTCCTGATGCGCGCCGTTGGTATCAAGGAAGGCGCGGGAAATATTGACGATCTCCTTGTCCCTCCAGACAAGCACCAGCCTCGGCTCCTTTGTCACCTCGGCAACGACCACCGCCTCGAGATTCTCCTCCTCGGCAAATGCAAGCATTTTATCCACATCCTTCGGGTCAACGACGATGGCCATGCGCTCCTGTGATTCGGAGATTGCAAGCTCCGTGCCGTCCAGCCCAGCATATTTCTTCGGAACCTTGTCCAGCTGCACACGCAGACCGTCCGCCAGCTCGCCGATCGCGACTGACACACCGCCCGCGCCGAAATCGTTGCACTTCTTAATTAAATGGGAGACCTCCTCGCGCCGGAACAGCCTCTGGAGCTTGCGCTCGGTCGGCGCGTTCCCCTTCTGCACCTCCGCGCCGCACACATGAATGGACTCGGTCGTGTGTGCCTTGGACGACCCCGTCGCGCCGCCGCAGCCATCGCGCCCCGTGCGTCCGCCCATCAGTATAATGATATCCCCCGGGTCGGAATTTTCGCGGATTACGTTTCTGCGCGGTGCGGCGCCCATGACCGCGCCGATCTCCATACGCTTTGCCACGTAATTTGGATGGTAAACCTCATCGACCAGACCCGTGGCAAGGCCGATCTGATTGCCGTAGGAGCTGTAGCCCTTCGCAGCACCCGTCACGATTTTGCGCTGCGCAAGCTTGCCGGAAAGCGTGTCCGCAAGAGAAACGGTCGGGTCGGCAGCGCCCGTTACGCGCATCGCCTGGTATACATAGCCGCGCCCGGAGAGCGGATCGCGGATCGCTCCGCCAAGGCAGGTTGCCGCGCCGCCGAACGGCTCAATCTCCGTCGGGTGATTGTGCGTCTCATTTTTGAAAAATACGAGCCATTGCTCGGTCACGCCGTCAATTTCCACCGGAACCACGATCGAGCAGGCATTGATCTCGTCCGAAACCTCCATATCCTCAAGTTTTCCCTCGGCGCGCAGCTTCTTCATCGCCAGCAGCGCAATATCCATCAGGGAAATATATTTATCATCCCTTCCTTTATAAAGGACTTCGCGATCCGCCTTGTAGCGCAGGAACGAATCCTCAATCGGTTTCCGGTAATAGCCGTCCTCAAATTTCACGTCGGTCAGCTCGGTCAGGAAGGTTGTGTGACGGCAGTGATCGGACCAGTAAGTATCAAGCACGCGGATTTCCGTCATGGACGGGTCGCGGTGCTCCTCGTTTTTAAAATAGTTCTGGATGTGAAGAAAATCCTTAAAGGTCATCGCAAGGCTTAAAGAATCGTACAGACTCTTCAGCTGCGCTTCCGGCATGTCTTTGAATCCATCAAAAATCTTTACATCCTCCGGTGTATCAAATACCGTGAGCAGCGTCTCCGGCTTCACCTCTCCCGTCTCGCGGGAATCCACCGGATTGATGCAGTATTCCTTCACACGCGCAAAATCCTCGTCGGAAATCCCACCGGTCAGGATGTAGGTTGTCGCGGAGCGGATGACCGGCTCCTCGGTCTCGCTTAACAGCTTGACGCACTGCTCCGCTGAGTCTGCGCGCTGGTCAAACTGCCCCGGAAGGTATTCCACGGAGAAAACGCGGGCCGTTTCCCCCGCCGCGGTGTTTTGCTCCACCGGAAAAGTTTCCTCATATAAAATATCTACTGGCGGCTCGGAAAAGATCGTGCCGAGCGCTTTCTGGTATGTGCCCTCACTGATATTTTCAATATCGTAGCGGATGAGGACTCGCACCTCCTTTAACCCTTTCAGGCCAAGGTAGCTGCGAAGCTCACTTTTCAATTCCTCCGCACGCACCGCATAAGCGGCCTTTTTTTCCACGTAAATTCTTTTAACGTTCCCCATGGTGTTGCAGATCTCCTTTCTGATTTTAGAGCTCGCTTCTGTTTGCTATAATGGTATCATACCATGTTTTGACGGAAATTGAAAATAAATATCGCAATATTTTTCATCCGGGAAACGAACAGGCTGTCCATACTCCTCCGTGCAAGAACCTTTTTTCCATACTAAATCACCTGTTTGCTGCATTCCCGAAACGCATTCCACCCGATGTCTGCCACCTCCTTAAGGATTGTCACACCCACAAGGCTGCTGCCCCCGGAAAGTGTTGGTTGCATGATAATTGTCACACACCGCACGCAAAACCAAAAGACGAGTTACCTTTACAGCCGGCTGCCGCACTCATCAATCCGCGCGCCCTGCAGCCTCCTCTGTTGTGGTCAAGCATTTTTGTAACGCTTATGGCTAATAAAATTAGTTTCCAA
>CAJUMC010000079.1 GCA_910587085.1 uncultured Lachnospiraceae bacterium | reverse complement strand
AGGTTCATGTGGAGGTTCAAACATAGAAAACACTATGTTTTGACCCCAGCATCATTAAATAAAAATAATAAGATAAAATCCGGCAGAAGAAACATACGGATATGTCTGATTAAAAGGCTTTCACGGAGGAGAATAAAATGGTATTTAAACCGGAACATACAAATTTTGTATTAAGTCCGTATACGGGGCTGACGAGAGAGAGCTGGATCCAAGCGGGGGAATATATGCTGGAGGGAATTTTCCGGCATATCCAAAGCTTCGCTGACCCGCTCGCTGTTTATCGCCGCGCCGCTGCTGCATATTAAGCCGGAGCTTACGATCTGCGGTTTTCGGCTGAAAGACTATTACAAAAACCAGATACTGCGCTCCTGTACGCCGGGCGACGCGCATTGTGCCGGAACCTACGAGGAACTGCAGGAGATCACCGGCCATGCCGATCCGTTCCGCGCATTCCAGCAGACGGTAGAAACCTGTGCGCTTGTAATCGGTCTGTGGGTGAGCCGCGAGGCGGTATGGGAGAGCTACACAAAAGCGGAAAAAGATGTGATTGCGGCGTTTCTTGCCAGCTTCGCGCATGCGAACACCGTGCCGCAGAACTGGCGCATGTTCAATATGCTTGACATGGCGTTCCTTGCCATGGAGGGCTACCCGATCGACCGCGAGATTATGCTTGACCATGCACAGGCAATTCTTGATTATTATGCGGGGGACGGATGGTATCGGGACGGCCAGAGCTTTGATTATTATTCCTGCTGGGCGTTCAATTTTTATGCGCCGCTCTGGAACCGTTGGTACGGCTACGAGAACGAACCGTTTCTCGCTCAAAAATTTGAGGAGTATTCCAATCGGCTGATGGAGAGCTACGCGGACTTTTTTGATGCGGACGGTTTTACGAATATGTGGGGGCGCAGCTGCATTTACCGTTTTGCGAGCACAAGCGCGTTTGACGGCAATCTGCTTCTGCGCCGTTCTGCGGCGGATGCCGGACTGGCAAGGCGCATTGCGTCCGGCTCGCTGCTGCAGTTTCTGACGCGCGGAGATTTTCTCAAAGACGGGATTCCGGCCATGGGATTTTACGGCCAGTTCCCGCCGCTGGTGCAGGGGTACTCCTGTGCGGAGTCGCCGTTCTGGATGGGGAAGGCATTTCTTTGTCTGCATCTGCCGGAGAATCATTCGTTCTGGACGGCGAAAGAGAATAACGGAACCTGGGAACGGCTGCAAAAGAATGAGGTAAAGCAAACCGTACTGGACGGCCCGGCGCTCTGCTTTACCAATCATGAGGCAAACGGCGAAACCGTGCTACGGACGGGAAAGGTTGTAAAAAATGTTGGGGACAGGCACGGACTCTGGAATTACGCGAAGCTCTGTTTCAATACGAAATATCCGTGGGAGGCAGCGCCGCAGATGGTTTCTTCTTCTGTTTTGCAGAGAACATGCGGAGAAGCAAAGCCGGAAAAGAAGCCGGAAACGGCCGTGCCCGGCTGCGTTCCGGCTGCGGGGGAGGTGGAGTCGCAGCAGTATGTTCTGAAGGATTTAACAAGTGGCAGTGTTTCCCTTGCCAATGCAACGTTCTGGGGCGGCGTGCGGGACGGCATTCTGTATCGGCGGCAATATTTTGATTATCGGCTGGATACGGAAACACACTGGATGCAGGGACTGTTTCTGGCTGATTTTCCGGTGCCATGCGGTGTTCTGCGCGCAGATAAAATGAAGCTGTTCCGCCGTCCGGTTCAGTTTACGCTGGGCGCCTACGGCTTTCCGGACAACGGCACATCCTTGACCGAATATGCCGAGGGCGGCGCCAGGGCGATTATGCTGTGCGGAAAGGATGCCATAGGAAAACCGCGCTGTCTTGCCATGACCATTTATGACGGATGGGACGGGCTCGGATGGCTTTGCAGCGAGGGAACCAACCCGGATTCCGAGCGCTCCATTGTGATTTACGCAGGAGCGCAGAAGAAAAAACAGTACGGCGGCTGTGAATCCTACATAATGATTTCTCAGGTTATCACAAAGGAAAGCGCGGAGCCGTTCACACGGGAGGAAATTTTCCCGATCCGGTCGGTTTCTTATACCGATCCGGCAGGCTGCGGAACCTTCGGACCGGTTGTGATCGAGCTGAAGAACGGGGAAAAGCGCGTGGTGGATTATGAGGCGATGGAAGGAAATCTGAGGTTGTAGAGATATGGGAATTTTGGTAATTAGGCTGCGGAGAAGGAAAGTAAAATGTTGGATTGCAAAAGAAACTTAAATGTCCGATTGCAAAAGAAACAGGCTGGAGAAAGAAGACGGTCTGCGGAACATGAAAAGCTTGGGGAACCCGGCCGCAGCTGACTGCGCCGCTGATCAGGCAACTTTGCAGGAAGCCGTCAGGGACTGTTTATTTTTATGGCGGTTTTCAGGAAAGTCTGAAGAAAATGAATGACGGGTTTCTGAAGTTTCGGAGGCAGAAAACACTGGAATTCGGATCTGCGGAATTCCGGAATTACGTAAAACAGACCTCTGCCGGCTTCCTGAATTATATGGCCGATATGATTGCGGAATATCAGGGCAGCCGGGGTTCGGACTGCAGAGAAAATATATTTGGGGGAAAGAAGATGGAAGCAGAAAAAGCAGGAGAAAAGAACGCAGAAGAAAAAACAAAAGAAGAAAAAATAAAAGAAGGAAAAACAGAGGAAGTAAAAACAGAGGAAGTAAAAATAGAGGAAATAAAAATAGAGGAAATAAAAAAAGAAGAAGACACTATTATACTTGCCCATATAGGTGCGAACGGGCAGGGGCAGACCTTAAAGGCTCATCTGGAGGGAACCGCGGAGCGGGCGGGGGAGTTTGCTGCGGAGTTCGGCTGCAGACAAGCCGCAAGGCTGTGCGGAATGCTGCATGATATCGGGAAGAATTCGCTGGAATTTCAGGCCAGAATACGAAATCCGCTTCCTTCCAACCGGGTGGATCATTCGACAGCCGGGGCGAAGGAGGCTGAAAACATCAGCAGGGATTTTATTCCGCTCGGCATGGTGATTGCAGGGCATCACAGCGGACTGATGGACGGCGGAAACAGGAAGATCAGTACAGCGGGCGACGGAACTTATTTTGGAAGAAAGAAAAGCAGCATACCGGATTACCGGATGGAGGAGGGGAAGAAGCTTTTGGGGAGCAGCTGGCCGGTTGACGGGGTATGTCTGCCTGCGTTCTGCAAAGAGAGCCGATTTGCCATGTCCTTTTTTATCCGGATGCTGTACTCCTGTCTTGTGGATGCCGATTTTCTTGATACGGAAGCATTTATGAAGGGAATGGCAGATGCAGAGACAGGGGCATCCGGAAGGGAGTGTTTCCACGAGCAGGAAACAACGCAAAGGCAGAATCTCCGCGGAGGCTATGCTTCCGTCAGCACCCTGCTTGGGAAATTTCAGGATTATATAAAGACCAGGTTTTTCGAAACGACAGAGAAGGAACAGCAAGATGGGAAGAGCGTCCGCCCGGAGGGAAGTTCCAATGCCGCGCTTTTTGCGGCGAGAAACGAGATTCTGCAGGAATGCATGAAGAAGGGAAAAGCCTGCGGGCGCGGGCTGTATACGCTGACTGTTCCTACCGGGGGAGGAAAAACGATCGCTTCTACGGGTTTTGCTCTGCAGCACGCGGCGGAACAGAAGATGAAAAGAATTATTTATGTTATCCCGTATACCTCCGTAATTGATCAGAACGGACAGGTGCTGGAAGGTATTTTGGGAGAAGAAAATGTGGTGGAGCATCATTCCGGAATTACGGATGAATGCAAGAATGCAGGAGAAGACGGAATGGACGGGCAGACAGCCGTCCGCTCGTATCGGAAAGCGCTTGCGGCAGAAAACTGGGATGCGCCGGTGATCGTGACAACAGCGGTTCAGTTCTTTGAGTCCCTGTACGGGAACCGCAGTTCACAGTGCCGGAAACTTCATAATCTTGCGAACAGTGTAATTATTTTTGACGAGGCGCAGACACTGCCCGTGCCCTATCTGAAGCCCTGCGTTGCGGCGATGGCCCAGCTGGTGAAGAATTACGGGGCGACCATTGTGCTCTGCACGGCAACGCAGCCGGCGCTGGATCAGCTTTTCCGGATATATTTTCCGCAGGATCGGATACCCGAGATCTGCGAGGATTCAAGGAATCGGTTCGGAATTTTTAAGCGTACGCAGATCAGGAATCTCGGAGAACTCACGAAGGAGGGGCTTGCAGAACAGCTGCGCGGAAAAGCTCAGGCACTCTGTATTGTGAATCGAAGAAAGCTGGCACAGGAACTTTATGAAAGCCTGGCAGAGGAAAGAAGATCGGAGGAAACCGGAACATGGTCGAAAGAAGCTCTGAAATTATCGGGGGAACCTGCGGTGCTGTCAGAGGCCCGGACTCTATCCGGGGAGAAAGCGGCTGAGGAAGGGGAGGCAGCTGCTTGTGCTGACGGCTGTTATTGCCTGACTACACTTTTATACCCGGCGGACAGGAAAGCAAAATTTGCGGAAATTAAAAGCCGTCTGGCGGAGGGAGAGCCCTGTCTGGTGATCGCCACATCCCTGGTGGAGGCAGGAGTGGATCTGGATTTCCCGGAGGTTTACCGCCAGGAGGCAGGCCTGGATTCTCTGATCCAGTCTGCAGGACGGTGCAATCGTGAAGGCAGGCGCCCGGCGAAGGAAAGTCCCGTGTATTCCTTTTATCTGACCGGGGAAGAAAATCGTTTTCAGGCCCAGAGCATCGCGGCGCTGCGGGAAACCTGGCGCGGCTACAGCGAGGTGGACGCCCCGGAGGCAATCTCGCATTATTTCCGGCTTTTTCGAAGTCTTCTGGGGGATGAAAATCTGGATCAGAAGGGAATTCTGGATAACTTTGAAAGAGGAATAGACGGAAGCTGCTTTCCTTTTGCGAAGGTTAAAGAGAAATTCCGGCTGATTGAGCGTGAAGTGAAAACTGTACTGATTCCGGCGGATGGAACGGAGGAGCTGCTGGAGCAGGTCTGCTCAGGGCTGGCAGATCGGAATACGTTTCGCAAGCTCGGGCAGTACGGCGTGAATGTGTATAACGACCATTTCAAACAGCTCTGGGAGGCAGGCTGCCTGGAGGAAATCGGTTCGGAAATCTTTGTGCTGCGGGATCAGAGACAGTACAGGGGAGATCTGGGTCTGCGGATGGATGTCGAAACGGGAAACGGGATTTTTGTCTGACGGAAAAGGCGGGAACCTAAATATTATCGGACATTCTGCAGGGCACAGCAGCTGTCTGAAGGAAGCGGGCAGCGGGAAGGACAGAGATGGAACAAGATTGCGAATGGCTTCCGTGTGGACATATCCGGAGAGCGCGAATCCGGAAGGGGCTTACAAATATTAGAAATTCGCAGAAGCGTCAGAAAAGCAACGGAAGACTTTTGGTGCGGTGGCTGAGGCGAAGCATCATACCTACGCTGGTGTCACCTGTAAGAAAAGGGCTTTTTTAAGCGGGTCTTGCAGTTCCCGGCGGAAAGTATATCCGAACGAATCAGCGGAACAGAATGGGCGGCAGAGATACTCTGCCGCCCTAAATTCTGTTACAGCAATAACTAATATTTCAACCCGCATTCGCTGAGGAATGACCACCCTTATTTTAAACAGAAAGCGGCCGGGATGCAATAGCGCTTGACAAATTATTTGCATAATGATACTCTTAACTCAAAATCAATTTACTTCAATTTATAATGAAGTTTATTTTTATGTAATTTGGAAATTTATAATAGTTATATACTGGATATGGCATACTATACTAATTTTAGATTAGTTTTATATAGTTAAGAAAAGGAATCAATGATTATTTAACCGTTGACAAACTTATGAAGCCATGTTATATTGAATGTAGTTTTACTACAATATATAATGAAGAAAGGAGGTGATGCGATGTCTGTCAAAGTAGAAGTATGGGGAGATTATGCATGCTTTTCCCGGACGGAGCTTAAGACGGAACGGGTAACATATGATATGATAACTCCGTCGGCTGCCCGAGGTCTTCTGGAATCCATATATTGGCATCCCGGCCTTAACTGGGTAATTGACAGGATTTACATTTTGCAGCCCATCCGCACAGAACGGCGTTCCGCGGAGAAGGAGGCGGCAGACATTCGGCTGACGAGCATCAAAAGAAATGAGGTGAAGTCAAAGATATCGGCAAGCGGTGCAAAATCTGCAATGAATGGAGGAAAGGCTCCTCTCTATTTAAATGCGTCAAATGAAAGGAATCAGCGTTCCTCGCTTATTTTGCGGGATGTGCATTATATACTGGAGGCACACTTTGATATGACTGAGCGTGCCGAGCCGGGAGATAACCCGGGGAAATTTCAGGATATTATGAGGCGCAGGCTGAAGAAGGGACAATGCTATCAACAGCCCTGCTTCGGCTGCAGGGAATTTCCCGCTCATTTCCGGGAATGGGAGGGGGGAGAGATTAAAACCGTTCCGCTGACCAGGGATCTGGGCTATATGCTCTACGGCATGGACTACAGCGATCCCGGGATGATCCGGCCGAAATTTTTCCGTGCGCAGCTGGTGGACGGCATTCTGGATTTAAAGGATTGCGAGGTGGTTATGTGATTTTGCAGGCGCTGGTAAAATATTACGAGGATTTGCTAAAGCAGGGGAAAATGCCGCGCCCGGGATGGGGAAGAACCAGAGTTTCCTTCGGACTGAATCTGAATGCGGATGGGGAAGTGATTTCACTCCGGCCGCTGAAGGTAACGAAGGAGCGCGGAAAGAAAACCATTACCGAAGCACGGGAGTTTGAGGTGCCGCAGCCGATTAAGCGTTCCGTAGATATTGCCCCGAATTTTCTCTGCGATAATTCGACGTATATGCTGGGGGTCGATGAAAAGGGTAAGCCGGACAGAAGCAGACGGTGTTTTTATGCGTTTCGGGATTTGCATCGCGAGCTGCTTGAGGGGCTGCAGGATGACGCTGCGCAGGCGGTGCTGCGGTTTCTGACGAGCTGGGAACCGGAACAGGCGGACGCCTGTGCATGGCTTTCTGAAAATCGGAAAGAACTGGTGTCAGGAGCCAATCTTCTTTTCTGTTATGAAGGAAGGCCGGTTACGGAAAATCCTTTAATCCGGGAATGCTGGCAGAAGTATTACGGCCATTCGGACGGGTCGGAGAACGGATTGTGCATGATAACCGGCAGGAAAGCCCGCATAGCCGCGCTGCATCCGATTATAAAGGGGGTGTATGGCGCACAGGCTATGGGAACCTCCCTGGTTTCCTTTAACGCGCCCGCTTTCTGTTCCTACGGGAAGGAGCAGGGGGAAAATGCGGCGGTGGGGGAATATGCGGCGGCGGCATACGGCGCTGCGCTGAACTGTCTGCTGAATGACAGGGAACATACCCGAATGATCGGAGACACTACGGTTGTCTGCTGGGTGGAAGGCGGAGAGGAGCTGTATCAGGATATCGGAATTGCGGCCATGTTCGGCGCAGAGGAAGAGGAGGAAGCGGGAATTACCGACCAGGATCTGAGCGCGATTTTTGATGCCGTTAAAAGAGGAGAGCCGGTTGAATTTCAGGAAAGTGTTCTGAGATCGGACAAGCGTTTTTTTATTCTGGGGGTAGCACCGAATGCGGCCCGTCTTTCCGTCCGGTTTTTCTGGCAGGATTCTTTCGGCGATATGCTGAAAAATATTGCGCGGCATTACGAGCGGCTGGAGATTGTCAGACCTTCGTTTGACAACCGGCAGAAACTGTCGCTGCGTCGGCTGCTGTGGGAAACAATCAACCAGAATGCAAAGGACAAATCTGCTTCGCCGCAGATGGCAGCCGATACGCTGAGGGCGATTCTTACGGGCGGGCGTTATCCGGCCTCTCTTTTGAACGGGGTGATGCTGCGTATTCGCGCGGAAAAAAAGGTGACGAGGGGCAGAGCGGCGATTCTGAAGGCCTATTATTTGAGGAATGAGCATGTACAATGTCCAAAGGAGGAATTGCAGATGGAAGTAAATGAGCAGGGCAGCAGCGTACCTTACAGGCTTGGGCGGCTTTTTGCGGTATTGGAACATATTCAGCAGGAGGCGAATCCGGGTCTCAACGCTACGATCCGTGACAAGTATTTTAATTCGGCGGCGGCGGCGCCGGCGCGGGTTTTTCCGCTGCTTTTAAGTCTGTCGCAGAAGCATTTGAGAAAGCTGAGTGATGAGGGAAGCCGGATTACCTTTAACCGGCGGATGCAGGAAATTATGGAGGGTATGGGCGAAGAGTTCCCATTGCGCATGACGCTGCCGCAACAGGGTTCATTCTACTTGGGCTATTATCATCAGACACAGAAGCGCTACCAGAAAAAGGAGGAGAGATAAGATGGGCGAGGCGATTAAAAACAGATATGAGTTTGTGGTATTTTTTGATGTGGAGAATGGCAATCCGAACGGAGATCCGGATGCCGGGAATATGCCGAGGGTAGATCCGGAGAGTGGTTATGGTCTTGTGACGGATGTGTGCCTGAAGCGCAAAATCCGCAATTATGTGGAAACCGTCAAGGAGGATGAGAAGGGATATCGCATCTACATAAAGGAAAATGTTCCGCTGAACCGCAGCGATAAAGAAGCATACAGTTATGCCGGGGTTGAGCCGGATAAAGTAAAGGCGATGAAAAAGGATAATCCGGAGCTGGATAAAAAGGTTTGTAATTTTATGTGTGAAAATTTTTATGATATCCGGACTTTTGGTGCTGTGATGACAACCTTTGTAAAGGACAATCTAAACTGCGGACAGGTGCGTGGACCGGTGCAGCTTGGTTTTGCCCGTTCTGTTGATCCGATTCTGCCGCAGGAGGTGACGATTACCCGTGTTGCAATTACGACCGAGAGCGACGCGGCTAAAAAAGGGACGGAGATGGGCAGAAAATATATAGTTCCATATGCTCTTTATCGTGCGGAGGGGTATGTTTCTGCGAATCTGGCAAGAAAGGTTACCGGATTTTCCGAGGAGGATCTGGAGCTTTTATGGCAGGCGATTTTAAATATGTTTGAAAACGACCGTTCTGCAGCAAGAGGAAAAATGGCCGTACGGAAGCTGATTATTTTCCGGCATGACAGTGAACTCGGCTGTGCTCCGGCACATAAGCTTTTCGAGGGAGTGCGCGCGGCGAAAAAGGCAGATGTGGATACGCCGAGAGGTTACAGCGACTATGTAATTGAAGTAGAGGAGAAACTGCCGGAGGGAGTGACCTGCGAATGCAGAGAGTGATGGTCGGCAGAGCACTTTGCGGAGCTTGCTGCTGCGAGTGAACTGCGGAAGGGGATGTCTTCCGTTTATCCGGGGAATTTTCCTTTCTTTTAAGAAGGAAGGGGGATGATGTTTGCAGGACGGAATATTGGAAAACGCCGGGAGATGCAAACATCGGCCCCGGAATCTCCAGGTTTGGATATTTTTGCAGATGCTTCAAAGCTGAGTACAATGTCAAGGCACAAGCTGCCGGAATCTCCAGGTTTACATATTTTTGCAGATTGTAGAATTCGGCATGTAAATCGTTTGCATTCCCCTGGTTGAGGGGGATGAGCAGTGCCGGCAAGCCAAGGTTCAGTGCATGTGAATTTTCGGAAGGATGAGATGGAACAGGTGCTGCGGCACAGGATGCCGGATAAGTATGGAGTTTATATACTTCAGGTCATGCATGAAAAGGACGGTTGAATGGAATATCAGGAGGAGGATTTTCTGCTGCTTTCAGGAATCCAGCACTTTGCATTTTGCAGGCGCCAATGGGCGCTGATACATGTGGAGCAGCAGTGGGAAGAAAATGTACGGACTTTTGAGGGCAGAAGCATGCATGAAAAAGCCCACGATCCTTTTATCAAAGAAAAGCGCGGCAATATTATTATTTTCCGAGCAATGAAAGTGTTTTCCAGGACAATGGGGATCAGCGGGGAATGCGATGTGGTGGAATTCCACAAGGCAGAAAGTGGAATTTCCCTTGCCGGAAGGGAGGGACTATACCAGGTTGTACCAGTAGAATACAAAAGAGGCGCGCCGAAAGCTCACAATGCCGACGAACTGCAGCTGACAGCGCAGGCGATGTGTCTGGAGGAAATGCTTCAAGCAGATATTGCGGCAGGATATTTATATTATGGTGAAACGCGGCACAGAAATGAGGTTGTCTTTACGGAAGAACTGAGGAACAGGGTTCAGCACTCCTTTAAAGAAATGCATCAGTATTTTGACAGGGCATATACGCCGAAGGTGAAGACAGGAACATGGTGCAGGCAATGTTCTCTGCAAAATATCTGTATGCCGAAGCTTTGCGGGAACATCACTGCAAGTGCATATATTGAGGCGGTGCTCAAGGAGGAACTGTAATGAAAAAATTATTGAATACCCTGTATGTCACTTCCCAGGATGCGTATCTTGGTCTGGAAGGGGAATGCGTCACAGTAAAGAAGGACGGTGTCACTGCTTTACGTCTTCCGCTGCATAATTTAGAATCAATTGTGTTGTTTAATTATATTGGAGCGAGTCCTGCCCTGATGAAAAAGTGCGGGGAAAGCAATGTTTCTCTGTGTTTTTTTCAGGGAGATAGTTTCTGCGGACGTCTTGCAGGGCAGGAGAACGGAAATGTTTTGCTGAGAAAAACACAGTACCGTTATTCCGATGCAGATAGCGAAAGCGTGAAGATTGCCCGGAATATGATTCTTGGGAAGGTTCATAATGAGCGTTATGTTTTGGAACGGGCTCTTAGGGATCACGCTGTGCGGGTGGATGAAAAGAGATTGCGTCATGCTTCGGAGCTGCTTCAGAAATCTATGGAATACATTCGTGAATGTTCCGGTCTGGATGAGCTGCGCGGGTATGAAGGGGAAGCAGCATCGGTTTATTTCGGGGTATTTGATGAGCTGATTCTTCAGGAAAAGGAGAGTTTTTCATTTACAGGGAGGAACAGGCGGCCGCCGCTTGACCGGGTGAATGCACTGCTGTCTTTTGCTTATGCACTGCTGTCCAGCGAATGTTCCGGTGCAGCTTATTCGGTAGGACTTGATCCCTATGTGGGTTTTCTGCACAGGGACAGACCGGGAAGAAAATCCTGTGCTCTTGATTTGATGGAAGAATTGCGCAGCCCTGTGGCGGAGCGGTTTGTGTTGACGCTGATTAATAAACGGCAGCTGGATGCGGACGGTTTTATCAGAACGGAGAGTGGTGCGGTAATCATGAACGATGATACCAGGAAAACTGTCATACAGCACTGGCAGGAAATGAAGAAGGAGATGGTACAACATCCCTTTTTGAAGGAAAAACTGCCCGTGGGCCTGCTTCCATACGCCCAGGCAATGCTGCTTGCCCGATATCTCCGCGGAGATCTTGACGCCTATCCTCCGTTTTTTAAGAGGTGAAAAAATTATGATGATTTTAATTACCTATGACGTAAATACACAGACAACACAAGGGATAAAGCGGCTTTCTAAAGTTGCAAAAATCTGTAAAAATTATGGACAGCGGGTGCAGAATTCGGTATTTGAATGTTTGGTTGACGCGACCCAATTTGTGATGTTAAAAAAACAGCTTTCAGACGTAATTGACCAGGAGAAGGACAGTGTGCGTTATTACACTTTGGGAGAACAGTACAAAAATAAAGTAGAGCATGTAGGTAAAGAAAATGGAATTGATATGTCCGGCACTTTGATTTGCTGAATGTATGCGAATGGGATGTGCACATGAAAATTCAAGGAGATTCGTGCAGGATAAAGAGAAGTCGAAGTCATAAGTACATTTGAAGGAGATGATTTAAGGGGGGATTTTAGGAGATAAATCGGCAAAATTAACAGTTTTTTGGATAGTATATAGAAGTTTTTTGGTAAAGTTTGCTGTCGCTCCCTTTGTGGGAGCGTGGGTTGAAATACGTGAAACATTTTGCGAAAAAAATATGGGAACCGGTCGCTCCCTTTGTGGGAGCGTGGGTTGAAATTATTAGTATATCACAATGAAAGTTAGTTACAATCGTCGCTCCCTTTGTGGGAGCGTGGGTTGAAATCCCGAAAAATCCGAGGGAAAATCCGCAAATGTTGTCGCTCCCTTTGTGGGAGCGTGGGTTGAAATGGGTGAGCAGACAATGATAATTGGCGTTTTTTGAGTCGCTCCCTTTGTGGGAGCGTGGGTTGAAATCATCGTGTGAAACGCTGTTCGCACGTCCGGCAGCGTGTCGCTCCCTTTGTGGGAGCGTGGGTTGAAATCAGCGTTGCAAACTCCAGATGCAGCGCACTCATCGTCGCTCCCTTTGTGGGAGCGTGGGTTGAAATGGGTTACAATACCGCACCATCAACGAGCTCGCTGAGTCGCTCCCTTTGTGGGAGCGTGGGTTGAAATTATTAGTATATCACAATGAAAGTTAGTGGCAATCGTCGCTCCCTTTGTGGGAGCGTGGGTTGAAATTCATGTTTGGAGCTGTCCGATAACGATATGGGTCGTCGCTCCCTTTGTGGGAGCGTGGGTTGAAATAGAGAACATATCCAAGATATCATCGACGCACCAATGTCGCTCCCTTTGTGGGAGCGTGGGTTGAAATCCCAACATGTAGATAATTATTATACACAATTACAGTCGCTCCCTTTGTGGGAGCGTGGGTTGAAATTATAAACGTCTCTTCGATCAGCTCCCCAAAATCGTCGCTCCCTTTGTGGGAGCGTGGGTTGAAATTACAAACCCATTTTCAAGCACAAAACCGTCGCCGCGGTCGCTCCCTTTGTGGGAGCGTGGGTTGAAATCGAAAACATATCCAATGATATTGTCAATATTGGTTGACACTTTTTTTACAAGGATATCAATGCCTAAG
>CAJUMC010000078.1 GCA_910587085.1 uncultured Lachnospiraceae bacterium | reverse complement strand
GTCAGACATTTATTGACGATAACCATTACCAGGCCACGGTTGCGCTGAAACTTCTGGCAGGAGGGGAGGCGGATACTACCGGTCTGGATAACTACTATGGCGGGTTGAAGAGCCAGATTGAGGATTTGGGTACCCAGCTGACAGATTCTATGAATATTGCTCTGGAGGACAGTGTTATTACACTGGACGAGGCAGCGGAACTGGAAAACCTGCAGAACCAGATTACTGAAATTACAAAACAGCTGACGGAGGCGAAAACAGATGCGGAAATGCAGGCCCTGGGGATTAAGTACAATGGGGCTGCTTTGGATATAGATAGTTTCAATGCCATGCAGGAAGCGCTTCGTACCAATGCGGCTTCGGCATCGGAGCAATATGAGCACGCTTTGACGCTGACACTTACCAACTTGAATTTGCAGAAAAACGATGCAAAACTGAGATTTGACAAAAAACTGATTTCAGAGGAAGAGTATCAGCGGATACTGGAAGAAATCCAGCGGCAGACCGACGAGGCCACGGAGAAATACTATATACAGATCAATGGCCTGAATACAAGGGTAAGCAGCTTTAGCCTGGAAAGCATTGCGACAGCCTGGAATTCAGAATTGTCCGGAATTTTGCCGAATCTGGAAGGAACCATGGCGGAAAAGCTGGGGCAGGCATTGAACCGCGCGCTGCTCGTAAATCCGGATGCAAACAGCTGGACGCAGGAAGAGGTGATGAAATGGTTCGGCCTGGAACGTCTTGCGGCGTCCAACGCCCCGGACTTTGAGACAATCTATCAGGATCTGATTCAGACAGCGCTTGCCGTGCCGAAGGGAGCAAAGGAGCAGTTTGCGCAGAATTTTCGCGACAGCCTGCCGGATGTCAATGAAATCCTGGAGTATCTGGACTGGGAGAACTATTCCCTCGCCGCGTTCGACCGGTTGACGGGGCACCTGGCGGATTCCGGAGAGCTGCTGGCATCGGATGCGGACTGGAAATTTTACCAGGGCTGGAAGTCAGCGGATTCCGTTTTGAAAGGGGTTTCCGAACGGGACCAGGATACGGCAAAACGGCATTTTGCAGAGGATATTTATCAAGGGCTGGAAACAACGCCGGATATGGCTGCCGCGCTGCAGCTTATGACATATATGAAAAATTCCCCGGATTACGCCGGCGCGGGGAGCTTCCAGGCTGAGTATTGTGAACAGCTGGCGACGGAATGGATGGAGGCGGGGACGGCCTGCGGTGAAGCGCTGACGAAAGGAGCGGGGGCAAGCCTGCTGTCCGGGGCTTCCCTGCTTCGGGAGGATTTGCAGGCAGCGTTAAATACGGCAACAACCGATCCGTTTGCGATCCGGCCGGTGATTCGTGTGACGCCGGATTACCATATTGCTGCAACGGGGCTTTTGCCAACCGCAACAGAAAAAAGTCTAAACGGCTATGCGGCGGGAGGTTTTGTCAGCGGAGGCCCCCGGCTTTCGTGGCTGGCAGAGGAAGGGTATGGCGAGTTTGTCATCCCTACAAATCCGAGCAGACGGGCCAGAGCGGTGGAATTATACGAGCAGGCGGGGGCGGCGCTGGGAATATCCGCTTATGCGGCGGGAGGTTATGTAGGAGGCTCTATTCCCCGCGATAATGCCACAGATTATAATTTATTCGGTGACATCAACAGAAACGCTCCCATAGCCTATAACGAAACCACAGAGGGCAAATATGACGGAGAAACAGCATGGATGTATGAACCTGTACCAGCAGAAAGGGAAAGCAGCTTAGGAAGTTCCCCGGTACAGGTAAGCGTGAGTATGGCACCAGAGTTTGTCATTCATGGTGGAGACGGACAGAGCGAAGAGGATATTATGCAGGTAATCAGAAAGCACTTAAAAGAAATGGCTGACGAACTGGGTGGCGAGATTGCCGGAAAACTGGAAGAGGTATTCTCTAATATGCCATTAAAGGAGGCGTAGACTATGAATATAAAATTGATTCCTGCCGGGAACGGTTCAAAGTTTACATTTCCGGCATTACCGGAGAAAGTGCAGGGAAAGTATGGTGCGAAGTACCAGAGTTTTGACATCATATCCCAGGGTACCGTCAAGGTGCCAAAAGGAACGGATGTGGCAGAGTTCACATGGGATGGCGTCTTTTTTGGGGAATCCAAAAGGAATGAGCCAATCGTTAAGAAGAACAGCTGGAAAGAACCGAATGAGTGCGTGAAAATCCTAAATAATTTCATGAAGAATGAAACAGTGCTGAATCTGATTGTGACGGAAACGTGGATAAACGTGGATGTCACGATTTCTTCATTTCAGCCAAGACCGGTAGGCGCTTATGGAAATGTAGAGTATTCCATTACATTCGTGCAGAAAAAGCCCCTGCAGATATACACCACTGACGAGCTGAAAATTGCCAAATTCGTGAAAAAGACAAAGCCGAGGAATGATTCCGGTGGTTCATCATCCGGGGGCGGCAGCACTTACACGGTTGTGAGTGGAGATACGTTGTGGGGAATAGCCTCAAAAAAGTTAGGCAGCGGCAGTAAATGGACTCAAATCTATGATGCCAATGCCGGAACCATAGAGGCCGAGGCAAAGAAACACGGTAAGTCGAGTTCCGATCACGGTCACTGGATATGGCCCGGAGAAGTTCTGACAATACCGGGATAGGAGGCGACAGTGATTGATTTATCAAAAATCAAATACCGTGTCGTGGTGATGGATGAAAGCGGCAAGCAGTACAATATCCAGGACTATATCCAAAACCTGGGGTGGGAAGAAAACGACAGCGAGATTTCGGTGCGTTCTTCTTTCACTTCGAGGAATGACAAGACATCAAAGGGATACCTGTCAAGCATCATCAAACCGGGGTGTCTTGTTGGTATCTTTGCATCTGACGGCGGTTCTCTGAATGAGGAAGTAGCAAGGGGATATGTGGAAACATGGAATCCGGTGGAGAAGAACAGCGGGAATAATCTGAAATGTACCTGCTATGACGAGTTGTATAAGCTGCAGAAAAGCCAGGATAACAGATACTATCCATCCGGCACAGGAACAAAGTCGGCGCTCCAGGGCATTTTTGATGATTGGGAGATACCACAGGGGGAGTACAAAGGGCCTAATGCCTCCCACGGAAAAACGGTGCATAATAACAAGTATCTGTCAGATATCATACTGGAGCAGCTGGATGATGCGGTTAAAAAAGGCGAGGAAAAGTGCATTGTGAGGGCGGCAAAAGGTTACACCAGCGTAATTCCCAGGGGCAGCAACAAAACGGTGTATGTATTCAAGGTGGATAACACCAAATCTTTCAGCCAGTCAATCAGCACGGCGAGCCTTATCACAAGAGTAAAGGTAGTAGGGCAGGCAGACGATGATGGCAAGCGCAGCGTGGACGCAACACTGAATGGCGAGACAAAATATGGAATACGGCAGAGGATTTACACTAGGGGTTCAGACGAGACGCTGGCCGATGCAAAATCTGCGGCTCAGGAGATACTTGACGGAGAGGGCAAGATTGAAAAGGAAATGACGGTGCAGAGTCCGGATGTTCCATTTATCCGCAAAGGCGATCTTGTCTATATTATGAGTAAGTTTGTTTCGGACTACTATTATGTGAAGGGCATACAGCATGATGCGGATGTCTGCAGCATGACGATGGAACTGGAGTATGCGGAGCCGGAAAAGAAGAGCAGTAAGAGCGGCGGTGATACTAAAAAGGAATACAACGTAGGCGATATTGTGAATTTCCACGGCGGTACCCATTATGTCAGCAGCTATCCGGGGGCAAAAGGGTACAGTGCGAGAGCCGGAAAGGCGAAAATCACGATTAAGAACGGTTCCGGGAAAGCACATCCGTGGCATCTGATCCATACGGACAGTTCCAGCAATGTGTACGGATGGGTAGATGATGGAACATTTGATTAGAGGTGGCAAAGATGGAAGGATTTGACGGGCATCCTGGCACAAGCAGGCTGGCGGCGGTTTTGAGCCAGAGGATGAAAAGAGAAAACGAGTCCCCTTTGGTATTGGATTTTGGAGAGATACAGGCGAATTACAGCCTGGTTACGAATACTTTTCCGGTTCCGATACCAAAAGGAGATTACTCAGTCTGCAGGTCGGTCAACGGATATACCCTGGCTACATCAGAATCCAGCTGGACCGGGCATCTGCAGGAGGATAAGCATATACACAGCAGCCCCTCCGGGGTTCCGCCGCACAGCCATGATGTGCCTATGCCAAAGCTGAAAGCGGGGGATCGTGTTCTGGTGGCCTGGGTGCAAAGTGAGGCGGTAGTCGTGGATGTTATTGAAAAATCATAAGGGGGCGAGGCGAAATGTCACAACCGCTATTTCCGGTAGTGGAAGTACCGGAGTTTATCCCCGAAGATATGGGGTATGACACGCAGTATAAGCGCAGTGTCAGATGGGACCCGGCAGCGGGGGATTTTGTAAGGGACGGGGCAAACCGGATGGTAGAGTGTGATGGCAGGGAGGCATACGCAATATGGTGTTTCAAGATTGCACAGACGGAGAGGTACCGCTGTCTTGCATATCCGGATTCTATCGGCACCGAAATGGAACGTGTCCTGGATAATGACGATGAAAAGACTGTTGAGTCTATGGTACAGAGAACAATCACAGATGCAATTATGGTGAATCCCCGGACGGAAGAGGTCCGGGATTTTGTTTTCTCCTGGGACGGCGACAATATGCACTGCAGATTCAAGGTAAAGGGCATAGGCTGGGATGAAGAGATCACGATTACGATTTAAGGAGGTGAGAAAGGATGCAGCCGGAATTTATAAGGCCGGAATTTATTGAGAATAACAGTGCTGAGGAAATACACCAGCGGATGATGAACAATCTGCCAGCAGATATTGATGATATGCCAGGCGGGTTTCCATTTGATTTTACCATGCCTGCAGCATTGGAAAAAGACGAGTTCATCAATTACCACATGGTAAGGGCGCTGATGATTGCGTTTCCTCAGTACGCATGGGATGAGTGGCTGGACCGGCACGGCCAGCAGGTGCATCTGGAAAGGCATCAGCCAGAGAGCGCATCTGGAAAGGTAAAAGTAACCGGGAAAGCCGGGGCAGTAATTGCGGCGGGAACGGTTTTCTGCACACCGGCAACGGACACAGGGCCGTCCATAGAATTTAGTTCCCAGAAAGAGGCTGAGATAGGGGAAGATGGAACAATTCTTATCCATGTATCAGCTGTAGAAAGCGGCACTGGCTCCAATGTGGCGGCAAATACGGTAGTCCTTATGGCAAAGCCGGATAAAAACGTGACGGAGGTTATCAACCCGGAGCCGATCAGAGGCGGAACCGAGAGGGAAAGTAACGATGATTTCTACGACAGGATTGCGGCAGAGTACGATAACAGCTTGACCTACCTGGGGAATGACAGCGATTATATCCGATGGGCGAAAGAGGCCGGGGCGGGAGACTGCATCGTGATTCCGGCAGCGGAGGGCCCGGGAACGGTAAAGCTGGTGCTGATAGATGGCAACGGTCAGCCTGCCAATGAGGAATTGGTGCATGAGGTTTACAGCCATATTGTATCTACGGAGGACAGGAGCAAAAGACTTCTGCCTACTGCCTGCGCTAAGCTGATATGCGGGCCGGCTACAACAGTAAAGGTAAATTTCAAGATTACCGGACTGCTGTATGAAGAGATAACCAGCATCGAACAGATCAAGAAAGATTTTTCGGCGGCGGTCAAGGCTATTTTTGTTTCTGCAAAGAACCAGAGCATATTGCGGTACAACGATGTGCGGCCGGTTATCAAGGGTATTGCGGGCGTGACGGACTATGGGAAATTCCTGATGAACGGAGCGGAGGAAAATATCAACTTGGCAAGCGAAGAGTACCCGGAGACGGGTACCCTTGATTTTAGTTAGGGGCGGTTTGATGGAAAAGGAAAAATTTGATCTGGAGAACTTCCCTACAAGTAACAGTGCCAGAAAGATGCTCAGCTATGTGTCGGATGGATTCTATGACGAGTCCTATGTTGGTAAATGGATATACCAGGTGATGGGGCTTGAATATGACAGGGCGCTAGAAATGGTAGAGGATCTCCCGGCGCAGTTCTTTCCGGAAACAGCCACATGGGGGCTGATGTACCATGAAATCAAATGGGGATTGCCGGTGCGTGAAAATCTTTCCTACGAGGAACGGCGCCGGCGAATCTGCCGGAAAAGAGACGACCGGGCGCCCATGACGCCGTACTGCATGGAGAATTATCTCAGCAATGTAACCGGGTTCGAGGTTCATGTATCGGATATTCTCGATCCATGGAAGGGGTATGTGCCGGAACATCCGAACCAGTTCCGGGTCTTTTTTATCGGTGATGGAACGTTGGATGCGGGAGCAGCGCTCCGTGCAATCCGGAGGATAAAGCAGTCCCATACGGTTTTTGAAGCTAATGAGTATATCGGCGACCGGTTTTTGTTGAAAGTGACTGGTGCGGCGGGCCTTGTAATGCGCGGGGATTTCTGGCCGCGCTCCAATCTCCCACTGAACCGGCTGGACGGAGCGACGCGACTCGACGGCAGATATCCTCTAAGCGGCTACTTGTCCGGGCAGAGCCTAGATTTTTATCCGCTGGCGCTGCAGGTGGCAGGTAAGATCTTCTGGCGGCCAGCCGGCACTTGTGGGGAGGCCGGGGATACGGCGGCGCTGTTGCTTCAGCTTTTGTCGCGGGCACGGCAGCCGCTTGATACAGGTGTGGGCTTCGGCGTACGGGGTGGAGCGGCGCTTACGCTGCGCCCGGCGGGCCAGCTGTATTTGTTCGGTGCTGCCAGAGCTTCAACGGAGACGGATACGGCTGTGAAAGTGCGCGGCGGGGCGGCGGAGGTTGTAAGCAACAGGGCCAGGCTGGCGGTGAAGGGCGAGGCTTGCGCTGGGAGTTTGCCGACTGCCGCGGCGCGGGTATCGGGCAGCGCCGGAAACGCGGGGGCAGCGAAGGCGGAAGTGGGGCTGATTGTGGAAAAGGCTTGGGGAACGCTGAATGGCAGCAGGCAGTTGGATGGAAGCCGGAAGTTGGATGCCGCGCGGTATGCGGCGGAGCTGTGAGGGGAACGGGTGGCGCTGCCAGCGGCGGAAGAGGTTGTTCGGTGGCCGGTGCCGGGGAGGCAAGGGACGCGGTGACACTGTAAAGGAAAAAGGGCGCTGCCATGGTCAGGGTTGAGGAGCAGAGAAACAGAAAAGGCCGGCAAAGCGGCAACGAAGGGGAAGCTGACGGCCGCCGGCAGAACAAAGCATCCGGCACGGCCGGGAGAAAGGAAGGAATACAGCATGGCACAGGGAGTAATCACAAAAACAGGACGCGAAAAGCTCTGTAAGGCGCACGCCGGAGACATCAGCCTGCCGGCAATCACACAGATGGCGTTTGGCAGCGGCGGAGTGGATGAGGCCGGCGCGGTAATCGCAACAACGGGGGAGGAGGTGTCTCTGCGGGCGGAACTGCTGGTTAAGGACATCGACGGCCATACCTACCCGGAGACGACCACGGGACGCTACAGCGTGCGCCTGGGGAAGTCTGAGCTGGCGGACGAGCAGATCAGCGAGATGGGCCTGATCGACGCGGAGGGCGCTCTGGTCGCGTACAAGACCTTCCTGCCGAAAGGCAAGGACGGAGACATGGAGTTTGTGTTTGACATGGACGAGATTTTCTGAAGCTTTGGCGTGATATGCGCTGCGGCGGCACAGCCCGGCGGTATGCGGGCAGGACAGGGAGGATTATACACTGTGCCGGCCCAGAGGGACGGGGCTGGGGGACAATTCCGGCGCGGGCAGTTTGCGGCGGAGTATAAAAAACGGGAAAACCGCCGGCCCGGCGTCCGTGCAGGAAGGATGCCGCATCGCGGCGGAAGGAGGAGAAAGGATAATGGCAGATTTTACAATCAAAAACCCACCGGAATACGATCCGGCGCTGCGGATGCTGGAACCGACGGACCCGAATCATGCGGACGTGTTTAACCAGTTGTACGGCCAACTGATAAACAACGAAGCATTTCTCGCGGAACTGGCCCGGCGGACGGCACACGCTCTGGCGGAGCATCTGGGAAGCGATGCCGTGCATGTGACGGAGCAGGATAAACAGGAATGGAATGCAAAGGCGGGGACTGCAGCAGCAACGCAGGCGGCCGCGGGGCTGATGGCGGCCGCGGACAAGCAAAAGCTGGACGGCGTGGCGGCGGGCGCGGAGGTAAACCAGAACGCCTACAGCAGCATTAATGTCGGAAATGTGGCCGTGGCAGCAAACGGCAAGACGGCAACCGTTACGCTGGAGGCCGGGAACAACATCACCCTGTCGGCGGACAACGCGGCGAAGAAGATCACCGTCGCAGCCAACCGGGACGGCGGGAACGCGGACACGCTGGACGGGTATCATGCAGCGCATTTTGCGGCGGCGGGACATGGGCATGTGGAGGTGGACGAGCTAAAAAAATCTGTCAGTGACGGCAAAACGTCGGTTGCCGCTGCGGTCACTGCGAAAGGAGTTGCAACGGCAGCCGACGCAACGTTTGAAACGATTGCGGCCAATATCGGGAAAATCAGCACAGGGGTTGATACATCGGATGCGACAGCGACGGACGGAGAAGTGCTGAGCGGAAAAACCTTTTACGCGAAGGGGCAGAAGATCACCGGGAAGATGACGAACCGCGGCGCAGTAACGCAGGCGCTGAATGCAGGCGGGAGCTACATCATTCCGGCAGGATATCACAACGGAAGCGGGAAGGTTACAGCAAACAGCCTGGCGGGTCAGACGCCGGGGACAGCGGAAGCATCAGATATCGTTTCCGGAAAGACAGCGTGGGTCAACGGTGCGAAAGTGACAGGAGGTATGAAGGCGTTTCCAGATGCATACGGAGGAAGACACGATGCATCGAATAATCAGCCGTTTGGAACTCTTTCTCTGAATAATAACGGGAGAATTCAAGCAAAGGAGGGAGGATTTTATTATAAAGGATTTTTTTCTGCTCCGGAAAAGGCTCACGTTTCACAGGGGCAGATGTTCGGAATCAATGAATCCTCCATTAAAAATGCGCTCGGAATAACCGCGGACAAGATCGTAATGGGCAATACGATTTTGGGCGTTGCCGGAACCGGAGGCGTCAGGAAGATCAGCGGAGCGGATGTAAAAATATATGGAAGTGGAATAGATAAAGCTTATATAAAATTAAGTGATTATATAACACAATATTCGGATTTTAACTTTATAAAGATAGCAACAGGATCGACCGCTACGGCAGGCGGAGTTACTTATTGCGATTACTTAGTCATTGTGTCTGAGACCGGTCAAAATAGTGGTTCTATTGTAACCTTGTTCGGTAATCGTAGCATCTCATCGCAAACGGATATCATAAACGGTATGGCTAATATAAGTGCTGGCTCGGCGCATTCCATGTTGGATGCCAGAAATAATTCGCGACATATCAGAACAATTGAGATTCCCCAAAGCACAATGGTTCCTGGATATGTAGATAAAATTAAGATTTCAGCAGTTGCAATAAATAGTTCAAGCGTAGAATGCACTATTTATATTGCGTAAGTTAAAAGCTTTTTTGCCGGGGAATTGCGAAGCCAGCCGGATTGTGTTATAGTAAAGCAAGGATACCGTGTTACAAGGTGGTAGCCTCCCCAACTTTTACCAAAGAGGGGAGGTGGTGCGGATGGATATTTATGAAACGATCAGCCTGTTATTTCTGGGCGGTACGTTCCTCCTCGCGCTGCTTGCCTACATAGACAGTAGGAACAACAAGCGAAAATAAATAAGCCTACCTTGTACTTGCCGGTGCAGGTAGGCTTATAACCCTGACGGAGGCAACCGCTTTGTGGGCGGTATCCCTCTCTTTAAGGCCACTATAACACAATGACATAAAAAATGCAAGCAGAAGACACCATAGTTTTGGTGTCTTTTTTGCGTGTAAAAGCGGGCTTTTATCGGCAGCATAACAGAGTATCCTGCAAAACAGTAAAAGAAAGGGGACAACAATGAAGAACAGCAACACAGATTTAGCGTACTTTTGTATCAGCAATCTCGGCGTGCCGTATATCATGGGAACGAACGGCAAAGTATTTACCGGCGCGATGTACAACGACTTGACCCGGCGCAACCCAAGCGGATGGTTTACCGCCCGCCGCCTGCCGAAGGTCAAGGCGCAGATCGGGAAACGGACAACAGACTGCCACGGCCTGATCGAATGGTTCCTCGCGGAACTGGCCGGCGGGAAGTGGAGTTATGACACAACAGCGGACGAAGCATTTGAAGCTGCGCAGGAAAAAGACGGGATAGGGAGCCTTCCGGAACAGCCCGGTGTGTGCGTGCGGTTTTCCGGGCATGTCGGGGTATACATCGGCGGCGGATATGTCGTGGAGGCAAGAGGCTTTGAGTACGGGGTGTGCCTGACAAAGCTGTCGGAGCGGCCGTGGAAGCACTGGTACCGGCACCCGAAGATCAAATACGCCGGGGCAGCGCTTCCGGCCCCGAACCCGGCGAAGGTCGGAAAGATGACGGACAAGTATTCGATCGTCTGGTTCCAGCTGGCGCTGAACCGGCAGATCGCCGCCGGGGATATTGCGGGGCCAGCGCTCACGGTGGACGGGGTATACGGCAGCAAGACGGCAAAGGCAGCTGCGGCGTACTGGCAGCGGAAGGGCTGGTCAAAAAAGGCGGAGGTTTGGAGCGTCGGCGCGAACACCGTGAAGGCGCTGGCGAGAGTTTAAAGCGCAGGAAGCAGCAGGAAGGAGGCTTGAGTGATGGACAACAATTTTATCACAAGGCAGGAACACGAGGAGTTTGCCCGCCGGCAGGACGAGGAAAACAAGCGGCAGAATCACCGGATCACGACGTTAGAGGAGATGGTGAAGCAGGTCAATTCCCTGACCGTTTCGGTGGAGCGCATGGCGATCAACATGGAAAATATGCTTGAGGTGCTGAAAAAGCAGGGGGAACGCATCGGGGCGCTGGAAGAGGAGCCGGATATCTCGCATGAGCAGATCGAGCTTTCCGTGAACGTAAAAAATCTCCTGGAGAGTATCAAGCGGCAGGGGGAACGCATCGGCAGGCTTGAAATGGCTCCGGTGGAGTCCGGCAGGCAGGTGAAAAGCGCGATTGTCACGGCGGTGATCAGCTCGGTGGTAGGCGCGGTTGTTGGCGCTGTGTTGATGCTGATGTGAGGTGTGCGCATGAAAAACAATACGAACACTACATACACAAAAAAAATGATGAACCGCATCGTAGCGGCGGCGCTGATCGACATGCAGTTTCCGTTTGTCCTCGCGCTGCTCGGCAGGGACCAGATCGCGGAAACCATGGGCGGCCTGATTGTTACCGAGATCATCGGTGTGTTCCTGGTTTACTGCCTGAAATCCTTTTTTGAAACGAGAGAATCCGAGAAGAACCGGATTCTGGAAAAGCAGATGGAGCTCGAAAGCTCAGAAAGTGAGGAAGAAATATGACAACAACAGCATTTTTAATCATTCTGACCGCCTGTGCGACGGTGACGTCCCTGCTGACGGAGGGGCTGAAAAAATTGCTGGATGGGCTGGGTGTGAAATACGCCTCAAATATCCTCGTCCTGATTGTGGCGCTGATTGTTGGCTGCGGGACGACCGCGCTCTATTATATCAACTATCAGGTGCCGTTTACCGCGCTGAACAGCGTGTACCTTGCCCTTATGGGGATTGCGAACTGGCTGGGTGCTATGGTTGGATATGATAAGGTCAGGCAGGCGATCCAGCAGATCGGCCGGAATTTGAGAAAAGCGGAACGGGAGGTGCGGAAACATGAATGAATTACCGATTATGAATATCAGCGGCGTGGAATGCTATGAAAAGAACGGGATGGCGTATCTGAAACTGGAAGCCGTGGCGAGGGGGCTTGGTTTTACTACCACGCAGACGGTAAAGGGAACGGAGTATACGAATGTGAGGTGGAGCAGAGTTGACGAATACCTGGAAGAAATAGGTTTTGCCACTTGTGGCAAAAGGCCGGATTTCATCCCCGAAAATATCTTCTACCGCCTTGCCATGAAAGCCAAAAACGAAACCGCGGAAATGTTTCAGGCGAAGGTTGCGGACGAGATTATCCCATCCATCCGCAGGAACGGCGCATACATGACAGCGGATACGCTGGAAAAGGCGTTATCTTCTCCTGATTTTCTCATACAGCTTGCTACAAAGCTGAAGGACGAACAGGAGCGCAACCAGGCTCTGAAAGCGGAGAATGACCGCATGAAGCCGAAAGAAATCTTTGCAGATGCTGTAGCCGCGAGCCGCACGTCAATCCTGATCGGGGATCTGGCGAAGCTGATAAAGCAGAACGGCGTGGACATAGGGCAGAAGCGAATGTTTGCCTGGCTGCGGGAAAACGGCTACCTCATCAAGCGGAATGGTTCCGACTGGAACATGCCGACGCAGAAAAGTATAGAGATGGGGCTTTTTGAGGTCAAGGAAAGCACGGTAAACAATCCGGACGGCTCTGTGAGGATCAACCGCACGACAAAGGTAACGGGCAAGGGACAGCAGTATTTTATCAACAAGTTTCTGAACGAAGAGGAGCGTTCGGCGTAAGCACAATCGGAGCGGCATAGAAAAGGGGCGGCAGGAGTTATCCTGGCGCCCCTTCAGCGTAATCTTCTGGTGCAGTTCTGCGGCAGTGCGGTTGTAGCGCCGCCCGGAATACCTCACACGAGCATCAGGATCAGACTCTAAAACAGTAATCAGCCGGATAATCAAGTGTATAGGTGGCTTCTTAGAGTAAAATTATAGTTGGCAAAAAAATAAGGGAAGAAGGAAATCTCCCTC
>CAJUMC010000077.1 GCA_910587085.1 uncultured Lachnospiraceae bacterium | reverse complement strand
AAAAGAAGAAAAATTTGTTTATAGATTATTTATAAAGCATGCGTTTACCGTGTTTACCGCGTATGTTTATTTATTTCGTTTACATTTTTCTTCGGCTGTGATATACTTAACTATATTTCACTGTACGGCCCGCAGGACTGCCGATTACGGACGGTACTTCACTGTGCACCTTTAAAAATACAGACCGCTCCGAATTGCGGAATACGGGTTATTACAGATTTCATCCTTCTGCAGAACCGGAAAACTGCGGTTCATTTCGGCTGCAGAATTGCAGAGATACAGATCATATTATTTATGGGGACCTGAACCGCCGGATAAAGGCAGAGGAGAGAGGAGCCTTCCGGCCGTTCACTGAATGCCCGCCAAAGCGGGCAGGGGGGAGAAATCACTATGAAACAGCCGATTCACCGCAAATTAAACGCACATTTTTACAGCGCTGTAAGCGTTCTTATTATTTTTGGTATTGTGGCTCTGCTGTACCATAATTTCTCCCGGAATCTGGATTCCGTCTTCGCCGAACCGGAGCTTCTGCCGGCTGTCCGCTCCGAGGCCGTCCGCTTCGTATACGGGATTCTTGTTATATTCACCCTGGCTCTGACCCTTTTTTTTGTTGTATTTCTGTTCTACCGTTTTCATATGAACTGCCTGCGCCAGGATTTCCGCCAGACATCCGAGCGCTTCCGGATCGCCTTTGAAAATCTCGGCGAATCTATCTGGGAATACAATATCTGCCGGGACTTGCTGAAAAAATCGGACAATTCCACCGGCGTGTGCATCGGCTGCACGGATATTCCGGAATTCCGCAGCTATATTCTGGAATCCGGGATTATCAACCCGAACGACCGCGAAGCCCTTCTGCACTTTTTCGACGGCTTTCTGTCTCACGAGGATGCGCCGCTGCGCGCCCAGGTGCGTGCCGCCACGGCAAACGGCGAGGAAGCCTGGTATGAGCTCCGCGCAAACAAAGTATTTGACGACAGCGGAATCCCTGTCTCCGTAATCGGCCGCACGGTCAACATCACCAAGCAGAAGCGCCGGGAAAACGAAAAGAAAGCGCTTGAGGGGCAGGATAACCTGACGCGGCTTTACAACCGGGACACCGCCCGCACAATGATTGACCAGTATCTTGACACCATTGACAGCGCGGTAATCTCCGCCCTGTATCTCATCGACCTCGATAATTTTACAAAGCTGAACGAAGCGCTCGGCTCCTCATTCGGCGACGCGACGCTGCTCGACCTCAGCAACCGTCTGAAAAAACGTTTTCCGAATGAAAACATCGTAGGGCGCGTCGGCGGCGATTCTTTTGTAGTTTTTCTGACCGATGTCCCGTCCATTTCCGCCATCGGAGAATGCGGGGAGGAGATTTGTGCCATGCTGCGGGATATTTATACCGGCTCGCCGACGCTCTCCGCCCTGACCGGCAGCATCGGAGCCGCCGTTTTCCCCTCGGACGGCAGCCGTTTTGACATTCTCTGCGAAAAGGCGGCCCGCGCACTCTGGGAGGCAAAGCAGCTCGGCCGGGATCGCTGTCTTGTGTGGTCGGCAGAGCTGGATGACGGCGGAGAATCCCATGTTTCGGAATACATAAATGAGGATATTTCCAATACCTCTGCCGCCTTCGGCGGCGGACATTCCCTCGTCAATACAAACATTATCATGAACGCCATTGATATCCTGTTCGACTCCCAGGAAAACGATGACTCGCTTCAGATGCTGCTCTCTCTGGTCGGCACCTTTTACAATCTGAACCGGATCAGCATTGTGCAGTACGATCACGATTTCCGCACCGCGTCGATCACGCATGAATGGACTTCCCACACGCGCTATCAGCTTAAGGAATCCTACCAGGGCGTCCCGTTTGCACAGGACAGCTACTACGCCCGATACCGTGAAAGGGAAAACGGCATTTTCTACTCCGATTCCTATCTCATCAAGCTGCAGGAGGGGATGCTGATCGATCCGATGCCCGACCGCAGAGCCTGCCCTTACTTCCAGTGCGGTTTCATCGAGCACGGCAATTATATCGGCTGCATTTCCATAGCCATAAGCGAGTGCTCACACTGCTGGAGCCAGAACGAAATTGATTCCCTGACGCTGATCTCAAAGATTATCGGCAGCTATATCATCCGCCTTCGTTCCATCCGCTACGCAAACTGGCTGTCAAAAAACGACCCGCTGACGGGCGCGTTTAATTTCAACAGTTTTTTATCCGAGGTAAACAAACTGCATGCGGAAAAGCCGGATCGTGTGCTTGCCATGCTGTATTCCGATATCCGCCAGTTCAAACTGATCAACGACAACTACGGCTATCAGACCGGCGACGCGGTGCTTCAGAGCCTTACCAGCCTTTACCGCACCATATTTCCGGGCGGAATTCTCTGCCGCATCAGCGGCGACAAATTCGCGCTGTGTACCAAATGCGGCGATGAGGAGGCACTTGCCGCCAAAGCCAAGCTTCTGATTTCCCGGTGCCGCCAGCTTGCGGCACCGCAGGGAGAGGCTCTGCGGCTGTCTCTCGTGCTCGGCATTTATGTTATGAGCAGCAAAGACAATGCCATCACGGCGGTCGACAGGGCAAATATTGCACGCAAAAATGCTCAGCGCCATGACAGTGCGGGCTACTCGTTCTTTACGAGCACCATGCGTTCCACGCTGATTCTCCAGAAGGATCTGGAAGATTCCATGGAAAATTCTCTGCTGGAGAACAAGTTCCTGCTCTACTTCCAGCCGAAATTCAATATCCACACCCGGACGCTCTGCGGCGCCGAGGCGCTGGTGCGCTGGCAGCATCCGTCGCTCGGCTTTCTGTATCCGAACGCGTTTATCCCGCTGTTTGAATCCAACGGCTTTATTGTCGATCTGGATTACTATATGTTTGAACAGGTGTGCATTTTTATACGAGACGAGCTGAAAAAGGGTGCGGAGCTGTTTCCGATCTCTGTCAACTTTTCGCGCGAGCATTTCAAGACGGATGGCCTGCCGGAGAAGCTGAAAACCGCCGTGGAATTTTACGATATCCCGCCCGCACTGATTGAGATCGAGATTACCGAGAGCGCCTTTGCCGTCGTTGACCGGCATTTCGTCTGGCTCCTCTCCCGCATACGCTCCTACGGCTTCCGGCTCGCAATGGACGATTTCGGCTCCGGCCTGTCCTCGCTCAACCTGCTCTGCGACCTGCCGTTCAATGTGCTGAAAATCGACAAGGACTTTTTCCACTCGAAAACGACGAAAAAGAGGGAGCGCATTGTTATTTCCAGCACGGTGCGCATGGCATCGGAGCTTGAGATGGAGGTAATCTGCGAGGGTGTAGAAACAGAGGAGCAGGCGGATTTTCTAAAGAGCATCGGCTGCAGCATGGCACAGGGATATCTGTATTCCAAGCCGGTTTCGAAAGAAGAGTTTATTGAGAAATATTCACTGTAGCCTGCGGAGCGGCACCTGAGCGTCAAAATAAGCCGTACAGGTCCGATACCGCCGGGAAAAACCCAATACGGGCAGCCGGGAAAATATCCTCAAACCGGATTCCGCTTTTTTCTTTAATGAATCACGGGATTGCTGCCCTAACTTTGAAATTCCGCAGAAAGCAGGCGAGGCTGTTTGAACTGTTAGAACATTCCGGCTCAAAATACCAGAAAGTACGAGCATGTTTATCACTATTATATTATGAATACAGCATTTGCGGCATGCAAAGCCCTGCGCATCGGAGATTCAGCCGGATACGCAGGGCAGATTTATACGTTTTTTGTCTAATTAAGATTTTCTTTGTCTAATATGAGCAGCACCCTCCGCTATCCAGACAGTCTCACCTTTTTGATAACCATGATCAAGCCGAACTCAGACCTATGGTTTCTTATGTTTTATCAGGATACTGCCTGCGGAAACTTTCTGCATCAATAAAGTTACTGTTCGGAAAATATTCAAAAAGCCAGAACTCTATAACCTCCGCAACTTTCTTTGTGCTTCGTGATGTAAATTCCAGAACAGGATGCAGCCAGTCATCATTCAGAATCGCTATCAGTCTGTATTCTCCCCGCGGATCTCCATCCGGATACCAGCCCAGATCAATTGCCGCTTTCTGCCCGCCGTGCTCCTGACGTATATGCAAAATATCCTGGACAAAGATAAACAGCCAGGCCGGCTCCTCATCATTCAGACTGTCCGGTTCCAGAGCTTCAAGCTTATTGTAAACAAAGCTCCATCCCGGAGGAATACGCAGGGGATACAGATTCTTCCACCACTCGTTTCTGTTCATCTCTTAATCCTCTTTCCCAAAAGCCATGCTGCTCTGATTTCTGCCTGCCGGTTCCTTTATTTCTATCTGCCGGTTTCTTTCATTCCTCGTCCTCCAGAAGCCTGCTGCGGCTGCCCGGCTCGTCAAATTCAAGCTCCTCAACATCGCGCAGCGCCCTCTGGATCGCCCTTGTCCGCGTACCGACCAGCTTTTCGATCGTATTATCCACCGTCTGCAGCTGCTTGTGCGCCTGGCTCAGGCATGTCTCAAACTCCTTAAACTGCTTTTTCACCGCGCGCAGGGTGTCCCATACCTCCTGCGAACGCTTCTCAATGGCGAGCGTTTTAAAGCCCATCTGCAGCGAGCTTAAAAATGCCGAAAGCGTGGTGGCGCCGACCGCGGTGACCTTGTACTTTTCACGCAGCTCTTCAAAAAGCGCGGCATTCTGAACGACTTCGGCATACAAACCCTCCGTCGGCAAAAACATCAGCGCAAAATCCGTGGTCTTCGGCGGTACAATATATTTGTCGTGGATATCCTTCGCAAACACCCGTATCTTGGCAGTCAGCGATTTGCGGGCCTCATCCATCGTCTGCTTGTCCTCCGCGTCGAGCAGACGATTGTAATCCTCGATCGGGAATTTGGAATCAATCGGGAGCAGGAGCGGCGCATCCCCGCTGCCCGGCAGCCGGACTACAAATTCAACCCGTTTACCGCCCGCAATCTCGACATTCGCGTCGTACTGTCCCGGCGCAAGAATATCCGAAAGCAGCTTTTCCAGACGCACCTCGCCGTAGGTTCCGCGTTCCTTAACATTGATCAGGGCATTCTTCAGACTCTTGGCGTCGGCGGCCAGATTCTTCATCTCGCCGAGCCCCTGCTGGACGCTGTCAAGCTGCCTGCTCACCAGCTCAAAAGACTGAGCGAGCCGCGTTTCCAGCGTTTTCTGCAGCTTTTCATCCACAATTCCCTGCATCTGCTCCAGCCGTCTTTCGTTGCTTTCCTGCAGCTGTCCCATCTTGTTTTCAAGCGTAAAATTGACCCGCTCCATATTCTCGGCATTTCCGCGCTGAATCGAGGTAAGACGGGCATCCAACTGATCCTGAAAGCCCTGCAGCGTTTTCTGCGTCTGCTCCTGAATTGCGGAAAGGCGGCTGTCCAGCTGATCCTGAATGGCAGAAAGCCGGTTGTCCAGTTGTTCCTGAAAGCTCTGAAGCTGCCGGTTCGTTTCCTCCCGGCTTCCCTGAAGCGTCCTCTGCGTCTGTTCCTGAATCGTTGTGAGACGGCTGTCCAGCTGTTCCTGAATGGCAGAAAGCCGGTTGTCCAGCTGTTCCCGAAAGTCCTTAAGCTGCCGGTTCGTTTCCTCGCGGTTTCCCTGAAGCGTCTTCTGTGTCTGCTCCTGAATCGAGGTAAGGCGGCCATCCAGCTGGTCCTGAATCACAGAAAGCCTGCCGTCCAGCTGTTCCTGAAGCGACAACAGCCGGCTGTCCAGCTGTGCGGAAAATCTCCCGAGCTGTACGCCCGTCTCCGAACGGCTCTCCTGAAGCGTCCGGTTCACGCTTTCCTGGATCACACCGAACCGCTGAAACTGCTCCATGGCGCTGGCAGAAAGCTGCTTCTGCACGCTGTCCCTCTGTTCCTGGGCCGTATGCCGGAGCAGGTATTCCAGCTCGTCCAGCCCTGTTTTCCTGCGCCCGGCCAAAAGCAGCACTGCGATAAAGAGCAGAAGTATGACCGCCGCAACATCCAGTATCAATTCCGGTTCCATTCTCAGCCTCCATGCTGCGTCTTATTTTTGGGGAGCAGCCCATGGCTCAGGCTTTGGCGCAGCACAAAACCTGCGGGCGAAGCTTATCATCTTCAGCCTTCGATCTCCGTTTCCCTGTATGCTCCTCTGCGGGCCTCCGCGCGCCTGTCCGGCCGCTCCCCTGCAGCCTCCGCTGCCTTTTCCTCGACCACTGCGTCAATATGCTTCTTCCATGCAGGCGCCTCCAGTCCCTCCCTGCCGGCGCCGCATGCGGCAAGCAGCTCCCGGAGCCTTTCCGGACATGCCTGTTGTGCGCGGAACATCGAAACAAAATATTTCCGGAACTGCGCCAGCGTAAGCGGGATGATATCAAGCTTCTGCTTCACATCCCCCTTTGCATACCAGACGCCGTGCCGGAAGGTCTCAGCGGTGTTTGTATCGATCCGGATCGCGATAAACAACCCGTACACCGGCTTGCCGTATTTCAGAACGGCATCCGATACATGCCGCCGTACAGGCTCGCCCTCCATCGCCTCCTGTCTGGAGGAGGAGGACATGGTTGCCTCCGTGAGAATCACGAAATCTTCAAACTCACAGTACAGGTCTCCTCTTCCCCCTCCTGCCGCGGAAACCGGCATAAAATCCGAATCCAGACGGAACCCCCGCACCTCAAACGGCCTGTTCACAAGCCGCCCGACCGCCAGCGCCGCCCTCCACAAAACCCATTCCAGATAAACGGGCGTTTCGTCCTTCGGCACCTCGATCGCGTTATCCTCATCGTAGACCAGCTTGCCGCCGCCCCGGATCAGAAGCGACATATAATCCGCGATTTCCTCCCACTGACCGCGCTGCTCGCCGGCATATTTCACCTCGTCTGTCTGTGCAAGAATATTTTCAAGCCGCCGCCTTGCGATATTAACCTCTGCAGGGGCAGTCAGAGGCAGATCCGAGATATCAAAAACAATATGCCGTTCTCTCATCTGCTTAATCAGATCGTCCAGCAGGCAGCGCGCAACATCCATGCTGTCCGTGGGCAGTGGCGCTCCGCCGCAGAGCCTTCGGTATTCGTCCAGCATCGGCCCGTCCGCCGCCGTGCTTTTGGCAAGGCCTTCCGCCAGCACATGCTTGGAAGGCACGACAACAAGTCCCCGCCCCTTGCGCTGAAGAACACCGGAAATGCGGAGATATCTCATATTCATATCGCTGTAATCCAGAAAATTATCGGGCTTCTTGTCGTAATGCCTTCCCCGTTCTGCAATCTCCTGCCTGTCAAAAGGCCGCTTTGCCGGGGCGGCTGCCCTCCGCCTGCGCAGATCAAGAATCCGGTCGACTACCTCCGACAGCTCATACCCCGGGTTCGTGGTATGCCCCCAAAGAGCAAACTCGATCCGGCTCAGCTCGGAGGAGCCTGTCCGCCTTTCCAGCTCCAGCATAATTGCCAGGAGCCACCGCAGCGGCGAAAAATGGCGGATGCCGTCGGGCATCGGAAACTGCTCCACGCTCATGGCCCGAAGATAGCACTCCTGAACGGCCGGATATGTATCTGCCTGAAGAAATGCCCTGCCGAACGGCGTCAGCTCATCGGCGGCGCCGAGCTCCTCCTGGCGCCCATCTTTCCTCTTAAGCTGCGGATAGATAAATCCGTTCTTTGCAAACATCAGCCGCCATTTTCTGGCATGGCTCCCTGAAGCATCCCTTCCTTCCTCGTTCTGGATAATGCCTTTCTCGTCCAGAAGCTTCATAAAGCCGATCTCATTTTCCCGTCCGTGCAGCTTCCCGAGAAACCTGGAATCAGCATAAACGGCAAAGCCTTCCCTTATCCGGTTGGGATTGCGAAGTCCCGTATTTCCGACCAGCCAGATTTCGATATTTTCCTCCATGACCGCCCCCGTCAATATCCGACAAACAGATACTCCTGCACGGAATTCCGATGGGTTTTCGCCTCGCCCTGGTTTCCGAAGGAATACTTGTAATCCACGGGGATTACTTCCACATGTTTCTTGTACTTTGCCATAATGGCCACCATTTCATCCTGCGCAGGCAGGCTGTTGGAGGAGTAGGACACGATCAGGATGCTGTCCGCGAACCGCTGAAACAATCGGTCAAAGGCATCCGCTGCCCCCTTCCGTGTCGAAAAAGGCGTCGGATAAGATTTGAATTTTTTTGTTTTGGTATTCTGCTGGATCTCCACGCCCTTCCAGCCGCGCGCAAGCCCCTCCACAAAATGGTATCTGCGCACATATTCGTTATCCGAAAGCGGAGAGTAATAAGGCGGGTCGATATAGATCAGATCAGCCCGCCCCGCATTCAGTTCCATCGCATCACCGTGTACGGACCGGTTTTTTCTGCCGTTGTCGAACACCGCCCCGTTCACCGCCTCCACCGCCTCCAGAAACAGCTGTGCAAGTGTTGTCCGCAGATCCCTGCGCCCGTCATCGTACCGCTCTCCCGTATAGGTAAAAATACCGCGCGGACGTTTTTTGGTGCAGGCCCTAATCAGTGCCGTCATGGCAATCGCCTGCCGGTAAGGGTCAGCGATCGCCGCAATATTGGTTCGCAGCGTATCTATCAGGTCATTTTCCTCATCCGAGTAATAGAGCCCCTGAAAGGTCTCGGACACGAAATGATCCGATTCTCTGCGCGGCACAAGCAATTCCTTCGCCTCCTCCGCCGGCAGGATGACGCTGTTGTTTTCCACCATCGCCCTGGTAAACACGGCGGACATCGCCATATAATCATTGCTCACAACCGTCTTGCCCTGAGCCTTGAACATATAGCCCACAATTCCCGAACCGGAAAACAGATCCACGACGGTTTCAAATTCAAACCGGGACGCTGCTGCCCAGATATGGGCGAGCAGCTTGCTTTTCGATCCCATAAAGCGGGTCGGCGGATACGCCTGGGCCTGGGCCGGCAGCGGCTCCGGAACCAGCTTTTGGGGTGCCTGGTCCGGCGAAACCGTCACAATCACATCCTCGCCCGTGCGGGTGCTGCCGTTGCAGGAAATATGCCGCTTTGTCTGCACGACATCAACGGAAAAACGCTCATAAAGCTGATGCACCAGCGAATGGTTGGAATTTGTCAGAAGAATATGACAGCCGCGCTCCTGCAGCTGCCGTACCATTTCCGCAAGCCTGACATGATCCTCCTCCCCGAACTGCTCCTTCGTATACCGCTTGAAATCGGCATACTCCGAGACGGGCAGATACGGCGGATCAAGAAAAATGAAATCCCCGCTCTGTGCGTGCTTCTCCAGTACATCCAGATAATCCCCGCAGATAATCTCTGCTTTTTTCAGAGCCTCCGAGGCAGCGTAAAGCCCCTCCTCGTCGCAGATTTTCGGATTTTTATATTTGCCGTAGGGAACATTGAATTTCCCCTGCCGGTTCACGCGGTACAGCCCGTTAAAACAGGTGTGATTGAGAAAAATCATGCGTGCCGCTGCTTCGGCCTTGGGAAGGGCCGTCCATTCCTGATCCCGCACCGCATAAAACATTTCCTTTGTATTCTCGTATTTCCGCAGATGCGAAATCACCTCGTCCGCGTGCGCCGCGATTTCGCGGTACATATTGATCAGCTCCGGATTGCTGTCCGAAATTATCGCCCGTTCGGCCTGCAGTGCAAAAAACATTGCCCCGCCCCCGAAAAACGGCTCAATATAGCGCCCGCAGGAAGCCGGTACCTTCGGCAAAAGCTTGCTCAGCATCTGGGTTTTGCCGCCCGCCCATTTTAAAACAGGCTTTGCCTGAACGGTTTTGACTTTTTTATCTGTCTGTTCTGCCAATGTACTCGCTTCCTCTCATTTCGTTAAACATTCCGGTGAGGGTACTGCCGCCGCATTTCCGCCGTACTGCCGCCCTGCAGAGCCTGCTGCCGTCTGAATACAGAGCCTGTTTTCTTATCTGATCCAAACTGCTCTCCGCTCTCCGTTTATTGCTTTTTATTCTAGTTTGCTGCTTTTATTCTTTGTTGTTTTCTTTCGGCTTCGGAACCGCCGCCGTGTCCGGAATAAATCCGAACAGGTTTCAAACCAATGCGGAACTAATTCCAAATCAATTCAGAATGATTTCAGAACCAAATCAGAATTGATTTCAGAACCAATTCAGTACGAATTCAGAATCAGCTTCTGTCACTTTTCCGGCAACGGCAGGAGAACGAAACAGCGCCCGGCTCTGCCTGCGTCTTTTAAAGTTTATTTTTGTCAATCCAAATATAAATCAGACATTGCTTTGCATTTCATAAATTGCTTATTCTATTAAATCTTATATGAATATAAATATTTATATAAATTGCAGATAAAACAATGCTGTCCGATGGATAGTTTAACATATTCTTCCCGGTTTCACAAGTGGAAATTGTCATCCCATCGAACAAATTTTCTTTCATGAAAATTCTCTTAAAACAGCACGGTTTTCATCACGGACGGAATGCATCCCTCCTAAAACAAATCCGCAAGCTGATGGTACTCGTAGTCGTAGTCTCTGAGAAAACATTCCCGCGTCAGCCTGTCCGTACTGACCGCATAAACATAGTAGCATCTGTACCACTGTCCGTCCCAGGAAGTACAGCGGTAATTGTATTTCAGCACCCCCGCCTCCCCGGGCTTCAGGATAAAAGCAGTTTCATTCCGCACATTGAGCTGCCCGGCAAGCCGTGCCCCCTTCCGGTACATCTCCTCATTCCCGCCCCGCCGGCGCGGCATCCCCTGACCGTCATCATGCCACCGGATGCGGAATCCTCCGTCAGGCTCTTCCTCGACGGCAATGCACGGGATATCCACCCTGTCGGCGCTGTAAAAACTGCCCTTGGACTTCTGGATGCTCTTCACACGCTGTCCCGCGCCCCGATGCCTGTGCTCCTCGCTTCCGGTAAACGCACGTCCTGCGCCCTCCATGCGCAGTTCCCGGTCAAGACGATCCGATGCATCCCAGTCTGTGAGAATATCAATTCCCCGCTGGAAGCAGCGGTGCCTCACAACAAAAATTCCTTCTCCGGAAAGGTTCACCCCCTCCTCAATGGGGAGAGGTCTGTAATATTTCTGCCGTGCCGCGGCTGCTTCCGGATTTCGCTCCTCCTTATGCCATTCCATCTGAATCATCAAAAATGCCAGCATGTACTTCTCCCCTTTTTCCGGAATTCTGCCCTCTCTTTTCCGCAATTTCTTCCTTATATTTCCTGGAAATATCCCCTTACTTTTTCGGAATTTTATCCTTTCCTGAATATATCCTTCCTAATTTCGGAATCTGTTCTTTTCTTTCCCGGAGCTTCCCTTCCTTTTCCAAAATATATCTTTTCTTTTCCTGTAATCTTTCCTCCTTTTCCGTTAATTCTTCTTCCTTATTACGAGGATGATTCTTTCTTTTCAGAACGTTTATGCAAATTTCCCTTATTCCGGAAATTCCCCTTCTGTTCCCGAATTTTATGTAAATACTTCCGGCGTAAACGGCGGCAAACAGCCGCCCGGACAAACCGGATGCGGCTGTTCAAAATTAATTATTCAAAATATCTCCGGAAAACAAAATCCTCTCCGTCGTCGTCCACCTGAATCAGATAGGACTTCGTTTCGTCCCCCTTCACCAGTTTCAGCGTAAAACTGCCGATGAATTTTTCCATCATCGCCTGGCCATCCTCCGTAACGCCCATATAATCGTCGTCCAGGTATACTTCCACCTCATCATCTGAATAGATGATTATATAATGGTCGTCGTCCGTCAGGTACGAATCGTCCTCCGGCCGCTCCGAAGTACTGTCCGGACTGTTCCCGCTGGAGCCGACTGTCCCCGTGCTGCTGTCTCCGCTGCTGCCGTCCGTCCCCGTATCATCAGTACCGCCGTTTCCGTCTTCTCCTCCCGGGCTGCCGTCTCCGTCGTAGTCTCCCGTGCTTTCGCTGCTGTCTCCGCCCATGCTTCCGCTGCCGGAACCACCGCTGCCGTCTCCGTCTCCGCCGCCTGGCTCCGTCCCGTCGTCCGCCGGCTTCTCCGGAAGTGAAATCGTAAAGGCCAGCGCTGCGGCATTCACCTCAACAATTCCCTCATAGGATACATAACCGCCCGATTCCACCCGGATTTTATAGGCACCGTATTTCAGCGTGACCGGATCCGCATACCAGATCTTCTCATCGTTGAGCCAGAGCAGCGCGCCCTCCGGCAGAATATGGAAGGTCACCTGCCCCGAAGGATCCGGAACCCGCGCATAAGCCGTCAGATCAACGACAGTCGTCTGCCCGCGGCGAATCACTGCATCGACCGTAGCGGTAAGATCATCATTCTCCAGCGTTAGCCGGTATGTACCCTCGTTCAAGGTCAGCACCAGATCCTCGGTAATCTGGGACAGATATTCCTGCCCGTTCATCAGACTGCCGCCGATGTAATCGTCCTCCTCCTTCAGCTTCAGATAGCCATGCCCGCGCAGAAGTTCAATGACATACAGCTCGTTTCCGATCCCGCGCAGCGTCACGATATCGCTCTTTAAAATATCACCGAGCTCCATGCGCTCCGTGCCGTTCAGGACATGCAGACTGTCACTGTAAAGAAAATTCGTGCTCCCGTTCGTAATCATCGGCCGTTCCCGGCTTGCCAGAATCCCCGTCTGCCGCACCAGCTCCCAGGTTTCGTCCGAAATGCCGACCGTCACTGCCCGGCGCGTCCGGGAATCGTAGCCCACATTGACAATATCCCCCACACTCAGCTGTCCGGCAACAAGATGAAGACCGTACTCGTCGCGTATCTCCGTTGCACTGTCATAATCGAGCAGCCTTACCTCCTGCATCTCCACATCGTAGAGCTGCAGTGTTCCCGCTGACGTATCCACGGACTCGACAATACCGGTAAAGCTGCTGTCTGCCTGATCCGTCCTCGGTGCTTCGGTCGGCGTAGGCTTTGGAGTTGCCGGCGGCCTCTTTTCCTCTCTTTTATTTTTTCCGGCGATGCCGAACGCCGCAACCGCAAGAATAACAGCGGCAGCCAGCACCATCAGGGTCAGTACAGCCCCTTTTGACGGCCCCGTGCCCCGCCTTATATTCCGCGTTCCTTTCGTATCTCTTCCCAAATGAATTCTCCCGTTTCTTCCTGATAATATAGACTCTGCGTCTCATCAAGAATCTTATCACAAATCTCCGGTCTCCGCAAGAAAAACTCCCGTTTCGGCCGGCGGCTCCCCCATGCAATATCTGGGAGTCGCTGCCGGATGCCTCCTCCGGCTCGATCCGGCTAACTCGGGAGTTTGACAGTTGACTATCAAGAAAAATGCCTACAGCCATTGATTTTCC
>CAJUMC010000076.1 GCA_910587085.1 uncultured Lachnospiraceae bacterium | reverse complement strand
AGTATACAGGTAAATCCACGTTGCTACAAATGTGGGGTCACTTCATATTGTCCTACTACAAAGCGCTCGGCGGTGTCAGCACCATGGCGGAGTACATGGAGAACAGCACGCTCACCGATCTGAACGAAATGAAGATTGATATTCTCAACGAGCAGTACGGAGATCAGCTGATCGAGTGCTTTATGGCGATCCGAGACAATCTTGTAAACGATTACAGCGATCTTCTCGGCATTCGCGTAGCATGGGACGATATCGTGGGCAAATCCCTCTACGGCCTTCAGGGCATGAGCTCTTACGACGTTGCAATCAAAGCGAATATGAGTGATTTTACGAATATTACAAGCAAGATGGAGCAGAGCCTTGCTTCGAACGAGATTTATGACAACCAGGCACCTGCCGTGGACGGCGAATCGGCTGCTCTGCCGGCCGGAACCGATCCGCAGGCGGTTGCGTGGGCTGACTACTTTACGGCAAAGGACAGCGTGGACGGCGAGCTTGATATGACAAAGGCGGAGTATACGGTTTCCGACAAAGCGGACTTCTCGGTTCCTGGCTCTTACAGCGATGCGGTGGAATGCAGGATCGCCGATGCGGCGGGCAATGTCGGCAGCAAGAAAATCCGTGTGACAATCTACAATCCGGACAATACGGCGGCGCCGGTAGTTACGCCGAAAGAAACGCTCCCGACCGTTGCGCTGGATACGGATACTTCCACGATCAACTGGGGCGATTTCATCGACTCCGCTGTGGATGCGGACGGACTTGATGTGAGCAGCAAGCTTACCGCCGATCTTTCCGAGCTGGATACGACGACGGCCGGCACCTACACGGTAGTGCTGACCGCGACGGATTACGCGGGCAATACGGGAAGCGCATCCATAATGGTTGAGGTGGTGGCAGCCGAGTAAAATTTTCCGAAACAGCCGGAAAACTAAAAAGCAATATCTGAGAAGGCAGGGGACTACGGTCTTCCTGCCTTCCCTTCTCTGACTATTCCTAAATCGAAAGGAAATCACCTATGAAAGACAGGAAAAAGAAAGGAAAAATCCGTATCATTGCGGCGGCTGTGCTGATTGCGCTCATAGCAGTGGTTCTTATCCTTTCCGGAGGGGATAAGAACATTTATGCAACCTCGGCAGGCTCCGAGACAATCTATGAGGCCGGCTATGAGAGCTATCTGAGGAACAGCGGATACGACGGTAAACTGTCGGACAGAACCGTGGAGGTTGATCTGAACCGCTATACAGCATCGGAGGACTGCGAGGTCACGGTTGGTCTTGAGGGTATTATGACAGGTGACGCGGGGCGGATCACCTGGGAATTTGACGTGGAGGAGACAGGTTTTTATAATCTGGAACTCGGTTATATCGCGCTCCCGGGAACAACCTCGGATATCCAGAGGAAAATTCTGATTGACGGGGAGCTTCCCTACGAGGATCTTTCGCGCATCGTAATTAAGCGATGGTGGTCCGACGAGGCAATCAAGGTTAAAAACGACAATGAGATCCGGCCGGGTGCCTATGAGGTATATCATAACACAACCTGGTTTGTGGAGGATTACAACCGGCGCAACAACGAGCCGCTGATCTTCTTCCTTACCGCGGGAAAACATACAATTACCTTTGAGGTGACAAAGGAGCCGCTGGAATATACGGCTTTGCGCTTTACAGCGGCGGAGGCGGCGGGCAGCTACGCGGAAAAGATAGCCGCACTGAAGGCACAGTATCCGGTGTACGGCGGCAGCAGCATTGTATGCCAGGCGGAGCGTGCGTCGGGAAATACAAAGGCCGTGTACAAAAGCTCCACGGCCATCAACATACAGAAAAACTATTCGGATACGCTGCTGGAGCCGTACCATCCGTACCATATTGTGTACAATACGATCGGTGCTTCGAGCTGGGCGTCCCCGGGGGATTCGATCACCTGGAGGGTGGAAGTTCCGGAGGCCGGCCTTTACGAGCTTACCGTCAAGGGCAGGCAGAACCTGAACCGCGGCGTTACAAGCTACCGCAGAATTTATATCAACGGGGAGGTTCCGTACAGGGAAGTAAACAGTGTTGCATTTAATTACAGCAGTGATATGAATATATATACTGTTGCCGACGAGACAGGCGAGCCATTTCTGTTTTATCTCGGTGCGGGGGAAAATACAATTACCCTCGAGGGCGTAATGGGGCCAATGGGCGGCATCATCAGCCAGATCGAGGAGAGCCTTGCCGTCCTGAACGAGAATTACCTCTCGGTGATCCAGCTGACCGGCCAGGCGCCGAACAAATTCATTGATTACGAACTCAGCAAAAAACTCCCGGATTTTGCGGCAAACCTGAAGCGGGAGAGCGAAAATCTTTACGCCGCGATCGACGCCATAGTTGCCATCACGGGAGAGAAGGGTGAGAACACCAGCCTTCTCGAGAAGATGGCAATGGAGGCGGAGTGGCTTTCCGAGGATCCGGAGAGCGTGGTCGAGGAGCTGAATCAGTTTAAGAACAATATTTCCGCAATCGCAACCTGGCTTGTAAATGTTGCCAATATGCCGCTGGAGGTGGACAGCATCCTTCTCTCCGGCCCGGGCGCAAACCTGCCTCCGGCCACGGACGGCTTTTTCAAGGGCACGGCGAACAGCATCGTAAGATTCTTCGCCACCTTCTTCTACAGCACAAACCAGATTACGGAGGAAGCTGTGTCCGGCAGCAATTCCATCAAGGTATGGATGGCGTCGTTCGGGCGCGAGCAGGCGCAGATTATCCAGAACCAAATCGACGAGACTTTTACGCCGGAGCATGATATTTCCGTGAACCTTCAGCTGATCCCGGTCGATGTCGTGCTGCGTGCGGCGCTGGCCGGAAACGGGCCGGATGTTGTAATCGGGCTTTCCTAGGGGACGCTGCAGGATTTTGCAATGCGGAACGCAGTGATGGAGCTTTCTTCCCTGCCGGGCTACGCCCAGACGGTGGAGCGTTTTTATGACAGCACGCTTAAGTCCACCAGCTTCCAGGGCGGCGTGTACGGCATACCGGAACAGGCCAATTTCATGATGGTGTTCGCGAGGACGGATATCCTGGATAAGCTTGGGCTGAAGATACCGCAGGCCTGGACCGAATTCCTGGAGATGCTGCCGGTGCTTCAGAAAAACAATTACAATGCCTATATCCCGAATGTGCAGCAGAATGCCGGCTACATTAACCTCTTCCTCTCGATGGTGTTCCAGAACGGAGGGGATGCCTACGGCGGAGAGGGCACGGACTACGGCATCGTCAGCGCGCTGGAATCGGATGAGGCGATGGAGGCGTTTAAAAGCTTTACCGATTTCTATACCGGCTACGGCATGGAGGTTCAGGTGGATTTTACAAACCGCTTCCGGACCGGCGAGGTTCCGGTCGGCGTAATCACCTACAACACCTTCAACCAGCTCGAGATTTTTGCGCCGGAGATCAAGGGGCGCTGGACCTTCGCGCCGATGATCGGCGTCGAGAAGGAGGACGGGACGATCGACCACAGCTTTGTTGTGGACACCGTTTCCACCGTAATTATGGCGCAGAGCAAAAAACGCGATGCGGCCTGGGAGTTTGTCCGGTGGTGGACGGGAACCGAGGCGCAGCTTTCCTTTGCAAATTCGCTGGAAGCCCTGATGGGTACGGCGGCAAGATATTCGGCGGCGGACCCGGAGGTGCTGCGGCAGCTCCCATGGAGCAATGCGGAGCTTTCTGCGCTGCTCGACCAGTTTGAGGCTACCGTCGGTATCGAGGCGGTGCCGGGAAATTATATGACGACGCGTATGGTGCAGTATGCATTCAACGATGTTGTGGCAAAAAATGCCAACCCGCGTGAAACACTGTATCTGAATATCAAATCAATCAATGAGGAACTGACCAGGAAGCGCCAGGAGCTGCACCTGAGCTGCTATCAGGAATAGGAAGGAGGGGCGGTTATGGGAAAACAGAAAAAATCCGTATCCGGGAATGCGCAATTATCCCCGGCGGGAGTGTTATCTCCCGGCAAAGAAGGAGCTCCGAATCCGGAAATATCTGCAGATGGAGATATCGCGATCCGCGAAAGGCTGGCTCAGCAGAAAAAATTCTCCTCTATATGGAAGAAGCATAAATACAAATACTTAATGATTGCGCCTTTTGCATTTATTTTCATTGTGTTTACATTTTTGCCGGTGGTAATCTCCATTATCCTCTCCCTCACCTCCTTTGACATGGTGAAGGCGCCGGAGTTTGTCGGCTTTGCGAATTATGTCAAGCTCATTGTTTATGATCCGATCTTTCTGACGGCGATCAAAAACACGCTTGTGTTTTATGCACCGTCCATCTCCGGCAATGCGTATCTTGTGTGGAAGCTTCTGTTTTCCTCGGATACCTACGGCTGGGCCAACGCGTGGATGATCAAGCTCGGGCTTTCGACCGAGGCGGTTTTGTGGTTGCAGACCGAGGGTTATATCATGCCGATCCTGATTGTTGTACAGCTTTGGCTCAGCCTGGGCATCAGCTTTCTGACTTTTATCGCGGGCCTGCAGAATATGGACAAATCGCTCTATGAGGCGGCGGCGGTCGAGGGCATAAAAAACCGCTGGCAGGAGCTGTGGTACATTACGCTGCCTTCCATGAAGCCGCAGCTGATGTTCGGCGCGGTCATGCAGATCACCAGCTCGCTTTCCGTGTCGCAGCTCTCCATCGACCTTGCCGGATTCCCGTCCGTCAATTATGCGGGGCACACAATTCTGACGCATCTGCACGATTTCGGCAATATCCGCTATGAACTGGGATATGCCTGTACGATCGCTGTGATTCTGTTTTTCATCATGCTGATCTGCAACGTGCTTGTACAGAAGCTGCTGCGGAAGCTGGGATAGGAGGTTGTCATGAAAATATTCCGATTTATAAAAAAGAAGCTGGTGAGCCGGAAATTCAAGCGCAGAAACCGGAGCATCGGCGGGGATATCGCCCTTATCGTGATTCTCGGGCTTTTCGGTATTTTCAGCCTTTTTCCGCTGCTCTACACGATCACGAGCGCGTTCAAGCCGTTCAGCGAGATCTTTATTTTCCCGCCGCGGCTCACGGTGGATAATCCGACCACGGACAATTTCGTCGATCTTGCGACCATAATTGAGAGCTTTGCGATCCCGTTTTCGAGATATGCCTTCAACACGCTTTTCATTACCGGGATAGGAACGTTCGGCACGGTGCTTCTGGGTTCCATGGCGGCGTTTCCTCTGGCGAAGTACAAATTTCCGGGTTCGGCGTTCATGAGCAACCTGATTGTCTATGCGCTTATGTTCTCCGCCTCGGTTACTGCGATACCGAATTACCTGATTATGAATAAGCTTCATCTGATCGACAGCTACTGGGCGGTTATCCTGCCGGCGGTCGGCGCAACGCTCGGCCTTTACCTGATGAAAAATTTTATGGTGCAGGTGCCGGACGAGATGATCGAGGCGGCGAAGATCGACGGCGCAACCGAATTCGGCACTTACTGGAAGGTTGTCATGTCGCTGTGCAAGCCGGCCTGGATCACGCTGATTATTTTCTCCTTCCAGCAGATGTGGGGGACGACAGGCGGCATTTTCATCTATTCGGAGGAGCTTAAGCCGCTGAGCTACGTGCTATCGCAGCTTGTCAGCGGCGGTATCGCGCGGACCGGCGTGGCGTCCGCGGTATCGCTGGTTATGCTTATCGTTCCGGTCGGCGTGTTTTTCTCGTGGATTCGGTCGAGAGCCGGATTTTTGTGCTGGACGGCAGCGGGGAGCTGCTCGCCAATTTAAAGCTGATGCGGAACGCGGACAAAAAAATTGCGCTGGACGAGGCGGGAAATCAGATTATGCTGACCTCGCCGGAGGGGGTTTTTGTCCATGAGAAAAACAGGGAGCTCTATATCGCGGATACGGGAGCGCAGTGGATTCTGGTTCTCGACCTCGATACTTACGCACTGAAGCGCATGATCACCCAGCCGGAAAATCTCACCGGCGCAACGCAGTTCAAGCCGTCAAAGCTCGCCGTTGATCTGGCGGACCGCATCTATGTGATCGTCCAGTCCAGCTACGAGGGGATTATCGAGCTGACAGCCGACGGAAGCTTTTCCGGCTACTACGGCGTCAACACGCCGCGGGTCAGCCTGATTGACTATTTCTGGAAGTCCCTGGCGAGCGATGAGCAGAAGGAGCAAATGTCAAAAACCTACGCGCCGGCGTTCAACAATATCGCGCTGGACGGCGAGGGCTTTATTATGGCGGTCACTTACGATACCTCGGCCGAGGATATGGTTTTCCGCCTGAATTCCAACGGGAAAAATGTTCTGCGCGAGGAGGGCAGCTCCGTTGTTATAGGGGAGCTCTGGAACCTTCACAGTGACGACAAGGGCAGCCGCTGCTATTACAACGGCAGATGGGATGATGCGCTCGTGCATTTTGAGCAGGCGGTTAAGCTGAATGTCAACTATGACGTGGCGTACAGCGGCATCGGAAAGAATTACCTTATGAAAAGCGAGTATAAGAAGGCAATGGAGTATTTTAAGCTCGGTCAGAACCGGATCTTTTATTCCAAAGCCTACAACGGCTACCGCAGCGAGATGCTGGAGAAATATTTCCCGGTCGTTATGATTATATTTACGTTGCTGATCAGCTGGATGATCTTTACGGAGATTCGCTACCACAGGAAAGGGGGGAAGAAGGCGTGAAGGAATCGAGAAAGCAGAATAATGCGGCGCTCCCGAAGGAAGAGCTGCGCGAAAAGCTATATTATCTGAAACGTTCGATTTTCCATCCCTTCGACGGCTTTTACGAGATACGCTTCCGTAGAAAGGGCAGCACGCTGCTTGCAGTGGCGCTGCTGCTGATCTTCGGCGTGCTGCGCTGCGTGGAGCATCAGTACACCGGTTTTATCATGAATACCAACGAGCTTCAGGCGATGAACAGCGTTTCCATCTTTTCAACGACCGTCCTTGTGCTCGTGCTCTTTGCCGTCAGCAACTGGACCGTGACAACGCTTCTGAACGGCAGCGGAAATCTGCCCGCCATTGTCACAGTGCTCGGATATTCGCTGATCCCGTACATGACCGGCATGATCGTCAAGGTTTTTGCCAGCAATTTCATTATTCTGGAGGAGGCGATGATATTAAACGTCATCGAATCGCTCGGGCTTGTGTGGTCGGTTCTCATGCTGGTCGCCGGGCTTCTGACCATCCATGAATATACTTTCGGCAAGAACGCGGCGGCGATTCTTCTGACCTTTGTCGCGGCGGTTATCATCGTATTTATCGGAATGCTTTTCTTCACGCTGATTGAGCAGATGGTTTCCTTTATTGTCTCCGTCGCGCAGGAAATGCTCCGAAGAATGTAGAAGGGGGGCGCCAAATATGAATTTTGGAAAAAAATAAAGGAACATAAAAGCATTCAGGCGATCCGGCGCTTCTATTCCAGGCATATTATCCGCAAGCTTTTCCTGACGGCTCTGTGCGCCGCACTGATTATCGGCATCGTTTACATGATTCCGGTGTTTATGGTAAAAAAAGGAAATATTCTGGACGTGAAAAGCGCGCCTCTCTCCGAATCGCTCGGGGAGATCGGGAAGGACGAGGGAAGACTGCTTGTCGCGGAGAACGGCGGCAGGGAGCTGTATCTTTCTGCGGACACCCTGATCCTTGAACTGGTGGATAAGGCCACAGGTACCGTGCTTGCTTCCGGAACCGCGGCTTCGGAGGAGGGCAGCGAGAAGGCCCTGCTTTCCGTGCAGTATCTCGGGGAGGACAACAATCTGAGCGAGTGGAATTCCTACGACAACAGTGTGGCGCTCGGCTCATACAGCATGCATCGGATTCCGGACGGCGTCCGCATCCGGCTCAATTTCAACGAGGGGGAATCCCAGCGCTTTTATGAGTACTGCCCGAAAAAAATGCCGGTTGAGCGGTATGAAGAAACCTTTGTCGGCGGGCTGGCAAGGGCGAAGGAGGCGGGTGAGATCACCGCGGCCCAGCAGCAGAAGTATATGATGGCGCTCGGAATCGTATACAAGAAGAGCCTTACGGAAAACTGCTATGCCGTCACCTACATCGGAACACCGCCGGTCAGCGCCGTAAAGCAGATGCTTGAGATTGTGCGGCTTGTCGGCTACACGCAGGATATGCTGTTTGAGGATGCGGATGAGTTTAATTATACGGTGGATATTGCGGAGCCGGCTGATTTTGATATTACCATCGAGGCGGTGCTCGAGAACGGAGAGCTTGTTGTCCGCATGCCGGCGGGCGAGATGGTGTCTAACAATGACTACTACAGCATTCAGAATGTAAAGCTGCTCCCGAATTTCGGAGCTGCAGCGGCGGCGGATTATCCGGAGGGCTTTATTCTAGTTCCGGACGGTGCGGGCGCGCTGTTCGCATTCAACAGCAACCAGCCGATCATCCGGGATTATGAGCGGCCGGTATACAATAATGATTTTTACAAGGATTATGCCTTTATGCCGGAGTACGGCGAGGAGCTGATGATGCCGCTCTACGGGATGCTCTACGGGCCGGAGGAAGAAGCGGAAAAGGGCTTTCTTGCGGTGATTGAGTCCGGCGCGTACAATTCCTATATTAATGTGAAGCTTGCCGGGACGGCTGAGGGCAGCTCCAGATACAACCGGGCGTATGCATCCTTTGATATCAACCAGTTCCAGAAAGTGAAAATCAACGGCGTTTACAGCACGAATCCGGCAAGTTATCTTGTGCAGACGGGGATGCAGAAGCTTGATTGCACGGTGCGCTATCGGATGTACGGCAGCCGGGTCACTTATTTTGATATGGCGAAGGATTACCGGAACTATCTTGCCGGCCGTTACGGGCTTGAGACGGCCTATTCGGACGGTGCGGCAAGCCTTTATCTGGAGTTTGTGGGAGCGCTTACCCTGCAGCAGCGCTTCGTCGGCATTCCGTACCGCTCGGTTCATTCCATGACGACCTGCGACGAGCTGAAGGAAATTATGAACGATCTGGAGGGCATCCGGTTCCGGCTGCAGTACGACGGCGTATTCAACGGCGGGCTTGACGGCGGAATAAACGCAGGCGCGGAGCCGGTCGGCGCGAACGGCGGGAAAAAGAAGCTGAAATCACTGCTTGATTACGCGCAGCAGAAGGGGGTTGACCTCTATCTGGCCGTGGCGCTCTCTCAGGTATCAGAAGGAGGGGACGGCTTTCTGGCAAGCTGGCATGCAACCCGGGATTTTGCCAACGACGAGGTGGTGATGTACCGCTACATGCCGGCGATCGGCATTCTGAGCGGCAATCTCTATGACGGCGTTACCCACAACGGGCATTACACAATTTCCCCGAACTATCTGGGCTATGTGACCGATCAGTTTCTGAAGGACTCGGAGGACTACGGGAAGCTTGCCGTTTCGGATCTGGCAGGGATGTACTATGCCGATTACCGGTTCAACGAGATGATTACCGGTGAGGAAGGCGCAGCAGTTATCCGGGAAAATCTGGATAAGCTGGCGGGGCGGCAGCTGGCGCTCTCCGATCCGTTTATCGATCATATCGGGTACGGCAGCATTGCGGTGGGCATCTCCAAGGAGAGCAGCGATTACGCAACCTTCGCGCGCACGATTCCGTTCCGCCAGCTTGTTATGAACGGTCTTGTGGATTATACGACGGAGGATGTCAATATTTCCTCGAAAAACCCGGCGTACTTTGTTCTGCAGGCGGCGGAGCTCGGAGCGCATCCGAAGTATATCCTGACGGCGGAATCCGTAGCGACGCTGAAATATACGGATTATCACTATCTTCTTTCCGCACAGTACGACCTGCTGAAGGAGGATATCCGGGAAATGTACAATGAAATCGCGGAGATCCGGAGCAGAATCGGCACAAACGAGATCACGGGACATATCTGCCTGGCCGATAAGGTTTACCGGACGACCTGGGCAAGCGGAGTCGAGGTCATCGTCAATTACAATCTTCACGGCGTGGAGCTTGAGGACGGCACGGTACTGGAGGCTGAGAGTTATCTGATTCGGGAGGTGAACTGAAATTGAAAAATAAAAAGAAGCTGCCTTATCAGGTAAAAAGAAAAATCAACGGGCTGATCTTCGTATCGCCGTTCCTGATCGGTTTTATTGCGTTCTTTCTGATACCGATCATCAATACGTTTTATTACTCGTTCAACAAGGTGGGCGTCGGGGAGACCGGCGGAATGACCTTCACCTAGAATGGGATTCAGAACTATATTGATCTGTTCAGAACGGAGGTGACAACAACTTCCACAACGATGGCGCGGCTGTTCACGGAGCAGAACCAGACCATGCTGATTTCGGTGCCGCTCATCGTGGTCTTCAGCCTTTTTATGGCGCTGCTCGCGAACCAGAAGTTTAAAGGGCGGGCGATCGTGCGCCTGATCTTTTTCCTGCCGATTATTTTGGGCATTGAGGTTGTCACTTCGATGCTGACAATGACGACCGGGACGGAGAGCCTGGATACCGGAAGCCAGCTGGTTTCCGGAAGCTATATTACTATTTTCCTTGTGCGCGTGCTGAATGTGCCGATGCGGGTGCTCTATCCGATCATCACCTACATCGAGAATATTTTCACGCTGATCTCGCAGGCCGGCGTGCAGACGCTCGTCTATCTGACGGCACTGCAGTCCATCAGCCCAAGCATGTACGAGGTGGCGAAGATGGAGGGCGCAACTGCCTACGAGACGTTCTGGAAGGTTACGATCCCTTCCATCATGCACATTACGCTCTTTGTAATTGTATATACGATTGTACAGCTCTTTATCGCCTCGCCGGTGGCCGAGGAGGTATACGCCTTTGCATTCCGCCAGAACAAGATCGGCATCAGCTCGGCGCTGTCGGTTGTCTATATTTTTAATGTGCTGATCGTGCTCGGGCTTGTAATGCTGCTGCTCCGAAAGGTGGTGAAGAAAAATGAAAAATGACGACAGGGACGCTTCGCTGGCGCTGTATCTGTTTAAGAAAAGATCAAAGAAAGTCGTGTTGAAAATTATTACGACCGTTCTGATTCTCGGGCTGTGCTTTACCATTATCCTGCCGCTGCTGAATCTTGTTCCGGTGGTATTCTCCTCGATTGAGGAGCTCGGCAACCCGAATGTGATCTGGCTGCCGCTCGAGAAATCCCTCGTCAGCTTTAAGGCAGCGATCCGCTATATCCTTCCGGCGGGTTTTACGACAATGGCGAAATCTGTACTATACGCGGCGGGCATCATGCTGATTCAGATTTTCTTTTCCGCCATGGTCGGCTATGCACTGGCGAGAGTGAATTTCTGGGGCAGGAGGCTGGTGTTCTTCATGGTTATCCTTGTGTTCCTTCTGCCGAGGCAGTCGCTGCTGCTGTCGCAGTACATTTTCTTTAATCATTTTGATGTGCTCGGCATTATGAATCTGTTCACGAAGGCGGGGGAGGTCAATCTGATCAATAATCCGGCGGTGCTCGTTATCCTCGCGGTTTTCGGTTTCGGCGTAAACCAGAGCCTTTTCATTTTCCTGTTCAGCCAGTTCTTCAAGAATATTCCGAAGGAGCTGGAGGAGGCAGCGCTCATTGACGGCTGCGGTTTTTACCGGACCTATTTCCGCATTATGATACCAAACGCGGTGCCGATTATTTCGACGGTTGCAATCCTTTCCTTTGTGTGGAATTACGGCGATACCTACTACACCAATTATTTCAGTCCGAACGCAGGTTTCCTGAGTACGCTGCTGTCGACTACTTTCAGCTCCGCGAACAAGGATACGGTCATGAACGCGGTGAGGGTATGGTACGATGTTCCGCTTGTGCCGGATATGGCGTTTGATGCGGTAAAGCAGGCGGGCGTGCTGATTTATCTGATTCCGCTGCTGATTGTTTATCTGATCGGACAGAGAAAACTGGTGGAAAACCTGGAGAACTCCGGACTGGTCGGATAAGTACAGGGCGCCGCATAAGGCGCCCGGAAATGGTAAATTATGATGAAGAAAAACTTGAACAGGGGCCGGAGGCCCGCGGCGGTACCGGGACTGCTCCCGGCACTGCTGGCTGCCTTGCTCTGTGCGGGAGGAGCCGGCTGTGCCTCGGGAAACGGGGAGACAGACGGGCTTGCGCCCGGGCCGACTGCGGCGGGGGAAGCAGAAAATACGCCGGAGGCAGTTCCGGATGCTTCGCCCGGCCCGACGCCGGCTCCGGAGCCGACAGGAGAGACTGCAATGACGGAAAAATATGATAAAATAATGCTGGATACGGCGACGGTATATCAGACGATGGAGGGCTTCGGGACGAGCAGCGCATGGTGGTCGCAGTATGTCGGAGGCTTTACGAAGGAACCGTACGGCGACGGCGTCGCCGCAAGAGATGCGATTGCAAAGCTTCTGTTTGACAGGGAGAAGGGGATCGGCCTCACGGCTTACCGCTACAATCTGGGTGCGGGATCGGTGGAGAGCCGGACCGGGACATTCTGGGACAATCACCGCAGGGCGCAGTGCTTTGAGACTGAGCCGGGCGTGTACGATTTTTCAAAGGATGCCAACGCGGTATGGTTTATGAACAGGGCGGTGGAGCTCGGCGTAAAGGAGGTCACCTTCTTCTGCAACAGCCCGCTGGTGCGCCTGACGGACAACGGCCTGCCGCACATGACCGAGGGAGGCAGCAAAACAAATCTTCAGCCGGAAAATTATGCCGCCTTTGCAAATTACTGCTTCGATGTTACCGAGCATTTTATTGCCGAGGGGATTCCGGTAAAATTTCTTTCGCCGGTCAACGAGCCGCAGTGGGACTGGTACAACAGTCAGGAGGGCTGCCACTATACGCCGAAGGAGACGAGAGCGCTGTATCTGGCCTTTCTTGACGAGCTGGAAAAGCGGCCGGAGCTTCTGGAGAAAATCCGGCTTGCAGGGCCGGAGAGCGGCGAGTGGGGAGGGCAGGCAAAGGATTACACGCAGGCCATTCTAGGGAACGAGCGGCTTGCTGCGCATTTCGATGCAATTGACAATCATTCCTACTGGTCGGATAAAATCGCCAAGGAGAGCTTCCGGAACTGGCTGACCGTGGTGTATCCGGACACAAAGCTGCGGATGAGCGAGTGGTGCGAGATGGTGAACGGTTCGGATGTCACAATGGATTCGGCGTTCCACTTGGCGCAGCAGATTGCGGAAGATCTGACGATCCTGAATGTCGTCTCGTGGTGCAACTGGGTCGGCGTGGCTCCGGGCGGTTACCGCGACGGCCTGATCTATATTGACGAGGCTTCTCAGAAGTTCCGGGCCTTGAAACGCCTCTGGAGCTTCGGCAATTATTCCCACTACGTTCGTCCGGGCTATGTGCGCGTCGGACTCACGACGACGCGCAGAGCGCAGGAAAATATGATGCCGACGGCTTTTGTCGGCAGGAACGTGGATACCGGTGCGGAGGAGCTTGTCATGGTGTTTATCAACGAGGACGTTCTTGAACAGAAATTTGTGCTCGAGGGTGCGGCGGAATACCGGCATATCGCTGTCTACGAAACCTCGGATGCGCATGATCTGGAATGCGTGAGCGAGGGGGAATGGTCGGAAGAGCAGCCGATCACGATTGCGCGCGGTTCGGTTACGACGGTGGTGCTGACGAAGTAGGAGCGGCGTCCGCCCGGACGCAGAGCCCGGGCTGCGTTTCCGGCCGCCGGCCGGGGCGGAAGGCTCTGTGACGGTGCTTCCGGGGGAAATTTGGATTTATATTAGCAGTACTAGGTAATTGCGAAACAAGTTCAAAATCTTGATTCCAATAGGGTAAAGGCCCGG
>CAJUMC010000075.1 GCA_910587085.1 uncultured Lachnospiraceae bacterium | reverse complement strand
GCATAATTACTGGATCTGTAGCCGCTTTTTACTTTCACAAGTGTCAAACTCGGGAGTTTAACACAGGTTGTCATAAAATGCAAGTATTTTTTGCACGGCCGAATACCACCTGCAGGTATGCGGTCACTTATTTAAGTTTCGAAGGCGGCACGCATGCCGACGGCCGTAACCGGCCTGCCCGCTTTTTCATCTACCAGCGCTTCTCCGGCCCGGGACATCTGTTTTTCACTACTGCAGCCCGCATTTCCACAAAGCATCCGCAGACCCTGCACATGCCGTTCATAAGCAGCCCGCATTCCCTGCAGGCCGCAAGCCTTTCCTCATACTGTTCCCCGGGCGTTTTTATTTCCGGATCAAGGCTGTCAATATACTCGTACATATTTTTAAAATATTCCCCCTCCTTCATATCGCGAAGAAGGCATTTTTTACAAACTCTGCGCTGTTCGTCCGTCTCGGCTTCCTGCATATCCATTTCGCCCGCTGCTCCTTATATATTGTTTTTACTTTTCCCCTGAGTCTCCGCGCCCTTTATTTTTTCTCTTTCTCCTGTTTCTCTTCCTGTTCCGTTTCTAAATCTTCCGTTTTTAAAATCTTCTGTTTCAAAATCTGATGCTGTCTTACTGCCGCGAGGTTTCTCCTGCCTGCGCTTCTGTCCATTCTCTCTGTCCGCAGACCCTCCGCCTTTTCATTCATCTCCCGGCTTTTTCTCCTCCGCCCGGACCACCTGACGAATATTTTTTTCTGCCTGCCTGCGCGGTATCATGATCTGATGGCCGCATCCCTCGCACTGGAGCCGGAAATCAATGCCTACCCGCAGAACCTTCCACATCGAACTACCGCACGGATGCTGCTTTTTCAGCTTCAGGCTGTCGCCCACTCGAATATCCATAAACAATCCTCATTTCCGGGGCGGCTGCCCCTTATGCCTTTTACCGGCGGATGCGCACGTTCCGCAGAGGTAATCTGGCCGCCCTCCGGGCAGCCGCGCATCGGCGCAGGTATAATGTCTGACGACATTATACCATATACTGCGTGCTTTTTCATATATATTTTGTGCTTCTCGGGCAGGAGCACGTCAGCACCGCAATATCCCGGCCGGCGGTTCTGCAGCTGACGATAATCTCCTGTGCCGGACTGCCATCGTTTTTTGCTGTAAGAACCGGCATGAAATTTTAACTGCTGTTCCGATTGTGTTTTTTCTCAAAGGGAAGTCTGCTGAAAAAGATAATTGCCGCACCGCTCCCCAGCAACAGCAGCACTTGATAAACGCTGATGCCGTTTGAAACGGATTTGAAGACAGCACCGACATTCTCCATTTGCAGAATGCAATACTAGCAAAACGATACCAGAAATCCAACTGCTGTGTTTCCTGATACGGCGCTTGCCAGAAGTCCGACAAAGCCGAGCGTCACGGCCGCTGCCAGGGTTCAGAACGTGTAAGCACAAACTGAGATTTTATCGGCAGAATAAGGATCGGAAACATTGTCATACAGACTGCATTTTACGGCGCTTATCCCGCAGCATCAGGTCAACAATCATAAAGGCCGGAAGGAACAGCATAACCAGGGAAATACTGTCACAATAATACCGGGCAAATGCGCCCGTCACCCGGTCATCCTCATAAAACTCCCTGTGCTGACGCTCCGTAATTGGAGTGTCTTCCATATCATTGCCGAAATAATATATTTTCAGCATATCCCGGCTAAAGCAGGAGTTTCGTCCAATTAACCTGCTGACCTGCTCCATTATCTCCCTGAAGCGTTCAAACGATACCTGTATTTCAAAGCTGCAATTTGAATATAACGGCGTTATGTGGGAAGACCCATCATCAGGAACATACTGCCAATCGTCCGGCTCAGCTACAAACTGCCCGTTCTCATTTATCCCCTGCCCCCCTGCCGCAGAATGAACGCACCGCCGCCGGAAATCGGGACATCACCGATATCCGCGCCTCCTGCCCTGTCCGCCGTCCCATTCAGATTTTCTTCACCGAGCCCGGTCAGCTCCATCAGGTAATGCAGAATGACCGCCTGAGCCTTTGCAGACATGGTTTTCTCCTTAACATAACCAAACGGCTAATACTCATAGCGGTTGCTGCGGTAATCGTTTATCAGCCGGTTTGCGGCTCCTGTGAACTATAAAGTGAAGAAAAGTGAATATTGCATCATTCCCAGGGAAGAATATGAACTATACAATGTCTTTGGGTGATACAGTATGGCAAATGTCAAGGATTGCCCCGGTTTTGAAACCTTTGGCGAGGATGTGCGGGCAGGGCGCAAAGCAAGGGGAATCGTCCGCAAAGCATTGGCGGAAATGGTAAACATATCCCCCCGTTATCTTGCGAACATTGAATTGGGCAAAACAATCCCCAGCATTCCGGTCACAATGCAGCTTATACGGATTTGCCGCCTGCCAGCGGAACGCTACTTCAACCCCGGCCTGATCCGCGGGGACAGTGAGCAGCGGCAGCGTGTCGGTCACAAGCTGCAGATATGCCCGGAGAAATATCTGCCCATTGTCGAGGCTGCCATTGACGGAGCAATCAAAATGGAGGAACGGGAGGACGCATAGCCGCGCTCTCCCGTTCTCGCATGAGGCAGCACCTGCAGCGCTCCGCAAATGAGTAAAGTATTATTTCACAGAAAGAGAGGTCTTTTCATGTTCCGAAAAAAAGCCGCGGCATCCGGCCGCAATATGATGCATTGCTGGATGCGTCTTGAAACTCTCCGCCCGCGCATGATCTTTTCCATCTTTGCTGTCACTTTCTGTTTCTTCTTCCTTTTTCGTTCCATGACGCACGGCTGGTTTTCCGCTGCCGCCGCTGTCGGGACTGCCGCCGGCGTCCTCCTGCTGATGCTGATTGTTTCCCGGCTCTGTGTGTCGAAATTTGCGGTAAAGCATTCTGCCGTGGGCCGGCAGCTTAAGCGCTTCGGGGATTTCCGCACAGTCTACAGCGAGATTTGCGCGGCGGCACAGGAGCCTCTCTACACAAACGGCACCGAAGTGATCAGCAGGGATTATATCTTTCTGACGCCGGAGCAGTCAGACCTGACGGAGTTTCCTTTTTCCGGCGGAAGGCTCCTGATTCTGGCTGTCAGCGAACTGGAAAGCGTATGCGTCCAGCCGGACGCCCTCTATCCCGATGAGATGAATACCATTCTTTTCTGCACCGCAAACCCGCTGAAAGGCGCTTCTGCCGACAGCTGCCGCTACCAGATGACCGTACATCTGGATGCCTCCTCCACACAGCAGCTGGCCGATGCCGTCTCAGCAAACCTCCGGGAAAAACGCCGTACGGCGGCCGAGCCCTTTGCGCGGACAGCCGGCACGGCACAACAGCTGGAAAGCAAAACGCAGGCGGACTGCACATTTTCCGGCAGCACCGGCGGCTTCGGCACTTCCGCCGCATGCCCGGCTGCAGCCCGCCCGAATTCCTATCCTTACAAATCCATGCGTTCCCCGGCAGCCCGCTCCGCCGCCCGCTTCCGCTCCGATCCCCTGCACGAGCTGCTCTCCGGCAAACTGCGCGTGTTCCGTCTTGTTGTCTCCTTGATCCTCTTTGTCAATCTGGGAGCAATTCTGTTTATATACTTTCTGACCGGCGGTGCTCTGTCCTCGCTGCCGCGCGATTTTGTACACTTTGTCCGCCGGGAGCTGCTCGGCCAACCGGATCAGCTGTATTTTCTCCTCGGGCTGGCGGCGATGTATCTGATTCCTTCGCTCTTCATCTACATAATGATCCGGCGATGGTACCGGTGTTTTCTGGAACAGTTTGAACGGCTCCCGCAGCCGGAGCAGAAGGAGCTGCTCTCAGCGCTCTGCGACAATTTCGAAACCGGCCGACCGGCGGTCATCTATACGGCGCACTGCATCTGTTTCCGCAACATGCGCATGCTCTCCTTTCAGACACTGCTGCCGTACCCGTCGATTCTCTGGATATACCGTTCCCGCGGCGCTTTCCTTTTACCGGTGCCGAATATGGACGCCTCTCTTCCGGTCGAATTCTGCCATCTCGTCATCCGAACCGCAAATCGCCGGAAATACCGGATTCCGTCCGACGAGGAAACAGCACTGTCCAGACGGGTTTTGCATGCTGTTGTGGGCTATGGCGAAGACGAAAAGCAGTTATACCGGGAAAAGCTTCGGGAACAAAAATGGAAATAGCCCTCCCTGGCGCTCCGTCTTTCAAAAAATCAGCAAACACGACATGCTGCATTACGCTTCCATTAAAATTTCCTTACAATTTCCTTTTTGCTATTGCAATTTCCTCCGCGAAGTGCTAGTATGTTTTTACAGATAACATAGTTTTCATAACTACATAACAAGCTTTCATTTCCTCTGAAATGAATTTAAGATTACCTTATCGCATATACTAGTGCAGTCCTGTAAACTTTTGAAACGGCACAGCACGCTGTGCGGAAACGGAGGAATTTTTTATGGAAAAAACAGCAGTTCTCAAAGAGCCGGCGATCTCCCGGGCAATTCACGGCAAGGCGCCGCGTGCCTTCCGTCTGAAGGACCCGTTCAGCAGCCTGAGCCATCTTATTTTTGCCGGAATTTCATTTGCGGCGGGCATCCCGCTGATTATACGCGCTTTTGCATCCTCCGGCCTTACGAACGGCCTGTCCATGCTGCTGTTTGTGTTCGGCCTGATCGGGCTTTACACGGCAAGCGGCGTCTACCACGGGCTTGACCTTTCCGAGGCCGCGAATAAAAGGCTCCGCAAAATTGATCACAGTATGATCTATGTGCTTATCGCCGGAACCTATTCGCCCGTCTGTCTTGTCGTCCTGGAAGCGTCAAAGGGCATTCCGCTGTTCTTTACGATATGGGCACTGGCGCTGGCTGGTATTCTGATGGCGCTTTTCTGGATTACCTGCCCGAAATGGTTCTCTGCCCTGATTTATATTGTAATGGGCTGGCTCTGCATATTTGCGCTCGGGGATATTGTAGCCGCGCTGCCGGCGGGCGCCTTTGCCTGGCTGCTCGCAGGGGGAATTATCTACACGGTCGGCGGTGTAATATACGCTTTGAAGCTTCCTCTGTTCAATCAGATGACAAAAGGCTTCGGCAACCATGAGCTCTTCCATCTGTTTTGCATCGGCGGCAGTCTCTGCCACTATATTATGATGCTGGGATATATCTCGGCGATATGACGGCAATGCCGCCGACGAAGCTCCGCTCTGCGCTGCTGCTTCGATTCGGCGGCATAATTTCTGCAGCAATATCAATGATTTTGTGCCGTACGCCGCCGGCATGTCCATTGTTTGGTACAATAGCATCTCTGCGTTTCGCTTCAAAAGCTCTTCCATTCTCTTCTGCGAAAGCTCTTCCATTCTCTTCTGCAAAAGCTTTTCTATTCTCTTCTGCGAAAGCTCTTCCATTCTCTTCTGCGAAAGCTTTTTTATTCCCTGCTGCAAAAAAGCAGCGCTTCCGCACGGAAAATCATCAGCCTGCCGCCCTGCTGGCCGTATGCCGGGGCGGCAGCTCTGCGCGCGGAACATAAAAGCCTTCTCTCCGCTGTTCTATTTGATACAGCCGGGCAATCCTGTATATTGATAGGGGCATTGTGCCTGTTTGCTGCCTGTAAGCTCTCCCGTCTGTTTGTTTTCCAAAGCTCCGCAAAGCTCTGCGGTTCCATGGGCATCCTCCCGTGTGCGGAAGGTATGTAGCAGACGTTTGAATCACCCGATATGCCTTTGCTGTTTTCCTTCCATCCTCCTCCCTATACATTAAAAATATGCAGAAAAGCTGTCCGTTGTGAACACCGGAACATGAAATATCAAAGCAAAGAAATTTCAAAGCAAAAAATAAGCGGTGCATGGACTCCTGTCCATACACCGCTTACCTGTTGTGTCCTGAGCCCGCAGAAGCAGTTTTCTGCGCCGCCGGACAGCCGCCTGGATTGCTTACTCCTCGCTCTGCCTGATGAGCGTCAGCGGGTTTACCGTGCTCTCATCCTTCTGTACCTGGAAATAAAGGTGATTTCCCTCCAGTCGATAATATTTTGTTACCGGAGCAAGCCTGGCAAGAACCGTTCCGGCCTTCACATAGTCGCCCTCGCTGACCTTCACATCCGCCAGCTGGCCGTATACCAGCCGGTATCCGCCGCCGATCTCCAGTGTCAGCGTCTGTCCAAGCTTGTCCTCTTTTCCGACGGAAAGGACGATACCATCTGCGGAAGACACAATTTCAGCTCCCGGCTCACCGGCAATAAAAATAGCAGGGTTGGTCCGGAACTGCTGCAGGGTATCAAAATAAACCATCCGGTCGGCGCTGTAGGATTTCACTACATTCCCGGAAAGCGGCCAGCAAAGCCCCTCCTCCGCGTTGAACTTCAATTCGTCCGCCGTCGGGTTATTCACCGCCTCCGACGGTTCCTCATTCAGAGAACTGCCATCCTCACCGGAGGCTGTCTTGCTTCCCTGACCGGAGACTTCTTCATCCCCTTCCGGGGCCGTCTTTCCGTCCTCGCCGGAAGCCACGGTTCCCTGATCAAGCATCGATCCGTCCTGCCCGGAAGCTGTTGTTCCGCCCGGCTTATCATCCGGCTGTATCAGACTCCCGCCCGGGTTCTTGCCATCCGCTGAGACCTGACCGGATGGCTCCTTCAGATCAGTCCATCCAGGCTGATCCTTCCCGTCCGCCGCCGTTCCGCCCGGAAGGCCGCCCGTTGTTCCGGACGGCCCGGTTCCAGGGGTTCCGCCTGCCGTTGGCTCAGGCGCATCCGTCTGGCCGCCTGGATTCTTCCCGTCCTGCTCCGGAAGCGACTGATCTCCCGGCTTCTCGTTCAAATCCACGAGTTCCTTCCCCGGTTTGTCCGGCTTATCCGGCTCGTTTTTTCTTGTCCCGGCATACACCGCACCCGAAACGGCCAACACACCGCAGAGCGCCAGAAGATACAGCTGCCTCTTATTTTTCGTCTCCTTCTTTTCTCCCTTCAATTCCTTCGCGCCGCCTTTCCTCAAATTCTCTTTCCGTGCAGCAGTTCAGCCCCGGCTTTTCTGCGGCTGATGCCTGATAAAGGCCGGACTCCCGCATCACGGATAATATCTGTACTCTCCGCACAGTGTTTACGCCGAAAGCCCGCCGGCAGCAGGCTTTCTCTGTGTTTTCCCACTGTACGATATACCAGTATTGTTTCCGGCACATTCAAAATTATTCAGCAGTATGAAGGAATTCCGCACGGAAATATCACAGTAGGAAGAAAAAATCCGGACAAAGACGGCTGCCGTCGTGAAATAAAAAAGTTCTCCGGCATGCAGCCGGCAGGGAGAAACGGGTACCGCCCCCTCTCACAAGCCGGTCTGCAAAAGATGTCGATGCTTTGCTGCTGCGAAGCGTAAAGGAGAAAAGAGCACCGCTCCTCTCATGAGCCGGTCGACTTGAAATGCCGCACGCCGATTTTCCACAGACCGAACGCCGGAAGCAGAAAAAGCAGGCCCGCCAGAGGCGCAAAAATCAGCGCTGCATTATCGCTGCGCCCGGTCAGATACAAAAACGGATAGTACTGCACCAGCGCATACGGAACAAGAAAGGTACAGATCTGGAGAACCCTCTTGCCATAGATGTCAAACGGATATTTTCCGTACTCCCGGGCGCCGTCCGTAAACACATTCATAAATTCGAGGCTCTGCGTCGTAAAAAAACAGAGTGCCGCGTAAATGATGAACATAGCCGAAAAAAGCACTGTTCCGCCGAACACCATCAGAACAATGGTCAGGATATTCGCCGCATTCCACTGTATTTTGCTGGTTGCGACGACATAAGCAAAAGTAACGACTGCCTGCACGATGCGCCCGATCCGTGACAGCGCAATCTTCGCGCAGAGCACCTGCGCAATCTCGTTGCGCGGCCGCACAAGAATCCGGTCGAACTCCCCGTTTGCCAGCATCCCGGCGAAGGAGTCAAACCCCCGCACAAACATTTCCGCCATGGAAAAGGCAAGCAGCACCACCGAAAAACAGAGGAGCGAATCCTGATAGCTGTAGCCCTTCACATTCGAAAACCGCTGATACATAAAATGTATACCCAGAAACACACTGAACGATACAAGAAACTGGCCGATAATCGTTGTGAAAAAGGATACCCGATACTGCATCTCACTTTTTAAGTGGATCGCAAAATACTTCCTATATAAGCGCATAGCCGTTCAACCTCCCTGCACGATAATCCGCCGCATCGCCTTTTTCGTCAGCAGCCTGCCTGCTTCGACTATCACGACCAGCCAGAACAGCTGAAGCAGTATTCTCAGATACATATCTCTGCCCGCCAGGTCTCCTCCGTAAACCCGAAAGGGAATATTCTGCATGGATGCGAACGGCAGCAGTTCAACCGCCTGCCGCACCCCGTCCGGCAGAAACGGGATCGGAATCGCCGTTCCGGAAAGAAATTCGACGAGACCGCCCGCGAGCTTCCGTATGCCATTCGTCTGTATGGTATAAAAGGCAGAAACATAGATCAGCATTGTAAATGCAACAACAATCAGCAGCGCCAGAGCAAAAGAAACCAGAAACCAGAACGCCGCACCCAGCCCCGCGGGCAGACCCAGACCATAAGGCTTTTTCAGAACTGCTGCAAACAGAAGCACCGGTACACAGCGCAGCGCGCCCATGGACAACCGGTTCGCCACGCTCCGCGCATACCACATGCCGTACAGGTCAACCGGGCGGCAGAGCTCGTAGACAACGCCTCCGCCCATTATTGTCTGAAAAATATCTTCCTCAAATATCCATACAAATATCAGGCTCAGAAACGCCTGCTGAAGCCAGATATATGAAGCCAGTGCCTGGAAGTCCATCGGAAATGCCGCCGCGTTCGTCTCATAGAAGGCCTTGTAGAGCAGCAGTTCCATGAGCCCCCAGACAAACTGTGTCACTATGCCTGCCGCAGCAGCAGCCCGGTACTGGAGCCCGGTCAGGAATTTTATTTTAAAAAATGTATAATACATCCTGCGTCCCTCCGTTCCTTAAATCTGATACTTCTTGTAGAGCGCCGCAACAATCCCGTCAATACTGCGGTCGGGCTGATCTGCTCCATCCCGGCTCTGCTCCGCACACTGCCCTCCCTTGATTACCTCAGCCTTCAGTTCTTCAAAGCTGCAGTCACGCAGGATTTTCCCATGGCCGATCAGCAGAATCCGCCGGGTCAGTGCTTCGATATCCTGCATATCATGCGTCGTCAGGATCACCGTTGTGCCATGTTCCTCGTTCATCCGCCGGATAAAATCGCGGACAGCAAGCTTGGAAACCGCATCCAGGCCAATCGTCGGCTCGTCCAGGAACAGAAGCTCCGGCCGGTGCAGCAGCGCCGCTGCAATTTCGCAGCGCATCCGCTGCCCCAGCGACAGCTGCCTCGCGGGCGTCCGGATAATCATCTCCAGATCCAGAAGCGTCACCAGCTCCTCCAGACTATCCCGGTAGACCGTCTCCGGTATCCGGTAAATTTCCTTCAGAAGCTCAAACGAATCGTTGACCGGAACGTCCCACCACAGCCCGGAGCGCTGCCCGAACACAACCCCGATATGACTCACATGCTCCTTCCGCTGCTTCCACGGCACCCTGCCGTTGATCCGGCAGCTGCCCTTATCCGGAGTCAGCACCCCGGACAGCACTTTGATCGTCGAGGACTTGCCCGCCCCGTTCGGCCCGATATAACCGACCATCTCGCCGTCGGAAATCGAAAACGTAATATCGTCGAGCGCCCGGATCTCCTCCGTCTCCCTGCGCCACAGGGTCTTTACCGCCTGCATCAGACCGGCGTCGCGCCGTGCGACCCGGTAGGTCTTTGAAATGTGCTCCACTTCAATCATAGCAAACTCCTAACCTGCCGTTTTAATAAGGAAATATCAGTATGTAATTGAATTTTTTAATGACTGAATTACTTCGGACCTAAAAAACGGCACAAAACAAAAGACCTGTGTCATTTTCCCACACAAGTCTCCGGACGGCATTTTTCCTCCGCCCTGCCTCCTGGTAGTAATACGTGCAGGCCCATCACTTCTTCAGAGGACAGTCCGTCGTATCCTGTCATAAAGAGGATGACCTGCCAATATCTTGCCAAGCGGTCTGTTCTCTATAGTTTTGCCGTGCGCTTCGCGGGTGCTCCGGCGATGCCGCAGAAACAGGACATCTCTGATGCGTTCTCTCCAGACTTCCCGCCGCCCGCCGAATGCCGGCCTGCCATAGAATACCGTGGTAGATATGAATTTCCGCAGGCGCCGCGCCGCCCGGAAATCAGAGAACAGAACTCAGTGCGCGGACCAGAGTTAGATTTTAGCACAGGAACAAGTCCGTGTCAAGCGCTGTACTTTACTATTATTCTGCCGCTTTAAAATTGTAAACCGGCCGTATCCGTTCCATAATATCTGCCGTCGGTCCGATCTGCGCCACAATATCCTCCATGCTTTTGTAAGCCATCGGAGATTCGTCCAGCGTATCCTGCATAACACAGGTTGTAAAAATCCCTTTCATCTCTTCACGGTACTGCTCCAGGGAGAGCGAATCAAATGCCTTTCTGCGGCTCATAAGTCTTCCCGCCCCGTGCGGCGCGGAGCAATTCCACTCCTCATTTCCCTTTCCGATGCAGATCAGGCTTCCGTCGCGCATATTAATCGGAATCAGAAGCTTTTCGCCCGCCCGCGCTGATACCGCACCCTTGCGCAGAATCATTGCCTCGGTGTCAATATAATTGTGGATGGTCGTAAACTCCTCCGTCTTTGTAAAGCCCATGCCAGACAGGATCACGTCCGTCATTGCCTTGCGGTTGAGCATGGCAAACCGCTGAATAATGCGCATATCGTGAATGTAATCCTCGAACAGCCTGCCCTCGACATAGACAAGATCCCGCGGGATGTCAAGCCGGTGCTCCCGCTTGAGCTCGCGGATTTTCGGCTGAATCTCCTGGAGTCTCCCCTCCTCCTTCATCTGTGCAATCTTTTCCTGAATCTGGTGATGCGCGCCGCCCCACATCGCGTACCGCCCCTGTGTCTGATAATATTCCGCAACCTCAACGCCGAGATGGCGGCTCCCGGAGTGTACAACAAGGTACAGTGCTCCGTCCTCCCCGCGATCAGCCTCAATAAAATGATTGCCTCCGCCGAGCGTTCCGATGCTTCTGCGGGCGCGCTCCAGGTTTACATACGGCGCACAGCGCAGCTCATTCAGGTCGATCTCTCCGTTCAGTGCATGCGGCTCCTTCCTGACCTCGCGCCCGCATGGAATCTGACGGTGAATCAGTGCGTCCAGCTCTTTAAAATCAATATCCCGCTCCGCGATTTTTACGGTCTCCATCCCGCAGCCGATATCAACACCGACCATCCCCGGGACAAGCTTATCCGTGATCGTCATGGTTGTCCCGATTGTACAGCCCTTTCCCGCATGGACGTCCGGCATAATACGTATTTTGCAGTCCTGGAACGCCTCCTGGCTGCATACAGCGCGGATCTGCTCCTCCGCCCCCTCCTCCAGCTGTGCGCAATAGCACAGTGCGGTATTGAACTTTCCCTTTACTTCTATCATAATCTGCTCCTTTCTTCTAAGTTGTGCCGCACGATTCCCGCCAAGTGCGGCGGCTGCAGCGTTTCCTGCCCGATGCAGCCATCTGACAGCTCTTTTTCTGTCCTTCTGCGTTTCCTGCTATGCTTCCTTTCCGGCGCGGCGGCTCCCGCCCAGCAGTCCAAGCAGCTGCGAGAGGATGTCTCCATTTCCGTTCAGCTGAATGCTTCCGACATTCTCGCAAACTCTCTCCATATATTCCAGCTCCTTCAGCTTATACAGCGTTTTATTCTCCTCCATCAGCTTCGCCGTATTCAGCAGCGATCTCGTGGAAGCCACCTCCTCGCGGCGCGTAATCACATTGGCCTGCGCGCGCTTCTCCGCAACCAGAACCGTGTTCATGATCTCGCGTATTTCGCCCGGCAGGATAATATCCTTTATGCCCGCATCCCGGATCTCCACAAACAGCTCCTTCTCCTTTTCCTTCAGCCGCCCGCGCACATAATCCGCCATCTCCTCCCTGGCCGCCAGAAGCTCGTCAAGCTTGCATTTTCCGACATACTCCCGCAGCGCAAGCTGCGCCGCGACATGCATCTGCTCCATATAATCGTCAATCTCCGTGAGTATTTTCACATAATCTGTAACCTTGTAATTGCAGACAAAATTGATGCGGACGGCAACCTTATCCTGCGTCGTAATCTCCTGTCCGCTGACATTCAGCTGCGTCAGCCGGGTATCAACCAGTCCCGCCTCCACACGGACATTGGTCTTCCAGAAATAGTATGTACCCGGCTCGAGAATGCGCACAAGCTTCTGGTCAAAATACAGGCGTGCTCTCTGGTACTGAGCCACCTCAATTTTTGTATATACGGCCTCCGGGAGCTTTGCAAAAATATATTGCGGAATGTCGGCCGCCACCTCCGGCACGGAAATATCCGCCATTTTGTATTCATGCCTGCTGTCCACAGCCCAGAAAGCATATTTTCCCCGCGGCAGCAAATCCGAAAATTTTCCGTTGACAAAATGAAGCGCGAGCTGCTGATCCGCAACTTCAACAACAGATATCTGCTTCGCTGTTTCACTGTCCGCGCACAGAGTTTCCAGGGTGCAGCTTGCCGAGGCAAGCGGGGCGGAAAGGGAAACCACCTCGATCTGCCTGCCGCCGAAGCTCCAGTGGCACCCGGGGCAAAGCAGCTTAACGAATTTACCGTTTTTAAAAAGAAAGCCTCTCTGATTTTCATTAATTATAACTTTTTTCATAATTTCCTCCCTTTGCGCCGCATGAAAACACTTTTACAGGAATTGTACAAGTCGCGGCGGCACAGATACCAGAACGGTACTTCCCGTTTTCCAATAAATGTTTCCTATTTCCCGGTGAATTTTTCCAACGAATTTTTCCAATGAATTCTTCCAATCCTGCCTCTTCTCTTTCTCTGCTGCCATCCCTGCGCGCCCGACGGCCGGGCATTTCAGCACGCGGTTCAAAAAGCGGGAATTGCTTCCGGCTTTGATCGCCAACGCACGGTATCCATCCCCGGACAAAGTCCTGCACGCATTGCTCCGGGTATTTTCCGCTGCCGCGAAAAATCCCTTCGCCGGATGGCCTCATTTAAATATCGGCGCTTGGAAGGCGCTGGGAACCGCCCAGAAGGGCGGCAGCATAACAGGTTTTTAGCCTGCAAAAAGGATTCGAACCTTCTCCGCTTGCTTCGCGTTCACCGCTGCAGGGAGCCGGCAGGCATACACTCTGGAACGTCCTCGTGCACCTCAGTGAAAACCGGTAAGGAAAAACTTCGTTTTCATTCCTGTATCATTCACTCTCGCTGCCCTGCAGTTATATCCTACCAGCGCGCCCGCATTTTTTCATGGAAAAAAAGCTGCGATCCGTTCGGAGTTTGAAAATTCTCACTGTTCACACTCCGCATATTGTTATTATTTGTTTGACCGTGTATAAACAATATCATAGTATGTTCCTATCCGGCGCGGTAAAGTACAGCCGTGTCTGGCTGACACCGAAATGCAAAAAAGATGGTTGACATAAAGAAAAAAAGGACAATAACTTTTTAAAAAATTTTGTAAGGTTTTTGGAGTCGGGAAGTCTTATAGACAGGGAGGTGAAAAAGTGGTTGATTATGGAGGGGAATTTGACAAAATCTATATAAGATACTTTAATGATGTATTTCTTTTCCTCAAAACGCTATCAAAAGACGAAGACCTTGCAGAGGAAATCACAAGCGAAACATTTTTCAAAGCAATGCGTGCAATTGATAATTTCCGCGGCGATACAGACATTCGTGTCTGGCTTTGTCAAATTGCAAAAAACTGTTACTTTTCCCACTTGAAAAAGCAGCAGCGTATTGCAGAGATGGATGGCATTGATTTTGCAGACAGCAAGGCCGCCATTGAGGATCACATGTTAAACCAAAATGATGTTATGCAAATACATCTTCTGCTTCACAATTTAGCCGAACCATATAAAGAAGTTTTTATGCTGCGGGTTTTTGGAGAATT
>CAJUMC010000074.1 GCA_910587085.1 uncultured Lachnospiraceae bacterium | reverse complement strand
GAGGAATTCATCCCCCAATATGGCCCTTTATTGGTCGTTTTTATTACCTTCGTTTGTTTGCCTGGCTTTTACCTGCTTTAATCAGTGCTTCCTTGAATTTGTGCTGTGGTGTTCCATATATGATGCCTCCGTTTCATGGCAGCTTTGTCGGAGGTAACAGGGGTGCTATGTCCTGCGTGTAGTGTCATTCTTTATGAGAGGGTGGCATTTAAGTGGCACTCCGTAAAGCAAAAAACACAAATTTTTATACCACATTCATTGTGCAGCTTCTACAGAGAGATTCGTGACATTTTCAACAAAATCTTTTTATCCTTTCAATTTCCTTTATTACCTTATCTACCCAGCAATCATCCTGGCTACCCACTAACAAAACACGGAATCCATATATTTTGCCATTCTGGGCAACAGAAATATCATCATCAATATGCAAATCAATTCGATATTTACTTGGATATTTTGATGGCATACCTTCTTTATGTCCAGCCTGCACTTCATTTGCATGTTTTTCTCCATTTACAACACAATCTAATTTTATGCCATAACAGCGGAACAAACCTCGTATATAACGTTCAGAACGATAAGATGTCGTATAAATCCACAACTCTATATTCTGGCTGCGGATATATTTCATAAGTTCTACTGCCCCCAAACGCAATCGTTCCTTATATATTATACAAAAAGGAATTTTTAATGCTGGTTCTGTTTTGAATTTTTCTTTTGGCACAAAAAGTGTATCATCTAAATCAAAAGAAATTCTCATATCCTCTACCCTTTCTATACTATACCAAAGCTCTTCTTTTTTTAATTTTAAAATACTCTGCTCCGCACGTCAAATATATTTATTTACTGTACCTTGTCGTTAAACACAATAAAATCTATCTGTGGTCAATGCCTGCTATGCAGTCATAGAAAAAGGGATTTCCCGTAATTGGAAAATCCCTTTTAGCTGTTGGCGATTTGGTTTTACTGTGCGGACGCGGCGGCTTGCGCTTTTTTCTTGCTGTAGCGGTTTTCCTCGTTCAGCGGCTTGCTTTTATATCCGCCTTTTCTTTCTAGAAAGCTTACGCTACAGCCTGCCCTCCGCCAGCCGGTTCAGCACCTCGTTCCGCCCGATGGCAACAAGCTCGTCGTTTATATTCAGCGGCTCGTCGGCGTCCGGATTTACATCAAAACCGTCCTCCTTTTTGATGCCGATCACATTGATTTTGTATTTCGCGCGGAGATTCAGCTCCCTCAGGCTTTTCCCCTCCCAAGCTCTGCGCACGCTGATCTCCATCATGCTGATGTCCGGGGAAAGCTCCACTGCGTCAAAAAAATTGCCGTGAGCCAGATTGGCGGCATAGCGGACACCCATCTCGATTTCCGGCAGAACCACCAGATCGGCGCCCACTTTCCGCAGAATCTTTCCCTGCAGATCATTCTGAGCCTTTGCTATAATATGGCGCACGCCCAGCTCTTTGACCAGCATCGTGGCCACAATCCCGGACTCCATATCCGCGCCGATCGCGACCACCGCCCCGTCAAAATTGCGGATGCCGAGACCGGAAAGCACCTCCGGCTCACGCACGTCGCCGGACAGGGCACATGTCACCACATCGGCAATCGCTCTCGTCTTCTCCTCGTCGCGGTCGATCACAAGTACCTCGCAGCCGTTCTGGATCAGCGTCCGCGCAACACTGTTCCCAAAACTCCCCAGACCGATCACAATGTATTGCTTTTTGCTTTTACCGCCCATTTTAATCCGCTCCTTATTTATCAGATTCTACCCGACCAGCGCTCTTCCCTCAGGGTAGGAAAGCTTTCGCCCGGAATGCTTTACGTTAATGGCGAGCGCCATCGTGATCGGCCCGATCCGCCCGAGATACATGCCGAGAATCACAATCAGCCTGCCCGGTTCCGAGAGGCTTCCCGTAAAATTCCGGCTCAGTCCGACCGTCGCCATCGCTGAGGTCATCTCATACAGCGTGTCGAGAAAGTCACTGCTCTGAACAGCCAGAAGCAGCGTTGTCAGCACAAACAGGGCGGCAACGCTCACGCCGAACACGGCGACCGCCTTTTTGACCAGCCGGTCGCTGAAGCGGCGCTTCATCAGCCCGGTCTCCTCCCCGCGCACCGTCGCGGCAACGGACGCCAGGATCAGCGCCGCGGTCACAGTTTTAATCCCGCCCGCCGTGCCGGACGGAGACCCCCCGATAATCATCAGCACCAGAAAAACCATGCATGTGCCGTCCCGGAAGCTTTGCTGCGGTATTGTCTGAAAGCCTGCCGTCCGCAACGTAACCGACTGAAACAGGCTGGCCATCAGCTTTTCCCCGAGCGGCAGCTCTCCGAGTGTGGCCGGATTGCCGTACTCCATCACAAACACCAGCAGCGCGCCGCCGAATATCAGCACCGCCGTCGCAGCAAGCGCAAGCTTTGTATGGGCGCTCGGCAGAAATTTTCCGGGTTCGTTCCTTCTGTGCCTGCGCCTGAGCTCGCGCACATTATCCAGAATATTCCACCATACCGGAAAGCCGATCCCGCCGAGAATAATCAGCAGCATGGTGACCGTGTTGACGAGCACATTCCCGCGGTAGCAGACAAGACTGTCGCTGCCGATCAGGTCAAGCCCTGCGTTGCAGAACGCCGAGACAGAATGGAACACGGAATACCACACACCCCGCAGAAGGCCGAATTCGGGAACAAACTGCAGGCTGTAGAGCAAGGCGCCGCCCGCCTCCACAGCGAGCGCTCCCCTGACGATCCGTATGGTGATCCGCACAAGCCCCTGCAGCGTATCCAGATTGTATGCCTCCTGAATGAGAAGCCGATCCTTCAGGGAGATCCTTCTGCCGAGCAGAAGAAGCACGGTGGTTGTGACCGTTACGATGCCGAGCCCTCCAAACTGCACCAGCAGCAGGATAACCGCCTGGCCGAACAGGCTCCAGTGCTCCGCCGTCACGACGGTCGTAAGTCCTGTCACGCAGGTGGACGAGGTGGCGGTGAACAGCGCGTCAAGCAGCGGCGTCGACTGCCCGTCTGCCGACGCCGCCGGCAGAGAAAGCAGTACGGTACCGATCAGGATCGCCACCAGAAAACCCAGAGCAATAATTCTTGTTGTTGTAAATAAACGCTTTTTTCTTTTCACTTTCCGTTACGCTTTCCGCCTGTTTTCAATCCTCGTCACGATATGCGGCAAGTATGATTTCAAATTCCGCCTTCACCTCCGCAAAGGCTCTCAGCAGCTTTGGAGAAAAAGTGCCGCTGTGCCCGTTGATCACCATCTGATACGCCTTTTCCGGCTCGTAGGCAGCCTTGTAGACGCGCTTTGAGGTGAGCGCATCATAGATATCCACGAGGGAAACAATCTGCGCCGCAATGCTGATCTCATCCCCCTTCAGTCCGTCCGGATAGCCCTTTCCGTCATATTTTTCGTGGTGATGCCTGGCGATATCGCAGGCGTAATCATAGATTTCCCTGTCGTTCAGACGGATCGCACTGCGGATAATTTCCTCGCCCTTTGTAGTATGCGATTTGATCAGCTCAAATTCGTCCGCGGTCAGCTTGCCCGCCTTCAGTATAATATTGTCCGGAATCGCAATTTTTCCGATATCATGGAGCGAAGACGCCCAGCCGATCTGCACCAGCTTCTCCGGCGTCAGCTCATATTCGGGATACAGCCGGATTATACTTTTTCCGAGACAAAGCGCAAACTCCCGGATTCTCTTTATATGCTGTTTCGATTCCAGATTGCGGAACTCCACAATGTTGCTGAGCGAGTCGATCAGAATCCCATTCAGCTTGTTCAGCTCCTTCGTCTGCCGCTTCAGCATTTCGTTCTGTTTCTTGATGCTTTCGTTCTGCTTTTTGACCACTACTTCCAGCTGCATCTTATACTGAAACCAGCCGACCGCGTTGCTGACCACCTGCTTTATGACATCCGCCTGGTACGGTTTTTTAATATAGCTGATCACGCCGTACTCATAACCTTTCCGTTCTAGTTCGGAGGATTCTTCCCCCGTAATCATAATAAACGGAATTCTGTTCAATATATTCTTTCCTTTGAAATGCTCAAGCACCTCAAAGCCGCCCATCACCGGCATCAGATTGTCCAGCAGCACAATGGCGATGGAAGAAAAATGACTGTTCAGAAGCGCAATTCCCTCCCTGCCGTCGGCAGCTTCCAGAATCTTATAATCCTTGCGGAATAATTCGGCCAGAATTGAACGGTCAATCGAGTTGTCTTCAAAAATCAAAATCGTATCGCGTTTCATTGTTTTCCCATTCTTTCTCTGTTTTACAGGGTTACCATTGCCACTTTCTTGTCCCGAAGCTTGAAAATCACCCGCTTCACCTCCGAGGAGAGCATATATTTAAATGTGTTTATAATAACGCTTCCCTCGTACGCCCTTCCTCTGATGCAGACAGGCGCGTTCATCGTGTGCTCTGTCATATTGATCAGCTTGGAAACTTCCGCATCCAGCCCTGCCAGCTCATGATTTTTTGCCTCGATGGTAGCGTGAATTTTCCGCAGCGTCTCCTTTGGAACCTCCACCTCGGCGGAAATCATCTGAAGCACTCGATCCCAGCCCTTTTCCAGCGCGGACAGCTCTCCGAGCAGCCGTTCTCTTCTCACCGCGTAATCAGCCTGCTCCTTTTCGTACAGCTCGGTTCTGCCGATTTCCAGAAGCGTTCTGAGATGGGAGCTGTTTCCGAGATTATTGGCATCCACGCCCCTCACCGCGCAGATTCTTCCTCCCAGAAGAACTCCTTTTCTTCCCGACACAATAACCCGGCCCAGCGTGTTGATGTTGCTGTTCATAATGTAATTGGCCTTGACATTGCCCCTTGCAATGATATTGGCTGCCTCAAAAAATTTTCCGGAGACCTCTCCGCCCGCCTCAATAAAGCAGTCGTTTTTGGAGCAGCTTCCTTTGTGACAACATTTCCGGTTATCCACGGGATATAGGCATAGGCCTTATTGCCGTTCTCCTCGATGGAAATCATAAATTCGTTTTTGCGGAACGGATCGCGGAAGGCGCGCTTTCCTGCGCCGGCCTCTGTATCCTCCGTTTTACCGCCGATCAGGCTCAGCCGTTTTTCCCGCATATCCGTGGCCGAATACACCAGACTGCAGTAGGAGGCCACATTAAGCCCCGCCTCAAGGCCAAGACGGATTTCCTTCATCTGGAAATGGCTGAACAGATAATTGGCATAGAGGGATATATTCAGCTTTTTTTCCAGGCCCAGACGCAGCTCCTTCATCTGCATCCAGTTGTATTTCGTATCGGAATAGGCCGAAATGTCCAGCTGCTCGCACAGGCCGATCCGGATTTCATGAATCTGAGGAGCGCACATATCGTCCTTCAGCCATTGATCCAGCGGCAGCTTGTTCAGCAGGGCAAGCCGGATTTCCTCCAGCGAATCGTCTGTAAACCCTCTGTGAAGATACGGCATGAGATCCATGGCGGAATAAAGAGAAAGCCGGATCTGCCGCATTGTCTCATAGCTGTAGGCGGGATTCGCGTAAATGGAGGCGTCCACCCCGTCCTTGAGCCCCGTCCGGATCTGTTCCATCTGAAGCCAGTTGAACTCGGGATTGGAATATATGGAAACATCCAGTCCTTCTTCTTTTCCAAGCTTGATTTCCTGATTCTGCGCCTTCTGATATTCTGCATTCTCCATCATCGGAAAACGCAGCTCGTTCGGCCGGGTTCTGTTTGAATCTGAATTGCTCATTTCTGTTACCATACTTTCATCACCATGTTTTAGTTACCCGCCTTGCCTTTTATTTACATACAGAATTTAAAATAAAATAACATAATTCAACAAAATAAAAAATAAAATGCGCACCGCGCCAGCTGTAAAAATTCCTGAAGCCTGTGCGTTATTATAGCATGATCACAGTAAAAAGTCTACTGTTTTTACCGCGGCATCGGCCGGCGGCAGCTTACGCAACGGGAGAAGGCCCTGAAAACAGTACTGTTTCCAGGGCCTTCTTTCCGGAATCACCGCCCAGCACCGAACCGGCTGTTCCTGCTGCACCGGACAGCGGAGTTTTTATACCGTAAAATCAAATTTGTTTCCTGCCGGAGCGCCGGACGGCTTTACCGCATTCCAGTCCACATTCCGGATTTTCTGATAGAGCTCCTCCACGGAATCCGCGGTAACGCGCACGGATTTGACCGGTCCCTGAGGACGTCCGGTCTGCCCGAAGGCTCCCGTCCGGTCTGCGCTGTTCCTTTCCTCCGAACGCCTTTTCTTCTCGGCACGTTCTGCTTCCTTTTCCTCGTCGGCTCTCCTTTCCCTGCTCTCCTCGATGCGCTCGCGCTGCTTCTCGCTTGACTTTTCAAGCTCTGCAAAATAGCTGAGCGAGCCGTCGCTGCCGATGGAAACTCCCAGGCTTTTTACCTCCGTGCCCTCCTCGCCAAGCTTTTCCTTCAGCTCGCCGAGCTTTGAAGTCGCCTCGTCGAGCAGCCCGAGGTATTTCGCCTTCGTCCCTGAGTCTGCCGCCATCTTCTCAAGCGTTTCCGGATCGATCAGCACGCTGAATTCCTTCGTCCCTCTGGAAAGATAGCTCTGTGCCTCCTCGTCGCTTTCATAATCCGCAACCATAAAATCCATATTGGTGTAGCTTTTTTTCAGCTCCTCCAGCAGAGCCTTCGCCCGGTCGCTCAGCTGCACCGGCTTGTCGGATGTTTTTTTCGCTTCCTTCGCCTTATCCGCTCTGTCCGTCTCCTCCTGCCGCCTCGTCCTCGCCGATCTGGAATCCCTGTCGTTCCCGCTGGCCCGATACATACCGTAAGCGCCAAGTCTGTCCATTTTTTCGCCCTCCTTAGCTTTTTTCCAAATCCGTTTGATGATTTGATAATAACTATGCAGTAATTATCGGCTGTAAACATGGAAAACTTTACCCTTCTTTCGTCCTGTCTGGATTCCATCACTTGTTACCCGCCTTCCGCTCCTTTTGCACCGTATCCGCCGGGCTTTAGTCCTCCCCGATGGTAAGCCGCCTTAGCATTCTCCCCGTAACAGCCGCTGAAAGCGGCGCAGAAACGACTACGCAGAGTAAAGCAGCAGCGCATTTCCAGCTTGTCCGTGCCGGGCTCCGGACAGGGCGCGTAAAAAATATGAAAAAATCTTTAAAAAACTATAGGATTTTTTCCGGATATCCATTATAATGATGCAGAAGTCAAAAAGTTATATAAAATCATAAAAAGACCAATGAGATCAAAGGAGAGTCTTATGCCAAAAAGAGAGGATATCAACAAAGTCTTAATCATCGGCTCAGGTCCGATCATTATCGGGCAGGCCTGCGAGTTCGACTATTCCGGCACACAGGCGTGCAAAGCACTGCGCAATCTCGGATACGAAATCGTCCTGGTAAACTCCAACCCCGCAACCATCATGACCGATCCGGAGATCGCGGACGTCACCTACATCGAACCGCTCAACGTAAAGCGCCTGGAGCAGATTATCGCGAAGGAGCGCCCGGACGCGCTGCTGCCGAACCTCGGCGGGCAGTCCGGCCTGAATTTGTGCGCGGAGCTCGCAAAGGAGGGCGTGCTTGAGAAATATAATGTGCAGGTTATCGGCGTGCAGGTGGACGCAATCGAGCGCGGTGAGGACCGCATCGAGTTCAAGAAATCCATGGACGAGATCGGCATCGAAATGGCGCGTAGCGAAGTTTCCTACTCCGTGGATGAGGCTCTTGCCATCGCCGACCGCCTCGGCTACCCGGTCGTACTGCGCCCTGCTTACACAATGGGCGGCGCGGGCGGCGGTCTGGTCTACAACAAGGAAGAATTAAAGACCGTCTGCGCGCGCGGACTGGCGGCAAGTCTGGTCGGCCAGGTACTCGTTGAGGAATCCATCCTTGGCTGGGAGGAGCTGGAACTTGAGATCGTCCGCGATGCCGAGGGCAACATGATCACGGTCTGCTTTATCGAAAACATCGACCCGATGGGCACGCATACCGGCGATTCCTTCTGCGCCGCCCCGATGCTTACCATCTCAAAGGAACTTCAGGCCAGATTGCAGGATGCAGCCTACCGCATTGTGGATTCCGTCAAGGTCATCGGCGGCACGAACGTACAGTTCGCCCACGACCCGGTTTCCGACCGCATCGTCGTGATCGAGATCAACCCGCGTACCTCCCGCTCCTCGGCGCTCGCCTCCAAGGCGACCGGCTTCCCGATCGCCCTCGTGTCCGCCATGCTCGCCGCAGGGCTTACCTTAAAAGAGATCGAGTGCGGCAAATACGGCACGCTTGACAAGTATGTGCCGGACGGCGACTATATCGTAATCAAATTCGCGCGCTGGGCCTTCGAGAAATTCAAAGGCGTGGAAGACAAGCTCGGCACACAGATGCGCGCGGTTGGCGAGGTCATGAGCATCGGAAAAACCTACAAGGAAGCCTTCCAGAAAGCAATCCGCAGTCTGGAGACCGGCCGCTACGGCCTTGGCTTTGCGAAGGATTACAACAAAAAGCCGAAGGAAGAACTGCTGCGCATGCTTGCGCACCCGTCCAGCGACCGCCATTTTATTATGTACGAAGCGCTGCGGGCGGGCGCAACCGTGGAGGAAATCCACGATGCCACAAAAGTAAAGCTCTATTTTATCGAGCAGATGAAGGAGCTTGTTGCAGAAGAAGAAGCACTGCTTGCGCGGAAGGGTTCTCTTCCGTCCGATGAGGCTCTTATCTCGGCAAAGAAAAACGGTTTCTCCGATAAATATTTAAGCATGCTCCTTGAAATCACGGAAGCGGACATCCGCGCGCGCCGCATGGAGCTCGGCATCGCGCAGGCCTGGGATGGCGTACACGTCAGCAGCACCAAGGACAGCGCCTACTACTACTCCACCTACAACGCACCGGACAAAAATCCGGTAAACACCGACCGCAAAAAGATCATGATCTTAGGCGGCGGCCCGAACCGCATCGGCCAGGGCATCGAGTTCGACTACTGCTGTGTCCACGCGGCGCTCGCGCTGAAAAAGCTCGGCTTTGAAACGATCATTGTCAACTGCAACCCGGAGACGGTTTCCACCGACTACGACACCTCCGACAAGCTCTATTTTGAGCCGCTCACGCTGGAGGACGTTTTAAGCATCTACCAGAAGGAACAGCCGGTCGGCGTGATCGCGCAGTTCGGCGGCCAGACACCGCTCAATCTCGCGGCGGAGCTTGAGAAAAACGGCGTAAAAATCCTCGGCACGCCGCCTGCCGTGATCGATCTAGCTGAGGATCGCGACCAGTTCCGCGCGATGATGGACAAGTTAGGCATTCCGATGCCGGAATCCGGGATGGCAACCACGGTGGAGGAAGCGCTCGCGATTGCAGGCCGCATCGGTTACCCGGTTATGGTACGCCCGTCCTACGTGCTCGGCGGACGCGGCATGGAAGTTGTCTACGATGACGAAAGCATGGAGGGCTATATGAGGGCCGCCGTCGGCGTAACCCCGGATCGCCCGATCCTGATCGACCGTTTCTTAAACCATGCGCTGGAATGTGAGGCGGATGCCATCAGCGACGGCACGCACGCCTTTGTCCCTGCCGTTATGGAGCATATTGAGCTGGCAGGTGTTCATTCCGGCGATTCCGCGTGCATTATCCCGTCCGTGCACATCACGGCGGAAAATGTTGCAACGATCCGGGAATACACGAAGAAAATCGCCGAGGAAATGCATGTCAGGGGTCTGATGAATATGCAGTACGCGATCGAAAACGGAAAAGTTTACGTGCTGGAAGCCAACCCGCGCGCGTCCCGCACCGTTCCGCTCGTATCCAAGGTGTGCAACATCCGCATGGTTCCGCTTGCCACGGACATTATCACGTCGGAGCTCACTTCCCGCCCTTCCCCTGTCCCGGCATTAAAAGAGCAGGATATCCCGTACTACGGCGTGAAGGAGGCCGTCTTCCCGTTCAACATGTTCCCTGAGGTTGACCCGGTACTCGGCCCGGAAATGCGTTCCACCGGCGAGGTACTCGGACTTTCCACCTACTACGGTGAGGCATTCTACAAGGCGCAGGAGGCGACTCAGACAAAGCTTCCGCTTTCCGGCACGGTGCTGATTTCAGTCAACCGCAAGGACAAGCCGGAGGTCGTGGAGATCGCCGGGCTGTTTCAGGAGGCCGGCTTTAAGATACTCGCAACCGGCACTACCTGCGACCTGATCACGGAGGCGGGAATTCCGGCAGAGCGCGTAAAGAAGCTCTACGAGGGGCGGCCGAACATCCTTGACCTGATCACCAACGGGGATATCAGCCTGATCATCAATTCTCCGATCGGCAAGGAGAGCATGCACGACGACAGCTATCTGCGCAAGGCAGCGATCAAGGAAAAAATCCCTTATATGACGACGATCGCCGCGGCGAGAGCCACGGCAAAGGGAATTCTGTATGTGCAGAAGCACGGAGACTGTGAGGTCAAATCTCTGCAGCAGCTGCACGGAGAAATCAGGGACAAATAAACGTTTTGAAAGAAAGGCGCGACAGCCGGATACAGGTGCTGCCGTGCCTTTCTTCTTTTTTCGGAACGGTTCGGGGAAAGCGCTTTGCACACCTGCCTGACGCCTTGCTACGGTCGTATTTTTTACACCGGCTGATTGACATCTTTTCTGTGATTTATTATAATATCGTAGTGCTGCAGCCGGATTGACAATGCGGGACGGCACGAAATAAAATTTTAATGGAAGGAAGATATGTCATGAAGTCGATCAAGTCAAAAATTTGGGTTGGAATGCTGTCAGTAGTACTGATCGGTTCTACACTGATCGGTGTATTTACAGCGCTTTTAAACGCCAGAGGAATTGACGCTCTGCTGAAAAAGACTTTGGGACCGGCCACGCAGATGGCGGCCAACGCGGTCCGGTGGCGAATGGATAACTACTGGACGGCACTTCAGGAGGCTGCGGCCTCCGATATTTTCCGCAACTCCGAGCCTACCGCTCCGGAGCTTGTTCCTGTGCGGGACGATATTGCTGCCCGCAATGGTTTCCTTTATACCGGAAAAATAGATGCCGACGGTTTTTCCTCCACTGGCCAAAGCTATGCTGACAAGGACTATTTCCAACAATGCAAGGCTGCTATGAAGCCTTATATTTCCGACATTATGAACGACGGAAATCAGATGATTTTCCTGCTGGAAGTGCCGATCCTTACCGACGGACGCTTTGACGGCGTTGTTTACGGCGGCATCAGCGCAGATTTTCTGACCGATATCGTAGTCAACCTTGCCATGGGCGACAGCGGCGTGGCCTATGTAATGGATCACAGAGGAAATGTGATCGGGCACCGTGAAAGCTCGGTGGTTGAAAAGGGCTCCAATATGATTGAGGCCGCAAAGGAGGATCCCAGCGTATCCGATATTGCCGCCGTGAATCAGCGCATGATCCAGGGCGAAACAGGCTTTGGTACATATAAATTCTACGATGACGAAAAGCTTGTCGGCTTTGCTCCCATCGGCGGCAATCAAAACTGGAGCATCGCTATTGAAGCAAGCCAGCGCGAATTCAAATCCACGCTGCATCAGAGTTTTATCCTGACAATCCTGGTGGTGCTGATTGTGGTGATTGTTTCCTTTTTTGTTGCATACCCTCTGGCGCGCTCCATCTCCAATCCTATCCGTGCCTGCGTCACCCGGCTGGAACAGCTGGCCGACGGTGATCTGAGAACCCCGACTCCTGCGGTAAGTTCCCGCGACGAGACAGGTGAGCTGACCAATGCGCTTGGTACCACGATTTCCCGACTGGACGAAGTGGTACAGGATGTTTCCCACCACCTGGTTCAGATGGCCAGGGGAGACTTCCGCGAAACGATTGTCCGCACATACCGCGGTGATTTTTCGGAAATCGAAAAGTCCATTAAGACCATTCACGGCTCGCTGAAGGATACTCTTTTTCAGATCAGCCAGTCAGCCGGGACGGTTGCTGCCAGCGCCGGGCAGATGGCTGACGGAGCCCAGTCTCTGAGTCTGGGAGCCGCAGAACAGGCCGGTGCCGTCCAGGAGCTTTCCGGCACCGTCGCAGATATTTCCGAGAACGCAAGGCAGACTGCCGCGGCGGCGGCGGAAGCAGGACAGTTTGTGAATCAGGTCGTAGCTCAGCTTGTCGCGAGCGTGGATTCCGTCGGTGAGCTGAACAGGGCGATGGAAAAAATTTCTGTTTCCTCCGCACAAATCAGCAAAATCATTAACACCATAGAAGACATTGCCGTTCAGACCAACATTCTGGCTCTGAATGCTGCTGTGGAAGCGACGCGGGCGGGCGCTGCCGGCAGGAGCTTTTCCGTAGTTGCCGGCGAGGTGCGCAGTCTGGCTTCCAAATCCGATGTGGCGGCCAAGGCCACCAAGGAACTGATCGAGCGTTCCATCAGCGCTGTTTCCGAAGGAAATCTTGCCGTCGGCAAAGTTACCAGTTCCCTGGCCGAGACCAGCACTCTGGCCGAAAATGTTACCGCAAAAATGGATACGGTTGTGACAGCCGTAGACAATCAGACCGCTACCATCTCACAGGTTACCGAAGGAATCAACCAGATCTCCGCCGTAGTAAAGGTCACCTCCGCCACCTCAAAGGAAAGCGCTTCCAACTCGCAGAGGCTGTCCGAACAGTCCCGGCTGATGAATGATCTCGCCGGAAAATTCCGGCTTCAGTAATCGGAAGCCGGGGAGTCGGCAGCAGTTGTATGACTGGGATATTTCCCGTTTCCGGAAATCAAAAGCGGGTTTATCCCAGAGCAGAACTTTGCCGGCAATAAAATCTTGTTTCCAACAAGCCTCCAGCAATCAGAAAAAACAACCGGAATAAATTATAAAGTTCCGGTTGTTTTTATATTTTTTAATATTTTTCCGTTCTTTATAACACAGATCAATTGCAGATTGTTATCAAGAAGCACCACATCCGCCTTTTTCCCGACAGTAATCGAGCCGTACTCCCCGTAAATACCAAGCCTTCTGGCCGGATTGGCTGTAGCGCAGGCAATCGCCGTCTCCAGAGGAACTCCCATCTGCTTTACCGCCGTCCTCACACAATCCGGCAGAGTACTGACTGAGCCAGCCAGAGAATGATCCGACAAAAGCTCCGCCCGTTTCCCCTGCACCCGGACTTCATGACCTCCCAGGGTATAGATTCCATCTTTCATTCCCGCGGCACGCATGCTGTCGCTGACAAAGATCACCCGATCAGGCCCCAGCAACTTCAGCGCAGAACGAACCGCCGCTGGGTGAACATGCACCCCGTCACAGATCAGTTCCGCCGTCGCCGTCGCCGAATCAAATACGGCGCCCACCGTGCCCGGCTCCCTGTGCGAGAATCCTCTCATCGCATTGTAAAGATGTACCGCATGATCCGCACCTGCATCAAGCGCCGCTGTCGCCGCTTCATATCCGGCATCCGTATGCGCCAGCGAGACAACTGCCCTGTCCTTTACCGCGCGGATAAACGGAAGCGCCCCTTCCTTCTCGGGAGCAACTCCGATCACCTTCACCAGCCCCTCCGAAACACAAAGAAACCGTTCGAACATTGCCGCATCGCACGGAAGAATATAAGCTTCCTCCTGCGCTCCTTTTCTGGCAGCGCTGATAAAAGGGCCCTCCATATTGATTCCGACCAGCTCCGCCCGTCCTGCTGTCTTTCCTCCTGCCTGTTCCCGGCAAAATTTCGCAGCATTTTCAAGAATGCGCACCAGCTCTGCAGCGGGAAGCGTCATGGTAGCGGGGGAAAATGCCGTGACACCGACCGACGCCTCATATTCCGCAATTCCGTCTAAAGCTTCCGGCGTCCCGTCGCAGAAATCAAAGCCTGCACAGCCGTGGAAATGCATGTCAATCATACCCGGAACCGCGTAGGAGCCGGCGCCGTCAATAGTCTCCTCAGCTTCGCTGCCCGGAAAAAGCTCGTTTTCTTCTCCCGGCCGGCAGATTCCGGCTATACGATCACCCCGCATCAGGATCATCCCTTCTGAAAAGTTTTTTTCTTCCGTGAATATTCTAATATTTTTAATCAGCATAATCAGCCTCTTTAATAAATAATCTCTCTTTATCGTCCTATACAGCAGTCTCTTTTTCAATGCCTGCAATTCTTCTTCCCTTTTGTCGAAATCTCCGCTGCTGCGGTTCAAAAATCAGAAGGCATTTGTTTTAAAGCTGCGGAATGATCCGCCCTCTCATTGCCGCATGTCTGCGCTATGCTGGAAGCTCCGCATGATTCTTAAGCATCGTGTAATCCCTGCGGGTAAACAAAAAAAGAACCCATTCCGGCAATCAGCCAAAAACGGTTCCTGTTAATAAAATAATGCGGGTAGCCGGACTCGAACCGGCACGAGGTTGCCCCCGAGAGATTTTAAGTCTCTTGTGTCTGCCTATTCCACCATACCCGCGCAGCAATGACCGATTCACGATCTGAACGCATACAGGTATAAGACAAAATGGAAGTTATAGGGTTCGAACCTATGACCCTCTGCTTGTAAGGCAGATGCT
>CAJUMC010000073.1 GCA_910587085.1 uncultured Lachnospiraceae bacterium | reverse complement strand
GGAGATTTCCTTCTTCCCTTATTTTTTTTGCCAACTATAATTTTACTCTAAGCGGATAACAGCACCCGGGAAACCTTCTCATAAATGTACGAGCGCCGGCCCCGGGGCAGAATGCATGAATCCTGCGGCCCTGTACCGGCGCCCGCCGTTCTTCCGGTTTATAGATTCCCGGCATCCGAATACATCTGTATCATCGGCATATAGATCGCCATAACCATAAACATAACGATAATGCCCATCACAACGATAATCATCGGCTCCATCGCCGCAGAGAGACTCTGCGTCTGGATCTCCACCTCTTCCTCGTAATATTCCGCAACCTTATCCAGCATTTTTTCCACGTTTCCGGTCTCCTCGCCGATGTTGAGCATCTGGCAGACCATCGCCGGAAAAAGCGGGTTTTCCCGCAGAGCGGCCGAAAGATTAACGCCCTGCTCCACCTCCACCCTGGCCTGCTCGAGCGCCTCCCGGTACAGAATATTGCTCATCGAGCGCGCCGTGATCTCCAGCGACTGCGAGATGGACATACCCGAACCGATCAGGGTGCTGAACGTTCTGGAAAAGTTTGCGCAGGCGTTCTTGGAGTTCATTTTCCCGAACACCGGCAGCTTCAGCGCAAGCGAGCCGAACACATGCCTGCCGGAGGAGGTCTTCGCGTACATCCGCACGGAAAGAATCAGGATGGCAAGAACGAGAATAATAAAATACCAGCGATACATCAGAACGTTGCTGATTGCCATCACCACTTTGGTGATTCCAGGCATTTCTGTACCCATACTTGCAAACATGTCCGCAAATTTCGGGAACACAAAGACGGACATAACGATTACGACGACCAGAGCCACAACGGCAAGCACCACCGGATAGATCATTGCCTTTTTAATCAGCGCCTTTGTCTTGGCCGTCTTCTCAAAATGCGTCGCCATCCGTGCAAAAGACACCTCCATACTTCCGGAGGCCTCCCCTGCGTCCACCATCGTAATCAGAATTCCCGGAAAAAGCTTCGGGTTCCGCCGCATCGCGTTGCCGAGCGTCTCCCCCTTCTCCACAAGTGCCGCCGTATCCCGAATCCCCTTGGCAAACGCCTTGTTTTCGGTCTGGTCGCCGAGCATTTTAAGCGCCTCGATAATTGTGACGCCCGCGTGAAGAATACTCTGGAACTGACGGCAGAAAATGCCGAGTTCCCGCGGCGTCACCGGCTTTCCGATCGTGATGCTGATATCCTTCGTCAGCATGCCAGCCTCCCCCAGCTTCAGCACGATAAGGCCGTTTTTCTTTAGGAGTGTCCTCGCCTGGGCCTCGTCGGACGCCTCAATGTTTCCCTTTCTGTTTTTTCCCCTGACATCCACTGCCTGATAGGAATATTCCGCCATAATCCGCCTCCCGAATTAGTAGAGCTTCCGCTCCATGCCCGACGGATCCTGCGCGAAGGTCAGCGCCTTCTCCGCGTCGATCCTGCGCTTCAGATACATGTCGTAGATTGCGTCGTCCATCGTCTGCATCCCGAGCTTACGGTTTGTCTGTATAATAGAATCAATCTGATAGGTTTTCGACTCGCGGATCAGATTCTTCACCGCCACGGTCGCATGCATCACCTCAAACACGGCGACGCGTCCCCTGCCGTCCTGCGTCGGGATCAGCTGCTGGGAAACCACCGCCTCAAGCACCGATGCGAGCTGAATTCGGATCTGCTGCTGCTGGTGCGGCGGGAAAACGTCGATAATACGGTCGATCGTGCTGGCCGCCCCGATGGTGTGCAGCGTGGAAAACACGAGATGCCCCGTCTCCGCCGCCGTGATTGCAATGGAAATCGTATCCAGATCCCGCATCTCGCCGACGAGGATCACGTCCGGATCCTCCCGGAGCGCGGCGCGCAGAGCGCCTGCGTAGCTTCCGGAATCCAGGCCGATCTCCCGCTGGTTGACCACCGATTTTTTGTGGTTGTGCAGGTACTCGATCGGGTCCTCCAGCGTAATGATATGTGAATTGTATTTGGAATTAATCACATTGATCAGCGAGGCAAGTGTTGTGGATTTTCCGCTTCCGGTCGGTCCCGTCACTAAAACAAGTCCCCTTTTGCGCCCGGTCAGCTCCACAACGGACGGCGGCACGCCGAGATCCTCCGTCGCCGGAATGCTCGTCCCCACAATTCGCATGACAAATGCATACGAGCCGCGCTGCTTGAATACATTGACGCGGTAGCGCCCGAGACCGGCGATGGAATAGGAAAAATCAACCTCACCGTTCTTCTCGAGTATTTCCCGGAAATGGTCGCTGACCACCGGCTTTAAAATTCCCTCCACATCCGCCGGCAGAAGCTTCGGATAATCCGTATCCACCAGCTCTCCGTTCACTCTCAGCTTCGGCGGTATGCCAACCGTCACATGAAGGTCGGATGCCCTTTTTTCCTTTGCAAGCCTGAGCAGTTCCTCTATTGTTATCATAATATTCCTCCTGTCACTTCTGTGCCTGCGATGCCGCATCGGCAAATGGATGCTGTTTTGGCGGCTGCCGGTTTACACCGCCCGGCTGCCCGGAATGCCGCATCCGCTTAAAGGCCCGAAACTGCGTTTCAAACCTGTTCCTCCTCGTTCGAATACGCGATCCGCTGCAGCTCCGAGATGGAAGTAACTCCCTCGAGCACCAGCCTTGCAGCGCTCATTTTCAGCGTCTTCATCCCCTCCCGGAGCGCCTGCGCCTCGATCTCCTCCGCGCTGCCGCGCTGTGCAATAATCCTCCGGATGCGCGGGGTGACAGGCATAATTTCATATACGCCGATGCGCCCGCGGTAGCCGCTATTGTTGCACTGATTGCAGCCGCATGGCTTGTATACGGCAAATTCCTCATCGTCGCTTCTGCCCAGCAGCTGCTTTTCCAGCCTGGTCGCCAGCCTCTTCTTTTTACACTCGCCGCAGAGCCTTCTGACCAGCCGCTGTGCGATGACGCCGACGGTCGAATCCGCGATCAGGTAGGGCTCGATCCCCATATCCGCCAGCCGGGAAATCGTGCTCGCCGCGCTGTTCGTGTGCAGCGTACTCACGACGAGATGCCCCGTGATAGATGCCGTGACCGCGATGGATGCCGTCTCGTTATCCCGGATCTCACCAATCATGATAATATCGGGATCCTGCCGCAGAATCGAGCGCAGCGCGGCCGCAAAGGTCATCTCCGCCTTGTTGTTGACCTGTACCTGGTTGATACCGTCAATATTCGCCTCAACCGGATCCTCGACCGTAACGATGTTGACCTCCTCCCGGTTCAGCTCGCTCAGGGCAGTGTAAAGCGTCGTCGATTTTCCGCTTCCGGTCGGCCCCGTCACAAGAATCATACCGTTCGGGTTCGACAGAATGCGGTCAAAGCGCTGCAGCTCCTCCGCAGAAAAGCCGAGCAGCTTTTTTTCTCTTGTCAGCGTCTGCTTCGAGGTCAGACGCATAACGATCTTCTCCCCGTAAACCGTCGGCAGAATGGAAACACGGATATCGTACTCCATCCGGTCAACCACCTGGCTGATTCGCCCGTCCTGCGGCCTGCGCTTTTCGGAAATATCCATGCCGCCGACAATCTTAATTCGTGCGGAAATGGCGGACATCAGATTGACCTGGTAGCTGTTGTGCTCGAGCAGCACGCCGTCGATCCGGAAGCGCACGCGGATGCGGTTTTCCAGCGGCTCAATATGGATATCGCTGGCCCGCATGCGCGCCGCCTGCTCGATGGTGGAGCGTACAAGGATAACGATCGGCGAATTTGCAACATCCTCGTCCTCCGATGCCTCCTCTTCCTCCGCATGGCGCATTGCCCGCTCGCGGTTGTACTGTTCCGCGACCGCCTGCGTCTCGGCATTTCCGTAATACCGGTCAATGGCCGCCATAATATCCGTCGGCGTGGCAACCACCGGTTCGATCTGCAGATTTGTGATAATAGAAAGGTCATCCGCCGCCACGAGATCCATCGGATCGGCCATTGCCAGCCTCAGATAGCCGGCATGTTCCTGCTGAAACGCAAACGGCATGACCGTATATTTTTTCAGGAGCGCGGAATCAGAAATCAGCCCCGTGACATCGGCCGGAATCATCAGACTGTGCAGCTGCACAAACTCCAGACCGAGCTGCTCCTTCAGAGCCTCGGCAATCTCCAGCTCCGTTGTAAAACCCATTTCAATCAGCACGGAACCGAGCTTTTCCTTTGTCTGCTTCTGCTCCGTAAGCGCCCGCCCCAGCTGTTCCTCTGTAATGACGCCTGCGTCGATCAGCAGATCACCCAGACGCTTCTTTTTTCTGCCTGCTTTCTCAAACATTATTTCTGCTTCGGCGCCCCGCCTGCCTCCGGCGCCGTCCCTCCTTTTTTATTCAAAAATTGCCCGAAGTCCGGATCGGTTAAGCCCCCCAAAGGCGGCGGTTCTGCGTCAAATTATTTCCTCCCGGAACTTTTTCTGCGCACATTCCGCCTCCTGCGGGCATATAAGAATTGGGTCAATTATACCATGTTTCCGAAACACTGGCAACCGATTCGGGCGTTTTCGACAGTTCATTTCTAAAAAAACGATTAACTCCTTAATTTTTCATTGAAGTTGCCCTTTGATTGTCGTATAATACAAGTTCGTGGGAGTTTTTATCCCTTTACCTTATATAATGCGCTCCGGACGGCACACCCCTTCCGGGATGCGCAGCATGCAAGAAAAATTTACCAATCCGCCCTTCTGCCAGTGTTAGAAGGCCGGATTGCCGCATAGCTTATAAACGGAGGTTTTCCAATGTCTGATCACTCTGTAATCCAAACAAATACCGGCGCGGTACTGCAGGAAGGCCCGCGCAACGGTTCTGACACCGGCGCAAATCGCTCTGCTCCGGCCTGTACCCTCGGTATCGATATCGGTTCCACAACGGTAAAAATCGCTCTGCTCGACGGGAGCGGAAATATCCGTTTTTCTGATTATGAGCGCCATTTCGCAAATATTCAGGCTACGCTCGCTTCCCTTATTACAAAGGCGATGGAGGAATTAGAGGAGGATGCTGCCGTTTCCCCGGTAATCACCGGCTCGGGCGGACTCGCTCTGTCCAAAAATCTCGGCGTGCCGTTTGTACAGGAAGTGGTCGCTGTTGCCGCATCCCTGAAAAGCTACGCTCCGCACACCGACGTCGCAATCGAGCTCGGCGGGGAGGACGCGAAAATCATCTATTTTACCGGCGGCATCGACCAGCGCATGAACGGGATCTGCGCGGGAGGCACCGGTTCCTTTATTGACCAGATGGCAACCCTCTTAAAGACGGACGCATCCGGTCTGAACGAATATGCGAAATCTTATCAGGCCATCTATCCGATTGCGGCGCGCTGCGGCGTGTTCGCCAAATCGGATATTCAGCCGCTGATCAACGAGGGCGCAACCAAGCCGGATCTCGCTGCGTCCATCTTCCAGGCAGTCGTCAATCAGACAATCAGCGGCCTGGCCTGCGGCAAGCCGATCCGCGGCAACGTCGCATTTCTCGGCGGCCCGCTGCACTTTCTGCCGGAGCTGAAAAATGCGTTTATCCGCACGCTGGGCCTTGCAGGAAACCAGATTATCGCGCCGGATCACTCCCATCTCTTCGCGGCCATCGGCTCGGCAATGAATGCGAACCCGGCTGTTTCCGTGACCCTCGGCGAGCTGGCCGAACGCCTGAAGCACGGCGTGGCGATGGAAATGGAAGTCAGCCGCATGGCGCCTTTGTTCACGGATGAAAACGCTTACGCTGCCTTTACGGAGCGCCACGGCGCGCACCGTGTAAAACAGGGGGAACTGGCCGCCTACCGCGGCAAATGCTTCCTCGGCATCGACGCGGGCTCGACAACAACAAAGGCTGCTCTTGTCGGTGAGGACGGCTCTCTGCTGTACTCCTTTTATTCCAACAATAACGGCAGCCCTTTAAAGACGACCATCCGCGCCGTCAAGGAGATCTATTCCCAGCTCCCGGAGGGCGCTTCCATTGTGCGCTCCTGCTCGACCGGCTACGGCGAGGCCCTGATCAAGGCGGCTCTTCTGCTCGATGAGGGCGAGGTGGAAACGGTTGCGCATTATTACGCCGCCGCTTTTTTTGAGCCGGAGGTGGACTGCATCCTAGACATCGGCGGACAGGATATGAAGTGCATCAAGATCAAAAACGGCACGGTTGATTCCGTTCAGCTCAACGAGGCATGTTCTTCGGGCTGCGGCTCGTTTATTGAAACTTTCGCGAAATCCCTGAACTACGAGGTTGCCGATTTCGCCAAAATTGCGCTGTTTGCCAAAAATCCGATTGACCTCGGCTCGCGCTGCACTGTTTTTATGAACTCCAAGGTTAAGCAGGCACAGAAGGAGGGAGCTACCGTCGCGGATATTTCAGCAGGGCTCGCCTATTCCGTAATAAAAAATGCGCTCTACAAGGTAATCAAGATCGCCGATCCGAAGGATCTCGGCAGAAATATCGTAGTGCAGGGAGGCACCTTCTACAACGATGCCGTTTTAAGAAGCTTCGAGGCCATTCTCGGACGCGACGCGGTTCGCCCGGATATTGCGGGCATTATGGGCGCGTTCGGCGCGGCGCTGATTGCGCGGGAGCACTATTCCGGCGAAGCGACGACCATGCTGTCCATCGGACAGATTGCCGAACTGCGCTTCGAATCCACAATGGCTCGCTGCAAAGGCTGCACAAACAGCTGTCTTTTGACCATCAACAAATTTTCCGGCGGCAGGCAGTATGTGTCGGGCAACCGCTGCGAGCGCGGCATCGGAAAGCAGAAAAACAAGGACAATATCCCAAATCTGTTCGAGTACAAGCTGCACCGCTATTTCGATTACGAGCCGCTCGCAAAGAAGGTTGCAACCCGGGGCACGGTCGGCATCCCGCGCGTGCTCAACATGTATGAAAATTACCCGTTCTGGTATACCTTTTTCACCAGACTGGGCTATCGCGTCGTGCTCTCCCCTCTTTCCACGAGGAAGATCTACGAGCTCGGCATCGAGTCTATTCCGAGCGAGTCGGAATGCTATCCGGCCAAGCTTGCGCACGGGCATATTATGTGGCTGCTCTCCCAGGGTGTAAAATATATTTTTTATCCGTGCATACCTTACGAGCGCCCTGAGGTCGCAGGGGCAGGAAATCATTATAACTGCCCGATCGTTACCTCCTACGGAGAAAATATTAAAAATAATGTCGAGGAGCTGCGTGCAGACGGCATTGTCTATCAGAATCCGTTCCTCTCTCTCGAGAGCGAAGCCATTGTGACAAACCGGCTGGTCGAGTTCTTTACGGAAGAAAACCGCCTGCCGGAGCTTGAGATCCGGAACGCCGCAGCTGCGGCCTGGGCCGAGCTGACTGCAGCGCGCGACGACACGCGCAAAAAGGGAGAAGAAACGCTGACCTGGCTGAAAAACACGGGCCGGCTCGGCATCGTGCTCGCAGGCCGGCCGTACCATATCGATCCCGAAATCAACCACGGCATTCCAGAGCTGATCAATTCCTATGGTGCCGCTGTGCTGACGGAGGATTCCATCTCCCATCTCGGGAAGGTGGATCGCCCGATGATCGTCGTGGATCAGTGGATGTACCACTCCCGCCTGTATGCTGCGGCCTCGTTTGTCCGCACGCAGGAAAATCTCGAGCTGATCCAGCTCAATTCCTTTGGCTGCGGACTTGACGCAGTCACGACCGACGGCGTGGCGGATATTTTAAACGCTGCCGGAAAAATTTATACGGTACTGAAAATTGATGAGGTGAACAACCTCGGCGCCGCGCGCATCCGCATCCGCTCCCTGCTGTCCGCCGTGAATGACCGCGCGCGCAAGGGAATCCGGCCTCAGGTTCAGTCGTCCGCCCACAGCCGAGTCCTTTTTACCAAAGATATGCTGAAAAATTACACGATCCTGGCTCCCCAGATGTCGCCGATCCATTTTCAGTTTCTGGAACCTGCGCTGCGCGCGACCGGCATGAACGTTGTGATCCTGCCGAACGACAACAAACATGCTGTGGACGTCGGTCTGAAATATGTCAACAACGATGCCTGCTATCCTTCTCTGATGGTGGTCGGACAGTTTATGGAGGCGCTGCTCTCGGGAAAATATGACCTTGACCATACGGCGATCGCGATTACGCAGACCGGCGGCGGCTGCCGTGCAACCAATTATATCGGCTTTATCCGCCGCGCACTGCAGAAGGCCGGCATGGGACAGATTCCGGTCATCTCCATCAGCTCGATCGCCTCGGAAAAAAACCCGGGCTTCAAGCTGACGGCCGGCCGCTTAAGCCGCGCGATGCAGGCGCTTGTCTACGGCGACGTTTTCATGCGCGTGCTGTACGCGACAAGGCCTTACGAGCTGGTACCGGGCTCCGCAAACGCCCTGCACGATACCTGGGCGGAAAAATGCAAAAAATCCATCGCGAAAGGCAAACTTTCCGAATTTAAAAAGAATCTGCGCGGCATTATTGAAGCCTTCGACACCCTGCCGCTGAAGGAGGGGCTCGTAAAACCGAAGGTCGGCGTGGTGGGCGAGATTCTGGTGAAATTCCTGCCGGCCGCAAACAACCATATCGTAGAACTTCTGGAGGCCGAGGGCGCGCAGGCCGTTGTTCCGGATATGCTGGACTTCTTTATGTACGGCTCCTACGACGCCGATTTCCAGTCAAAATATCTCGGAAAAAGCAAAGCAAGCGCAAAAATCAATAAAATGGTAATCCGGGTGATGGAGTATTACCGCAAGGAAGCCCGCCTCGCGCTGCGGGCAAGCAGACGTTTTGAAGAGATGCCGACGATTTACCAGCTTGCCGACCTCGCCTCCCCGATCGTTTCGATCGGCAACCAGACCGGCGAGGGCTGGTTCCTGACCGGCGAAATGATCGAGCTCATTCACAGCGGCGTAAACAACATCGTTTGTACCCAGCCGTTCGGCTGCCTGCCGAACCATATCGTCGGCAAAGGCGTAATCAAAGAGCTTCGCCGCCGCTATCCGGAATCGAACATCGTCGCTGTCGATTACGACCCGGGCGCAAGCGAGGTAAATCAGCTGAACCGCATTAAGCTGATGCTGTCGACCGCAGTAAAGAATCTGAACGGAGCTGCCGAGCCGGAAGAGGCTTTTGCTTCCGGTTATGCTGCTGTCCTGGGCACAAAACCGGAATCGGATTCCGAAGCTGCCCGCCATGACAGGAAAAAGGCAGGCGCTGAGGTGCAGGCATCCCTGGACGAAGCGGCCGGCGCAAAAGAATAAAGCATATAAAAGCCGCGCCGTGCGCAGAATGCACGGCGCGGAAAATCAAGATCCGATTTTGTTCCTGCCGGTATCAGTCTGCCTTTTCCCCGACTGCGCTTTCCTCTTTTGCAGACCCAAAACCGAAGGCTATCGCTTTGTTCGGGCAGATATCCCTGCACTTTCCGCAGCGGATACACTCCGCACTGTTTATGTTTTTTGTAACCTCCACGGCCATCGGACAGGAGCGCTCGCACTCCCTACAGCCGCTGCATTTCGTTCTGTCCAGCTGCATCTGAAAAAAGCTGAACCGGTTGAACAGCGAATAAAACGCTCCCAGCGGACACAGATACCGGCAGAAAGGCCGGTGAATCAGCATCGAGGCGAAAAGCACGATCACAAGCACCAGAACCTTCCAGTCAAACAGGATGCCGGCCAGCCCCCGTAGCACCGGATCGGCCAGCATCAGGGGGATACCTCCTTCGAGCGTTCCGGCCGGACAGAGATATTTACAGAAATACGGAGGCGTAATTCCCGTTTTGGTCACCACAAAGGCAGGCATCCCGATTACCAGCACCAGAAGAACAATATATTTGATATACCGCGCAGGCCGGTCGATTTTTTTCGGAACCCGAAGCTTGGGAACCGGGATTTTATGCAGCAGATCCTGCACCAGACCAAAGGGACAGAGCAGCCCGCAGACAGCCCGTCCCAGAACGATGCCGAACAGCATAAGCATGCCAAGCACATAGAACGGAAAATGCCGCCGGATGCCGCCCAGGGCCGTCTGAAGCGCACCGATCGGACAGGCTCCCAGCGCCCCGGGACAGGAATAGCAATTAAGGACGGGCACGCAGACTGCCTTCGTTCTGCCCGTAAAAATTTTTCCCTTCTGGAAACCGACAGCATAGCCGTTCAGCAGAGCCGCAGAAATCAGCTGTATAAGCCGCTGCAGGGAAATCCGCCTTTTTTTATTTTTCCATTTTTTCCCTTTTTCATCATCCGACGGACTTCTTGTTATCCGATCCCGATGCATTCCAGACATATTTTCACCGCCTTTTGCAATACCTCCTCAAATTCGCTGCGCAGCATCCCGATCAGCACAAAAGCGGCCCCCGCTGCCAGCACCGCATACCGCACTGCCGCAGTCCGTCTATTCTTCAAGGCTGATCTCCTCCTTCCCCGCGGCCTTCAGCGCTTCGTTCACGGCTGTCAGCAGGGTTTCCGAAAGATCCTTCTGCCCGCCGATAATAGCATCTCCGACAAGATTCCCTTCCGAATCCGCCAGAACAGTGGTCGGCGTATACTGAATATTCCAGCACAGATCCAGAAGATCCCCATCCCCGCTCAGCAGGGTGACGCCCTCAAAACCGGCCGTTTCCAGGAGCTGTCCGGCTTCCGCTTTGGCCGCCGCTCCGTCCAGACAGACCGTAACAACCTGTACATTGTCCGGAAGCGCTCCGGCAAAAGCCGCGAGATCCGGCATTTCAGCGATGCACGGGCCGCACAACAGCGACCAGAAATTAATGACGGTCACATCCTTTTCCTGAATATCCTCTTCCGTAAAAGTTTCACCTGCCAGAGTGCCGGCAGAAAAAGTCTTCAGACTGCCAAGTTCGGACGCAGTCCCGTTTTTAAGCTCTTCTCCGTCCCCGCTCTCCTCCTGATCCTGATTTTGATCCTGATTTTGATCCGAATCCTGATCCTGAACCTGTACATCCGGAATGCCGGAAGCCGTATCGTTGCCTGAACAGCCGGAAGCAAAAGCACCTGTAATCAGCACTGCTCCGAGAAGAAGCGCAGAAAATTCCGCAGCCTTTACGCTGTGATTCTTCATGGAAATTATTTCCTTTCTAATTAGAATTTTACGGGGCTGTTCCCCCATTTGTCCCTTCTATTATAGATCCTTCCGAAGAAATCGCAAGCACAAAATAATACCTGCCAATAATACTGCTGCAGCCAAAAGTATATTTTATGCCCGCAGAAGCTTTAAATCCCTTGTACTGCGCGGAACTAAGCCGATTTTTAGGCCGGAAATATATGCCGGCATCGAAAAAAACTGCGCAGTCTGATGATATTTATCTGCAGACTGCGCATGTTTTTTACTTTGCCTGTTCTTTGTTATGCGTCTCTGTGTTTTGCTTCGCTTGGTTCTTACTGTCCGGCTTTCCCGGCACATGCAAGAGCCATCTCCCGGTCATCCATATGATGCTTTACTCCGCGGATCTCCTGATAATCCTCATGCCCTTTCCCGGCAATTATAATGACATCCCCCTCTTCGGCATTCTCTATGCAGAAGCGGATCGCCTCCTGGCGGTCGGCAATCGCAACATAATCCCCGCCCCCGCGCTTTACGCCGGTAATAATGTCGTCCATAATGGCCGCCGGCTCCTCAAAGCGCGGGTTATCCGTTGTTACAACGGTCAGATCCGCAAGAGAGGAAGAAATTTCCCCCATTTCAAAGCGCCGGTCGCGCGAGCGGTTGCCGCCGCAGCCAAACAGGCAGACAAGGCGCTTCGGCTGATATTCCCGTATCGTCGTAAGCAGGCTTTTCAGGCTCATTGCATTGTGCGCATAATCCACCATAACCGTAAACCGTTCCGAAACCGGCACGGTTTCCACCCGCCCGCGTACCTTGGCGTTTTGCAGCGCTTCCCGGATGGTCTCTGCCGGAATTCCGAGCTCCAGGCAGATCACCGCCGCCGTCATGGAATTGTAGACCGTAAATTTCCCCGGCACATTAACGCGGATATCCAGATCGGCGCGCCCGCCCAGATGATAGACCACGGCAAGACTGCCGTCCCCGGCATGGAGCCGGATATCTTCGGCATAAAAATCGTTTCCCCGGACAGTACCATAGGTCCGAATCGGGCATCCGGCACTGCCGAGCACCGTCCTCCAATGCGCATCGTCCGTATTTACGACGGCCATTCTGCAGCTTTGAAACAGCATTCCCTTGCACGCCATATATTCCTCAAAGCTCGCGTGCTCGCCCGGCCCGATATGATCGGGCTCAATGTTCGTCAGCACGGCATAGTCAAAAACAATTCCCCCTACCCGGTACTGCATCAGCCCCTGGGACGACACCTCCATCACGACGCAGGTGCAGCCGGCCTTTACCATGCGGTCGAAATACTGATACAGAAGGTAGGAAATCGGCGTCGTATTGTTCGAGGCGATCCGCTCGCTGCCGATCAGCGTCTCAATGGTGCCGACCAGTCCGGTATGGATGCCTGCGCGGGACAGAACGGAATATACCATGTACGCCGTTGTCGTCTTGCCCTTTGTCCCGGTGATCCCGATGGTCGTAAGCTGCCTCTCCGGATGCCCGAAGTATGCCGCAGACAGGCAGGCAAGCGCTTTTCTCGTCTGCTTCACCAGAATAACCGTTACAGCGTTTTCGATCTCGCTTCCCCCTGCCGCCTCAAAAACCGCTGCTTTCCCCGGATCGTAAGTCCGTCCCGCTCTCCGGTTCCGCTCCGATAAAAATGCAGCCTTTTCTTCCTTCTCGACCACTACGGCGGCCGCCCCCTTTTTCACTGCCTCCTCCAGATAATCGTGCCCGTCAAAGCGCGCTCCGGACAATGCCACGAAAATGCAGCCCGGGACAATCTCTTTTCTGGTATCGTAAACAATATCACTGATTTCCATCCCCGTATCTCCGGATATCCGCAGGATTTCTGCCTCTGCCAGCAAATCGGACAGTCTCATACCAGCTCGCTCCTTTCCCATTCCGAAATATGTAAGCGCCCCGCGGTAACTTCCGCCGGGGCGCTCCTGTGAATTCTTATCCTGCCGGTATTCTATATCCGGTTATACAGTTCCTCATATTTCTTTGCCGACGCCGACCAAGAATAATCCTTTGCCATGCCGCGGTCAATGATTTTGTTCCACTCGCGCCTGTGATTGTAATATACATCTTTCGCATAGCGCACCGTGCCGAGCATTTCATGCGCGTTGTAATTGCAGAATCCGAAGCCCGTGCCGGTATTCTCATACTGGTTGTACGGCTCCACCGTGTCCCGAAGGCCGCCCGTTTCGCGCACGATCGGGACGGTACCGTAGCGCAGGCTCATCAGCTGGCTTAAGCCGCACGGCTCAAACAGCGACGGCATAAGGAATGCGTCGCAGGCTGCGTAGATGCGGTGCGATCTCTCGTTGGAATAGAAGATATTCGCAGAAACACGGTTGCTGTACTTCCACGCAAAATGGCGGAACAGATGCTCGTACTTCTCCTCGCCGGTACCGAGCACGACAAACTGCGTGTCCTCCGCACAGATTTCCTCAATCACATAATCAATCAGATCAAAACCCTTCTGATCGGTCAGGCGCGACACGATTCCGATCATAAATTTTCTGTCGTCAACCTCAAGCCCCAGCTCCTGCTGAAGTGCGCGCTTGTTCTTCACCTTCTCCTTGCGGAAATTCTTTATATTATAATTCTGGACAATGTATGGGTCCGTCTCCGGGTTGTACTCCTCGTAGTCAATGCCGTTTACTATGCCTACAAGACGGTTGGACTTCGCATTCATCAGCCCGTCCAGCCCCTCGCCGTAGAACGGCATGCGGATCTCGTTTGCGTAGGAATCGCTGACCGTCGTCACATAATCGGCGTAAACGATGCCGCCCTTCAAGTAATTTGCATCGCCGTAGGCCTCAAGCTTGTCCGGCGCAAAATAGTAATCGCCGAGCCCCGTGATGTTCTTCACTGTTTTTTTATCCCATATACCCTGGAACTTCAGATTGTGGATCGTCATGATGGTTTTGATGCCGCGGAAAAATTCTCCGCCCTGGAAGCTGTCGTGCAGGTAGACCGGCACAAGCCCTGTCTGCCAGTCATGACAGTGGATGATATCCGGACGGAAGCCGATTACCGGAAGCGCGGACAGGCAGGCACGGCTGAAAAACGCGAATTTTTCGATGTCCTCGTAAATGTTTCCGTAAGGGCTCATCCCTCCGAAATAATATTCATTATCAATCAGATAGAACGTGATTCCGTCCACCACGGTCTCGAGTACTCCCACATACTGGCTGCGCCAGTTCAGCTCCATGTAAAAGTGGGTCTTGTACTGCATATTCTCTTTGAACTTGTCCGGAATCGTCATGTACTTCGGCAACATTACTCTTACGTCAAACTGCTCCTTATCCAGATATTTCGGAAGAGAGCCGACAACGTCCGCCAATCCGCCGGTCTTGACAAACGGCACGCACTCTGAAGCAACAAACAAAATATTTTTCACTACCCTGCCTCCTCTTTTCATCTCTCTGTAGGATTTAACCTCTTGCAGTTATTATACCATAAAGCTAATTCAAGGGGAAGAGGAAAATACATTATTTTGCATCTCAGCCAATTCGGGTGTTTGACACTTCTTTTTAACATCATATCGCAAGAATCCTTTATTTAA
>CAJUMC010000072.1 GCA_910587085.1 uncultured Lachnospiraceae bacterium | reverse complement strand
ACTGGTGTTACAGCGATTTTATTTTCTCCGAACTGTCAAAGATGGGATTATAACATATAAATTTTTCCTTGAAAACTCTTTTTTTCTAATCCATAGAGATTTTTCCACCGCACGGACACATGGAAGGCCCTCAGAAACACACCTCCCTGCAAAAACAGTCGAACAGCTGCGCCAAAGATGTTTTTCCATCGAAAATCCGCCGGTAAAAGTCCCCGATCCGATCCGGACTGATAATTTCGACATCCTGCGGGCAGACGGTTCCTTCTTCCTCGAACGCAAGCCGCACCACGGTCATCAGAACGGACAGGACAACCTCCCATACTATATGGATTTCCTCTTCCCCCGGGAGCACGTCGGATTCGGCATACTCGAAAATTCCATCCCCGTCCCCGCAGATGATCAGCATATAAAGCTCTTCTGCAGAAAGCTTTCTTTCTTCCTGCCAGGCCCTGAACTGCTCCAGCACGGAAAGTCCCGTTGCATAGTGCTCTGCCGGAAGCCACCGGCGATTATGCTTAAGAAGCTCGCACAGATAGTTTAAAACACTGCCTGTCAGTTTATGATCCATAATCCCTCTCTCAGGGCATTTTGTCCCGCTGCGGCGGACGCCATGTTTTTCATCCGCCGCAGAATGCCCGCCGGCGCTATACGCACTTTTTTATTTTCCCGTCTTAATTTCCCAGTCGAATTTATCCTCGAAATATGCCTTCAGATCCTCGATCTTCACACGCTCCTGCGCCATCGTATCACGGTCGCGCACCGTCACCGCCTGATCCGTCTCGGAGTCAAAATCGTAGGTGATGCAGAACGGCGTGCCGATCTCATCCTGCCTGCGGTAGCGCTTTCCGATATTCCCGCGGTCGTCAAACTCGCAGTTATACTTTTTCGACAGCTCGGCATAGATTTTCTCTGCACCCTCGTTCAGCTTCTTGGAGAGCGGCAGCACGCCGATCTTGACCGGGGCGATCGCCGGGTGGAAATGGAGCACCGTGCGCATTTCGCCGCCTTCCAGCTCCTCCTCGTCATAGGCTGCACACAGAAAGGCCAGCGTTACACGATCCGCACCGAGCGACGGCTCGATGACATACGGAATATACTTCTCCTGCGTCTCGTCGTCAAAATATGACATATCCTGCCCGGAGGTATTCTGATGCTGCGTCAGATCGTAATCCGTGCGGTCCGCAATGCCCCAGAGCTCGCCCCAGCCGAACGGGAACAGGAATTCGATATCCGTCGTGCCCTTGCTGTAGAAGCAGAGTTCCTCCGGCGAATGGTCGCGCAGGCGCATTTCTTCCTCCTTAATGCCCAGAGAAAGAAGCCAGTCGCGGCAGAAACCGCGCCAGTACTGAAACCACTCCAGATCCGTACCCGGCTTGCAGAAAAACTCCAGCTCCATCTGCTCAAACTCCCTTGTGCGGAATGTAAAATTACCCGGTGTAATCTCATTGCGGAAGGATTTTCCGATCTGGCCGATTCCGAAAGGCACCTTCTTGCGGGAAGTTCTCTGAACATTCTTGAAATTTACAAAAATTCCCTGTGCCGTCTCCGGACGCAGATAAACCGTATTCTTCGCATCCTCCGTCACGCCCTGGAAGGTTTTGAACATCAGGTTGAACTGGCGGATCTCCGTAAAGTCTTTTTTTCCGCAGCTCGGACAGCAGATTTCATGCTCCTTCACAAAATCCTGCATTTTCTCATTGCTCCACGCATCAACCGATTCCTCGAGCACAAAGCTGTTCTCCGCGCTCCAGTCCTCGATCAGCTTATCCGCGCGGAAACGCTCATGGCAGCTTTTGCAGTCCATCAGCGGGTCGGAAAAGCCGCCCAGATGCCCGGAAGCCACCCAGGTCTGCGGATTCATCAGGATCGCGCAGTCCACACCGACATTGTACGGACTTTCCATCACGAATTTCTGCCACCATGCTTTCTTTACGTTATTTTTCAGTTCCACACCGAGATTACCGTAATCCCAGGTGTTTGCAAGCCCGCCGTAAATCTCGGAACCCGCGTACACGAATCCTCTCGCTTTTGCGAGTGCTACAATTTTGTCCATCGTCTTTTCCATAATTGATTCGCTCCTTTCCTTGTCCGCATGCCCCCTGCCGGTACTTGGCAATCATGTATTCGCTCACTATGCCCCTTACGCTTTACCGACAATGTCCGGGGTATGCTGTTTTGGGCGGATACCATGTTTTTTACTGCCGGGCGGGCGGAATGCTTTTTATTGCATTTTTCCTTTTCGCCTCCGTATGCATTAAAAAACGCCCCAAGCGTAACGCTTAGGGCGAACATGAGTCCGTGGTACCACCTAAATTCAGATTTCTCTGCACTCCGACCGGCCATACAGCCGCTTCCATATAACGGTAGAAACCCGTTCCTTCCTAATGCGGAAAACACAACAGTACAAGAAAACCAAAAAATGAAACCCCGTCTTTCCGGTTTCCGAACCTGCAAGGCCTTCCCTCTCAAAAGGAATGCTCCCGGATGCCTTCCATGCCGCCGCGTAAAGACTTCCACCATGAACCGCCCGCCGAACGCGCTCTGCGCCCGTGCCGCCGTCCCTGTCTTCTCTCTGAGCCGCATACGCACATGTACTACTTCCGATCAATGCATTTTTGCATTCTATGAAGATATTATAGCGGGGAATGTGGAAAGTGTCAAGAAATTTTGCGGAACGGGAAAAGTCAGGGAAGCATTTACATCTGCCGGAAGCCTTTCAGAAAAAACCATAGACAAATATGAGGTGCTATTATCCGGGCAGCAATTCCAAAAACAAATCTAAAATCAATTCCAAAAGCAAATAAAAAGTATCACTTAGAAGCAGAAAATTATCTGACAGAGCAAATAGAAAATAACGAAAAAATGCCTGTGCTTACCAAGGCCGCAGTTATAAGTAATGCACGCAGATTGATTAAGGAATATGAAAAATCAACATAATATTTTATCCATAGCCTTAGTTTCACTGAATGAAGATGCTGAACCAGAAAAATTAGATGACAACTGGTTAGAATATTTTTAAAAAAGCCAAGCATATCAGCAGGGATGACATCGCATTGATTTGGGAAAAATACTCGCTGAAGAAATAAATAGCCCAAATACTGCTTCCAGATCATTGATTCACATTTTATCAATATTGCAGACAAAAGAAAAGCAGAAGGTTTCGATATTTTTTAAGAGAAGCTATAAAAGAAGATGTTTCCGGCTTTACCGGTATGGCTCCTGACCGTGATATGTCAGCAAAATCATGAAGGAAATGCCAATAGGCAGAAAAAAGCGGGGAAGGCAAATTCTGCCATCCCTCCCATGCATCTTCCTCAAAACATCTCATCCAACAAAATATAATACCTCAGCTTTTCCTCATCCACCTCCCGTATCCCAAGGCTCCTATAAAACTCCGTAACCGCCTCCGGGCAATCCTGCGTTAATTCCCGCACGCACAGCGCGATATCCTGATAGCCATCTCCTACGCCACCATTCCCAAAATCAATGAACGCGGTCACATGCTCCCCGTCCGTAAAAAAATTGTCGAGACAGTAATCCCCGTGGATAAAAACAGGCTCAATTTCCGGCTGGTTCCGAACCAAAAAGTCAAATATCTCCGCATGATCCTTAAAATCCTTCGTGTAGGGAACCAAAGGATTCAATTCCCTGTATCCGCCGCGCCTTAACCGTTCCTGCGCGCTCTTTAGTTTATCATCAAGACTTACCCTGACCGGGCAGTTATCGGCATCCACCTGCTGCAGCAGCCGTATTCCCTCTGCCGCCAGGCCCGCAAGACGCGCCGGGTCAGCATAATACTTCCCGGTACAGGGGATTTCCCCTCTCGCCTCCCGAAGCAGAAGATAACCGCGCCGTGCGTCCTTCCTGCTGCCCACGGCTTCCGGTATGTCCCCCGCCCGGCACACGGGAATTTCCTCCTCAAGGCAAAACAGCGGTTCGGGCACGGGCAGCCGTTTTCCCTCATAAAGCCAGCGGTAAAGAAGGTGCTCGTCCGCCACCGGCTTTCGCCACGTCTCCGTTTTCAGATAAAAGACTGCATCCTCCCCCGGCTTCCTGCAGCGGTAGACATCCGCCGCGGACATTCCGCCGCTTACAGGTTCTATGTCTGCCGCAGAGAGGAAATCTGAAATCGGTTTCGGCAGGTACAACATGATTTTTCCTCCTGATCTTTATAAAATTATAATATTCGCACACCCCAGATCATTCGCCAGGTCATACACTTTACCGCTCTTAAGTCCCAGCACTTTTGGCCTCAGTGCCGAGATCGGACTGTTTTCGACCACACGCGCGTTTTCCCCGTTGCTGAGCGCCACATCCGTCCCGACCGGGTAGAGAATTACGCTCTCCATAAAACAGCGCATCACGTCGATATCGAGCTCGGTCGTCATCGACATTATCATCTCCACCGCGTCGCGCGGAGAAAACGGCTTTTTGTACGGGCGCTCGGTCACAAGCGCATCATAGATATCCGCCACCGAGATAATCCGCGCAAACGGGCTGATCTTCGACATATCCACTCCCATTGGATAGCCCCTGCCGTTAATCTTTTCATGGTGCTGCAGCACGCCCAGCCGGATATCGTTGGACAGCTCGTTTTTCTCCATCAGAATGCGGTAGCCGAACACCGAATGCTGTTTCATCAGTGTGAATTCCTCGTCCGTCAGCCTCCCCGCCTTGTTCAGCACCTCATTTGGAATCTGCGATTTCCCGATATCATGCAGCAGCCCGGCTATGCCGATCTCATATACCTGCTGCTGGCTGAAGCCGTACCGCTTTGCGACGATCATTGACATGGTCGCCACATCCACGCTGTGCTTGAAGGTGTACTCGTCGCTCACCTTGAGGGCGCTGATATCCACCGCAACCGCCTCATTGTCGTCGATCGCCTTCATCAGATCGTCCGTAATTACCTTTGTCGCATCTGTAAAATTCTGGGATTTCACATCCTGATACAGATACTTAATTCCCTCCGCAACGCGCATGCGCACACTTTCCGTGAGCCGCACCTTGGATGGATCCTCCACCCTGACCTGATCAAATTTTTTCTGCATGGCCGGAGAAAGAGGAGGTTTCTTATCCTCCGGCTCGGGGTCCTCTTCACCTTCGCGGATATAGACTCCCGAAATCCCCATTCTGCCCAGCGCCTCAATTGCGTACTCATCCAGCGTGCTTTTTCGCGCAATCAGCACTCTTCCCGCCCGGTCAATAATTGCCTGGTCTATTTTCATCCCGGGCTGTAGTCTTTTTATCGAAAAATATTTCCGTATTACCAGCCTGCTCACCGCCTTTGACATCCGGGATAACCCCTTCTGTCCTATAATTGTATCATATATTTGCCAGGAAGTACAGAAAAATCTGACTTTTTACGGCGACATCGACTCCAGCACCTGAAGCGCCTTCATCTCCCGGTCGACATGCTTTTTTATGTACTGCCCGACCACGGCGGCAAATTCCTCCAGAACCTCTTCCTTGAGCACAAACCGGAAAAGACGGACGCTCGGCGTGCCGATGACATACTGCATCGCATAAAGACAGGCGGCGCTGACCGGCCGGCACTGGGCATTCCCGGTCTCCCCGCCGGGGCCTGCATCAAGCTCCGTGGCGCATTTGCCGCAGATCATGCCGTCTCGCCTCATAAGAAAATGGGTAAGCGCATCCTGCGCTGCCGGCTGATCCGCTTCCCTGCCATCTTCGGTACGCTTCTCTTCCTCCGGCCCGCACTCTCTGTCCGGTTGGACTTCTCCATCCCGGACGTTTGGACCGCGGCTGCCGGCGCTCCCCGGCCTCCTTCTGCATCGGACACACTCAAATACCTGCGGCGCCTCGCCCTCGACGGCGATCAGCTTCAGCTCAAAGATCCGGCGCACAAGCGAGGGAGAAAATTTCCCGCTCTCCAGTGCCCGCAGAGACTGATACAGAAGCCGCAGCACCTCCCGCTCGTCATTTCCCTCCCTCGTGTAATAATCCGCAAATTCACAAAAATACATGCCGAGGAAAGCCCGCTCCGGCTCCTGCCGCAGGCCAGGAAAATAATTTTCGATCTGCGCCGCGCTCACCGTGTAGGAATCCCTTCCCGCATACATGGTGAATTCCCCGTACGAAAACGGCTGCGAGCATGCGAGAAGGGAGCTGTTTGGTCTTCTCGCTCCCCTCGCAAATGCACTGATTTTCCCGCGCTCCACCGTCAGTATTGTCAGCCGCTTATCGTATTCTCCCATCGGCATGGCCGACAGCACCATCCCGTTCACGGTGACCGTTCCAATCATCTTCCTCTACCTCGTCCTCATCCGGAAACGATTCCTTCGTACAGGCGGTGTAATTCAGATAATCCATTACGCCGCCCGTCCTCTCAAACCGCTTCCAGCAGTCTTCCCGTTTCTCCATAACCGCGCCTCCCTGTTATCGCAACTTGTTACGATAATAGGTTAACCGCACATCGGAATTTTAAACTACAAATTCTTTCCAGCCCGATTTTGTCAAAGCTCGTCCATTCGATAGCCGAAATTTTTCATCATGGAATCGGAATCGCGCCAGTCCTTCCGGATTTTGACCCACAGCCGGAGATTCACCCTGCGCTCAAGCAGCTCTTCCATCTCGATCCGGGCCTTTGTTCCGATATTTTTCAGCATCGCTCCCTGTTTTCCGATAATAATCCCTTTGTGGGACTCCCGCTCGCAGACGATCGTCGCCTCGATATCGATAAGCCTGCCGTCCGGACGCTCCTTCATCCGCTCCACCTCCACCGCGATGCCGTGCGGAATCTCGTCGTTCAGCAGGCGCAGCGCCTTCTCCCGCACGATTTCCGCCACGATCTGACGCTCCGGCTGATCCGTCACCGTATCTTCGTCATAGTACATCGGACCTTCCGGGAGATATTTGAAAATAACGTCCAGCAGCCGGTCGGTATTTTCCGCGCGGAGCGCGGACACCGGTACGATGTCCGCAAACTCCAGAAGCTCCCGGTAAGCGTCGATGAATTTCAGGATCTCTTCCTTTTTTACCCGGTCAATCTTGTTGATAACAAGCACCACCGGAGCGTCCGCCTTCGCAAGCCGCTCCGCGAGCTGCCGTTCCCCTGCACCGATATAGCCGGAGGGCTCGACCAGCCAGAGGATAACATCCGCCTCCGAGAGCGTGCGCTCCGCGACGGTCACCATATACTCCCCAAGCCTGTTTTTCGCCCGGTGTATCCCCGGCGTATCGTGAAAAATAATCTGTCCGCGCTCCTCGGTATATACTGTCTGAATCCGGTTTCGCGTGGTCTGCGGCTTATTGGAGGTGATCGCGATCTTCTGCCCGATCAGAAGATTCATCAGGGTAGATTTTCCGACGTTCGGCCGGCCGACCAGCGCCGCAAAGCCGGATTTCCGGTTTCCCTCCATCAGTACAGCGCCTCCACCGTTTTGAACAGCTCCTTATTTTCCGCCACCTTCGCCTCGCTGCCGACTACGCAGAGACAGTTCTGCTCCATCAGCTTTCGGTACATCGGCGCGTAAGCGCGGATATCCTCCGGACGGGCCGCCAGACGCTCGTCGCGCAGCTTCTGAAGCTTCTCAAACGAAACTCCGGCCATGTAGAACGAGAACGAGCGCGCCCCGAGATCCTGCGGGTTCAGCGGCATATCCGTATCGCTGAGCGTCCCGATAATCAGCTTTGTCATCTCCCTCTCGTCGGCATCAAAATCGCGCAGATATTCCCAGGCATGGTCGAACACGCCGATCGTCTCCGCCAGGTTCGGATCGCGGTAGGAAACGGCTGTGTAGGTCCCGTTGAAGCCGCCGAAGCCGCTCATGCAGCCGTAAGCGCCGCCGTGAACCCGGACCTTATCCCAGAAATAGTTGATGGAGAGCGCCTTGTTCATGACGTCCAGCGCTCCCGTGATCCTCTCGCCGGTTTCAAAATAATTCCCGCATTTTGCCACATACTGTACCTGTCCCGGGCAGGTGAATGCCTCCTGCTTCTTCTCCGGCACCAACCCGAAATTCGCTGCGCGGAACCGGAAATCCCCGTCCATGCTCTCGCCCGGCAGTTCTCCCGCAATCACCGCAAGCGCGCTCTTTGCCCGCGCAAGCCCCGCGGCCTCCGCGGTCAGGCTGACGGTCAGATTGCCGCGCCGGAAGATAATGCCGCACAGTTCCTTCAGGACAGCGCTGATCTCCTCCGCCTTCTTGTCAAAGTTCTCGGCCAGATCGCAGATAAAGCGAAAATAGCCGATGCCCTGGGTAAGGTCATCAAAGCAGCTCTTTTCATACCGGTAGGAGAGCGCGCGGCGGCTTGCCGCGGAATGGCTGGCGGAATTCAGCTCCATCTGCTTTCTCGCCCTCAGCTCCATAATAATCTCCTTCAGGCGCGGGACATCATCGAGCTTTGTGCGCCGGATCTGCTCATTCACAAGCTCAAACGCTTTTTCAAGTTTGTCGTACAGCGTCCGGATTTCAAAGCTGAAAACCGGGCGGAAGTATGCGGCATCATTATCCTTAAGCAGCGATTCCACCGCGGTGGAGATGCCGCCCGTCTCAATATTCGTCTCGTTGTCCAGCTCCCGGTACGTGTAATTTTCCGTGTCCATATAGCCGAGCACAGTACTCAGCAGACCGATGTAAGGTATCTTTTCCCGCGGCACGTCATGCACGTCAAAGCGGAGCTCCGCGTAGGCGATCCCGTTGGTAAATACCTCCTGGCTCACGACATTCAGCCCCTGTGCACTGCCCGGCTGCGCGATGATCGGTCTTGCCTCCTTCTTCAGATCGGAGCGCTGCAGTAGCGGCAGCCGTTCCAGATCCTCCTTCGTATCCGGGGTGTCCTGATACTTTCTCAGCGCCGCCTCCGCCGCCCGCACCTCTTCCAGCTGCACATCCGTCATGCCCGCGCGGATGCCGGCCAGACGCTCCTTCAATTCCTTCTCCCTCCGGCCGACCAGACCCACCTCCGGCAACAGCGTGAACACGGTCGCATGCTCCGGATTCAGCATATATCTGCGGATCAGATCCTCGTAATAACCGGTCCCGATCTCTTTTTTCAGCTCTGCATACAGCTCATTGCCGTGCAGGTAATCAAACGCGCCGTTTTCATTGAAAAGCCAGCTGCTCATCGACATCAGTCCAAGCATAAGCCCCTTCGGGTAGCTGCCGTAGTCCGCCTCGCGGTAGCGGAATTCCGCGCTGTTGATGGCGGCGCGCAGCGAGCGCTCCGGCACGCCCTCCTCCGCGATTTTCCGAAGCGTATCGCGGATCACCTTCAGAAAATCTTCCTTCTTTTCCGGGTCCGTATTCTGTGCGATAATCGAGAGGAACGGCTGCTTTATTCCCTCATCGAACGAGCTCATAATATTCGGCGAAATTCCTGCCCGGATGAGCGCCTGATAAAGCGGCCCCACCGATGAGAGCAGCACGGTATTCAGTATCTGCATGGCCATACACAGTTTTGTATCAACGCAGCTTCCGATCGTCATGTTATAGCTCAGATACGCCTTGCCGGACGGGTCGTCTCCCTCGGCAATCGGATAGCTGCCGGTCACCTCGCGCACGCCGCCGAACAGCTTCTGCTCCGGCACATCCGAATCGACCTCAATCGCGTCGTATGCCGAGAGATATGCTTCGTCCAGCCAGGTGAGCCTCTCTTTTACATCCATATTGCCGTACAGATAAATATAACTGTTGGACGGATGGTAATAGCGGCCGTGGAAGGCAAGGAAATCCTCATAGGTCAGCTCCGGGATTGCCTCCGGATTGCCGCCGGAGCACACGCCGTAAGCATTATCCGGGTAAAGCGAATTCATAATCAGTCTCCAGAGCACCTGCTCCGGGGAGGAGAACACTCCCTTCATCTCATTGTATACGACGCCGTTTATACCGAGATTTCCGTCCTCATCGACCTCATAATGCCAGCCCTCCTGCCGAAAGATCTCCTCCCGGCGATAAATGTTCGGATGGAATACCGCATCCATATAGACGTGCATCAGATTTTTAAAATCCTGGTCGTTGCAGCTGGCCGCCGGATACATCGTGTGATCCGGGAAGGTCATCGCGTTGAGAAAGGTATTGAGCGAGCCCTTCATCAGCTCGACAAACGGATCTTTGAGCGGAAATTTTTCCGAACCGCAGAGCACGGAATGCTCCAGTATATGCGCTACGCCGGTGCTGTCCTTCGGCGGCGTGCGGAAGCCCACACTGAATACCTTGTTGTCGTCCTCATTGGAGAGCACGCATATACGCGCGCCGGATTTTACATGCCGGAGCACGGCTCCCATGCTCTTGCTGTCCTTCAGTTCTTCCTCATACATCAGCTCGTAGGCCGGTGTCAGCATTTCCTGCCAAGTTTTCATTCTTTCCTCGCATTCCGCCGATTAAACGGCATTTTCATTTTATTTACGCATTTTCAGTTCTCTATGCTACTTTTGTTTTATTAACTTTCAGCTTGTCTGAACTGCCCTTCTTTCAGTTCTTCGAAGGCTCCTTTTCTCTCTTTCACCGCTTCCGCGATATTTTCTGCCGAAACATTCCGCCGGCACATTCCGCAATGCCGCACCGGCAGCTTTTCTATTAATAGTTTGACAGTTTCCTGCGGGATTATCCGCAGGAGCGGAACACCATGTCAGCCGGACAGCGGCATATCTGACGGACAGCTTCTGCCGGGTTGTCCGCCGGAGACGACCCTCTGTTTTTTGTTTCAGCAGCGGTACGCCGTTTTCGAACATTCGCTTTGCCATGCCGTCGGACGAGTTCCGCTGCTATTTCCCCTGCTCGTGATATCTCTCCAGCTGTTTTACCGTCTGCAGCACCTCCCCGAGCAGCAGGGTCGCACGATCCGCGTCGGCGCTGTTTTCCCTGCTGATTCCGGTAGCCTCCTGCGAATTAGCCGTAATTTCCTCGCTCGTCGCGGAAAGCTGGCTTATGTTCTCCACGATCGTATCGTTTGACGACGCAAGCGCTGAAATCTTTTGATCCGCCTCATCCACATTGCCTGACAGCGTCCCCATATCCCTGCTGATCTGCGCAAAACTTTTTGATGCGTCGTCGATCAGCTGCTTCTGCTGCTCCGCCGATCTTACGGAGGCCTCCACATTTTCGGCTGCCTCGCCTGCGTTATCCCGCAGTTCTCCAATGATCCGCGCAATGTCCTCCGTGGATTTTCTTGTCTGTTCGGCCAGCTCGCGGATCTGCTCGGCTACGACAGCAAAGCTCTTCCCGGCCTCTCCGGCCCTTGCGCTCTCAATTGAAGCGTTCAGCGCGAGCAGATTCGTCTGCTTGGATATGCTGAAGATAACCCCCGTGATATCCTGAACCTCCTTTGTCTTTTCCTGCAGTTTCCTCATCGACTCGGACGCCTCGGTATTTTTCCCGTTAATCTTTTCCGCCTGCCGCTTCATCTGTTCCATAACACCCAGATTCTCTTCGACCCTGCCGGCCGAGTTCTGCGCAAGCTTCACCGTTTCCTGCGAGAGCTCCCTTGCCGCCCCGATCGCCTCCTGAATCTGCTGCGTCATCACGGTCTGCTGCTGTACATTCTCCGCCGTCATCTGCGTTCCCGTGGCGATCTCCTGCAGAGAATTGTATACAATATTGGAGGATTCCCGCAGATTATTCACAATCTCCGCGACGGCATCCGTCCCCTTCGACACGGTATCCGCTGTGGACAGAATATCCTCCATCATAAGTTCCTGCACCTTCTTTTCATCCAGCATCGTGTGATGGGCATCGTGCTCAAAACGCCGAACCAGCACCGTGGTGCGCATTACGGTGACCAGAAACATTATCATGATAAAGAGAATGCCCAGCTCGGTATTGTCGATTTTTCCGGCGCTGCCTCTGGCCGCCAGGCGAAGAAGGCATACCGCCGACTCCAGCAGAACGACCCGCCGCGTAAATTTTATATCATAATACAGCGCCGTAACGGACAGCATCGGTATCGCCAGGAAAATATCCGTCACATTTTCGGATACGACCGCAACCAGCCCGTAGGCCAGGAAAAATGAACCGTATACCGCGTAGCGGAACAGGCGGCTCTTCCGAAGCTTCAGCATGCCGGCGGCCGCTGCCGCCGCTCCGACCAGAAGCAGCGCAATCACGACATAAGCCGTTCCGCCCTGTACCCCGGTTCCGTAAGCCTTTCCTCCCAGAGTCTTCAGCAGCATGAAAATTTCGAGCATCAGGACTCCGACAAATATTGTCTGATTTACTCTTTCCTCCCGCAGAACGCGGTCGCTGAATTTCCGGTATTTGACGCGGAATTCCTCCACCCTGCTCTCTCTTTTCCGGCGAAGCTCTGCCAGTACCTCCTCCGCCTTTTTCTTCTGTTCCTCAACCCTCTGCAAAACCATGCCGCCCCGTCTCCTTCCGCTGCAGCGGGCCGCCGCCTGCCGCTCTTCTGCAGAGCACTTCCAAGTTGTATGCCCGGACTGTGCCGCATACAGGCCATAAGGCTGCCCGCCGGAACTTACCGCGGGCAAAGTCTTCCGCCGTCCGTTTCCCTGCCGGATACACATCGCAGGAAGGGTTCGAAGAAAGTCCGTCCCGCCTCTGTTTTTTACCGCTTCTTTACTGCCGCTTCTTTGATATCACTTCTTTACTTCCGTTTCTTTCATTACCGCCTCTTTATCCGTCTGTCCGTTCTGTATCCAATTCTCTGCGTATTTTCTTCCGGGTTCCTGCCCTGCATGGGTACCCTTCCCGGGATTGCGGCAGCAGGCTCCTCTCCGGCTGTCTCTTCCGGACAGTCGTCATGCAGAATGTTCCGCAGGCGCTGTGTGCTGTCAGCGCACAGAAAAGCGATAGATTGTTGCGGACTCAAATTCCTCCCCCGCCGATATTCTTCCGCCCGGGAACTCCGGAATGTTTAACGTATTCGGGAAAAACTGCGTTTCAAAACAGATCGCATCGCGGCTACGGTAAATTTTCCCGCCTTTGCCCGCCTCCGCACCGGATATGTGGTTTGCGGAATAAAACTGCATGCCCGGCATATCCGTAAATACCTCCATGCAGCGCCCCGTTGTCTCCTCATACAGCTCGGCGGCCTTCTCGACCTCCCCCGGTGTCGTATGCTTCAGTACATAATTGTGATCGTATCCGAAGCCCTCCTTCAACGGCTGGTAATCTGCACCGATATCCTGTCCGATTGTCTTCATGGTGCGGAAATCCATCGGCGTACCTGTGACATCCAGGTACTCTCCGGTCGGGATCAGGCCAGGGTCCGTTGCGGTAATGCTGTCCGCATTGATCCATACCTTGTGATCAAGCACGGTACCGCTTCCTTCACCGCGCAGGTTGAAATAGGAATGGTTTGTCAGGTTCAGTACCGTATCCCTGTCGGAAACAGCAAAATATTCGATTACAAGCTCGTTGCTGCCTGTCAGGGTATAGGTTACGGTAAGGTCAAGATTTCCCGGAAAGCCCTGCTCCATATCCGGACTGAGCCTCGAAAATTCAACGCTGTCGCTGTCCTCCTCCTCGATCAGCTCCGTTTCATACATATATTTGTTATAACTTTTCGCTCCGCTGTGAAGACAGTTCTCTCCGTCGTTTTTCTCCGCTGTATAACGCACTCCGCCGACCTCGTAGCAGGCACCTGCGATCCGGTTTGCCACGCGTCCGAGAAAAGATCCGTAGCCCGGCCCGTTGTTCTCGTAGCCGGACACGGAATCGTACCCGAGATTGACATCGTCCATCTTTCCGTTCCTGTCCGGAACAATGATCTCCACAATGTTGGCCCCGAAATCCGTCACTGATACCTTCATGCCGTTCGCGTTTGTCATCGTATACAGCGTCGCTTTTTCCCCCGCCTTCGTCGTACCGAAGCTTTTTCTGGTAATACTCATAGCATCCTCCCTAATCCGTTTTTCCCGCGGCCCGGACAGCCCGGAATTATACATAGTATACCATTTTTACACGCAGATGTACAGTTTTACTTTTGGGCGGAAAATGACAAAGGCAGGAACGCTTTTGTCTGCCCTGGGATTGGTAAATGACTTTCCGGACAGACTATTATTCCGTCATGAAGCGTTTTGTCAAGTGCTTTTTTGAGTTATTGACGCAAAACTTTTTAGCGCGGCAGGAAACAGGGCAGGAAAAGGGGCGCAAAACGCGCCTGTGGACAGTTAGAAGCCGTTTTCGGCGGCGAAATGGCAACGGCAAAAATTCAGACGGTCAACGGTTTCAGAGTGGAGATTTTTTCGCGCCCTTTGCGAAAAAATACTACTCGTTCCTTGACCGTCTGGATAGTTGGAACGGACATAGAATAGGAATTGTTTTCAACTGAGAGATATGCTATACTTAAATCGGTAAGCTAACCGACAAATCAGGAAAAGGAGTTACATGTGAAGAACTTTAAGAATTACACACCAGAAAAATATGCTGGAAATGATTTTCAGGAAATTGAAGAGGGTATTTATAAAACCAAATCGCCATACAAGATACGCTTAAGCGAAAATCAAGAAATTTTTGTTACATCTCTTACCTTTGAATTTGAGCCGGAGCGATATGGTGAAGAAGATGCCTCCCCGCAAGATATTCCGCAAACTCCCATTGAAGGAATTTTAGATGAATTTAGCGTGTTTGTGACAGACTTCTATGATGAATTAAATGAAACAAGCGAAACTATTTGTTATCAGGAGTTCGGTTCAACGGATTTGAAAGATATTCAAAAGTTAAGGACACTTATTGGAAAACGATTTTATGCTGTATCATATACAGGCAAGCATCGAGAAGAATATTACAACATGGTAATCGAATAATCAATTCCAGATTGTCTGGCAGATAAGAACGAAAACAGAGCAGCGGGACAGAGACCGTTTCAAGTTTTGTGTAAACTCTAAGGAAGCACTGATTAAAGCAGGTAAAAGCCAGGCAAATAAACGAAGGTAATAA
>CAJUMC010000071.1 GCA_910587085.1 uncultured Lachnospiraceae bacterium | reverse complement strand
ATTTGAATCAAGTGCATGGTTTTAATTATGGAACACATTCATGCGTTTGTCGTGAGCCGGCGAATTTTCTCTTGACATACCGGGCCCTGAAATGCAAAATAGACGGTAACATACTATTTGCAGAACGGAGAACACGATCCCGCGCTTTCCGGATTTCTGCGGAAAACGGAGGAAAACATGGCTGGATCTGGCTTTGGAACCATATTTCGCATCAACACCTGGGGGGAATCCCACGGCGAGGGCGTCGGCGTTGTAATCGACGGCTGCCCGTCCGGAATTCCGCTCTCCGAGGCCGTCGTGCAGGAGTATCTGAACCGCCGCCGGCCCGGACAGACCCGCTACTCCACGCCGCGCCGCGAAAATGACCGCGTGGTTATCCAGTCCGGCGTCTTCGAGGGACTTACCACGGGCACACCCATATCCATGGCGGTGTACAACGAAACGCAGCGCTCTTCGGATTATTCGGAAATCGCGGGATACTATCGTCCGGGGCACGCGGATTTTACCTTTGACGCGAAATACGGCTTCCGCGACTACCGAGGCGGCGGGCGTTCGTCCGGGCGGGAAACAATCGGGCGCGTCGCTGCGGGAGCAGTGGCCTGCGCTCTGCTCCGTGAACTCGGGATCGAGGTTTTCGCCTACACCGCCTCCATCGGTCCCGTAATATCCAACCCGGCTTCTTCCCTCCGGGAAAACCGCGAAAAAAGCCCTCTTTTCATGCTGGATCTTGACGCCTCCGCCCGCGCGGAAGATTACCTGCTGGAAACCATGCGGCAGCAGGATTCTGCGGGTGGTATTATTGAATGCTCCGTCACCGGAATGCCTGCCGGAATCGGTGAGCCGGTGTTTGACAAGCTGGATGCCTGCCTTGCCAGGGCTGTTTTTTCCGTAGGCGCCGTCAAGGGCTTTGAGCTGGGCTCCGGCTTCGGTGCGGCATCGCTTCGCGGTTCCGAAAACAATGACTGCTTTCTCGGCACGGAAAACGGGCGGGCCGTCAAAAAGACCAACCACGCGGGCGGAATTCTCGGCGGCATCAGCGACGGCTCCGAAATCTTTTTCCGCGCCGCCGTCAAGCCGACCCCGTCCATAGCAAAGGCCCAGCAGACCATAATGCGCGATGGTTCTCCGATCACAGTAAATATCCGCGGCCGGCACGACCCCGTGATCGTGCCGCGCGCCGTTGTTGTTATAGAGGCCATGGCCGCCCTGACCTTAGCGGACGCGCTGCTTGCCGGCATGGGTTCACGTATGGAAAATGTCCTAAACTTTGCAAAATCCCGGGCCGTCCGGGATTGAAAGCCTGGCGGCGGCACATCCTCCTGTATATTGTGCGCAGGGACAAGCCGCCCGGATGGCGTCCATCGCCGCACCGCTGATACCTGTTTATTGTACGCAGAAACAAGCCTCCGTATCCGTCGGACTTCGGTACGGAAGCTTGTTTCTGATTTACCGTCTGCTAAACATTTCATACTTTTTCGATATTTGCAACAGTATATTTTTCCGATCTGGAATTGCATGCAGCTTATGGACACGACGGTTCGGACAGCCGGAGCCGGCATGCCGTTATTATGCTTTTCCGCCGGCTCTCTGCTAAGGAAGTATTCTGCTCACTGCAATCTGCGTTGTAATTTCTTTTCTCTGCGGTACGCTTTTCCCGCAGCCGGTTTGTGCAATATAATCTTTGATAATCTTAAGGATATGATCCGGCGTACTGTTTCTGAAATCATCCAGACTTCACAGCCCGGAATCATAATACAGACCAGCCCGTGTATCCTTTACTCCGGGAAGCCTCATCAGATGGCAGAGAGCACAGAGTTTCTGCGCATCCGCTTCTTTGATCTGCAAAAGTTCCGATATTTCCTCCCCGCTTTTTCCGGAAGCCAGCTCTATCATATCCCGTGTTTTCCTGCACCCGTGCGAGAGAACTTCCGAAATTACATCGGAATCCAGCGATTTGATTTCCTTAATATTTCTGTTTTTAAAACTTTCCAGGCATTTACCTCTTCCTTCCAAGAGCACGGGCGGCTTTCTCACCATGGCAGCTTGTTCCCTGCCGCCGGCCTCTTCCCACGAGCGCGCGGGGACTCAATTATCGGGATATTATTTTAATAATGCTTGACACGCCGCCGTTTCCGTGTATAATAAATTTCGACATTACGTGTTTAGAAATTCTAAACTCGAAGTTTAATATAGTATAGCAGCACAAGGAGCGGATTATGAAAATCGGAGGGAAAATCAAGGAGCTTCGCATTCAGAAAAGTCTGACCCAGGAGGAGCTGGCGGATCGCTGCGAGCTGTCGAAAGGTTTTATTTCCCAGCTGGAGCGCGACCTCACCTCTCCCTCCATCGCCACGCTTGTGGATATCCTGCAGTGTCTCGGAACCAACCTCGAGGAATTTTTTTCAAAGACTGCTTCCGAACAGGTTGTTTTCAGCAAGACAGATTATTTTGAAAAAATCGACAATGAACTGAAAAACAAAATCGAGTGGATCATCCCGAACGCCCAGAAAAACATGATGGAACCGATCCTTCTGACTCTGGAGCCGGACGGCTCAACCTATCCGGACAATCCGCACGAGGGCGAGGAATTCGGCTATGTGCTGAACGGAGCCGTAACCATTCATCTGGGGAGCCAGATGTTCCGGGTTAAAAAAGGGGAATCCTTTTACTTTACCCCGAACAAAAAGCATTTTATCAGCGCTCCCGGCAGAACCGGCGCGCTGCTTCTCTGGGTTTCCACTCCGCCGAGCTTCTGAGCAGAACGGCTTTTTTGCTTCCCCTCACGGCGTTGCGTGGAAGCTCCCGTTCCGCACCGAATGTCCGCACAGCATCCATACCGCAGGCCGCCTGCGATATGCCGGAAAGAGGTATAACGATGATTGACAATAAACTGATCGAGCTGGTCAATATAACAAAGCGTTACGACGGCAATACCGTCATTGACGAACTGAATCTGTACATCCGCGAAAACGAATTCCTGACGCTGCTCGGCCCGTCCGGGTGCGGAAAAACAACGACGCTCCGCATTATCGGCGGTTTTGAGACGCCGGATGAGGGGAAAGTGCTGTTCAACGGGAAGGATATTACAAAACTTCCGCCGAACGAGCGCCAGCTGAACACCGTATTCCAGAAATATGCGCTGTTTACGCATATGACCATCGCGGAAAACATTGCCTTCGGGCTGAAAATCAAGAAAAAAAGCAGGGAATACATCAAGGACAAAATCAAATACGCGCTGAAGCTCGTCAATCTTGACGGCTATGAAAACCGCATGCCGGATTCTCTTTCCGGCGGCCAGCAGCAGCGTATCGCAATCGCCCGCGCCATCGTGAACGAACCGAAGGTTCTGCTGCTTGACGAGCCGCTCGGCGCTCTGGACTTAAAGCTGCGCCAGGATATGCAGTACGAGCTGATCCGCCTGAAAAACGAGCTCGGAATCACCTTCGTCTACGTCACGCACGATCAGGAGGAGGCGCTTACAATGTCCGACACTATTATGGTGATGAACCAGGGCTATATCCAGCAGATCGGCTCCCCGGAGGACATCTACAACGAGCCGAAAAATGCGTTTGTGGCGGACTTTATCGGCGAGAGCAATATTATTTCCTCGACCATGGTGCAGGATAAGCTCGTTAACATTCTCGGCGCCGATTTTCCGTGCGTCGATACCGGCTTCGGGCAGAATACGCCGGTGGACGTTGTGATCCGTCCGGAGGATATTGATCTGGTAGCCCCGGAAAACGGCATTATTACGGGCCGCGTCACCTCCCTTATTTTCAAGGGCGTCCACTATGAAATGGAGGTTATGGCAAACGGCTACGAATGGCTTGTCCACTCCACCGACATGGCATCGGTCGGCAGCGAGGTCGGAATCCGGGTCGACCCGTTTGACATTCAGATTATGAACAAACCGGAATCCGAGGACGAGAAGGCTACTGCCGGCGAACTGTAGATTATTTGCAGCTGATTTTTTTACAACAAAAAAGAACTGCAGCATTCATTTTTGGAGGAATTATGAAAAAGAAAAACACCATACTCCTCTCCACCCCCTACGGGCTGTGGATGCTTGGGTTTACAATAATCCCTTTGCTCATGGTTGTCGGCTACGGGCTGACCTCGCGTTCGGACGGCAGCTTTACGCTGGACAATATCCGCCTTATCGCTTCCCCGGAAAACCGGAGGGCGCTCTGGCTCTCTGTGCGGCTGTCGCTTTTGTCCACGCTTTTCTGCCTGCTGATCGCCTATCCGCTGGCGATGGTTCTCCGGAACATGAAATTCAAGAGCAACAGCCTCCTCGTAATGCTCTTTATCATGCCGATGTGGATCAATTCGCTGCTGCGCATCGTCGCCTGGCAGAACATTCTGGAGCGAAAGGGCGTGCTGAACACGCTTCTGCAGTTCCTGCACCTCCCTGCGGTCAACATTATCAACTCGCCGGCGGCGATTGTGCTCGGCATGGTTTACGACTTTCTGCCGTTCATGATACTGCCGCTGTACAATACCCTTGTCAAAATTGACGAAAATGTTATTAACGCGGCACATGATCTCGGCGCGGGAAATTTTCATACTTTTACCAGGATTATTTTTCCGCTCAGCATCCCCGGCGTAATCAGCGGCATCACCATGGTATTTGTGCCGTCGCTGACCACCTTCGTTATCTCCGACATCCTCGGCGGAAGCAAGGTGCTTCTGATCGGGAACGTAATCGAGCAGCAGTTTCAGAAGCTGGCAAACTGGCATTCCGGCTCGGGGCTTTCTCTTGTGCTGATGCTCTTTGTTCTGCTTTCCATGGCGCTTGTCGCCAAATATGACAAGGGAGAAGGGAGCGCAAACGTATGGTAAAATTGAAACGTTTCGGGCAGAAGCTCTATCTCGCCCTCGTGATCCTGTTTTTGTACGCACCGATTTTTGTGCTTGTGGGGCTTTCGTTCAACAGCTCAAAATCGCGCTCGAAATGGGGCGGATTTACCACAAAATGGTACCGTTCCATGTTTTCCAACGACACGATCCTGGCAGCGCTGCGGGATACGCTGATTATCGCCCTGCTCTCCGCCCTGTTCGCCACGCTGCTCGGCACCGTGGCCGCCATCGGCATCAACCGCATGAAAAAGCTGCCGCGCGCAATGATGCTCGGCGTAACAAATATCCCGATGCTGAACGCGGAGATCGTCACCGGCATCTCGCTGATGCTGCTCTTTCTCGCACTGAAGCTGGAGCTCGGCTTCTGGACGGTGCTGCTCTCCCATACATCCTTCAATGTTCCTTATGTGATTTTAAGCGTTCTTCCGAAGCTGAAGCAGACGAACCGCAGCACCTATGAGGCGGCGCTCGACCTGGGTGCAAAACCGCTCCGGGCCTTTTTTGCCGTCGTGCTGCCGGATATTTTCCCCGGCGTGCTCTCGGGCTTTCTCCTCGCCTTCACGCTTTCGCTCGACGATTTTATCATCACGCATTTTACGCGCGGAAACTCGGTCAGCACCCTTTCCACGCTGATCTATTCGGAGACCCGCAAGGGCATCAAGCCGGAAATGTATGCTCTTTCCACGCTTCTGTTTGTCAGCGTGCTCGTGCTGCTGATTTTTATCAACCGGGCCGGCGCGAAGCAGGAAAAGAAACGGCTGCAGCAGAATGCGGCCTGATCCGGGCAGGTAAACGGCTGCTCCCTGCTTGACCGGGCACCATGCACAATCCGGATGGGCCCGCAGGAGCCGGCGGAATCACCTTTCCCGCCGGTCAATACAAAAACGATTTCAGGAGGTATTTCACTATGAAATTTAAAAATGCAAGATGCTTTACCGCACTTTCCATCAGCTTTTTTCTTGCCCTTTCCGGCTGCGGAGACGGCGGGGAAGGCGATGATTCCGATCTCCTGCACGGCGGGGATGACGGGGATGCTTTCAGCCTTACTGCCACCGGCAGCTACAAGGCCGGGGAAAACGGCGATGTCTACGTTTACAACTGGGGTGAATACATTGACGAGCGCGTGATCGACATATTTGAGAAAGATACCGGTATCCGCGTGCATTACAATTATTTTGAAGAAAATGAGGATATGTATCCGATTGTGGCGACCGGGGCAGCAAAATACGATGTGGTCTGTCCTTCCGACTACATGATTCAGAAAATGATCGACGAGGAGCTGCTGCTTCCGCTGAACTACGATAATATTCCAAATATTTCCAATATCGACCCGGAATACCTGAAAAGTGCGGAAAACTTTGACCCTGGCAATCTCTACAGTGTCCCGTACTGCTGGGGCACCGTCGGCATCCTTTACAATAAAACTATGGTGGATGAGCCGATTGACAGCTGGGGCGTGCTTTTTGACGAAAAATACTCCCAGGAAATCCTGATGATCAACAGTGTGCGCGATGCGTTTATGATTGCGCTCGAATATCTCGGCTACAGCCAGAATACAACGAACGAGGCAGAACTCGATGAAGCCCTTGAGCTTCTGCAGAAGCAGTATCCGCTCGTACAGGCTTACGTGGTTGATCAGGTGCGCGACAAGATGATCGGCGAGGAGGCTGCCCTGGGCGTGATTTATTCCGGCGAAGCCATCTACACGCAGCGTGAAAACGAAAATCTTGTCTATGTTGTACCGAAGGAAGGGTCCAATGTCTGGATCGACAGCTGGGTCATCCCGAAGACCGCACAGAACAAGGAGAACGCCGAAGCCTGGATCAACTTCCTCTGCCGGGCCGATGTGGCTCTTGCAAACTTCAATTATATCACCTACTCCACGCCGAACAAGGCGGCCAGAGAACTGATTGAGGACGAGGATATCCGCAACAGCGAAATTGCGTTCCCTGGCAGCGAAATCCTGGAGCGCTGCGAAACCTTCCGCTATCTCGGCGAGGAGGCGGAGGCAATGTATCTGAACAAGTGGAATCAGCGCGGAGGCAATTAAACGGTACAGGAAAAGGACTGCCGCTTTATAGCAGTCAAAACGCTGCCTGCAGACCGGAAAGCTTCAACCGAAGCTGCTAATTTTAAGAAGCAGACCGGACGCTGCAACGGAAGCTGCCTGCTTTTAGGAAGCACACCATACAGCTGCAACAGCAACTGCCCTCTTTTAAGAATTCAGGATACTGATGCTTAAAAGAGAGCAGAAATGCAGATATTTAACAAATAAAAAGGCCGGAAATACAGCAATATGAAATATATATGCTTTGTATTCCCGGCCTTTTCATACTTTTCTGTTCTGTCTATTCCTCCGGAATCTGAACGCGCCCGCGTCTCCAGGCACGGATATACCGGAAAGTTTGCTCCTCGCCCCGCTTTGCGAGCATCGTAAGAAGATACCTAAGCTGCTCTGCGGTCTGCGGATGAATCACCCGCTTCTTTTTCACGCCGTTATAATAATCCAGCGGACTTCGATCCCGGTACGCCGCCCCAAGATAGATCTTGCTTGCCGCCACACGGTCGCAGAACATCTCAATCACATAGCGCTTCGGCATCGGCACCGGGGACAGCATGCCGGTCTCCGGCTGATAGTCTGTCCAGTACTCGAAATGATGGCGGTTGCGCCCCTTGTGATGCATCCACGCCCTGGAATAGCCGTATTCCTCCCGCTCACCCTCGTTCGGACTCCGGCTGCCCTGATAATATCGGGCTCCGGCAAGAAATTCGGCCGGCATATATTTGGAAAGATCATGGAACAGACCCTGAAATCCGATGCCCGCCCGGAAGCAGTGGCGGATTACCTGGTGCCTGTGCTTTGTGATCGTCTTAAAATGCTCAATAAAATGGTATCGCTCCATATTTCTCTCATTCCTCCCGACGCTCAAACATTCCTTACCTTACCTCACCGCAGCGCGGCCCGCAAAAACAGCCCGGCCGTTTTGCGCCCTGCCGGTTTCGTCTGCACAATCTCAGCGGATCTCCGTCATGCCGCCCATATAAGGGCGCAGCGCCTCCGGAATGCGCACGCTTCCGTCCGCCTGAAGATTATTCTCAAGGAACGCAATCAGCATGCGCGGCGGCGCCACCACCGTATTGTTGAGCGTATGGGCAAAATACTTGCCGTCCCCGCCGGCCACGCGTATCTTCAGCCGGCGTGCCTGTGCATCGCCCAGATTCGAACAGCTGCCGACCTCAAAATATTTTTTCTGCCGGGGCGACCACGCCTCGACATCGACCGATTTCATCTTGAGATCCGCCAGATCGCCCGAACAGCATTCCAGCGTGCGCACCGGGATATCGAGCGAGCGGAACAGATCCACCGTATTCTGCCAGAGCCTGTCAAACCATACCGGAGATTCCTCCGGCTTGCAGACCACAATCATCTCCTGCTTCTCAAACTGGTGAATGCGGTACACGCCTCTTTCCTCGATGCCGTGCGCGCCCTTCTCCTTGCGGAAGCACGGCGAATAGCTGGTCAGCGTGTACGGCAGTTTTTCCTCCGGCAGGATCTGGTCGATAAATTTGCCGATCATGGAATGTTCACTTGTACCGATCAGATAAAGATCCTCACCCTCAATCTTGTACATCATCGCATCCATTTCCGCAAAACTCATAACTCCGGTCACAACATCGCTTCGGATCATAAACGGCGGAACGCAGTAGGTAAAGCCCCGGCCGATCATAAAATCACGCGCATACGAAATTACCGCGGAATGCAGCCGCGCGATATCTCCCATCAGATAGTAAAAACCGTTGCCTGCCACACGCCGCGCCGCATCCAGATCCAGTCCGCCGAAGCGCTCCATAATTTCCGCATGATAAGGAATCTCAAAGTCCGGCACCGCCGGTTCGCCGTATTTCTGCACCTCGACATTCTCGCTGTCATCCCTGCCGATCGGCACGCTCGGATCGATGATATTCGGGATTGTCATCATGATCCTTCTTACTTTTTCTTCCAGTTCCGCTTCCCTCGCCTCCAGCTCAGCCAGACGCGCGGACTGCTCGTTCACCTGATTTTTAACCTCTTCCGCTTCGGTCTTCTTTCCCTGGCCCATCAGAACGCCGATCTGCTTTGAAAGCTTATTGCGGTTTGCACGCAGATTGTCCGCTTCCTGTTTTGCGGCGCGGTTTGCAGCATCCAGCGCAATTACCTCATCAACCAGCGGAAGCTTTCCGTCCTGAAATTTGTTGCGGATGTTCTGTTTCACGATCTCGGGGTTTTCCCGGACAAATTTTAAATCCAGCATGTTGATTGATTCCTCCTTTTTCTTCATAAACAGCACGGCAGATTTTTTGCGGAGTTCTGATTGCGGCTCCTGCCGCCGCAGAAAATAAAAAAACTTCCACCCCACCGATATGGGACGAAAGTTCTTCCGCGTTGCCACCCAAATTGTCCTGCCGCAAATCCGCCGGCTTTCCCCTCATCCTCCGAATACGGGCAAATCCGCCGGCTCGCGCCGCGACCTCTTAACGGCAGGATAAAGGCTGCCGCCCTCCGGCTTTCACCGGCAGCTCCGAAGTGGAAAGGCTTCTTCCTTTTCCGGCTCGCACCAACCGCCGGCTCTCTTGAAAATTCCGAAACCGAAGCTTCTTCTCCGCTGATATGATATTGTTTATTATAACCGTGTTTTATGGAATTTGCAAGCCCTTTATCAAGGACAACCTCATTCCTTTCATCCCATGAAACCTGAGCTTTGTGCAGGACAGGTTTATCATGCCTTTTATCATTTTACAGGATGCAATATTATCATAAGCTTTGTGCAGATTTATGCAAAAAGGGCTGCGCTCCGAAATCCGGCGCACAGCCCTATGTAATCCGTTATCCGAAAGAGCTTATTTCTCCTTCTTTCCCTTTGCAACAACAACGCCCGCACCGGTCAGAAGCGAACCCGCTGCAAAGAATACCATGCCGGAAACAAGGCCGGTCTTCGGAAGGGTCGGTGTCTTATCACTGCCTTCCTCAGGCTTCTGATCCGCCGGTTTCTCGTCTTCCTTCTGATCTGCCGGCTCCTGCTCCGCCGGAGCTGCCGGGGCATCGCCGAAATTGAACTTAACATCCTTTACCGTAAGAGTATAGCCGTCGTTCCAGTTGCCGACACCGATTTTATCCTGAAGGGTAAACAACGCCATCGGCCCTTCGCAAGGAATGGTAACCTCTGCCGTACTTTCATCAACGATCACAAGCTCGAAATCATACGGCTTTCCCTCAAAATCATTAACGGACGTGTCCGCGCTGAATGTCTTCTGGTTCCAGGCCCAGTCAACCGTATTCTGCACTACAAGCTGCCCGTTAAAATCACCGGAAGCCGCAAATGCAACATCGCAGCCAAGCACAAAGGTAAAGGATTTAACTTCCGTAACATCCTTATCGGAATCGTAGAATTCTTCCACCGTATATTGAGCCCAGCCATTCCCGACGGTTCCGTCCGGTGCTACAATAGCCGCGCTTACCGGAGCTGCTGCCGATACAAAGCAAATTCCAGCTGCCAGCGCAGCCGCATACAATTTCTTAAATTTCATAAAATATTACCTCCTAAATTTTATATGAACTTAGTTTATCAGATAATACATATAAAGTAAATACGAATAGCGACGATAATCCAGAATTATTTTTGTAAAAAATGCACAATTTCCAATCTTCCAGAAGCTCATTTTTTCGCGCTTTGCACCAGACCTTTCTCCTCCGTCCTGCTCTCTGGCCGTTCTGACGCTTCTTCCTGTCCCAGAATATGCAGAAGCGCCCTGGCTGCTCTCGACATTATATGCTTTTCACTGGACGCAATGCAGAATTCCCGTTGGGGGAACGGCCGCTCAAAACGCAGGTAAAAAAGCTCTTTGCTCTCGACATATTCCGCGGCAAAATCCTTTACAATAAGCCCGACACCGAGATTTCTGCGGACAAACTGGACAATCATATCGCTTGTGGCAAGCTCAAATTCCGGGCAGAGTACAACACCGTTCTGCTTCAGCCATGCATCCGTGCCCGCCCGCGTGCTTGTATTCTGTTCCAGACAGATTACCGGCAGCCGCTCCAGCTCCGAAAGCGGCAGCACGCGATCCCGATAATGCGCAAACTGCCGTCCGGCAATTACACAGTCCTCCGCTTTTCTGACCGGAAACACACGAAACTGACCGGAATCGAAGGGAGAGCTGACAATTCCGAAATCGATTCTGCCCTCTCTCAGAAAACGCAGAGTTTCCGGCGTAGGGCCGTTTGTTACTTTTACTTTAATCTTCGGGTACTGCCGGTGAAACCGCTCCAGATACGGGAGCAGATAAAAACGCAGCGTCATATCGCTTGCCCCGATGCGTATCTCACCCTGTTCCAGATCAATCATGCTGCGGAAGGCCTCCTCCCCGGCCCTGATCTGGGCCATCCCCTTTTTCACAAAAGAATAGAGAACCTCTCCTTCCGCGGTCAGCCGTACCCCCTTCTGTGCTCGGACAAAGAGCATGCTGCCGAGCCCATCCTCCAGCTGCCGGATCGTCTGACTCACCGCCGGCTGAGAGATACACAGCCTTCCGGCTGCCGCAGTAATGCTTCCCGCCTGTGCCACCTCACAGAATATACGATAATATTCCAGATTTATAAGTCTGTTCATTTCCGCCTTTTTCAATATATTATTATAAATTTTAAAAGCAATCTACCCGGCACTATTATGTGTATCGTTCCGCATTTCCGCCTTTTTTACCTTGCTGTCTTCCAAACTTCCGCCGGAATTCCTTGGCCGGAAACCGTACCGGGCCGCCATGCATCCATGCATCCTTCCAGAGCCAGGCCGGAAAAAAACCGGCTGGAACCTGCGCTCCGGATTCCAGCCGGTCTGTTTTCTCATCAGCGCCTAAACATTGATTTCTGCCTTCATGCCGAGCAGCTCCCGGTTTTCATCGAGAACAGGCTGAATCACCTCCGCGATAAATTCCTCCGTCTGCTCCTTTGCACGGCCGGTATACCGGGAAGGGTCCATCGAAGCCTTCAGCTCTTCGAGACTGATCCGGAATGCCGGATCAGCCGCGATCAGCTCCAGCAGGTTATTCTCAAGCCCGCGCTCCTTGACGTTGCGCCCCGCCTCCATCGAAAGCGTGCGGATCTTTTCATGCAGCTCCTGGCGATCCCCGCCCGCCTTCACTGCATCCATCATAATATTCTCCGTCGCCATAAACGGCAGCTCTGCCATAATATGTTTCTCAATCACCTTCTCGTACACAACAAGCCCGTCCACAACATTCAGATACAAATCGAGAATGCCGTCCACGGCCAGAAATGCCTCCGGCACGGAAAGACGCTTGTTTGCCGAATCGTCCAGCGTGCGCTCAAACCACTGGGTTGCGGAGGTGATCGCCGGATTCATCACATCAGCCATCACATATCTGGAGAGGGACGCGATCCGCTCGCTCCTCATCGGGTTGCGCTTGTATGCCATCGCCGAGGAACCGATCTGATTTTTCTCAAACGGCTCCTCAATTTCCTTCAGATGCTGCAGCAGGCGGATATCGTTGGAAAATTTATGGGCGCTTGCCGCAATGCCGGCCAGCACATTGATTACCCTTGTGTCAACCTTGCGCGAATAGGTCTGCCCGGAAACGGCGTAGCACGATGCGAAGCCCATTTTTTCCGCAATTCTGCGGTCAAGCTCCTTGATTTTCGCATGATCCCCCTCAAACAGTTCCAGGAAGCTCGCCTGCGTTCCCGTCGTTCCCTTGGAGCCGAGGAGCCGCATGGAATCAATCAGATAGCACAGATCGTCATAATCAAGCTTCAATTCCTGAAGCCACAGGCTGGCACGCTTGCCGACCGTGGTCGGCTGGGCAGGCTGAAAATGCGTGAAGGCCAGCGTCGGCAGCGCCCGGTACCGCATGGCAAATTTTGCGAGCTCGTCCATCACGTTGACGAGTTTCTTTTTAATCAGCCTGAGCCCCTCGGTCATCACAATAATATCCGTATTGTCTCCGACGTAGCAGGAGGTCGCTCCAAGATGGATGATCCCCTTTGCGTTCGGGCACTGAACGCCGTAAGCGTAAACATGGGACATAACATCGTGCCGCACCTGTTTTTCCCGCTCTCTCGCCACCTCGTAATTAATATCGTCCCGGTGCGCTCTCAGCTCCTCAAGCTGTTCCTCCGTAATCGGCAGCCCAAGCTCATGCTCCGCCTCCGCAAGCGCGATCCACAGCCTTCTCCATGTCCGGAATTTCATATCCGGCGAAAAAATATACTGCATCTCTCTGCTGGCATAGCGCTCCGAAAGCGGACTTACATACCTGTCTTCCCTCATTTTTCCTCTCATTCCGCCGCACAAACGGCAATCCGATCAGGATCTTTATGCCGCCAGGCGGCAAAAATCCGAATCTCAAGTGCATCCGCGGGTCTGCCCGCAAGCTGCCTTCCTTGTTCTCCTCTGTCTGAATCCGCGTTCTGCCGGCCGCTGTTCTGCCGAACGGCGGAACGCCATACCGGAAAAAGCCGGGACAAACGTCCCGGGCTTCCTCCGAAATAACGGAATTTCTGTTTTACTGAATGCCCAGTCTCTTAAATACCTCCTGGTACGCATCCTCGACATTGCCGAGATCCCTGCGGAAACGATCCTTGTCCAGCTTTTCGTGCGTATTGATATCCCACAGTCTGCAGGTATCCGGCGAGATCTCGTCTGCCAGAATAATCTGTCCGTGGTATCTTCCAAACTCAATCTTGAAATCAATCAGCTCAATTCCGATGCTCTCGAAATACCGGATCATCACCTCATTCACCTTGAACGCATACTTCGTGATCGCGTCAATCTCCTCCTTTGTGGCAGCGCCGATTGCCATGGCATAATAGGAGTTGATCATCGGATCGCCGAGCGCGTCGTCCTTGTAGGAAAACTCGAGGGTAGGACAGAGAAGCTTTCTTCCCTCCTCAATCCCAAGCTTCTTTGCAAAGCTGCCCGCAGAAACATTGCGGATAATCACTTCCAGCGGAACGATTTCCACCTTCTTCACTGCGGTTTCACGCTCGCTGAGCTCTTTGACCAGATGGGTCGGTACGCCTTCCTTCTCAAGCAGAGACATAATATGATTGGACATTTTGTTATTTATTACGCCCTTGCCCACAATCGTCCCCTTCTTGAGGCCGTTGAATGCCGTAGCGTCATCCTTGTAATCGACAATCAGTACGTCCGGATCCTCCGTCTTGAATACTTTTTTTGCCTTTCCTTCATAAAGCTGCTCCAACTTTTCCATTTTTCCATATCCTCCTTGTATCAGATAGCCTTTCATAAGCCTGGTTTTTCTGCGCGCAGATAAAATCATCGGAATATGCACATGATTCACCGAAGAATTTGTGCTTTCTGCGTGCGGGTGCGAACCGGCGCCGCATGGCAAAACAACATAATGCCTCCGGCGGATGCACACGATCCGAGGAAGTAACGGTCCTCCCGCCGGTCGGACGCAGATCGGCGCCGGTATAATATCTGTCGATATTATACCATAATGTGACAGGATCGCAACCGGTTTTTTCGGGCTTTTCAGCTCTCGAGCTCCTTCATGCAGGCGGCCACCTCGACCAGGTTATCCCGGATATGGATGCCCTGCGGGCAGAGCTTTTCGCACGCACCGCACTTTTTACACTGGTCGGCGCGGTTTTCCGGCTTCATTTCATGGAAATAGCTCCATCTTGCGCTGACAGCGTTGCCGTACATCGCGTAATTGTTCCATATACTGAAGCTGCGCGGGATATCCACACCGAACGGGCACGGCATACAGTAGCGGCAGCCGGTACAGCCGTTTTTCACGCGTGCCTTCACCGCTGCCACAACCTCCTTCACAATCTGCTGCTCCCGCTCCGAGAGCGGTTCGAAATGCTCGAAGGTTTTCAGGTTATCCGCCACCTGCTCACCGGTGGACATTCCGCTTAAAATCACCTTGACATTCGGGAAGGTTCCGACAAAACGGAGCGCCCAGGAGGCGAGGGAGGCATCCGGTCTTTCCGACCGGAACATATCCGCGATATCGTCCGCAAAGGTAGTGAGAGAACCGCCCTTGATCGGCTCCATAATCACCATCGGAACCCCGAGCTTCTCCGCCAGCTGATATCCCTTCAGCCCGGCCTGGATCTCCGTATCCATATAATTGAACTGGATCTGACAGAAATCCCAGCTGCGCGCAGTAATAATATGCTCGAAAGCCTCGTAATTATCATGGAAGGAAAAACCGAGAAAACGTATTTTCCCCTCCGCCTTCTTCTTTTCCGCCCACTCCACCACGCCGAGCTCTGCGATCTCGTCATAGCGGCCGCGGTTCATCGCGTGAAGCAGATAGAAATCTGCTTGTGTCAAGTAAGGAATAAAAAAAATTTCATTTTTTTAGCGAGCCA
>CAJUMC010000070.1:15302-15555 GCA_910587085.1 uncultured Lachnospiraceae bacterium | reverse complement strand
TAAAAGCCCCTTATAGGGGCAGAGCAAGCCACCGGCTAAGCCGGTGGTCTTGACTGAGCTGCGGAAGAAAACGAAAAATCTCCCTCTGCCGATCACAGTTCTCCTGCCCGGAAAAGAATTCTAAAAACAGTGGAAATATTCTGAAAAATATATTACAATATAATCAGAGAAACTAAATATGGTAAGAAAAACGCCGTAAAGGCTGCAGATCGGAGGAGTTCGGGAATCCGGGAATCCGGGAATCCGGGAATCT
>CAJUMC010000070.1:0-15202 GCA_910587085.1 uncultured Lachnospiraceae bacterium | reverse complement strand
GAGAATCTGAGAATCTGAGAATCTGAGAATCTGAGAATCTGAGAATCTGAGAATCTGAGAATCCAGGAATCCAGGAATCCAGGAATTCACGAATTCCCCGAACCTGCGCAGCCGGCGGAGAAAAGAGGTGCTGGATATGCCGGAAGTAAACTTAGCAGAATGGATTGACAACGGTTCCAAGCTTTTGGTCAGCGACGATCTGATGCAGGCGGAGATCTATCTGTGTCCGCCGCCGGTAAAGCAGGAGTATACGCCGGATCTTCTCAAGGCCTATCTGAGCTCCAAGCGGATTCAGCACGGCGTGAAAGATGAGCTTCTGTCCGGCCTTCTGGCCAAAAAGCTGTACTACAAAAAAGTCACAGTCGCGCTGGGGACGCCGGTGAAGGACGGCGAGGACGGTTCCTTCCAGTTCCTGTTTGACACGGAGACGAAGAAAACGCCGAAGGTGCTGCCGGACGGCTCTGTCGATTACCGCACGATGGCCAATATCCCGACGGTGAAGGAAGGCGCGATTATCGCGCGGTATCATTCGGCAACGGTCGGCAGCGACGGGATGAACTTATACGGCGGCGTGATCCCGGCGCGCAGCGGCAAGGATCTGCCCGAGCTGAAGGGGAAGGGCTTCTGCGTGTCGGAGGACAGGCGTACCTATATGGCGACCATCAGCGGGAAGATAGAGCTGGAAAACGGGCGCATCAGCATTAAAAACTTCCTTGAGATCAAGGAGGATGTCGATCTGCTGACGGGCGATATTGATTTTGACGGCGATGTGCTGATCCACGGAAACGTGAGCGGAGGCCGCAGAGTGCGCGCGGGAGGAAACCTGACGATTGAGGGCTGCGTGGAGGCATGTGAGCTGTACGCGGGGAAGGATATTGTGCTGGCCCGGGGAATGCAGGGCGGCGGCAGGGGCGTCGCGGAGTGCAGAGGCTCCGTTTCCGGAAAATTTTTCGAGCAGATGAGGATCACTGCGGGCAGAAACGTAAGTGCTAATTCCATTCTGAACTGCCAGGTGGAGGCCGGCGTGGATATTGAGGTGGCGGGACGGCACGGAGCCATTCTAGGAGGCAGCGTATTCGCAGGGCACTGGATTCAGGCAACGACCGTCGGCAATATCGCCGAGGTGCAGTCGGAGCTGATCGCGGGGGACAGCGACGGGCTGAACAGCCAGATGCAGCAGCTGGAGGCGGAGTACCGGCAGCTTGGGGAGCAGATGCACAAAACAAAGCATGTACTGGAGCTTTTCCAGGCACGGAAAAGTCAGGAAGATGATAAGGAATCCCAGTTCTCGCAGGAGCGCCGCATGCAGGTGACGCGGATGAAAATCTCGCTCGACAGCAAAATCAACGAGAATGTCCAGAAGCGCCAGAGAATTCTGGAGAAGCTTGAGCTCGCGGAGGAGGCGAAGATTTCGATACGGCAGAGCGCTTATCCGGGTACAAAGGTACGCATCAACGGGGCGAAATACCAGTTCCGGGAGGTGCTCACCGGCATTGTTCTGAAAAAATACGAAACTGATATAAGATTGTTCGCAGAATGACGGATTCTGCCGGAGGGGGTCGAACCGGCGGCGGAGTGCGCGGCTGTTTTTCGGGCAGGGTATTGATTTTTTTGCCCGGAACAGGTATAGTAAACCAGGAAACGGGAAGCCGCCGCACGGATACGCCGGATGAAGGAGCGGTGCAGAAGCCGGACGAACCGGTCAGAATGGAGCGTTTATGATAGACTTTGATAAGGAACTTGCAAAATATCAGCCGAGTCTGGAGATCGACGAGGCGGAGGAGGCAATTTACAAGAATGATCTGACGGATCTTTCGGACATTATCGACAGGATACTCAAGGAGAAAAAGAAACAATAGCTCTGACAGGATACCGGCGCTTACTGAGAGATATGAAAAGAAATTGCAGTGCCGCACAGCGGCGGATTGAGAGGAAATATGATATGTCCAAGATGCGGAGGAAAAGTCCCGGAAAGCAGGAGCCGCTGTGAGGGCTGCGGGGCCGATCTGACGGTCTACCGGAAAATAATGCGCCTGTCGAACAGCTATTACAACCGGGGGCTGGAGCGTGCGAGGGTGCGGGATCTGAGCGGCGCTGTTCAGTTTCTGAAGAAAAGCCTGGGGATGAATAAAAAAAATACGGAGGCCAGAAATCTGCTCGGGCTGGTGTTCCTGGAGATGGGGGAAACGGTGGCGGCTCTGGGTGAATGGGTCGTCAGCAAACATTTCCAGCCGGAGGATAACCGGGCGGATGATTACATGGAGCAGATTCAGAGCAATCCGGCAAAGCTGGACGCGATGAATCAGGCAATCAAAAAATACAATCTCGCACTTGAGGCGGCGAAGCAGGGCGGGGATGATCTCGCGATCCTCCAGCTGAAAAAGGCGGTTGGTCTGCATCCGAATTTTATCCGGGCAAGACAGCTTCTTGCGCTTTTATATCTGCGGGCAGGGGAGCGGGAGCGGGCAAAAAAGCAGCTGCTGTTTGCCGCTCAGAAGGATGTCGGGAATACCGCTACCCTGCGTTATCTGCAGGAGGTATCGGAGCCGGCCGCCGAAGAGCGCGGCACGGGAGAGGAAGAGCCGGCCGACGACAGCCGGATACGGCTTGCACCGGGCTATACGGAGGACAAGCCTAACGTGATGGCATGGGTCACGCTTGTTGTGGGAGCGCTCCTGGGAGTGCTTGTCACCTTTTTCCTGATCGTACCCACCGCGCGCAAAAATATACGCGCCGAATTTGATAAGGAACAGCTGGATTACAGCAGTGAGCTTCGGATAAAAGAGGCGGCGCTCACCTCCATTGAAAAGGAGGCGGAACTGTGGCGCAAAAAGTACGAGGAGACGGCAAGAGAACTGGAAGGCATTAATATACCGGTATACGACGAGCATGCTTATGATGCACTTTTCCAGGCGCTGACTACCTGGCACGGGCTTTCTCAGCAGGAGGAGGCTGACGCGGAGGAACTGCTTGCGCTGGCACAGGAGCTTGCCGCAGTGGAGCCGGCTCGGCTGAAAAACGCAAATGCGGCCTCGCTCTATCAGAAGCTCCGGGCGCAGGTGTACGATCAGATTGCGGAGCCGGCGTACCAGACGGGGCGTGATGCTTACTCCGACAAGGATTATGAGCGTGCCGTACAGTATCTGCAGACAGCGTACGATTACGGATACCGGGACGACCGCTGCTTATACTATCTCGGAAGATCATACCAGGGCGTAAAGCGGTATGATGACGCAGCGGTTTATTACCGTCAGCTGAAGAGTGAATATCCGGAATCCTCCTTTGCCGGCTATGTGGATACGCGGCTTTCGGAAATGGGGATGACCGGGGACTGAGCACAGAGGAAAAAACGGGAAACAGCAAAAGAGGACAGCATTCCGCTGTACTCTTTTTTTGCGGCCGACATTAATTTCCAAAATTTACCGTTTATAAAATGATTATTATCTGGAGGCAGGAATGGAAGAGAGAACAGAAAAGGAATCCGCGGTCTGCGAGAGGATCGGCCAGGTGCTGATTATCATGCCCGAGGCCGAACTGGATCACCACTGCGCGCTGCAGGTGCGCGCGGAGGCTGACGAAGTGATTGACGGCGGGAAAATATCGCATCTTCTTTTTGATTTTTCAAGGCTGAGGTTTATGGACAGCTCTGGGATAGGTGTGATTATGGGGCGCTATAAAAAGGTTATTTTTCAGGGGGGAAGAATTGCGTGCTGCGGCGTGGGCAAGGAGGTGGATCGGATTCTTACGGTGTCCGGCCTGTACCGCATCATGCCGTGCTATCCGGGAAGAGAGGAAGCGCTGCGCGCGTTAAAGGAGGGCAAGTAAAATGGAACAGTTTCAGGGAGTGATAAGCAGGGCAGGAGAAAAAAAACTGCTTCCGCAGGAGGAAATCCTCTGGGCGGACGGGGCAGAGAAAGAGGGAAGCATGACGGGGGAGCGCGTGCTGGAGCGTAATGAGGTGGCAATTGAATTCGGCGCACAGTCGCGCAACGAGAGTTTTGCCAGAATGGTGGCGGCGGCATACGCCGCGCAGCTCAATCCGACGCTGGAGGAAATTTCGGATATCAAAACCGCTGTTTCGGAGGCGGTTACCAATGCGGTGATTCATGGCTACAACGGGCAGAACGGCACCGTGAGGATGAAGCTGGCGCTGGAGGAAAGCGAGGTGCAGATCGAGGTTACGGATTATGGCGCGGGCATGGAAAATGTGCTGCTTGCCATGGAGCCGATGTACACGACACGGGCGGATATGGAGCGCTCCGGAATGGGATTTGCGTTTATGGAAGCGTTTATGGACGAGCTGGAGGTATATTCGGCGCCGCAGCGAGGCACGGTGGTGCGGATGAGAAAAAGGATTGCGCCGACTGCCCGGGAAGAATAGAGGAGGGCGGACCGTGGATCAGCTTCAACTGCTTTGGCGATGCAAACAGGGGGATGAAGCGGCGAGGGAACAAATGATTACCGATAATGTCGGGCTTGTCTGGAGCATTGTCAGGCGCTTTATGGGGAGGGGCTATGAGGCGGAGGATCTGTTTCAGATCGGCTCCATCGGACTGATGAAGGCAATTGACAAATTTGATATGAGCTTTGAGGTGCAGTTTTCTACCTACGCAGTGCCGATGATCACCGGAGAAATCAAGCGGTTTCTGCGCGATGACGGGCTGGTAAAGGTATCGCGGAGCATGAAGGAGAACGCCTGGAAGATCCATCAGGTGTCGGAGCGGCTGGAAAAGCAGCTGGGCAGGGAGGCAACGCTCGAGGAAATCGCAGCTGCCGCGGAACTGCGCCGTGAGGATGTTGTCATGGCGCTGGAGGCGAGGGCCGAGGTGGAGTCCATCTACCGGACGGTCTATCAGGGGGACGGCAGCGAGATTTATCTTGTGGATCAGGTGATCCAGGGGAGCGGTGCTGCGGGACAGCTTTCGGGCCGGGGAGAGTCGGGGGACCCGGAGAAAGAAAGCCTGCTGAATCATATTCTGCTGGAGCAGCTGCTCTCCGGGCTGCCGGAGCAGGAACAGCATCTTCTCCGGCTGAGATATTTTGAGGAGAAAACCCAGAGCGAGGTTGCGGCAGAGCTCGGGATCAGCCAGGTGCAGGTGTCGCGCTTGGAGAAAAAAATCCTTTTGAAGCTCCGGGCAGCAATGACATAAAGAACCTAAGGACGCCCGGGCGGAAATGATGCAAAGTACCTGACAGTGCCCGGGCGGTAATAATGCAGGAAAGCAGACGGCAGCGCCCGGGAAGCGGACGGGTATGCGGCTGCGCGGAATGCCTGCAGGCTGCGCGTAAACAGAAACACATACCGAATACGGAAGATGGAAGACGGGCGGCCTGCGGGAGCGCATCGAATCATGGAACTGGAAGTACGGCGGCTCCGCAGGTACAGGATTGCTGGAGGGACAGGACAAAATGCGTTGCTAAAGTGCGGAGTCTGCAGGCAGGGGGAAGAAGCGCGCTGTCAGCGAATCCAGAAGGTTCCGGCCATCAGAAGCCAGCCGGGCAGGTTCGGGCGCATCAGCTGCCATACACCGAGCCCTGCCAGTCCGTATTCGGAGATCAGAGCGAATTTTGCGCGGTAGCTTCGCACATCTTCAAACCATACCTCATGCTGTTCTCCGTCCCGGGTGTAGGAAAACCATGGCGACTGAGCTGTTTCGTCATACCGGATCTCCGCATTGTTGTCGATTGCGATCTGAACGGCCTGCAGATTGCCGATGGAGGTTGCTTTCGTTGTTCCAGGAACATGGGGGAGCGGCCAGTCGTAGCCATAATTCGGGAGGCCGAGGTGGATTTTTTCGGCCGGGATTCGTGTCAGTGCGTACTCGACCACCTGACGGACCTTGTTGACGGGGGCTACAGCCATCGGTACGCTGTAAGTATATCCCCGCGCAAGCCACAGGTATAAAAATTATATGTTTGGAAAAATTTCAATATGGAAGGAAGCAAGATCGCGCTGTGTCCGGGAATTCCGGACATCCTTCTGGTAAACAACGCGGGCCAGAACTTCCTTGAGCATGCGGTTGCGGGATGCTGCATCTTCCGTCTTTTCGTAGGATATGAGAATATGCTCAACTTTTGGAAGAAAGCAGCTGCGCTGCTCCTCCCTGGACTGCGCGGCGCCGCAGGCCGCTTCCATGTCCTCTATCGCGTGAGTGAGCGTCCGGATACTGTCGGAAATGTTTTTTTGCCGTGCGGTAAATACCGGGACGCTGTATACGCCCTGCTCGAGCAGGGTATAGGTAGTGTCAAGCTGACGATTCAAGGTTTCAAGCTGCCGGCGGGCATCGGCAAGCGCGCTCTGCTGCAGCTTTATGGTTTTCGCCTCGTCAACGGTGGGCTGAAGCTCCAGTTTGTATTTTTCCAGCCAGTCAGCGAGTCCCGAAAGAATGCTGCGTTCTACCAGGTCAAGCGGTGCGGATACGCAATCGCAGTACCGGTTCGGGCATTTGATAACCGGGTATTTTGTTTTGGAATTCGGCGCAAGCCGCGTCATCAGACTGCCGCATTTCCCGCAGTAAACAAGCCCGCTCAGCGAGTTCTGCAATATCGTACTTTTCACGGTATTTTTGCGGTTGGCATTCATTCGTTCGGCAGCTTTCCGGAATGTGATATCATCAATGATTGCGGGATGCAGCCCGTCAATGAGCAGGTATTCTTTTGCCGGGGTACGGCGTTTATGCATTGTATCCCCGGCATATTTTTTTTGTTCTTTGCGGAATCCCCAGCGGATTTTTCCGATGTAAACCGGATTTTTCAGGATATCGCGGATGGAATGAGGGCTCCACAGGTTCCCGTTCGCAGGCTTGATCTGCAGCCGGTCTAGCTCCCCGGCGATGATGGAAGCGGCAGCAGGCCGGCAGGAGCCATCCGGCTGAGGGATGCCGTGTACATACCAGTCGAAAATGGTACGGACGATCTGCGCCTGCTCCGGAACCGGTTCAAGCGTGTAGCCCTTGTCTTTTTTGATTTTTACCCTGCGGTAGCCATACGGGGCGGCGGATGCAATGTATTTCCCTTCTTTGACGGATGCAATGCGGCCGCGCTGGATACGGCGGTTGATGGTCTTGAATTCGCGCCGGGACATAAACAGACCGAATTCGAAATATTCCTCGTCGAATTCGTCGCACGGGTCGTAAGTTTTAACCGGGGTGATGATTTTTGTGCCGCGGCATTGAAACGCTTTGGCAACCTGCCCCTGATCCATCGTGTCGCCGCGTGCAAGACGCTCGACCTCCATAACCAGCACGCCTTCCCAGCAGCCCCGCTCCACTTCGTCCAGAAGCTTCTGCATAACCGGCCGGGCGGCGATCGTCTCGCCGCTGACGATTTCGCGATAGATGGAGCCGATCGGCAGGCGCAGCTTTTCGGCGAGAGTTAAAAGCGCATGTTCGTGCCTTGCGAGAGTTTCGCCCTCACCGTGTGCTTCTGCTTCGAGATCAGCGCGGGATTTGCGTAAGTAAATGCAGTAGGACATGGGGCCTCCTTTCTTCCTGACTCGTCAATATGCGGCAGTGCAGATTTTTTACCGCTTATTGAATCAGTTTTTTGAGGCTGATGATAAAATTCTCGTAGATGCAGATAGGAATATCATCGTTAAAGCTGTACTGATTCGAAAGCCTTTCGTTTTCTAAATCAAAGACAGTCACCGTCTCTTTCTGAGGGTTTACGATCCAGTATTCACGCACGCCAGCAGTGCGGTATTTGAAAATCTTTATACCATAATCCATCTGAGGGTTGGACGGAGATATCATCTCGATGCTCCAGTCCGGCGCGCCTTTGCAGCCGCGCTCATCAAGCATGCTCCTGTCGCAGATCACGGAAATGTCGGGTTCGATATAGTTCTTATCATCCTTTATTAGAAAGACGGCAAAGGGAGCAGGGAATATTTCACAGTCACCGCCCTGTCTTTTGATATAATTCCGGATTTCAGCTGACTGGTTCATAACAATGCGCTGGTGTATCGTGTCTGGCGGAGCCAAATCGTACAGACGGCCGTCGATCAGCTCCGCCCGCTGACCTTCCGGCAGTGCATAAATATCTTCAATCGTGTAAACGGTTGATTTCGGTAAAGACATTGTAGTATCTTCCTTTCCGCGTGCTTTCTTACCTCATGCAGGGGTTTCTGCAGGCCGGGTAAATTGAAAAACTCCTAAGCCTGTATTTTTGCAAGAAGCGCCTCCTGCAAAATCTGAGAAAAGTTTAAATCCATCGCCATGGCGGCTCCATTCAGCCATTCGGGAATGCTTAAAGTTTTCTTTACCGCGCGCGAGCCCGTGCGCTTTTTGTAGGCAAGCATATCAAACTCGATCACGACGAGGAAGGAATCAGGTTCCGGGGTGATGTTGGTCGGATCGGAGCTGTCAGGAAAAGGCGGCTGTTCTTTCTCGCGGCAGGTTAAGGCCAGTCCCAGCGCATCCACTGCCATTTCATAAGCCTGTGTCATGTCATCGCCCTGTGTAAGGCATTCCGGGATATCCGGAAATGAAACCCAGAAACCGCCCTCTTCTGCTTTGTGAAATAATGCAGGATAAAATAATTTTTTCATAAATAGAGCCTCCTTTTCTGGGGGCAGAACTATTTGAGCTCCGCCTGTTTTAACATCGCCTGCCCCAGGCTTTTTTAAGGCTTGCGCTATGATAAGATTTCAATCCACTCGCGGCAGTTAGGAGCAAGACAATTATGTGGATTTCTTTATGGCAGTAGGAGGTACCGCTTTCGCTCCGCCCGGTTATTGGACCTTTACTTCTGTTACAGGGTACTGGTTGTTGCCATTTCTTCACGGAATTTTATACTTGCCCGATATTGGTCAGCGTCAGGAATGTCAACAAATTCTACGGTTTTATCATAATTTTCCCGGACTACTTTCTTTATTTCGTCAAGAGAGACACGGAAGAATTCGCGACGGTGATTTACCATATTTAACTTTTTATCTTCGAACGCTCTATGTAAAGCAGCTTCTAAGGCTGGGGCATTATCTGAAAAGATCATAGCATGAACATCAAAATTGAATGGTACAGATGCATTACCTAATTCATCAATTCGTTCTTGAGGTTCGAGGCGACGTGTCATTCCGATTTTATATATATCTTTTCCAAAGGCTCCAATATTAGAAATAACATATACATAGCCAGCTTTGGCATTAGCCTGCCGATAATCAATGTCATTCAAAGCTTTGTCAATATCGTTTAGCTGGTTTTCCATATCAAGTTTCTTCTTTTGTAAATCTTCGTTATCTGGATCAGCTGTCAATTGTTGGATAACATGTTCGTACGCTGTCTGATAATGGGTTTGTTCTTTTTCAATTTTTTTACGTTGTTCCTCTAATTCCCTTTGTACTTTTGCTTGTTCTTTTTGCTCGGCGCGTGCTTCTTTTAATGCTTCTTTTTCCGCTTCTTTTTTCTGGGCATATTCAAAAGCAAGACGCATTTCCTTTACTTTAGCGGATAAGTAATCCTAGGTAATTGCAAAAACGGTCGCAAGACCATCTCCACCGAAAAGATTCTCCTTGCAACCGTTCTCATCCAGCTCATTCAGGCAGTAGTCGAACTGATCACTGCACTGCTTGAGTAAGTGGGAGGGGCGAAAGCCCCTTCCGAGGATAAGGATAACGTTTCCTAAGCCCATTGTCAATATAAAAATCAAAAAAGGAGACTGAAGATGAGAACACTTAGCATCTGGGTGGATATCCTGACGATTGCCATGGATATTGTATTGATTGCACTGATTTTAAGGAGGCGGAAGAAATGAGCGTAGGCGAGAACATTCGGCGCATCCGGGTGAAAAAGGAGTTGACGCAGGCCTATGTTGCGGCGGAGGCTGGCATTTCACAGGCAATGCTCTGCCAGATCGAGCGGGGGACGAAAAATCCGTCCCTCCAGATCGGGAAAGAGATCGCGGATGTATTGGGATGTAAGTTAGAGAATTTACTTGTGGGCGAGCACTCGGATACCAGCGGAAAGAAAAAGGAATTACAGGAGGTGTAGGAAAGGAAGACAATGCGCAAAAACCTGAAAGAAGCCCGCCGGAAGGCGGGCATGACACAGAAACAGGTTGCGGATTATCTTGGTATCACCCTGCGGAGCTACCAGCGGATAGAAGACGCGCAATTTCTTGGAAGCATCAGGAATTGGGATGCCCTAGAAGATCTGTTTCGCATCCCCCAGAGGGAACTGCGAATGGTTGACCCGATTCAAAAGGGATAAGCGGGTAAAGTGTAATTGTATTGAATTCTCTGTTAAATGTAACTTTAACAAGAATTGCAGGTAAAATGCGTGCAAGCTGTTTTTCAGAAAGCTTGTACAAATCTAATTTTTCCAAGAGATTTGGAAATAACCTGGACAAAGAAGATAGGATACTATCTTTGTACATAAGAACATCTTCCCAGTTGGCAAAAAAGCCATTACCCAGAAGACAGTCCGCAGGGATATCAAAATATTCGGCAATAGCAGAAACCGTTGATAAAGGAGGCTCAATAGTTCCTTCTTCATACCGCTGATAGGTACGTAAGGTTACACCAAGATGGCTTGAAACTGATTTTTGTGTGATTTTAGAGCGTTTACGGACAAAATTTAAGCGTTCATTGAATTTCATGATTATCCTCCAAAACAGTTGACAACGACGTGATACGTCATTATAATGAAAATGATACGACGCATTACGTCGTAATGATCAAATGATTATTACTGCTTTATTTTATCACAAAAGCTGGATGAAAAGCAAATGATCATGGGAAACGATTTGAAGGTGAAACAGACAACGCGAACGTATGCAGAGAGAATAGTATATTGGACAATCTGTAATACATAAAGATACAGAGGAGGTGATTATTTTGGCCGTTGTAAGAGATTTTTATCTGGAAAATGGCTGTCATGTACAAATCAATGACGCCTGTCTTTTACCTACGGAGGAGGAGCGAATGGAGGTGATACACCGTTTGGAGCGAATCGTCGAACAGAGCATGATCAACCAGGAGGCTCGACGGCGTGCCGCAGAAGACACCGCAAAAAAATAAACAAGAGTACATAATGTTTTTCTGCCTGAAAGGGCAGCAGGCGGACAAGCTCTTGTTCCCCGCATGAGATCGGCTTACAGCTTCCGTAGAAACCGGAAAGGAGCCACATATTGTGACTCCCTCCGGTTTAGGTTTTAAATTATTCTAATGGTCAGGCTAAATGAGCATACAATGCCCTGGTACAGGTTCCTTTCCATTAGTCTCAGCTGCTTTTTAGCAGCTGGCAGAGCCTATTATAGCAGGGGGAACGCGGTTTGGCAAGAGGATAATTAAAAAAGAAGGAAGCTCAGAAAGTTTTGACACAGATTAAGTAACAACATTCATAAAACAGAGGATGTATGTTATAAAGGGTAGTTTAGAAAAGCTACCCAAATATAACATAGCAGCTGGTCATTTGTGGTGAATGAATATAGCCAGAAAGGTGGTAATGCCTCGCCCAATACAATAATTCCGCTGAAAATCAGAAATGTAATTCTGATTTTTGCCAACGTTGTGGTCAAAATTTCCGTCACGTTGCCGTTGAGGTGGCAGCGAAATATGCCATCACCTCTCTCTGCTGGTGCCGGACATTTTGACCGCCACCAATCAGAACAACAAATGGCGTTCTGATTTTGTGGTCAGCAGCAAAATGACGCAGGCCAAAACCAAACGGACAATTTGTCCGTAACGTCACCGACAAATTGTCGGCCGCGTTGTACCCAGGACCAAGTGTGCATTTTGCACTCTTGGTTCTGGTCAACAGCATTTTACTACTGACCAGACCATGCTTGGCGCAGTTTGATTCCATCTTGCATTTTTGCAATTTTTCTGAGCGGCATGGACAAATCTTGCATTATCGCCATATTTTTGTGGTCCAGGCGATTTTCACCGTATAATAGAAATAGGCGAACAAACCGGGGCGCTCCAAGGAAATTTCAAAAATCTTTTGAAAATGGTTCCGCTTTACCCACGGTTTTTCTCCTATTAGTGAGAGGATGCTTTGGACGCTGTGAAAACCATCGTCCTTTCACGACAAAACTACATAGGCACATCAAGCCAGCTTTCGGTTGCAAACGACATTACGCAACTGAGGGCTGGCTTTCCGTTTGCCTGGAACACCCACCAACATCATACCACGGGTTGCGACCTACCGCAAGAAAGGAAGGCCAATATAACTACAATTCAACCGGCAGAGGCGAAAACTGCCACGATCTACCGGCGTATCGGTTCTACCACCTACAAACTCCGGGTTCATTTCAGCGATACTGCCCAGGAAACCATGAACGACAAAATTCTGCATTTAATTCAGCATGAGGCCGTGACAAATGCGGCGGACTGTGGTACAATAAGCATACCACAAATGACCCAGCCGCTTGAAGGGAGTTCACTATGAACACGAAGCGGTTGGACACGGAAAAGATCACGGCCCTCTATGAGAGATTATCGCGTGACGATGAAATGTCGGCAGGCGATAGTAACTCGATCATTCATCAAAAACAGATGCTCGAAGCATATGCTGCCCAGCATGGGTTCAATAATTGCGCCCATTACACAGATGATGGCTGGTCGGGAGGCAGCTTTGACCGCCCGGACTGGAAACGCCTGATTGCGGATATTGAAGCTGGAAAGGTCGGCTGTGTGATCGCCAAGGATATGAGCCGGATTGGGCGTGATTATCTTCAGACTGGCTTCTATACCGAAGTTATGTTCCGGGAAAAAGGTGTTCGGTTTATTGCCATCTCTAACGGTATTGACAGCAGCGTACAGAGCAGCGGGGAGTTCGCCCCCTTTTTGAATGTCATAAACGAGTGGTACATTCGGGATTGCAGCCGGAAAGTGACCGCCGTACTCCGGGCCAAGGGCATGAGCGGCAAGCACACCACGAACAACGTCATTTACGGCTACCGCAAGGACCCGGACGACCCTGGACACTGGCTGATTGACGAGGAAGCGGCGGCGGTTGTGCGCCGGATTTTCCAGCTTACGATTGAGGGAAACGGCCCTCACCAGATCGCCCGCATTTTGACAGCGGAAAAGGTAGAACGGCCCGCCTACTACCTGGGACAGCGAAACCAAGGGACTTGCCAGAGCCGGGACTATTCGGATGAACGCTATACCTGGCGGGGAACCACAATTTCTGATATGCTCACAAAACCGGAGTATATGGGGCACACTGTCAACTTCCGCACTTACAAAGAATCCTATAAAGATAAGCGGGCTAAAAAGGCGGCAAAAGAGGATTGGGTGATTTTCGAGAACACACATGATGCCATCGTAGACGAAAGAACATGGCAGCTGGCGCAGGAGCTGCGGAAGATCGTGCGCCGGACGGATACGCTGGGAGAGGCTAATCCGCTGACGGGCTTGATGTTCTGCGCTGACTGCGGCGCAAAGATGTATAACCACCGGGGGGCTGGCGGCTGGGCGCGGGACTGGCAGGGCAGACCCAACGGAAAACGCAGATCAAACCGAGATGAATACTATTGCTCGACCTATGACCATGCCAGAGACCGCTTTCAGACCGCTTGTTCGCAGCATTACATTCGGACTGCCGCTGTACGCGAGTTGGTCTTGGAGGCAATCCGTTCCGCCAGCACTTACGCCATCAAGAACGAGGCCGAGTTTATTCAGAAGGTTCGCAGCGCGTCAGAGGTCCGGCAGGCTGAAACCGTTAAGGCGCTGAAACAACGTGTGCGGCGGGAGCAGAAGCGGGCGGCAGAGTTGGATGGTATCATCAAGAAACTTTACGAATCCTATGCGATTGGCAAAATCAGCGAAAAGCGGTTTGATGTGCTGTCTGCCGAATACGAGCAGGAACAGGAAACGCTGGAAGCGTCCATCCAGAAAGCACAGGCGGACTTGGAGAGTTTTGAAGCGGATACGGCAAAGGTCGATCAGTTTATGGCCCTTGCCAGGAAGTACACCGATTTTTCCGAGTTGACCACGCCGATGATTAACGAGTTTGTGGACAAGATCGTTGTCCATGAAGCGGACAGGTCTACCGGCGAACGGACGCAGGAAGTCGATATTTACTTGAAGTTTATCGGTAAATTTGATGTGCCTATCCCGGAACCGACTGCGGAAGAATTGGAGGAACAGGAGCAGCTTCGGAAGAAGCGGGCAAAGAAAGCCGAGTACAACAGGCGGTACATGGCAAAACGGCGGCAGAAGGCTTTGGAGGCCCAGCAGAATACGGAAAGCACCTGAGATATGGGCGGCTTGCTTCGGTAAGCCACCCTTTTTGCACACTAAATTTTAATCTATGTGAAATCAGCGAATAGAACGGCATCAGTATGGCGCTTTTTCGCGGAAACACACAATGCTGGGCGGCGAACGCAATACGTTTTTCCCTGCTGGTATTCATCATTTCGCATGACTTCACGCTAAACGCTGAAATTCGATGTGCGCTCCTGTGACCTGGGCATGGTGAACAGTCTGCCCGGTTTGCTGGGAGCGTTTTCAAATTCTACGCCGGAGGGCGAACAAAATTGTGAGAAGGAGTACAATTTTTATGAATATCAGGAACGAAATCAAAGCCTATATTGTCCGAGAGGGATTTACCATGAGCGAACTTGTGGAGAAGCTGGCGGAGCAGTACGGATGGAGTCCCAGCGTCCCCAATCTCTCCGACAAGCTGCGCCGTGAATCCCTGCGATATAAAGAGGCGGTGGAATTGGCTGACGCTCTCGGCTATGACCTCGTATGGCAGAAGCGGAGATAAGGGGGAGTATGGCAAAAGAAAAGAGCCGCGGTATCTATTTCAAAGTTACAGACGAGGAACGAGGCCTAATCGAACAGAGAATGGCGCTGATGGGCGTTCACAACATGAGTGCCTACATTCGGAAGATGTGCATTGACGGCTACATTGTCCAACTGCAAATCAAGGAACTGGACGAGTGCGCAAAACTCCTGCGGTATACCTCCAACAATGTGAATCAGATTGCCCACCGGGTCAATTCTGGCGGCGGGGTCTATCCCGACGAAGTGGACGAAATCTGCGGCAAGCTGACAGAGGCCAGCGGTCTGTTCGGCAGCATTTTGGAGCAGCTATCGAAAATCAAATAACGGTCTGGTGGTGGGCGAAGATTTTTCGCTCACCGCCATTTTCTTTTGAGGGGAGGTTTTGAAAATGGCAGCAACGCGCTTGATACCCCTGCACAGCGGCAAGGGCCGGACCGTGGCCGAAGCCCTGGGCCGGGTGACGGACTATGT
>CAJUMC010000069.1 GCA_910587085.1 uncultured Lachnospiraceae bacterium | reverse complement strand
AGGGGCCTTGGTCTGGCTGCTTAGCCAGTTCAAGAAAATGTCCGCACCCCCGATTGTGTATTTTGCATAAATAACTTGTCAGAACTCATGAATAATGCTATACTTTGTCTAATAAGCTTTATTTTAAATTATGAAGGGGGAATGAAAACCGGGCGGATCAGGGATAAGACCGGGATAGAGAAACGAATATGCCGGTGAGGCGGAAAAGATAAGGCGGGGAGGATATTGGAATATGCAGAGAATGAAAAAGCTGGATGTTAAGCTGATGGGTTTTGTGCTGCTGCAGGCACTTCTGCTTATGATTGTAGCGCTGATCGCATTTCAGATGAAATCAAAAAGTCTTGCGGAACAGCTGATGGAAGAACAGCTGCAGTCGGCGTCTTTTCTGGTCGAGGAGACTTTCAGCAAGCTGAACAACGGTGATTATGCACTGGTGGACGGTCAGCTGTACAAGGGGGATTTCAATTTAACGCAGAACACAGAAGAGATAGACCGCATCAAGGAGATGACGGGCCTGGATATCACGATTTTCTGGGGCGACATCCGGAAGGCTACCACCGTGTCGGATAAGAACGGAAACCGGCTTCTCGATACGGCTCTCACAGGGGATACGGGAAAAAGAGTACTGGCCGGCGAGTCCGTCTTCCTGAAGCGCGGCGAGATACAGGGAACTCAGTATACCACTTATTATATACCGCTCGAGCAGCCGAGCAGCGGACAGATTATCGGGATTGTGTTTGCCGGAAAGGTTCGGAGCGAGGTGGACAGTTATGTAACGAAAAGCGTTATGCAGGCCATGGGTGTGATGGTTGCTGTCAGCATTGTGTTTGTCGGGGTCGGCTGCGCAGCATTTCTGCGCCTGATTACAAAGGCTCTGACCATAACATCCGGCTATCTTGCACGCCTGGCGGATAAGGATCTTTCGGTGCAGGTGGAAGACCGGTTCCTGAACCGTCCGGATGAAATCGGTGATATCGCCCGCAGTCTGAATTTGGTGAAGGAGAGCTTTCATGAAGTCATCGGGGAGCTGCAGGGCTCCGCGTCAAGTCTGGAAACAGAAAACAGATCATTTCTTGATAAATTCAACATGATTTCACAGAATATCGGAAATATCAATATCGCAGTTGAGGAAATCGCGAGAGGCTCCACGGATCAGGCAGGGGAAACAGCAAAGGCGTCCGACAGCATTAGCCGCATCGGAACGGCGCTGGACCAGAATGCCGAGAATATCAGCGGACTCAACGGGTCGGTGGATTCCATGAACAGCTATGCGAAGGAGGCCTATGAGGCACTGAAGGAGGTGCTTGACATCGGCAAAAAAACCGCTTCGGAGGTTACGGTGCTCAAGGATGAAACGAATAACACGAATGTATCTGCACAAAAAATTAACGAAGCAGTCAGTCTGATTCAGGATATAGCACAGCAGACCAATCTGCTGTCGCTCAATGCCTCGATTGAGGCGGCCCGGGCGGGGGATTCCGGGCGCGGCTTTGCGGTTGTGGCGGAGGAGATACGCAATCTGTCCGAGGCCAGCGGCAGGGGAGCGGAACAGATTGCCGAGATTGTCGGGCAGCTGATCCGAAACAGCGATGTCAGTGTGGAGCGCATGGGAAGCGTCGAGAAAAATGTTGATGTGCAGATGAACCGTATTGACGGCCTGAACAGTGCCTTTATCGGTCTCGGAAAGGAAATCAGCAGAGTTTCGGAGGCAACCGGCAGCATTTCCGAGCAGACGGAGCACATTACTGCCATGAAGGATGAAATCAGCATGATTATCGAGCAGCTTGCCGCTATTTCCGAGGAGAACGCTGCATCGACGGAGGAGACAAGCGCAAGCATGCAGGATCTTTCCAATGCGATCGAGGAGTGTACGGCCGGCACGGACAAGCTGCTGAGGCTAAGCGACGAGTTGTCGAAGAAGGCAAACGGTTTCCGGCTGTAAAGTGCAGGTTTGCTTTTCGGGCCGCCGGCGTTCTGCCGCGGGACAGAAAAATGGGTTCAGGCAGAATTTTTTTCCCTTTTCGGAAGTGTGTACGCAATGAAAATGGGGCAATAAATATGCATTGCGAGTGGCTGGCAGATATTTTGTAATCAAATATAAATGGGGATTTGCAGAAGTGATGGAGAAAGCCGGAGAATATAAAATAATCCAGACAGATCAGAGGGGATGCCTGACCGCTGCAATAACCCGGAAGTTCGAGGAGAAACCTGTGGAAATAAGAGAATATACGGAATACAATGAAAAGGAGATCGTTCGTCTATATACTGAAGTAGGCTGGACAGCCTATACTGATAACTTGTCCATACTTCGTAAAGGGTTTGAAAATTCATTATTAGTGTTAGGTGCTTATGAAAATAATGAATTAGCAGGAATTATCCGGGTGGTTGGTGATGGCTTTACGATTGTGTTTGTTCAAGATATTCTGGTCTTTCCCGATCAGCAGAGAAAAGGAGTTGGAAGGGCTCTGCTGCAGGAAATATTTGACCGTTATAAGAATGTCCGTCAGATTGAGCTGGCAACAGACAATACTCCGAAGACAATTGCTTTTTATAAATCAATGGGCTTTAGCGAGTTTTCCGAACTTGGCTGCTGCGGATTTATGAAATGTGGGTAATTTTTAATTTATTCCCGCGAGCAATGAAGAATCATAGATATTTTATGCAGCAGGAACGCTTTCCCGAACAGGGAAAATTTTTCCATGTACCGGACACAGTCTTCAGGAACCCGCGCCCGCAGAACGAAGAGGACGGACGGCCTTACGGCCACCGTCCTTTTCTTGGCTTCTGCACGGTGATTATGTTGTTTGCCTGCAGATTTGCGATCAGAAGAAGCCGGGCTTCATCGTGATATTCCGGTTTTGTGAAATAATAGCAGTAGGTGTCGATGAGCAGAAAGAGATCAGCGGTGCGGCCCTCAATCTTGAAATTCTCAAATCCCATCGGTATGTAGGTATTCCAGATTGCATCCGGTGAAATATGTGTCGGATAGTTTTTATATTTTGAAAGTGAATTTTTTTCACCGTACTCGCACCGCCAGATCGGAACCTTTTTCTGCTGCTCCGGAGGGAGCGTGCGGTTGGCAAGGCACAGGCGCTCCTGCTTTGCGATAAAGCGGTAGTGCTCCCCGCGCCGCGGGCAGTTCGGAACGCAGCAGGAATTGACGAGGACTTCACAGCGTGCCTTGTCCTCGATTTCTGCGAGCTCGTCAAAGCAGTTGTTCAGATTGTAATCCAGCACAACAAGGCCGTAATCCCTGCGAAGCTCCTCATTCAGCGCCGCAACGCTGCGGATTTCCTTGCAGGTAGAACTGTTGATCGTGTAGCCGGGATAATTTTTCCGGATATAATCCTCAAGAATCGGGGAGACGACAAGCACCTCGTTTTTCCCGTTATCGCCCTCTTTCATGCAGAAATTGCAGTAGGGATCGGCCAGATCCTGCTCGGTTATGGTCGGGTTTGTGAAGGTATAGCGGATGGCGACGCCCTGTGCATTGACGGCGCGGATAACCTGACGTACATATTCCGCATCGCACTGGTCATTGTTGTCGTAGCGGCCTCCATTCCAGAGGGAAGTGGGAAATTCTCCGAAGAACGATGCGATTTCGATATCCTCGCGGAAGTATTTCGGAAAGGTCTTCAGCATCTGAAGCATTATCATGTTGAGCGGGAAATTATTGCGGAATCCCGGCAGGTGGAATTTAACGGACATAATCAATCCTTTCTGATTTTATACAAGATTTTGCGGCAACACTGCGGAAGTATTGTGCATATTTACTATATCACAGAACAGCGCCGGGGTCAAGAAGGGCGGCCGAGCTCGATGTTTCCCCGGAGAAGATTGTAAAAATACATGTGGAATACACTGCCGATGCAGATGGCGGAAGAGAGAGGAATTATGGCATCATGGATGGTACATTTTCGAATTGCGGATGCTTTGCTTGAGCAGATTGCCGGGCTGCTGCAGACAGAATTTATTTTCGGAAATATTGCGCCGGATTCCGGCGTGCCGAATAAGGACTGGTCGGTGTTTACGCCGAGCGGAGACCTGTCCCATTTTAAAACGACAGATAAAGAGGGAATGAAGGATATCCATATTGATGATTACTGCGCGGCTTATCTGAAAAAGGAGCAGTATTCATGCTATTCGCCGCGTCAGAAGGCGTTTTACCTTGGTTATCTGACACATCTTCTGACGGACATGGAGTGGACGGAACAGATCGTGCGGCCGTCAAAAGATAAATTCCGGGAACTGTACGAAAAGGACAGAAAAGAATGGATCTGGACGCTGAAGGGAGACTGGTATGATCTTGATTTCCTGTTTCTGCGCGGGCATCCAGAATTTCGTGCCTTCTGCCTGTATGAACAGGCGACAGGTTTTGAAAACGAATTTATGGATATCTTTACCGGGATGCGTTTGACAACCGGAGGGAATATATCTGCAATTTTTACCGCGCGGGGCGGGAGAGACTCGACAGAGAGTATCTTTATCTGACAAAAACGGAGATGGACTGTTTTGTCTCTGAAAGTGCTGCTAAGCTCAGGATGGAATTGGAAAAAATATATCATTTCTGAAGATGGTGAATGAGCATTTCCGCCGGCGAAACAGCAGGCTTAGAACGCTTGCCGTCCCGATTGAGCCGCCTGCAGACGGAGAAGGCTGTTTGATAATCCGGAATGCTTTGACAACAAGCCTACGCTATAAGTATTATAAAATTTTATGAGAGAACTACTGCAGCAGGCATAAAAACGGATAGCGGAACTTGACGTATCTTTAATCGGATTTATGAGGAAGGCATAAGCGGGGCAATCAGCCATGACAGATCATGAGATTTTCCGCAAGTATGCGGGGATAGGGGGAACCATCCCTGCAATCATCACCGAATTTATCAGGAAAATATAGTTTATGGGCCGGAAAAGTGGACAGGAAGCGGGTATGGAAAGAAGATATTGTTTTTTCTGATCGGACTTGATGCTTTCCTGCCTTTGATGGTGAGTGCAGATTTCAGGTGACAAGCTAAGCAACGGCATGCATTATCGCCGGGGCTTAGCTAAGGCGCCGCGAAGCGGCGCAGAAGTCGGTTATACTATTACCCGACTTCTGTGACATGTGACAAGTGCTTTCAAATCCGCATAGCTACAGGTGGCACCTTATCACACTAAAGTGATAAAATCTTGTGACTTGTTACAAAATAGACATTTCTGTTTTCTTCTTTGTTATGAGATGCAGCGTGATTTTCTCGCTTGCAATCGGCTCGGCGACTTACTATAATGTCAATGGGAAATCAGGACAAAGGCGGTTTTTCACCCTTATTTTACTTCGGAGGGTAGACGATGCCCTCCAGACCGATAAAGGAAGGAGGGATGAAGATGGTTACATACTCTGGTTTGATCGAGTTTTGTATACTGCTCGTCGCTCTGGTGAGCCTGTGCTATCAGGTGTTCAGAGATAAAAAGAAATAGCCGCCATACTCACAATATGACGGCTGTTTAAAAACAGTCAGCGTAGGGTGAAACCGTCTCTGGTTTCCCTCTTGTTTTTATCTTAGCATGAAACCTTTTGCCCGTCAAGAGTTGCGGACGATTTTTAATGTTCGGGTTCAGGAGATCTTCGAAGCGGATAAGTTTTGCTGGCCTTCTTCCTGTTCCGGGTGTAACTGGTTCATTTCTCGTGCGTATTCAACGATACGCAGTTTCCCGGTTTTGTTTGTTCCCCGGTATACGGTTATCCGTTGTCTTTGGTCGTCGGTGTAATACTCCCTTCAGATTCCTGTCCTATTAACAGAGCTTGCATCGAATAAGCCGATCAAGCAGATAAATTTTGACAGCAGCGGTACATTGGTTTCGGAAACTGCAATGACTCCCAGCGGTACAATTGGACAACTGCCGTCTTTTCCGGTAGCACCGGCTCCGGATCTGGTGGAGACGGTGCAGGAGATCACGATGACGGAGGTGGTTGGTTTGATTCCCTTACTAGTTGGATTGGTGATAAGTTTTCTTGGCTTACGGAAGGGCTTTCGAATGCTTTCTCAGGTTTTACGCAAGGCCTGAAGGACTTGCTGGTGTTCCTGTTCGTGCCGGAGGAAGGCTTCTTTGACGGGAAAGTTGACGAAATATCGGCAAAGTTCGGCTTTAATCGAGTCGATCAGGGATACTGTGAATGTGTTTGTGAATTACTTTGAGAATGTTGAGTATAACGAAGCTCTGGTGGTAACGCTGAATCTTTCCAGCGCAAAATCCTCTTACGATTACGACCAGAAAGCGGTTGCGATCTCGATGGAGTGGTATAAGCCCTATAAGGCAACGGGGGATGCGATTATTTCGGCGATTATCTGGCTTGTATTTTTATGGAGCGGATTCACCGGGCTGCCGTCGCTGATCAGCGGTATGCGTGCGGTGGCGGACATTTTGACGACAGAGCGGAATTATATCATCAGCACGGAGGAGGAGACGGAGAAAGTCCGCTCGATGATTCAGAATGCTTTGACAACAAAAAAAGGAAGTTGACAACAAAAGGAAGAAAAAGGAAAAAAGCCGCAGACGCTTGATTTTCCAGCGTTTGCGGACACTTTGGAAGCATAAAAAAAGAGCACGAGACGGGATTCGAACCCGCGACCCTCGCCTTGGCAAGGCGATACTCCACCACTGAGCCACTCGTGCATACAACATCTTACAGCATGCCTGCTGCTGTCCCGGCCCGCTGTTTGCTTAACGCTTGTTTAGTCTACAATACTCCGCCGGTTTTGTCAAGAACTAATTTCAAAATTTCCCAGAAATTTTTTGGAATAATTTCACAGAGAGGAAAGTTTTTCCTTATTGCGGAATAGCTTGGAATAGAAAAATATGGAAAATATCTGACAGAAAATTAAGGTTTTATGAATTGAATTTATCGTCGATTTTTGGTATGATAAAACAAGGTGCAGAAGGAGACAGAACGGCCGAGGACAGTGCTTTGGCAGTTTCGGGCTGCAGAGGGCGGACTGTCCGGATCAGGATTTGGAGGAGAAAAATTGCGCGACAGGCAGAAAAATGCTCCGCAGAAGAAGCAGGAGCTTGATATTATGGACGAAATCAAACGGCTGAACGAGGTAACGCAGAAATATTCCAGGCTGAACATGGAACTCAGCGAGATGGAGGAGTCGCTTCCGCAGCCGGAGGAGGCCGGCACGGATCTGAACCAGTCTTATGAGATGGAGGAGGCGGTGCGCGGCGTCCGCGAAAAGCTGAAGCTTGTCCGCGGAGATGTTTCCATGGCGGATATGGAGGTGCACGGGTTGATGGAGCGCTTAAAGTCCATGCGCCAGAAGCAGCAGCGCAGCGGCTGGAAGATCGTTGCCGTTGGAGAGCTGGTCGGACTGATTGTACTCGGTACGGCGTTTCTGATCTATGCGGAGTTTGGGAAGGGCGGCAGTGTGCCGTCCGGCGCGGATGCGGGAAAGGATCAGCCGGGCATGCCGCCGTCGCCGTCGGAGGGGCCGGCCGATCCCCGGACACAGCTGCTTGTGCCGGATCTGAAGGAGCGGACGGCCGGTGTGTCAAAAAGCGCCATTGCTCCGTTCGAGGCTTCTGTGCAGCAGGTGAACGGCATGGAAGCGCTCTGCTTTGCCTATGGGGATCTGAAAATCTGTTATGCCAACGAATATCCGGCCGGGGAGGAGCCGACAAGAAAAATCCGCATCATCAACGGGGACAGGGAGGTCGTTTATCCGTGGGATTACGAGCTGTCCGGCAGCCTTGAGCCGCTGGCGCCGGAGTACGGCGCCTACACCGGGGAGGCGGGCAACCAGATGATTTTTCTGCAGTACGGGGAAGTGCAGGACGGGGAGACAAAAATACCCGAAGGAATCCGCATGCTGGACGCGGATAAGCTGTGGGAGTATGAGAGCTTTCAGCTGGAGCAGGCACTGCTGGAGCAGTTTGAGCTGGAATATTCGGAGAAGGCGTCGGAGAACGGCAGTGTATCCGACACATTGATGAAGCTGACCGTCGGTTCCGTGTCCTATCCTTACCGGATCGCCCAGGGAACCTATGTCGACGCTGTGTACTACGGAGAGAATCCGCTTTGCTTCGACCGTTATTTCGAGCTGGCAATGGATGAGGAAAAAATGAGCTTTTCCGCGGTTGTATACACTAAGGGCGGGGAGTACCTCGGCGAACTCACCGGCGAGCTGGCGGCGGTTGACCGTGAGATCGTGCTGAAAAATGTCCGGTTCGGGGCTTACGCGACAGCCTATCAGGAGGATGCGGGCAGCGACGGCATTTTAACGCCGCGCACCGCACGCATGACGGAGCATATCACGATCAGCGGAAAAAACCGTGAGCGCTACTACATAGCGCTGTCCGACGAAGTTGAGCGCGTCGATTACGACATGAGCCGGCTTATAATGAACGACAGCGGCTTCTTTGAATATTTCAACGAAAAGGGAGAAAAAATATCCTGTACCGGAATCGACGTCTCCAAATACCAGGGGGATATTAACTGGAAGAAAGTGAAGTCGGCGGGGATTGATTTTGCGATTCTGCGCCTCGGCTTCCGCGGTATGAACGAAGGAACTCTGGAGCTTGATCCGTACTACCTGAAAAACGTGCAGGAAGCTACTGCGGCAGGCATCGGCGTCGGCGTTTACTTTTTCTCCCAGGCAGTGTCAGAGAAGGAGGCCGTCGAGGAAGCGGAGATGGTTCTCAGCTACATTAAGGATTACGATGTGACCTGGCCGGTGATTTTTGATACCGAAGTGATCACAACCTACAATGCGAGGGCGAACAATCTTCCGCGCGATCTGCGCACGGATGTCTGCATTGCGTTCTGCGAGACGATCGAGGCGGCGGGCTACCGGCCGATGGTGTACGCAAACACGAAATGGATGATTATGGGCATTGACCTGGAGCGTCTTACAAAATATGACAAATGGTACGCCTATTACGGCACTACCTTTACCTTCCCGTATCACTATGACATGCTGCAGTATTCCGATACGGGGAAAGTCCCTGGAATCAGCGGCGCGGTCGATCTCGATATCAGCTTTGTGGATTATTCGGCGGAATAGCAGGCGGGAAGTACAGGAATTGTAACTCAATTCGCCCTTGTGCTGATTTGAAATAGTGCCGAGTAAATATTTAACTCATTTGGCCGGAACGAAGGAGAAATAGTACATGAAATATACCTTGGACTGCGACATGCTGGATGGATTTGTTTTCATAGATGAAAGCTATCTGTCAGAATTGAATGATGCTGATCTGTTATATGCGATGGATATTTTACTTGATTCATCTGGGAAATCCGAATTGATTTGTGATTTTCCCGATGAGGACTGGGACATCGTAAGGCAGCGGGAAACAGAACGAATCCGGGAATTCTGCGGACAGGGAAAAATGATTGTCTGGCTTTTAGACTGTGTTGTCAGGGAATGTGAGCTTACAAAAAGCGCCGAAATTACAGCCCCAAGCAAGTGGCTGCATCTTCCTACGGGCAAATTGTTGGCGGTTACAGCGAGCGAATTGATTCAATGTCTTGCCTATCCGGAATTGGAAATGGAAAAGGTTTTTGAGCTGTCGCTTGAGCCCGGGTGGTATGCAATCCAAAACGAAGGAGTCGATAAAATTATGTATTGCAAGAAGCAGCCGCCTAAGTTTATTCCCTCAAACATCCAGGAAATATGTTAGCGTTTATAGCCAATACACATGGTCGCACCGTTCAAGTACAGCATGAATCGGTCAAATTCAATAGACGGAATGAGTATACACCTCTAATTTTGGAATTAAGCGTCATAAACACAAATGGAAATTGGGACATAATTATTTGAAAATTCAAAAATTACACTTGAATTTTATGGTGGAATTGGTTAGAATAAGAAACAGGGTTAGGGTGTTGTCGGACGGGCAGTTTGACAAAAACTTAACAATCCGAAGGCAGTAGCCGCCGGCACCGCCGGGGAGCTATGAAAAATATTTAGGAGGAAACGAAAATGGCAGTAAAAGTAGCAATCAATGGTTTTGGACGTATCGGCCGTCTTGCATTCCGTCAGATGTTTGACGCAGAGGGATATGAGGTTGTTGCGATCAACGATCTCACGAGCCCGGAGATGCTTGCTCACCTGTTGAAGTATGATACGGCTCAGGGCAAGTACAAGTATGCCGACTCCGTATCCTATGGTGAGGATTCCATCACGGTAAACGGAAAGAAGATCACCATCTATGCAAAGGCAAACGCTGCCGAGCTTCCGTGGGGCGAGCTTGATGTCGATGTTGTTCTCGAGTGCACCGGCTTCTACACCTCGAAGGACAAGGCGCAGGCACACATTACGGCGGGCGCAAAGAAGGTTGTTATCTCCGCTCCGGCAGGAAACGATCTTCCTACCATCGTTTTCAATGTAAACCATGAGACGCTCAAGAGCTCCGATACCATCATTTCCGCAGCTTCCTGTACGACGAACTGCCTCGCTCCGATGGCGAAGGCTCTCAATGATTTCGCACCGATCCAGTCCGGCATTATGACGACGGTTCACGCTTACACCGGCGATCAGATGATTCTTGACGGACCGCAGAGAAAGGGCGACAAGAGAAGAAGCCGTGCCGGCGCTCAGAACATTGTTCCGAACTCCACCGGCGCCGCTAAGGCAATCGGCCTCGTAATCCCTGAGCTGAACGGCAAGCTGATCGGCTCCGCACAGAGAGTTCCGGTTCCGACCGGTTCCACCACCATCCTGGTAGCGGTTGTTAAGGGCAAGGTTACCAAGGATGAAGTAAATGCGGCAATGAAGGCTGCGGCTACGGAATCTTTCGGCTACAACACCGACGAGATCGTTTCGAGCGACGTAATCGGTATGAGATTCGGTTCCCTTTTCGATGCGACTCAGACGATGTGCGCACCGATGGAGGACGGCAATACGCAGGTTCAGGTTGTATCCTGGTATGACAATGAGAACTCCTACACCAGCCAGATGGTTCGCACCATCAAGTATTTCGCAGAGCTTGCATAAGCTGCTGTGATCCGGCGGGGTTCCGCATCGAAAGACTCAGACAGGGGTCCGGTCTGTATGGACCGGGCCCCTGTCTTTTATGCGCACGGGCGGGCAGGGAATCAAGCCGCAGAAGCGGCACCCGCCCGGCGCGGCGAGCGTGGGAAGAGCGTCTCCGCTCGATGAGGAACGGGCGGGCAGGGAATCAAGCCGCAGAAGCGGCACCCGCCCGGCGCGGCGAGCGTGGGAAGAGCGTCCCCGCTCGATGAGGAACGGGAAAAATATTTTTTCGTGCTTGATTGTGCAGAAGAATCCGGAGTTAAAGCCGGAAAGGCCGGCTGACGGATATTTCCTGAAAGGAGATTGAGAATGTTAAATAAAAAATCGGTTGACGATATCAATGTAAAGGGCAAGAGAGTGCTGGTGCGCTGCGATTTCAACGTGCCGCTCCAGGAGGGGCAGATTACGGACGATACCCGTCTGGTCGCTGCACTTCCGACCATCAAAAAGCTGATTAACGACGGCGGAAAGGTAATCCTCTGCTCCCATCTCGGAAAGCCGAAGGGAGAGCCGAAGCCGGATCTTTCCCTGGCTCCGGTTGCGGTGGCTCTGGAGAAGCTGCTCGGGCAGCCGGTAAAATTTGCGGCTGACGCGAATGTTGTCGGTGACAATGCAAAGGCTGCCGTTGAGGCGATGAAGGACGGCGATGTTGTTCTTCTTGAGAATACCCGCTACAGGGCGGAGGAGACGAAAAACGGCGAGGCTTTCTCGAAAGAGCTTGCTTCCCTCTGCGACGTATTTGTAAATGACGCGTTCGGCACGGCGCACAGAGCGCACTGCTCCAATGTCGGCGTTACGCAGTATGTGGACACGGCGGTTGTCGGCTACCTGATGCAGAAGGAGATTGACTTCCTGGGCAACGCAGTCAACAATCCGGTGCGTCCGTTTGTTGCAATCCTCGGCGGCTCCAAGGTTTCCTCCAAGATTTCCGTGATCAACAACCTGCTTGACAAGGTTGATATTCTGATTATCGGCGGCGGCATGGCGTATACCTTTATGAAGGCGATGGGCTATGAAGTTGGAAATTCCCTGCTTGAGGCGGATTATATCGACTATGCAAAGGAGATGCTTGAGAAGGCGAAGGCGAAGGGCGTGAAGCTGCTCACCCCGATCGACACAGTTGTGGCGAAGGAATTCTCCAACGATGCTCCGTATCATACCGTAGAGCTTGGCGGAATTGCTGCGGACGAACAGGGACTTGATATCGGTGAGAAGACCTGCCAGCTCTATGCTGACGCGATTAAGAGTGCGAAGACCGTTGTATGGAACGGGCCGATGGGCGTATTTGAGATGTCCAATTTTGCAAAGGGAACAATCGCGGTTGCTGAGGCACTTGCCTCGATCGATGCGACGACGATTATCGGCGGCGGAGATTCCGCTGCGGCTGTCAACCAGCTCGGCTTCGGCGACAAGATGACCCACATCTCCACCGGCGGTGGCGCTTCCCTCGAGTTCCTCGAGGGCAAGGAGCTTCCGGGCGTTGCGGCAGCGAACGACAAATAAAATGGCTGGCACAGACGGCAGGAATTATATAGTTTGAATGTGCAGGGCAGTGAGGGATCCGGAGAGGATCGAAGCTGAAATAAAGGAAAATTCCGGCTGGGAATGTAAGGAAACGCTGACTTATCAGCGTTTCCTTAAGAATTTTTTCACCGGATCAGGAGCATGAAAATATGGGGCTATGTGCAGGTAATGGCAGCACAGGATGAGGCAGATTCTAATCTGCGTTATATTTTGTGCATATTTTAGTCTGTACAGAAGCCTCAAGTGCAGAAAAGAGGTATTATGTCCAGAAAGAAGATTATTGCCGGCAACTGGAAGATGAACAAGACGCCGAGTGAGACAGTAAAGCTGATTGAGGAGCTTAAGCCCCTGGTAAAGACCGATGAGGCCGATGTGGTATTCTGTGTGCCGGCGGTCAGCCTCACAACGGCAATCGAGGCAGCAAAGGGTTCCAATATCGCCATCGGTGCAGAGAATATGTTCTATGAGGAGAGCGGTGCCTACACCGGCGAGATCGCTCCGAACATGCTGACCGATATCGGGGTGAAATATGTGATTATCGGACATTCCGAGAGGCGCGAGTATTTTGCCGAGACCGACGAGACGGTAAATAAAAAGGTACTCAAGGCGTTTGAGCACGGCATTACTCCGATTATCTGCTGCGGCGAGTCCCTGACTCAGAGAGAGCAGGGGATTACGATCGACTGGATTCGCCAGCAGATCAAGATCGCGTTCCTGAACGTGACGGCTGAGCAGGCGAAAACCGCGGTGATTGCCTACGAGCCGATCTGGGCCATCGGCACGGGCAAGGTTGCCACGACGGAGCAGGCGCAGGAGGTCTGCGCCGCCATCCGTGCATGCATCGGGGAAATCTACGATGCCGGAACGGCCGCAGCCATCCGCATCCAGTACGGCGGTTCCGTATCGGCAGCGAGCGCACCGGAACTGTTCGCGCAGCCGGATATCGACGGAGGGCTTGTCGGCGGGGCTAGCCTGAAGCCTGATTTCGGCAAAATCGTCAATTACAAGTAATACTTGTATATTGTCGCTTTTTTGAGCAATTAACCGAAATATTTAAAAGGCTATTCTGTTCAACGATTCTTCCAGTCAGAATAGCCTTTTCTTTTAGTGAAATTATGTTTGACTACATTGTTAAATATATTGTGAATTTATTCTGAAAAATTTTGTTTGCAGGATAGAGATAAAGGTGGACAATTAGAGTGACCAAAGTTGTTAAGCTGCTGTTAATTAGCGAGCAGAAAGATAAAAATGGAGAAATAATTAATTACATGGAGGTCAATAGGATTCTGTGGGATTTGCAGCGGCAGACACGAGAAATCAAGAACAAGTCTGTTCAGTTGTGTTGGGAATGGTCGGGATTTTCCAGCGAATACAACAGGGAATATGGTGTATATCCAAAAGAAAAGGACTTCTTAAAATACACGCTTGCCGGCTATGTGAATGATAAATTTAAAATAGGCTATGATCTTTATTCTGCTAACAATTCATCCACGACAAGAGAAGTTTGTACTGCTTTCAACAATGCAAGATCTGAAATGCTTAACGGAAGTAAATCAGTTTTGTCATATAGAGCCAACCAACCTTTGGAATTGCATAATAAATCAATTCTATTTATTTGTGAAAATGGAGAAATTTATGTAATAATAAAGCTGTTGAATCGTTCAGGAGCAGAGAAATACGGCTTTGGCAATTCTGTGAGGTTTCGAGTTATGGTAAGGGATAAATCGTCCAAAACCATCATTGAACGTTGTAAAGAAGGCATTTACAGTATTGCTGGAAGTAAATTGATATATAATAAAAAGAAAAAAGTATGGTGCTTGAATCTCAGCTATTCTTTTAATGTCCGGACAGATCCTATGCTGGATATGGATAAGATACTCGGTGTTGATATCGGAGTAGTATGTCCGTTATGTGCTTCCGTTTTCGGAGATCTCCGTCGACTTGTCATTAGTGGTGGAGAAATTGAGGAATTTCGCAGACGAACAGAAGCAAGAAAGCGTATTCTGCTAAAGCAGGGAATCACATGCGGTGATGGAAGGATAGGTCATGGCAGAAAGAAGCGTAATGAGCCTGCTTATAAAATAGAAGATAGAATTGCGAGATTCCGAGATACAGCAAACCACAAGTACAGCAGGGCACTGATTGAGTTTGCCGTGAAGAATAGATGCGGAGTTATCCAGATGGAGAACTTGAAAGGCATTGCAGTAAATGCGGATAAGTTTCTGAAAAACTGGTCTTATTACGATCTTCAGACGAAAATTGAAAACAAGGTGAAAGAAGCAGGAATTATAGTTGCATATATTCGTCCGGAATTTACAAGCCAAAGATGCAGTAAGTGTGGTTGCATACATAGGGATAATCGTCCTGAACAAGCTAGATTTAAGTGTTTGAAATGTGGATTTGAGGAAAATGCAGATTATAATGCGAGTCAAAATATAGCAATCCGGAAGATAGATAAAATTATTGAGCAGTCACTTGTCGCGAATGCCATGCTCACATAAAAATAACGAGGTATTCGCGGTTTTACAAAACTTATAGGGCGGCTTGGCGTCCTTAAATCGAGAGAGTATGCATAATTCTTAAATAATTAAGTAGCAGATACACTCGGTAAGGTATAAACTCTGCACATGTAATCCGTGCAGACATCATATAGCAGCAAAGTACAATCGGAATATTGTACAATGTACGGGTATAAAAATTGTTTAATTTTGCAGACTCGAACTATGCGTAGGTATATGGTGTAAGTAAGGTCAGCATGAAATCACCCACCTTAAAGGCCGACTCGAACTATGCGTAGGTATATGGTGTAAGTTATAGTGTTCTGGCTAACTCTTGGAGCGGTTGAGACTCGAACTATGCGTAGGTATATGGTGTAAGATTTATATTAAATGTAGTTCGAGAATGGGATAATGACTCGAACTATGCGTAGGTATATGGTGTAAGTTTAAGGAAACTACCTATAAAAACAGAGGAAAGAGACTCGAACTATGCGTAGGTATATGGTGTAAGTAATGTGGTAATTGTCTTGCCGGTGCCTTGCTCCGACTCGAACTATGCGTAGGTGTATGGTGTAAAAGGGGACCCATAAATTAAGAAGTCACAGTCTAAGGATTTGAACTATATTATGCGAATGTAAATTAATCCTGAATTATTCATGAGCATATAAAAGCACTTAATACTACAAAACCTC
>CAJUMC010000068.1 GCA_910587085.1 uncultured Lachnospiraceae bacterium | reverse complement strand
GAGCACGCGGCTGTTAACCGCGGTGTTGCTGGTTCGAGCCCAGCTCGGGGAGTTTATCTTTATGAAAATTTTCTGTTTATTTTACAGAAGATTTTTGTTTTTCATTTAAAGTATTAAGAGAGTTGTGCAGTTAGCTGCGGATCTGGATTTGTGTTTTGATGTCATGAAATATGAAATACTGCATATAATAAAACATGTAAATACGGCGACTTAGCCAAGTGGTAAGGCGTGGGACTGCAACTCCCTGATCGGCGGTTCAAATCCGCCAGTCGCCTTTAAAGGACCGGAAACTGATTCCGGTCCTTTTTTGTTTTCCGCATTTTTTACGGTATGAAGTATTTAATCCGATTCCGGCCTTTGGTCGGGAACAGCGAAAACCGCTGTTCCCGTACAATTCTAAACCGGACAAAGCTCATTCAGCGGGAACACAGGAAAGTTATACGATACCGCCTTTTACGGCGCAGCGGATATCCTCGTCGCTAATAACAGAGATCACAGGTGCAGCGTACTTATCCCGGATAAGTGCAGCGCCGGCTTCCTTCTGGGTAATCACAATCACTGCCGCTACGGTGGCCTTTGTATCCGTGATAAGGCGGTCAATGCGCTCTGTCAGAGTTTTTCCGCTGGAAACAAGATCGTCAATAATAACGATGCGCTCGCCTGCCTTCGGAGTGTAGCCGCACAGTATGCGGCCTCTGCTGTCTGCAACCTTTCTGTCGTGGCAGAAATGCACTGTTACGCCATATTTCTGGTAAAGAGAAACCGCGGCGGCAGCGGCGAAGGAAATACCATGGTATGCCATACCGGCGATGCAGTCAAATTCAATGTGACTTTCGCGGATGCGATCGGCAAAAAATTCGCCAAGTTTGGCAATCTGCGCGTTGGTGCTGAAGTTTTCACTGTCAACATAGTAATCAGAATTGTCCCCCGCCTTCATCGTAAAAGTGCCGAGCTTCAGAACCTCGGTATCCGCCATGGAACGGATAAAGCGCTCCTTATCCGTCATAGCCTGGAGATGGAAGCCAAAAAGTTCATCGATGGTGACGCCGAAGTAATTGGCGATGGCGGGAATCAGGGAGATATCCGGCTGGCAAGCTTCGTTTTCCCATTTGCTGATAGCCTGACAGGAAATATGCAGTGCTGCTGACAGCTCTTCCTGAGTAACTCCCTTGGTTCTGCGCAGAAGTTTAATATTGCTTCCGATAGAATTCATAGTAATTGCTCCTTTCACGACTGGTGGTGGTTTTCGGATATACCCTTTAAAGTTCCTCTGCAGATACTTGAATTATAACGGAAGGAGTGTGCAGGTACAATAACGAAGGTGTGTAGTTTTTATCAATCCAAGGTTGATATTAACAACCCATTGTACCTACAGAAAAAGTTAGGGCTCCCGTCTTTATTTCCTGTTATCCGAGAAAAATTTCCTGTTATCCAAGAAAAGTATCGGAAGCCCATATCTTTTGATATTCTGTTTAGAAAAAGCGCATAGTAAATTTCGCGATTCGTTGATTACCCTGCGGAGAAAAGCGCAGAGTAAATTTCACAATGCGTTGACTGCACTGCAGGAAAATTCCCTGCTGTTCTTTTCGGCCCTGCAGAATACTCTAAGAAGCCAACAGATTACTTATTTGCCATCTCGCAGAGTTCTGCAAGCATTTTCGGAAGTTCCGTCTTCATCGTGTCGTCACTGAACTGGCAGGTGCCGACCTTTTTATGACCGCCGCCGTTGTATTTGAGCATGAGACTTCCGACGTCAATATTGCTGGTGCGGTTGAGTATGCTGTAGCCGACAGCAGCCGAGCATCCTGCGCCGCCGCGTCCGCTGACGATCCAGGCGGAAATATTCTGCTCCGGGTACATGCTGTAAATCAGGAAACGGTTGCCCGTATAAATCGGATCAATACCGCGAAGATCTGTGATAATAACGTTTCCATCTACGCGGGTATGAGCCGTGACCATTTCTTTAAACTTTGCGGTCTGTTCATTGTATACCGCGATTCTTTCCTGCACATCGGGAAGTGCAAGAATCTCATCGGTGGTCATAACGCGGCAACCCTCCAGAAGCTTTTCCATCAGCTGATAATTCGATATGGAAAACTGTCTCCAGCGCCCGAGTCCTGTGCGCGGGTCCATCAGAAAGCCGACCAGAATCCAGCCGGACGGGTTCATAATCTCGTCGATCGTAAGATTGCCGGAATCGACCTTGTCCACAGCCTCCATCATTTCGCCGAACTGCGGAAAACGCTCCGCACCGCCGTAATATTCGTAGATAATTCTTGCGCAGGACGGAGTGATTCTGCTTTCCCCTTTGTATTTACCCGCCAGCTGCAGCCGCTCGTGCTCGCTGGAATGATGGTCAAACCACAGGCCGCAGCCCTCCACATACGGAACGTTTGCAAGACAATCGTTTTCATTAACCTCGATCAGGCCGTCCTGCAGATCCTTCGGATGAGCAAATTTCCAATGATCGATAATGCCGGCCTCCAGCAGCAGGGCGCCGCACACCAGACCGTCAAAATCGGAGCGTGTAACTAATCTCAACGAAATATCCTCCTTTTGCATCTAATTTCAGGTAATTGACCAACCCTGATTATAGCATACTTTCTGAAATTTTCCAGCTGTTTTGAAAAAAATGCTGAGGCGGCTGTGCCGCGTAAAAAAGTTCTGCCCGGATGCGGGATAACCGAAACCCGGGCAGAATTCAGCTCCCAAATGGGAAGGAGTCGGACTGTTTTACTTTTCCTTCAGATCAAAGTAGCTGAGGTCAGCATTCAGTACATCGGACAGCTTTTTCAGCTCCTGTGCGGTTTCCGCCAGCGAGATAGTCGCGCTGTTCAGCTCGTTCATGGATGTGTTGGTCTGCTCTGTGGAAGCAGCGTTTTCCTCTGCAATAGCAGAAAGATTCGTCATAAGATCAACAACATGGCTGCCCGCGCTGCTGCAGATTTCCGCCTGCTGCAGTACACCCTTCATTGCGGACTCGGTAATTTCGATATCCTCGCTTACGGAGCGGAAGCGCAGCTTGGTTTCGTCAAGTTTCTCCTTCTGATCACCGATAATGGCAGTAACATCATTGATGGACTGAACTGTCTGTTTGGATTCCTCGGACAGCCCTGCGATAATCCCGTTAATAATTCTTGCCGAGGAATTGGTCTGCTCCGCAAGCTGCTGGATCTCGCCCGCCACAACGGCAAAGCCCCTTCCGGCATCGCCTGCCCGCGCAGCCTCAATGCTTGCGTTCAGCGACAGAAGATTGGTCTGGCTTGCGATGGAAGCGATAAGATTCACGGCCTCCTGAATCTTCATAACGGATTCGTCGGTCTTGCGTATCTGCGCGGCAATTTTGTTGAAAGCATCCGTGGTCTGATCGCTGGACTTGCTCAGCTCAAGCATGATGGAAGTCGCCTCCTGGCCCTTGGTATTCATGTTGTTGGAGGTGGAGGACAGCTTATCTATGCTCTCGATAATTTCATCAATATTGGCCCGCATGCTGACAACCTGCTGCGAAGAATTCTCGATGTCGCCCGCCTGTGAGCCGGCGCCCCTGGAAATCTCGCTTAAAGCCCCGCTGATAATATCGGCAGCGCCCCTTGTCATATTGGCGCGTTCCTCCAGCGTATTGCCGGATTCGATAAGAACCCTGGAAACCTGCTGCAGTTTCTGAACGGTTCCCTGCAGATTATCCAGAAAGCTGTTGATGCATCTGCCGAACTGCGAAAACTCGTCGCGGCGCTTCTCGCTGACTCTGACAGTGATCCGGCCCTGTGCAATCTGATCCAGGGATTTCCGGAAGGAATTCATGCTTCTGTTGATGCTGGTGCTGATAATCAGGGTGATGACGAGCGAAATAACAGCACTGATTACCAGTACTACAAGAATAAGGGTGGTTGCGCTTTCTCTTACGGAGTTTACCTGCTCTGCTGCTCTAGTGCTGATCTCACCGCAGAGTTTGGAGAGCTGGGTACTGATCTGTGCGTTTTCCTTCTTCAACTCGATCATAACGAGGTCGCTGCTCTTCAGTGAATCAAAAGCTTCTTTTTTGGCGGCCAGCTTTTCAGAAGAAATCTTTGCCAGACCCTCGTCGGTGGTGTACTTCGGAATGTTTTCCTCGAGCTCGGCAAGAAGTGCTTCTACTTCCCCAAGTTTTCCGCTGATATCCTTGCCCTCGACAACAAGCTTGCTGTAGTTTCTCACAGCATTGTCAAGCTCGCCGACCTTGCCTGCAAAACCATATACTCCGCTGATCGAACCGCCGTAGCGATAACCGAACGCTTCGCCGGTCGGCTCAAAATACAGGTCATACAGAAGGGATTTGTAATCCTGGATGTCGTAGCTCTGTACAGGAATCTGCGCCGCGACCTCCTCCCAGCCCTGATTGTCCGCATTGAATTTGCCGGTGACACGGATTGCCGGCTCGCCGTTGAAGGTGGTGAGCTCGGCGGAAACCAGCCCGTCGCCCGAGCTTGTCAGCTTCTCTACCTTTGTGAGATCGATAGCCTGCTCTTCTCCGCCGCCGGAAAGACGGATGTTGGTGACGTAATAGTTTTTGCCATATGTAAAGGTTCCGCCCACGCGGAAGGCCATATTGTTCCTCTTGCCGACAACCGGAAGCTCTTTGTCGTAAACGAATTTGATGTAATCGCTGCCGTCGATGGAAACTGTCTGGCCGTCACCCATGTTTGCATCAATCCATTTGATCTCGATCCAGTCGTTGTTGTTGACCAGAGACTTGAAACTGTCCGTCAGCTCGGTGCTGGTGTTCAGATAATTGAGGTATGCACCGGTACCCTCGTCGAAGCCGCGAGAATTGTGCAGGTTGATAATGTTGCTGTAATTTGCTTTGCTTTCCTTAACTCCGTCCAGAATGGAACGGATGGAATCCTGGTAGGAGGAATCTGCGATGGACTGAAGCGACAAGGCCTCACTTTCCATGCGGTCAAGATTTTTGATGATGCTGTCCAGATAGCTCCGGTCTACATAATACTGATACAGAGCTTCATTTGCCTCGTTCTGCGACTGCAGAACACTGATTGCATTTACGGCGGATTCAATCTGGCTGTTCCGGGCATTTCGGGAAATGGAGGAAATCCCGATGTTTCCGATAACAAGGGAACCTGCAATTGCCAGAATGCCCATGATCGCAATTTTGCTTTTGAGAGACTGAAGGAACGATCCGCCCCGTCCTGTCCCTGACTGATTGATTTTTTCCATAGTAAACCCCTTTCACTGATGTATCAGAGAATGAATTGCTTGATTTTATTATACCGCTGCAAATACCCAATGTCCATGCTTTTCTGCTTTTTGGCAGGCTGCAGATTTTACATATCATACGTTGCTGACATATCATATATTGCTCTTTATGAGCTGGAAAGTGGAAAGGAGATCTGGTATAATAAAATAAAAGTTTGGAGAGGGGGATATCACAATGAATTGTCCGAAATGCGGTTATAATAACTGCCAGATTATCAGCGAGACCACGACGAGCGGAAAGGATTTTCATGCGGGCAAGGGCTGCTGCGGAGTGGTTCTTTTCGGACCGACGGGACTGCTGTGCGGCCTGTGCGGACGCGGAAAGCGGACCACAAGCAGGGCATTCTGGATCTGCAGTCAGTGCGGTTATAAGTTTAAGGCATAACAGCAGCGGAACACTCCCGTTTCCCGGCGCTCCTTCCGAGAGTGCCCGGAAACGGTATGAAGGGGGAAATATAATGGAAAAAGGAGAAAGGTTATGGCGGCGTCTGATGGACGCTGGGGAGCGTCTGGGCTGTCATCAGCTGCCGGAGCGCAGTTTTGCCTGGCGGGGCTATCAGTTTCCGGTATGTGCCAGATGTACCGGCGTACTGCTGGCCGTGCCCGCCGCTTTTGTGGCATTTCGGAGAAGAAAACTGCGGCCGGCCGGATGCGTGCTGCTGTCGTGTGTGATGCTTGCCGACTGGCTGATTCAATATGCCGGTATCCGGGAGTCCACAAACCGGCGGCGTCTGCTGACCGGGCTGATCGGCGGATTCGGCGTTTATACGCTGCATCTCCACCTGTGGAAACGCGGGCTTGACAAGCTGGCTGCCCTTTTCCCGCGATAATTGTTTTCTGCGGATTGCCGGTGCATTTCAGCGGCATGGCCGTCCAGCTGCTTTTGTCTGTTTCATTAAATATCCCGCTGATTCTCTTAATCGGAGAGAGCATTCGCCGCATTGGAAGAAGACAGGAGCCTTTGTCCGCGGTATAATCTTGGTGAAAATAACAGCGTGTGCCGTATGTTCGGCCCGGTAAACAGGAGGATAAATAATGCTGACACTCAGAATCGCGGAATTGAGAAAAAAGAACAACATGACGCAGCAGGAGCTGGGGGAGCTGCTGTCGGTGTCCGACCGGACCGTCAGTAAGTGGGAGAACGGCACGGTGCTGCCGGATGTGACAATGCTTCCGAAGCTTGCCGCACGCTTTTCGGTATCCGTGGATGCGCTGCTCGGTCTGGTGCCGCTTGCGGACGACTACAGGCCGTCGGATTCCGGCTGCAGAGAATACTGGGCGCACCGGGTGGAGTACCTGAAGCGGACGCGCAGAGCGATGTGGAATGAGGATTATCTGCGCTTTCTCGTGCGGGAAGTATGGAGGCTGGAGCACCCGGTGGAGCTGCTGGACTGCGGTTGCGGCTGCGGGGCCATGGGTCTGCTTCTGCTCGGACTGCTGCCGCCGGGAAGCCGTTATGTCGGGGTTGATTTTTCGGAGGAGATGCTGGCGGAAGCCCGCCGGCTTTTCGCGGAGTCGGGATGCTCTGCGGAATTTGTCTGTGCGGACTTTTGGGAATGGAAGAGCATCCGGCAGTATGACATGGTTCTGGGGCAGGCCGTATTGAGGCATGTGAACGGCGGGGATTGTTTTCTGAAAAAAATGATTTCCCATGCCAAGCCGGGCGGATTGGTTGTCAGCATGGAGTGCAACCGTGAATTTGAGGCGGACGGGCTTTATATTGACGGTATGGACTATGCCGGGCTGTGCACCTGCAGCGGCCTGAAAAAGCTCTGGCGGACTGAGCTTGCCATGCAGAACAGGGACTATTCCATTGCGATGAAAATACCGCACTATATGAGAAAGGCCGGACTGCACGAGGTGAGCTGCCGCATGAACGACCGCGTAAATTTCCTCTGTCCGGAGCAGGAAGGTTATGAGGAGATGCTGTCGGATGTGATCCGCGCGGATCACTGGGATGACGAAAAAACGGAAAACGAGCTGGAAGAGAATATCGCATATTTTATGAATCATGGGATGAGCCGTGCGGAGGCGGAGGCTTACTGTGCCCAGCAGAATGGAATTGTAAGCTGGCTGAAGCAGCGCCGCGGCAGCGCTACACTCACAAAATTCGGCGGTATTCTGATATCCTGGGGATGGAAGGCCGAGTAAGCGGAGAACGAAGGGAGCGTGCAAAGCAGCCGGAACGTTGTACGGAGGCTTTCGAAGACCATGAGAAAGGTGTCTGCTGGGTCAGACCGGCGGTTGTAATTGAGACATTTCTGGAACCATGAGAACTCCGGAAGCTCTGTGAGCTGATGATGGGGAGAGCTATGCCGCAGAATTGGTGCCGGTTTAAAACATTATAGTTGCACACCGCTTTGAGAAATCATGCTATGATATCCTTGAATACAATGCCGGCAGTACGAAAAATACGGAGCGCCCGGGTGCGGACGCAAAACGGCTGCGGAAGAATATGCTTTTCAGCAGCCTGTTTTTTCGGCTGGCAGATTTTCACAGGAGGAGAACAGCATGAAATCAGAACGGATAACGAACATAAAAGCGGCGGAGAATTATCTTACGCAGCACGGCGCACAGCCGTTGTACGGCGGAAAAAGCGGTGCGCAGGTATACAAAATCGGAGAGAAATACGCGTTCAAACGCATCCGCCGGGAGGAGGGAACGAAGGAACTGTTTGCGTCCTGCCGGCGGGAGGTCAGGTGGTACGAATGCGCCGGGTCGGAGATTCGCCGTTTTCTTCCTGAGATTCTGGATTTGAAGAGCACGGAGGAGGAAGCGGCGGTTCTGATGCAGTATTGCCAACCGCTGCCGCGCACAGACATCAGTACCGTGCAGAAGGAAAAGATTATGGGAGCGATTGCTGCCGTGCATTGTGCTGAAATCCCGTTGTTTCTCCGGCAGGAGCATCGGGCGGCGCAGCCGTTTTCCGATGAGCAGCTCAGAGAGGCAGCAGAGGGATGGCGCTCGGTGCTGGAGGAGCATCCCGGGGTCTTTGACAGGAGCGCGCTGACGCGCACCGCAGGCCGGATCAACGAGCTGATACGGCGGCATGACGCGGAGATGGCCGTTCTGAATCACGGGGATTTTCACTGGGATAATCTTCTGCAGAATGAGCGCGGCGATATTGTACTGTGCGACTGGCAGGGAGTGTCAGCCGGGGCGGCATCGGGTGATCTCAGCTTCTTTTTCAGCCGGCTGCGCGCGGACGGCATACAGCCCGACGAGCGGGAAATGGCGGATATCTACGCCGGGGAGATAAAACGGCTCTCCGGCAGGACGGTTACCTGGGAGGAGCTTGACTGGCATATCCGGGCGGCGAATATCATAACTTCATTTCAGTTCTGGCATTCTTACCTGCACGGAAGCGAAGTGGGAAGGGTGCGGGAAATTTATGAAAAAATGACGCAGGAGCTATCATAACGGTCTTGCCATTTCGTTATTTTTCCGCTATACTGTCTGCGGGGCCCTGCGCAGGTAGGGTATGCAGCGTCCGCTGCAGGGATATGCGCCGGTTTCGTCCGCAGCTGCATTCAAAAACAATATTGAAATCGGGAGGATTTTGGAATGGACATCAAGGAACAGATCAGCAAGCTTGTGGAAAAGGTGACAGAGGATGATACGATCAAGAATCTTTTTTCCAAGGAGCCGGTGAAGGCGGTGGAAAAGGTAATCGGCGTTGATCTTCCGGATGATATCGTAAACCAGATTATCCAGGGCGTAAAGGCAAAGGTTTCCGTGGATAAGGTTTCCGAGGCGGCAGATTTTATCAAGAAGCTGTTTTAGAGGAAAGACTGACCGGAGTTTCGGAGCCTGAGGTTTTCCGAAGAAGACCCCGTTCTGTATTACTGTGAAATGCGAAGCAGGAACTGAAAAAACCGGAAGAAAAGCGGAAGCTGAGCAAAGAGTGAAAACGGGGAAAGCACCAGGCTGAGCGGAAGCTGAGCAAAGAGTGAAAACGGGGAAAGCAGAGAGCTGAGCAGAAAGCTGAGCACAGAGCAAAACTGGGGAAAGCAGAAAGCTGAGCAAAGAGTGAAACCAGGGAAAGTACCAGGCTGAGCACAAAGCGAAACCAGGAAATGCAGGGATTGAGCAGAAACCCAAAGAGGCAAACGGGAAGCCCGTGCGGGAAAAACGGTAAAATGGCTGAAAACGGCAGGGGCCGGACTTTGAGAGGAGTTCGGCCCCTGCCGTTTAGGCTGTGCGGCTGCATCAGCAGCCGGTCCGGCGAAGAAGGTGCTGCATTTCCTGCACACCGCTGCGCTGCGAAACAATAATGGCCTCAAGAATCGGGATCAGGTCCGGGCAGAGCTCAAAATGAAGAGCATTTTCGGCCATGCGGATTGCTCCGAGATGATGGGGAATCATCTGACGCATAAAGTTGGCGTTGATATTGTTGGAGGAGCGGGCTGAATTCATCTCACAGAACATGGCATGCGTGATATTCTGCTGCTGCCGCTGATACAGCATCAGATCGCAGCAGCCGGAAGGTTCGCAGCAGCACTCCGAAACCCGGCACATCTCGCTTATGCTTTTTGTCTGGGAGGAGATGATATTTGCTGCAATCCGGCGCAGCGGAGGCCAGGAGCAATATTGAAGGAGGCTGTCGGACATCTCAATTGCCGCCTGATGGTGAGGGATCATCTGTACGATGAAGTTGTGGGAAACACTGTCGTTTACGTCCGCGCCCTCCATGCCCTGAATCATATTGTCAAGAATGGAATAATAGCAGCAGAGATAGTCCTTTGTCCGATCGTCAAACACGCAATATTTCATAAAAGCCCCCCTGTGGAAAGATGGAAAGTTATTTCCGGGGCGGCATTTACAAAAGCCCCGGTGATGGTTTCATAAAATAGTATGAAATATAGGGAGCTTTATGCCTGTGAAATTGTGCTGCGGGCGGACGAAACGAGCAGCTGTTGCGGACCATGTGCTTGAAATATGTTCCGGAAATTTGCCCGTGCGCTGCAGATTATGGTATGCAAGAGGTTTGTGATACGTGCTGCGGGTTATGGTGTACAGGGAATCTCTGCTGTTTTGCGGAAGACGTAAGCCGGAATACATCAGTCGGTGATATCCTGCTGTGCAGGTTCGTCCAGCAGCCGGCCGCGGTAGTCAAATCGTGAACCGTGGCAAGGGCAGTCCCAGCTTTTTTCGTCCGGGTTCCATTCAAGCTGACATCCGAGGTGAGGACAGCATATAGATACGACAAAAATCTCTCCGTTTTCATCTTTGTACACACCGCATTTTTCCCCGTTAAGCTCAACAACACCGCCGTGCCCTTTCGGCAGTGCGTCAACCTCCCCCCGTGCGGGAGCCAGAACGCGCCTCGTCAGATCCTTGGCCGCGTGCAGCATTTCCTGAGCCAGTGTTTTCCCGGAAGCTGACAGCGAGAAACGCTGCGGCGAAAAAACAGCCTCGTACGGATGTGCGCCGTCCCGTATCAGACCGGTGATCAGCCTGGCGGCTGCCATGGCAGATGTCATGCCCCATTTTTGAAAACCGGTGGCAACGTACCAGTTCGGCGTGGAAGAGGAGAATCTCCCGATATACGGAATGCCGTCGAGCGGAATGCAGTCCTGCGCACTCCATGCTGCCGCTTCGCGCAGCTGAGGATAGTAATCTGCAGCAGACTGCCGCAGTCTCGCAAACCGGCCTCCGGTTCGGTTTTCGCCGGTGCGGTGACTTCCGCCTCCGAGCAGGAGCGTCTGGCCGTAAGAGCGGAAGGAGAGACCGTCCGGGTCAATGCCGAGATACATTCCATTCATAATCGGGTTGCGGGTTTCCGGACGGACAGCCGCAGGACTTTCTGCTTTTGACCCGACTGGTACCGCCTCGTTGTTCAACGGACGGACGGTTTCCGGCATTTCTGGTTTCAAGCTGCCCGGTTCTGTTCGGCCGTCTTCCGTCGAACGAGGTTTAGCAGGTGCGGGTCCGGAGCCGCCTGCCCGGGGAGCCAGTGCAATCACGTAGCTGCGCTCCTGGTGCATCCGCATGAAATAATAGCCGGGCATGTTCTGGAACGGATAATGGCAGCAGAACACGATATGCTTAGCAGTTACGGTACCGCAGGATGTAACAACGCGGTTTCCCTCCGCGCGCAGAACGGCAGTCTGCTCATAGATTTCCAGCGGTGCCGCAACGGCATACAGGAATTTCAGAGGATGGAAGCATGCCTGGGAATCAAAGCGGAGCGCTGCCTGAACAGGGAAGGGGAGTTCGGTTTTGTCAGTAATGGAAGCAGGGATGCCGAGTTCTGCCGCGGCCTCGCATTCCCGGGCCAGCAGTGCGGGGCCGTCTTCTGCTCCTGCCGTATAAAGAAAAGCGGGACAGCGCCGAAAATCGCATTTGATATCCATTTTATGAATCAGAGAAGCGTAATCCTCAATTGCCTGCTGATTTGCAGCGGCATAGCTGCGTGCGGTTTCTACGCGGAGCCGCTCCTTTATACGTCGGTAAATCAGGCCGTGCTGCGAGGTTATTTTTGCGGTGGTTCCGCCCGTCTGGCCGCTGCCGATGCGGTCGCGTTCCAGCACGACGGTATGAAGCCCTGCTTCGGAAAGATAATGCGCCGTTAAAATGCCTGCAAGACCTCCGCCGATTACGGCAGCGTCAGCGGACAGGTCGCCTGAAAGGGCAGGTCGGATCGATGGAATTGCAATTTCTGACCATACGGATATTTTTTGTTTCATAAAGAGTCTCCCTTTCGTAAGTTATTATTTATAGCATTACCAGAAAAAGCAAATAACATGTATAAGATGGGTTGATTTTGTCGCCCAATTTGATTATAATGTCCCTTATATATGCATTCGTTTACCGGATCAATAATGATTCAGCGGCTCCTTGCGCTGCACAATCAGCAGGATGCTGTGGAAAGCAGAGAGGGGAAGGAACCGATTGCCGGAAAAGGAACGGAAGTTTTGCGTAACCCAAATAAAAATGAGACGAGGTGTGCTATGTCAAAAGCGAAGGTTTACTTTACGGAAGAGATTACTTCGGGGGCAATGATACGGATGTATGAGGCAGCAGGGCGGAAGCTGGAGGGCAGAATCGCGGTCAAGATCCATTCCGGCGAGGTAGGGAACCAGAATTTCCTTCGCCCGGATTTTATGGAGCCGGTTATCCGGCATGTGAACGGCACGATTGTGGAATGCAACACCGCGTATAAGGGAAAACGGAACACGACGCGGGAGCATATCCGGACGCTGAAGCTGCACGGCTGGATGGATATTGCAAGGGTGGATATTCTGGATGCGATTGATCAGCTGGTGCTTCCGGTGATGAACGGCAAGCGGCTGCGGAGAAATTTTGTCGGCTCAGGCATGAAAAATTATGATTCCATGCTTGTACTTTCCCATTTTAAGGGGCACCCGATGGGCGGCTTCGGGGGAGCGCTGAAAAATATCTCTATCGGGCTGGCGTCCTCCCGCGGAAAAGCGTATATTCACGGGGCCGGGGATCTGGAAAAGGCATGGTCTGCCGAACAGAATTCGTTTCTGGAATCCATGGCGGATGCCGCGAAAACCATAATGGAATATTATGACGGAAGGATCGTTTTTGTCAATGTAATGAAGAACCTGTCGGTAGACTGTGACTGCTGTGCGGTGGCTGAAGACCCGGCCATGGCTGATATCGGGATACTTTCCTCCCTTGACCCGGTAGCGCTGGATCAGGCATGTCTTGATCTTGTCTATGCTTCGAAGGATCCGGGCAGGGAGCATCTGATTGAGCGTATTGAGTCGCGGAACGGCGTTCACACGATAGAGGCAGCCGCGGAGCTCGGGGTGGGCAGCAGGGAGTATGAACTGGTACGGCTTAATTAGGCTAGCGGATCAGAAACCGGAAGAAAGCAGCAGGAGGGCGGAATTGACCGGAATGCGGCAGGATGCGGCAGGAGGACGAAGACGGACAGGAAACCGGAACTGAACGGAATGCAGCAGAAAGTAGCAGGAGGACGAAGACGGACAGGAAACCGGGAGAAAGCAGCAGGAAAACGGAATTGACCGGAATGCGGCAGGATGCAGCAACGGAACAGAACCGGCAGGAAATCGGAAAAAACGGAAAGAAATAAAACGGGGGCTGCAGCTCCGGGAGATATATTACCGGAGCTGCAGCCTCTGCCGTGATTTTATGAAATACTGTTTTAATACACTTGCTGTTTAAGTATATTTTTATTTGGAAAGAAATTTTTCGATAAACTCCTCCTTCGGGCATGGTCTGCTGTAATAATAGCCCTGAATGAAATCCGGATTGAGCGCGGAGATTTTCACCAGCTCTTCCGTGGTTTCGATACCCTCCACGCAGACCTGCAGGCCAAGGCTGTGCACCATTTGAATGATATTGATCATCAGCTGATATTCATAGGCATTCTGCAGCGCCTTTGCCGTAAAGTTGCGGTCGAGCTTGACAATATGGGGCATCAGGGTTCCGATATTCTGAAGATTGGAATAGCCGGTGCCGAAATCGTCAATGGCGATGTTTACGCCGTGTTCCTTCAGCCGGTTCCATACATTCTGGATAGCCGGCGTGTTTTCCAGATGCCCGCTTTCCGTCAGCTCCATAATAATGCTGGACGGCCGGAGCGTGGCATTCGCAATACTGGAGGTAATTTCTGTCAAGATTGCGCTCTTGATAATCTGAATATAGGATAGGTTGATGGAAATCTTAAAATCCGGATATTGCTTCTGGCATTCCTGGCACATGGACATGGCCCGGTGGAGAATCCATTTTCCGACGGGAATAATCAGGCCGCTTTCCTCCAGAATGGGGATAAACTCGATCGGAGCAACGAATTCGGTATCATAGATCCGGAAGCGCAGCAGCGCCTCCGCTGCAAACAGTTCTGCGGAGCCCGTTTTCATAATGGGCTGGAAATACAGTTCGAAACCGTGAAAATTGTTTGCGACAGCCTCATGCAGAGCACGGAGCAGCACGCGCTTGCGGAGAAAACGGCTGTAATCCTCGGTGCGGAACAGGTAGACCTGGTTTTTGCCGCGGAGCTTAGCCTCCCCAAGAGCAAAATGGGAAATTTTGGTAATATCTGTATAATCAAGATCTGTAATATCAATGCTTGTGATAATGCCGCCCGAGATGGTATAAACGGATTCGTAGTGCCGTTCCTCGATTTTTTCCTCAATTTCGCCGCAAATACGGAAGTAAAGCTTTTCAGCGTCGCTGCCGGAGCCGCCCAGAAAATCCGTAACGACAAATTCGTCTGCGACCATCCGGTAGGCCTGCTGTCCGGGCAGCAGGGAATGCTCAATGCACTCCGCCACGATGCGGAGGATGATATCGCCGTATTCGGTGCCGAATTTCTCGTTGATATCGCGGAAATCGTCGATGCCGATCCGCAGGATAAACCCCTTGGGAAATGTTTTTCGAAAACGCTGGATCTGGTTGCGGAACGCGGATTCTCCAAGCAGGCCGCTGACATTGTCTGCGATCTGCTTAACGCCGATCTCGTTGACGCAGCCGATCATAAATTCAGGAACGGAATCCGGATCCTTTACCACAATGCCCCGGCAGTTGATCCAGATCGGGGAGCCATCCTTCCCGAGCCAGCGGTAGCGCAGGTTGTGCGACTGCTTTTTGCCGCTTGTCAGGTTGGCGAGATCGTTGCTGAGCATCTGATAATCCTCGCTGTACACAAAGCCACGCAGGACTTCCGAGGCATTGGAAAATTCATTGGAAGGCATGCGGAACCGCTCTGCGGCGGAGCTTGAAATGTAGTAGCAATCTTTTTTCAGATCGAACACAAAAAGATAATCATCCATGCAGGAGGCAAATTGTTTGATTGCATCCTGAAAGGATTCGTAAGAACGCTGATAAGTTTTGTCTTCCATAAAATTCCACCCTTAATCTGAAATATGTACGCAATATACTCTATACTAGAATTATACAACATTTCGAAAAAAAATCAATGAAAATCTGTACATTATAACGAAAATTTATAAATTTCGGGAAAATATACAGCAGAATATGCCTGAACGAAGTGTAAAAATACAGTATCACTGACGGAGTATACACTGTGAATAATGAGGAAAATGATTCCGTTTCTGCAGCTGTCCATTGTTTGACAGCGCTCGCTGAACGCGGTAACTGAACCACTTTTCGTCTTCAGCGGATACGAACTGCGCCTTGACTGTACAAACCTCAAAATCCGGGTGCTTTCCGACGGCAAAGCCTTCTATGATCTGGCTTTCAACGGCTTTCGGGCTGCCGTCGGCTGTGATCGGCATGTATTTTATGTATGCTTTTCGGATATGCAGGAGAATTTCCCTTGCAGGCAGATGCATGCAAGCAGCAGATAATATAAAAGCCGCAGCTTTCAGAATTTCCCTTGCAGGCGGATGCATGCTCAGCGGCCGGAAGAAGCCTCCGATGGCACAGCAAATTGCTCGGTTCGGATATCTGTGCGCCGAAAAATATACTCATCTTCTCCGCAGCCCTGCAGGACGATCTCATCATCGGTATAACGTTTTACACACCACACCAGCCCTCTGCCAGTTGCAACGCAGCTGCCCAGCTGACATTCTTCCCTGAATCCGTGAAGTTAATTGTATTTATATGCCAATCTACAATCAGATTGGCAA
>CAJUMC010000067.1 GCA_910587085.1 uncultured Lachnospiraceae bacterium | reverse complement strand
CATAATCACAGACTTTGCAGGTATTTAATAAATCTGAGTTTCACGGATTAAGGTATCTTTTTCTCTTCATCATAAAACTGAGGCATGGACATTTTCTTGATATATCCATTTTTATATAAGGTATGAAACACTTTTGCTGATACCTGTTTGTGGATCGAACCAGCTTCTCCCAGAGCCGACGCTCCAAAGAAATCTAAACTGATACCATAGTTTTCCAGGGTTTTCTTCTGGTTCTCATGGTTGCCCCGTACATAATCTTCCAAAGTACCTTCATATCCTGCTTCCTGCAGCTTGCGGTAGCTTTCCATGATAGGAGAGCCATAACAGTCTGTTCCTGAAAGAAAGATAACATTGTCTTTTCCGATTCGATCTCTTAAGAACCGCGCAAAAATATCTGCATGTATAAACATGCCCCCTACATGTCCGAAATGTAAATTTTTATTTCCATAAGGCATACCTGCTGTAATAATTGCCCGCTTAGGAAATACCGGGCGTTCTTTTGAAGTTAACCGCTTGCAGATCATAATATTTTGTTCCTTTCTGTTATTTATTTTCGCTGTACCAGTTATTGTTTGCTTCCCTTTTTGCTGGGGAAGCTCTGACTGTTCCGGCATAGTATACCTCCTTCCCTGAATTCCTGACATAGATAGGAATATGATAAAATAAAAACGGTCAAAAACTCATATCGAGCTTTCGACCGTTTGGTTCAGATTAACCAGGATAAGGCACTTGTTATGAACACAGCCAAAAAAGCCCGTTGTCAATTTTGACAATAAGCTGCTGTCGCTGGTTCATTTTGTTCATGGCAACTGAAAATGCAATCATGAGCTTACCCTTCCTTTTATTTTGTGTAATTTTATCAGTATATATTTTGGTTGTCAATATGAATAATAATTTTGTTGCGGTAATTCTAAATTATGCGGTGATTCTAAAGAATCCTCCACATCCATTCGTATCTGCATGTTTTTCTCATCCACCCGCAACTGTATATTTCCCTCATCCGCCCGCAACTGTATATTTCCCTCATCCGCCCGCATCTGCATGTTTTCCTCAGGACGGAGCAAATCCATTGTTGTTCCGATGGAGTGCATTTATCAAGCGGTTTGTTTATTGTGAAAGCATTTAGGGCACATTCAGAGCAGGGAGCGGAGTCGGAGGCGGGGCGTCCGGATCGCTTCAGAACAGAAAAACGATATAACGGAATGCAGGAAACGGGTGTTTAAAAGCAGAAGTTCGGCGTATGAAAAACGAAGCTGTCTTTAATTTTTATACCGGGCGCCGCCTCCTGAAAAATAAGGAGGCGGCGGCTGCGTATTACAGAAATAACAGCGGCAAATCCGGATGTTTATTCTATACGTAATCCCGGGCTGAGATATAAGCGAGCTGCCCGAGTTATGCGGAAAGCTGCAGTTTTATCCGGCGCCGGACGAAGCGGAGCACCGGGCGCTCAAAGACGCTGCAGGAATATGAAAACCGGCGGAACCAGCGCCGCTGCAGGCAGGAATAAAATCGGAAATTTTCCCTTGAAAATTGTACGTCAGGTATGGTACAATAGACGCGTTGCAATAAGGAAAGAAAACGGGAGGAAAAAGAATGGCGGCAATGAACGCTGATTATATAAATCCCTTTTTGCTCGCGTCGGCAAGAGTGCTTAAGGAAACGGTGTTTCTGGACGCGGCACTTGGGAAACCATATTTGAATAGTTTTAAATTCAGCGATGATTCTTTGTTGATTATTCTTGGCATCAAGGGCGCGATGGATGGACAGGTAATCCTGGATTTTAAAAACGAGGTGGCTCTCGATATTGCCTCCCGGATGTGCATGATGCCGATGACGGAGCTCAACGAGCTTGCGCAGAGTGCGATCTGCGAACTGTGCAATATGATACTCGGCAATGCGGCCACGGTTTTTTCCACGAAGGGAATTGTGATTGATATCACTCCGCCCGCCGTTTGCAGGGGCGGTGTTTCGTATTCCACCGATTACGCTGCAAATATCTGCGTACCGGTTATTTACGGAACGGATAAGAAAATCGAGATAAACGTTTCACTAAAAGGATGATCGTGCATCATCCTTTTTTGTATTTAAATATATGTAAATGTTTTACTGCCGGAGCGGCAACCCGTTTTACGGAGAGGCTCTGACGGAAGGAGGGGCGGAAAATGCTGAATATTGTTTTGCTGGAGCCGGAGATCCCGGCCAATACGGGGAATATCGGACGGACCTGCGCGGCGACGGGAAGCAGCCTGCATCTGATTAAGCCGCTCGGCTTTGATATTTCGGAGAAGGCGGTGCGGCGCGCGGGGATGGATTACTGGTTCTCGCTTGACTTGCATGTATATGAAAACTATGCGGATTTCCAGGAGAAAAATCCGGGGGCGCAGGTCTATATGGCGACGACAAAGGCGCAGAAGGTGTACACGGAAGTTGCTTACGAGCCGGGCGCGTTCCTGATGTTCGGCAAGGAGAGCGCAGGCATCCCGGAGGAAATCCTGATGGAAAACCGCGATGCCTGCGTGCGCATCCCGATGATCGGGGAGACGCGTTCGCTCAACCTGAGCAACTCGGTTGCGGTTCTGGTGTACGAGGCGCTGCGGCAGCAGGGCTTCGCAGATATGAAGCTTGCGGGCCAGCTGCACCGGCACAGCTGGTAAATTTGAAGCATACGGCAGGAACGGGACAAAAACGATGAAAAAATCCGGCCGGAAGATATTGACTGTTTCAATTTCCGGATCCATTGCTTTGATCCTGCGGCCCTATGTCCCGGTGCTGCGGGAGAAGAACTGCCCCGAATAAAAGCGGGAGCAAATAACAATACATTATGGAACGGTATATTTTAGAAAGGATTTACGATGAACGATAAAGTTTTAAAAACCCTGGAGTTCAACAAAATCATAGAAAGGCTTGCGGGCTATGCCGGCTCGGCGATGGGCAGGGAGAAATGCGAGGCGCTCGTGCCCGTCTCCGACCGTGGGAAGGTTGAAGAATTGCAGCAGGAGACGGCGGATGCCCTCTCAAGGCTCTACAAGAAGGGGACACTTTCCTTCTCCGGGCTGCCGGATATCGGGGCATCCATCAAGCGGCTGGAGATCGGCTCTACGCTGGGGGCCGGCGAGCTGATGAAATTGAGTTCCGTATTGACGGCGACGCTGCGCGTCAAAAGCTATGGGTGCAGCGGCGGGGATGAAATCCAGGATTCCCTGAGCGAGCGGTTTTCGCTGCTCGAGCCGCTCTCCGTTTTAAATAACGAGATTATGCGCTGTATTATTTCCGAGGAGGAGATCGCGGACGACGCGAGTCCCGGATTAAAGAGCGTGCGCCGTCAGATCAAGGCAGCAAATGACAAGATTCGCGAGCAGCTCGCAAAGCTGATCACGGATTCCGGGACAAAGCTAATGCTGCAGGACGCGATTGTTACTATGCGCAACGGGCGCTACTGTCTGCCGGTCAAGCAGGAATACAAAAACTCCTTCGGCGGCATGCTGCACGACCAGTCCGCGACCGGTTCCACGGCATTTATAGAACCTGCGTCGGTTGTGAAACTGAACAATGAGTTGGCGGAGCTCGGTATCCGCGAGCAGCGGGAGATCGAGAAGGTGCTCGCGGTATTGAGCGAACAGGCGGCGGCGCACACGGAGGAGCTCGCCTTCAACCAGAAGACGCTGGCGGAATTTGACTTTATTTTCGCGCGCGCGGTGCTGGCGAAGCAGATGAAAGGGATTCAGCCGAAATTCAATGACCGCCGCTTTATCAATATCAAAAAGGGCAGGCATCCGCTGATTGATGCGCACAAGGTTGTGCCGATCGACATTTACCTCGGCGATGCGTTCCGTCTTCTGGTAATCACCGGCCCGAACACGGGCGGCAAGACCGTCTCATTAAAGACGGTCGGGCTGTTCACGCTGATGGGGCAGGCGGGGCTGCACATCCCGGCGATGGACGGCTCGGAGCTCGGCATTTTTAAGGAGGTCTACGCGGACATCGGCGATGAGCAGAGCATTGAGCAGAGCCTGAGCACCTTTTCCTCGCACATGACAAATACCGTGCGGATTTTGGAGCAGGCGGACGAGGAATCGCTGGCGCTCTTTGATGAGCTTGGCGCGGGCACGGATCCGACCGAGGGCGCAGCGCTCGCAATGTCGATCCTCACCTACCTGCACAATCTGGGTGCGCGCACAATGGCGACGACGCATTACAGCGAGCTGAAAATCTTTGCGCTCTCGACGGAGGGCGTATCGAATGCCTGCTGCGAGTTTGACGTGGAGACGCTGCGCCCGACCTACCGCCTGCTGATCGGCATTCCGGGCAAGAGCAACGCTTTTGCAATTTCTTCAAAGCTTGGCCTGCCGGAATTTATTATTGAGCGGGCAAGGGAATTTATCGGCACGAAGGATGAGAGCTTCGAGGATGTGATCAGCAGTCTGGAGGAGAGCCGCATCGCGATGGAGAGGGAGCGCGAGGAGACGGCAAGACTGCACGCCGAGGCGGAGGAATTGCGCAAAAAGCTTGCGGAAAAGAATGCGCGCATCGACAACGCGAAAGACCGCATCCTGCGCGAGGCGAACGAAAAGGCGCGCGATCTTCTGCAGGAGGCGAAGGATTACGCGGACGAGACTATCCGCAAGTACAATAAATGGGGCCAGAGCGGCGGACTCGGAAAGGAGATGGAGCAGGAGCGCGAGATTCTGCGCGAAAAGCTCGGCGACAAGGATAAAAAGCTTGGAATCAAGGCGAAGAAGGCGGCGAAAAAGGCATCGGCGGAGGAACTGAAGATCGGAGATTCCGTGCATGTGCTCAGTCTGAACCTGAAAGGGATCGTCAGCACGCTGCCGAACGCGAAGGGCGATCTCTATGTGCAGATGGGAATTCTGCGTTCGCTTGTGAATATCCGGGATCTGGAGCCTGCCGATGCGGATCAGAGTGAGGAGGAAAAGAAGGCAAAGACTGCGAGCGGTAAAATCCGCATGAGCAAAGCGCTGAATATCAGCCCGGAACTCAATATTATCGGCAAGCGCGTGGATGAGGCGATGCCGCTGGTGGACAAATATCTGGATGATGCCTATCTGGCGCATCTGCCGAAGGTTACCATTATTCACGGCAGGGGTACGGGTGCGCTCAAGGATGCCGTGCATGCACAGCTGAAGCGGACAAAGTATGTAAAATCGTTTCGCGTGGGTGAGTTCGGCGAGGGGGACCGCGGCGTGACAATCGTTGAATTTAAGTAGACGGAGGCTGCGCAGCAGAAGCACAGAAGAACTGGTGACGGGAGGTCGAAGAGCCAAAAGGCAGAGAAGCAAAAAAGCCGGCAGGAACCCGGCTGGAAGTAGAACAGCTGCAAGGGCAGCGGAATGAGGGATGATATGTCCGAGAAACAGAAAATTTTAATTGTAGATGACGACGAAAATATTGCGGAGCTGATCGCGCTGTACCTGACGAAGGAATGCTTCGAGACGAAGATCGCGGGCGACGGGGAGGAGGCTATCCGGCAGTATCGCGAGTACAAACCGGATCTGATCCTGCTTGATCTGATGCTGCCGGGCATCGACGGCTATGAGGTGTGCCGGGAGATCCGAAGAGCGTCCCAGACGCCGATTATCATGCTGTCGGCCAAGGGAGAAGTATTTGACAAGGTGCTCGGGCTGGAGCTGGGTGCGGACGATTACATGATGAAGCCGTTTGACTCCAAGGAACTGGTGGCGCGCGTCAGGGCAGTGCTGCGGCGCTCCGCAGCGGCGGGGGAGAAGAAGCCGGAGGAGGAAGCCGGGGAGGAGACGGGAGATTTTGTGGGCTATCCGGATCTGACCATTAATCAGAGCAATTATTCCGTGACTCTGCGCGGCAAACAGGTCGATATGCCGCCCAAGGAGCTGGAGCTTTTCTATTTCCTGGCGTCGCACCCGAATCAGGTGTTTACCAGGGAGCAGCTGCTTGATCATATCTGGGGCTACGAATACATCGGCGATACCCGCACGGTTGACGTGCATATTAAGCGGCTGCGCGAGAAAATCAAAAATCATGAGCAGTGGGGGCTGGCGACAGTATGGGGGGTAGGCTATAAATTTGTGGCTAAAACAAAACCTGTCGGCAGAAAACGGAAATGAAACACAGGGCATTGCTGAAGCTGATTCTATGCTATCTGGCAGCTGTCATCACCATGTTTATCATGCTGAATTTTTTCGGTGCGCGCACGCTGAACCGGAAAATGCTGGCGGAGCGCGTCCGGATGCTTACCGAGGAGGCCGGACTGATTGCCGAGGAGTATGTCACGCCGTATTACCGGGATGCGGCAAAGCTGAGCGACATGCTTACGCAGCTTCGGAGCGTCGACCGGTTTCTCGGCACACGCACCTGGGTCGTCAATACGAACGGCGTGGTGATCGTCGATGCGGCCATGGAAGCCCGCGGGATGAATGTGGACAACCTTGATCCGACATTCCTTGACCGCATTGTGACGGACGGCTATATGACAGAGGTGACCTTTCCGGGAATTATGCCGCGGGAAAAGCTTGCGGTTGCGCAGCCGATCTACAATAATTATAAACTGCGCGGCTATGTCTGCATTTTTATTCCGATGGAAACCGTGCGCCAGGCAGGCTATGAATATCTGGATATCGTGAATATATGCTATCTCGTCTTCTTTTTCCTGCTGCTGCTGATTTTCATTTTTCTCTATTTTGTGACAATCTGCCCGGTGCGGCGCATGACGAAAGTCACGGAGGAATACGCGAGAGGGCATTTCGGCGCTCCGATGAAGATCCGTTCGCAGGATGAGTACCGTGATCTTGCAAATGCCATTCAATTTATGGCAGATGAATTTCAAAAACTGGATGAATATCAAAAAAAGTTCGTGGCAAATATATCGCATGATTTCCGTTCTCCCCTGACGTCCATCAAGGGCTACGCGGAGGCGATGGCGGACGGCACGATTCCGCCGGAGCATCAGAAAAAGTATCTCGATATTATTCTGTTCGAGACGGAGCGGCTGACGAAGCTGACGTCAAACCTGCTTACACTCAGCGGCCTGGACAGCGCGGGGATTCCGCTCGATATTGCCAGCTTCGATATCAACGGGATTATCCGGCGGACAGCGCTGACCTTTGAGGGCACCTGTACCAAAAAGCGGATTACTCTGAATCTGGAATTTCATGGGGAGGAGCTTTTTGTTGATGCCGATATGGGGAAAATTCAGCAGGTTTTATACAACTTGATTGATAATGCCATTAAATTCAGCAACGCAGATTCTTCTATTGACATTAAGACGGAGGAGCGGGGCAGCAAGGTATTCGTTGCGGTCAAGGATCATGGCATCGGCATTCCCAAGGACAGCATCAGCAAAATCTGGGAGAGGTTTTATAAGACCGACCTCTCGCGCGGGAAGGATAAGAAGGGAACCGGTCTGGGACTCTCGATCGCCCGCGACATTATTCAGGCTCACCGGGAAAACATCAATGTGATCAGTACGGAGGGGGCGGGAACAGAATTTATGTTCACCCTTTCCAAAACGGACTTTTAACGGATTTGTCATACTTCGTTCATAAGGTTATGGTATCATGTCATCGGTATAATACTGCGGCGGGTTCAGACGGAGGAAACTGCCGCAGCGGAGCGTGAAGCTGTCAGAAAGAAGGAGAAAAAAGCTGGGGGAAGGCGGGAAACGGGAGAAACATGTCCGGAGAGAACGCATATTTCGCGCGGCTTCAGGAAGGCAGGAAAAAGAGAAGCGTGCCTGGAAAGACCGTGAGTTTGGCATGACAAAGAAAGGCACGCAAAAAGAGAAACCTGCTGAAACAGCCGGGGAACCCGGCCCGTCAGGAGGCAGGTCTGAAACGGCAGGGAAATGGCGGCGTTTGAACCCGGTGATAAGGCAGGCGGGAAAACAGCAAAAAGACAGCCGAAAGACAGCAATAAGACATTCTAAAAGACAGCCCAAGGAAAGTACGAAAAAAGCAGGCGAGACAGGCTGTGAAACTGGCCGGGCAGAAGAAAGGCATGCCGAAAAAGAAACCTGCCTGAACAGCCCTTGAACCTGACCGTGAGGAAGAAGGCTTATAACAGCACGTATTCAGGCCCTGCGAACCCGGCCCGTCAGGAGGAAAGGTCTGAAGGGCAGGCTGTGAATCTGCAACGGTAGAAGGAAGGCACGGAAAAAATCACCTCGCCGGCAGGCTGCAAAATGGAAGTAAAAGAGATTACGATTTCATACGCTTGATACGAAGGGAGGTTGCGCCCTGTATGGAGAATAAAAATCAGAAGGACAGCTCGGATTATCAGTTTATCCGCGAAAAAGTTGTTTCCGCGCGAAAGAGAAGGTGGAGGAAAATGCTGCTCTGGAGCGCTTTTACCGTTTTTCTGGCAGTTCTGTTCGGCCTGATTGCAAGGCTGGTCTTTCTATGCTCCGACGAACCCCTCAAACGATTTCTAGGCATTGCGGAGCCGTCGCCCGGTCCGTCCATTAATCCGGAGGCCGATGTTTCCCCTACGCCGTTTTCGATCCTTTCCCCCACTCTGCAGCCGGCAAATCCGTCCGGTGAGCCGGGCGGCCCGGAGGGAACACCATCGGGCCGGCCGGATCTGACTCCGGGCGGCCTGCCGGAGACAACACAGGGCGTACAGCCGTCGGGCGCACCGGTCAGTCCGGCGCCTACCGCTGCGGCAACTCCGGCTCCGACCGGGGCGCCCGAGACGGAGGAGGAGCGCGCGAAACGCGTGCTGGCGGATTATGCCGCTCTTTTTGCGGCCGTTCAAAAAATATCAGGGGAGGTGCAGAGGTCTCTGGTGACGGTCGAGGTGGTGGAGGACGGCGTGGACTGGCTTGAAAATCCTTATGAAACAAAGAGCCAGACAACGGGCATTATCGTAGGCAAAACAGAGGAGCAGCTGCTTGTGCTTGTCAATCTGGACCGCGTTCAGGACGCCAGCCATATTGTTATAATTTGCGGCAGCGGGAGCTGCGAGGCCGAGCTGTGGAATTATGACAGAGATTACAACCTGGCAGTCGTCCGCATTCCGGCGGAACAGGTTCCGCGGCAGCTTTATTATTCGGCCTGCGAGGCTGTATTCGGCGATTCCTCGCTGCTTCAGGTGGGAACCCCGGTCATGGCGCTCGGGAATCCGAACGGTTATGCCGGTTCCATGGAGCTCGGCATGGTGACAAGCCGCGGCAGCGTATTCTATATTACAGACAACAGCATCGACCTGTTTAACACGGATACGATCGACAGTACGGACGGCGACGGCGTGATTGTCAATCTGAAGGGCGAGATTGTCGGAATTATTACAAGAACATTCAAGAGCGGCCTGAATTTGCCGATCTGTACGGCCATGGGCAGTGCGAAGCTGCTCGACGTCATAGAAAAGCTGTCCTCGGGCGGGGATAGGATTTATTTCGGTGTGCTGGGCGAGGATATTCCGGCCGCCGCCCTGCAGGAGGCGGGCCTGAGCAACGGCATTTATGTTACCGAGGTAATGACGGATTCACCGGCCTTCGAGGCGGGGCTGAAGACGGGCGATATTATCCTGAAGGTGAACGGAAATAATGTCTATTCGTACGGCGGCTTTCATAAGATGCTCAGCCGGCATACCCCGGGCGAGGAGCTGAGCGTCACGGTACAGCGAACCGTGCGGATGAGTCCGAAGCAGGTGGAGCTGAAGGTACTGCTAGCGAAGAAGTAGCAGGGAGCGGGCATGGCAGTCAGACTGCATGCCCGCTTTTAATAAAATCAGCAGATTTGACTTGCCAGAATACGCGCACTGCGGTAAAATAGGATCGCATAAAATGAGATATTTTGTCCGAAAGGGCATTGGAAGGAACCGGAACGATAATTTTTGCTGTGACACGGAGGTTGTTATGAGATATTTGGCGGAACTTCGAGAAGGCGAGACGATTAAGGAAATCTATTTGTGCAAGCAGCTGCAGCAGCTGAAAACCAAGACGGGAAAAAGTTATTATTCTCTGCTGCTGCAGGATAAAACGGGCACCATCGACGCAAAGGTGTGGGAGCTGGGCCCGGGCATCGAGCATTTTGAGGCGATGGATTATATCTGTGTGGACGGGCAGGTGACAAGCTTTCAGAGTGCGCTGCAGCTCAATGTGAAGCGCGTGCGCCGATGTCAGGAGGGGGAGTACGATCCGGCGGATTACATGCCGGTAACCTCGCGGAATATCGAGGAGATGTGCAGAGAGCTGAACGGCTACATTGCCATGGTGAAGGAGCCGCATCTGAACGCGCTGCTGAACGGCTGCTTCGCGGAGGACAAGGAGCTGCTGGCGCGCTTTAAAAAGCATTCCGCTGCGAAGGCGGTCCATCACGGTTTTATCGGCGGCCTGCTCGAGCACACCGTCAGCGTAACGAAATTCTGCGTTTTCCTCGCAGACAGCTATCCGCTTCTGAACCGCGACCTGCTGCTGACTGCCGCGATACTGCACGATATCGGCAAGCTGGTAGAAATTTCGCCGTTCCCGGAGAACGATTATACGGACGAGGGCAATCTCCTCGGCCATATTTACATAGGAGCAGCTCAGATCAGCGAGCGCTGCCGCGCTGTCCCGGGCTTCCCGAAAAAGCTTGAGGCAGAGCTGCTCCACTGCATCCTTGCGCATCACGGCGAGCTGGAATACGGCTCCCCGAAAAAGCCGGCCATCGCCGAGGCATTCGCACTCAATATCGCGGATAACGCGGATGCGAAGCTGGAGACTTTAAAGGAACTTTTTGCGGGTGCGGACGAGAAGCTGGAGTGGATCGGATATCAGAGGATGTTTGAGTCAAATCTGAAGAGGACATGCTGAGAGGAGACGGCGAACAGGGCTGAACCCGGAAGGCAGTATGAGGGAACGGGGCGAGGCCGCCTGGCCGGGGCAGAAAGCTGATTCTGCAGGTATGTAAAGGGAATTAGAGGTGAGGCAGTCGGACCCGGAATCGTGGACGGAGCAGAAAAAGGAAGAGGACATCCGCGGGATAAAGATGGATTTTGTCCTGGCTGCAGGCGAATCGAAGGGAACAAGCATATTCAGCTGCCCGGTAAGCGATGGGATTACCATGTCATAAATGTCAGGCATCGGTGCGGCGGAGAGAGCCGAACAAACGGCATGAACGGGAACCAGGAGAGAGCAAGGAGGAGGCTGGAATGAAGAAGTCTGCAGGCTGCGCGCTTAAGAAAAATGATCTGTTTGAGCTGCACATCGAAGCGCTCGGAAATGAAGGCGAGGGCATCGGGCGTCTCGACGGCTTCACCTTTTTTGTCCGGGACGCCGTGCCGGGTGATATCATTCGGGCCCGCGTGCTGAAGCTGAAGAAAAATTACGGCTATGCCCGCGTGGAGCAGCTGCTGACCCCGTCTTCCGACCGTGTAGCGCCGCGCTGTCCGGCAGCCGGGCCGTGCGGCGGCTGCCAGCTGCAGCATCTCTCCTACGAGAAGCAGCTGGAGTACAAACATAACAAGCTCCGTGACTGCCTGGAGCGCATCGGCGGCGTTCAGAACGTGAAACTGGAGCCGATGATCGGCATGGACGAGCCGTTTTTCTACCGCAACAAAGCACAGTTCCCGGTTGGAAGGACGCGGGACGGCAGGCCGGCGATCGGATTTTACGCCGGCCGCACGCACAGCATTATCGAGACGGAGCGCTGCTACATCCAGGCGCCGGTAAACGAGGCGCTGGTGGCCGCCGTCCGCGAATATCTAATTGAGAGCGGCGCGCAGCCCTACGACGAGAACACGCACACGGGTCTGGTGCGCCACGTCCTCACGCGCGTCGGCTTCGCAACCGGCGAGATTATGATCTGTATGGTGATTAACGGAACGGAGCTGCCGCAGGCGGAGCTGCTGCGTCAGAAGCTGGAATGCGCGGTGGAGCGGTGGAATGAGAGAAGCCATGGAGAGACTGCAGAAACAGCGAAGGTTTTGGGGGCGGCAGAGCGAAGTGCGGGAATACCGGCGGCTGAAGAGGCTGGCTGGGAAGACTGCGGAGGGATGTCTGCGGAGCTGGGCAGGTACGCGCCGAAGCCGGCAGGAAATTCGGTTGGCAGGGGAAACGGCGGAGCAGCGTTTGCTGAAAGATACACAAAGCCGCCTGCGGGTTATGCAGATACCGGGGAAAGCGGCGGAGCGGTTTTTGCGGAGCAGGATACGAAAGTGCCGGCGGACAGGGCGGAAGTTACGACATACAGGCTTGCCAGTTTCTGTCTGAATATCAATACGGAGAAAACAAACCGGATTCTCGGCAGCGGGGTTGTGCCGCTGTATGGGGAGCCTTATATTACGGATTATATCGGGCCGATCTGCTATCGGATCTCGCCTCTGTCTTTCTATCAGGTCAATCCGCGGCAGACGCGCCGTCTCTATGAGCTGGCGCTCGAGTATGCGGATTTGAAGGGGGATGAGACAGTATGGGATCTGTACTGCGGCATCGGCACCATCTCCCTGTTCCTGGCGCAGCGTGCGAAAATGGTTTACGGTGTGGAGATTGTGCCGCAGGCCATCGAGGACGCCCGCAAAAATGCCGAACTGAACGGGATCACAAATGCAGAGTTTTTTGTCGGTGCGGCGGAGGAGGTACTTCCGCAGCAGTATGAGAAGAGCGGCGGGGGGATGCGCGCTGATGTTGTGGTGGTTGACCCGCCGCGCAAGGGCTGCGACGAGGCGCTGCTGCAGACAATTGCAGCGATGCAGCCGGAAAGGGTAGTTTATGTTTCCTGCGACCCGGCCACGCTGGCGCGGGATGTGAAGTTTTTGGGGGAGAATGGGTATGAGTTTGTGAAGGCAAGAGGCGTGGACCAGTTTGGGCAGGGGGGGCATGTGGAGTGTGTCGTGTTGATGTCAAGGGTGGAGGAATAAGGTGTGAAAAAGTGCCGTAGCTACTGGCTTTTCAGGCATCTGACTGTCAGCAACATAAAAGAGAAAGTGACCGCAAAAAACGCCCCAGCAGAATGTATCTAAACGATTTTCCGGAGGGGGGAGTGGCCAATTTGAATGTTTTAGCGGTAGGGTTGAGTTCGTGATTTGGATAACGCAGGGGTGAGGCTGTGATTAAGATGTCAGCGAGACAACTCATAATTTGAAGGTGAATTATGAAAGTAATACTATGAGCTGATGGATTGTCGAAATCGCTGTATCTGGAAATTCCGACATCGAGAATCGGAAAGAGTATGATTCGTAAAGAAATGGAAATTGGCCGATTAATACGAATAGAGGCGCAGACGGATGATGATACCATTAGTTTCTACCGCAAATGTGAAGAATTATTGAAAAAGGTAATGGTTAATGGCTGATGGCAAACTGATGGCGAAGCTGCATTTGTTTCTTGGCTTACAAAGAAGGTTTCTCCGGCACAGTTTTCTTAGCTGTATATGGTGTTTCGGGAAATAGAGTAACAGGCTAGAAAGCAAAAATTTTGAAAATTCTTTTTATGTGAATATGGTTGTGGTTGTTTTAAGAAGATTCGTAGCAATATTGAACAGAGTAAGGTGTTTAATTCACTCACAAACGACAGATGGGAAGAATAAGCTTTGCTTTGAATTTTCTTATTCAATACACTCAGGATGATTCATCACCAAAGGTAGTGCTGACAACGACTGCAAAGGAAAACAAACTTTCTGAGAAAAGCAGGGAGACTTCCGTGATGACAATAGAATATACTGAACAGAATGATGCTTGGACAATTCCGGACAAATCTTCTTCTTTAAAAAGAACCAATGTCGTATCTAAGACAGAAGATGCTCAGGTGGATTTAAAGCCTTTTAAGGCTGTGTTGATGCAAAACTTTCCACGTGGATACCGATTGGGTTCATCCATTGAAATGAAAAAATTTCGTCGCTATTTCGAAGATATTAACGGATATGCGCTGCAGCAGGAATCTGATGATATAGAAAAGATAATCAGCCTTTGTGGAATAGAGCATCAAGGACGAATCTATGCTCCACAGGTAATGTTAAGTGATGAGTTGCGAGATAAGCTGATTTATTTTATCGACAAAAACTTTGAAGAGGGAAAGAACGTAGTATATTATGAGGCTCTTTTCAAGGAATTCTCAGAGGATTTCCTTGATCAGAACATTTATAACGCAGAGATGCTGAAATCTTATATTACATATATAGCTGGAAATAAGTATTTTACGACAAGAAGTTATCTGTCAAATGAGAGGTGGTCATCAGTTGATCCTATAGAGGATGTGCGCACATGCCTTAAAGAGCACGGTCTGCCTATGGAAGTGGATGATTTGTGTAAGACGCTATCCCACATACCTTCCGACCGTATCAGAACTCTTTTAGGAACACATGGAGAGTTTGTTCGAAATAGCAAGGGCGAATATTTCCATGCGGATTCGCTTTTGTTGACAGATGAGGAACTTAAGAATATATCAGCTCTCATCGATGAAGAAATCAAAAGACACGCATTTATCAGCGGAAACGAGCTGTATGACGCAACAAAGGGAAAGTATCCGTATATAAATGAAAGAAATTCCATGTTCTCTGTAATCGGATGGAGAGACGCACTTAAGTTCAAGCTTGGAGATCAGTTCACTTTTACAGGGAATATTATCAGTAGTAAAGATAATGAGCTTTCCATGAGTGATGTCTTTGCTTCGTATGGTGCAGAACAGAAAAGCTTCACGCTTTCAGCGCTTCTTGCTTTTGCAGAGAACATGGGCTCAACAATATACTTTGATTCTTTATACCAGAATGCTGCCAGGGTAAGTCAGGAGCACTTCGTGTCTAGAAGCGATGTGAGTTTTCAGGTGAAAGAAACAGACAAGATTTTAGGACGTTTTTGTACCGAGAACTATCTTGCTCTGCCAGAGATAAGAGACTTTGGAATCTTCCCAGAGGCTTCTCATCCGTGGACACCATATCTTCTTGAGCATTATGTGGCCTTTCATAGCAAACAATACTATCTGATGCATGGTGGATACAACAGAAATGTGGTTGTTGGTGCTATGGTTAAAAAAGAAAATGTATATGACAGCTTTGATGACCTGATTACAGATATTCTTGCGGAAAGCGGAGTAACACTTCAAAAGAAGGATGTGCTCAATTACCTTTCCGACAATGGATATATTGCCCGACGCACCTACGCCGGCATAGAGACGTTAATGATAAAAGCACGGGCAAAGCGAAAAAAGAAGGAGAAATAATGCTATGTACTCATATAGCTGGGATATAGATACAGGTGGATTGCTTCTTAACAGCTCTCAATTGAATTTCAGTAAGGAGCCAAGACCTGTTTACTACAAAGAATTAGACATATTGGGATTCGATCAATATTGGCAATATGGCCGAAATGACATGTACCCTTATATGTGGGCTGAAGCCAACAACTACTACTACCGAGGAAGGCTCGTAGCTAAAACGAAAGGAGGATCAATTTATACTGCACCAGAAATAATCATTGTAGAGAACCCGGAGCCAAATGGCATGCCGCTCCGATTCGTGGATATACCAGCGATGGTTGAAAAGAATCGTGACCTTCTTGAGAAACTGGTTCAGGACACGATAAAGAAAATATATAACACCTACGTGGAATACCGCGAGAAAGTAGATGTGTTTTATGTGGCTTTTAGCGGTGGGAAGGATAGTGTTGTTGCGTTAGACCTTGTCCAGAGGGCTTTGCCGCATAATAAGGTCAAGGTTTTATTTGGTGACACGAAAATGGAGTTCCCGGACACATATGATGTTGTAGATAAGGTAGAAAAAGATTGCAAAGAAGAAGGCATCGACTTTCTAAGATCAAGAAGTGAGTTTGATCCTGAATACACATGGGATAAATTCGGTCCCCCGGCGCAAACGATGCGTTGGTGCTGTAGTGTCCATAAAACAGCACCTCAGATTATTAAGCTGAGAGAATATACAGAGAATCCTCACTTTCGTGGAATGGCCTTTACTGGAATTAGGGGGGATGAAAGTGCATCTCGAAGTGAATATGAAGAAGTAAGTCTTGGAGAAAAAGTACGAGGACAGTATAGCTGCCATCCTATTTTGGAATGGAATTCAGCCGAATTATTCATTTACATGTATGAAAGAAATCTAATACTCAACGATGCATATAAAAAAGGCAATAGCAGAGCAGGATGTCTGGTTTGTCCATTAGCCACATCAAAAAATATGTTTTTTAAGGAACAATCATATAGCGTTGGAGATGATGGCAAGAGAACAACGACCACCTTTAATGACATGATGCTGGGGTCAAAAGCCCCAATTGTTCCTTGAAACTTAATATTTTACAA
>CAJUMC010000066.1 GCA_910587085.1 uncultured Lachnospiraceae bacterium | reverse complement strand
TCGCCGGCCCTGATCGTAAAATGCAGCATATTTCAACCTCCATGTTATAATTTTTTGATCTTGCAACATTTTGAATAAATTGTTGCATCCCTGTTCAATCGCATTCATTCATTACATTTTTTGAGGAGGATTTTATGAGCACAGCACAGCCGATTAAAAACCTGAACGAACTGGAAAGTTTGAAGAATTACTACCTGACGGCCTGCCCGAACCCCCGGAACCATCTTCTGATTGTTACCGGGATCAATACTGCCCTGCGCATCAGCGATATTTTATCCCTTCGCTGGCAGGACATCTACGACTTTTCCGCTGGGCGGCTGAAGGAGCATATCTTTTTGACAGAACAGAAAACAGGGAAGAAATCCTGTATAGCAGTGAATCTGAGTCTGCACAAAGCTTTTCTTTTTTATCTGCAGAATATTGCACCGCCGTGCCCCGGCGACTGTGTTTTTCCCGGAAAAACAGCGGGAATACCGCTTTCCCGCTCACAGGCATTTCGCATTATCAAGCGCGCGGTTGCCGGACTGAGCCTGCCCGGCCAGATCAGCTGCCACTCGCTGCGCAAAACCTTCGGTTATCACGCCTGGGCCTCCGGGGCTAACCCGACGCTTCTCATGATAATTTTCAATCATTCGTCCTTTTCTATCACCCGCCGCTACCTCGGCATTGAACAGGACGATAAGGATAAAGTATTTCTGGATCTGAACTTATGAAAAGATGCTGTCGTAAAGCCTGATTTCATTAATAAAACATGCCGGTTATCAAATATTTCTGATCATGGAAGTCTGTTTTTGGAAGTATGTTCCTGTTTGCAGAATTCTTATCGGCAGAAACCTTAATTCCCTCGCAGAAGATTTCCTTTGCAGAAGCTTTCATTCAAACAAAAATAAGAAAATTTTAAAGAATTTTCGTTTTGCTGTTAAGTATTCCAAGAAACGTCCGATATAAAAAACAAGAACAGGGATGCAACAATTTATTCAAAATGTTGCATCCCTGTTCTTCGTTAGTTTATCCGCAAACCGGAAAATTATTCGACCGGGCAGAATTTTGTACGCCATACAGCAGCTATTCTTAAAATACCGCTGAACGCTGCTGCAATTCCCGAATTTTATCGCCGGCCTCAGCAAAAAAGCTGCCGGAAACAGCCGCCCGCTGCAGGATTTCTGCCGCCGGTTTCCGGCAGCTTCCATACCCGCATCTGACCATGCTGTTCCCTGCAGCCCTCGATTACTCCATGCCCCGACGGAACGTCAGAATTCAGGCTCAATCAGGCCGTACGTCCCGTTTCCTCTTTTATATACGACATTGACCTCATCGGTCTCTGCACTGCGGAACACATAAAAGCTGTGCCCAAGCAGTTCCATCTGCACGCATGCTTCCTCAGCATCCATCGGCTTCATCGCAAAATGCTTAACCTTGCTGATGACAATTTCCTCGTCATCGTGTTCTTCCTCCTCGAGAAATACCTGGCTCAGGCTCTGTGCAGACTGCTTCTGATCCACCAGCTTATTCTTGTATTTGCGGAGTTGGCGCTCGATCACTTCCTCGATCATGTCGATGGAGGCATACATGTCACTGCTGACCTGCTCGGCGCGCACGATATTTCCCTTCATTGGGATCGTGACCTCGATTTTCTGGCGCTCCTTCTCCACGCTGAAAGTTACATGAACCTCCGTCTCCGGCGTAAAATACCGCTCCAGCTTTCCTAATTTTTCATATATCGCACTTTTTAACCCCTCGGTAACATCAATATTTCTGCCGCTGATGATATAACGCATAATCCCCAACTCCTTTTCGCGTATTCCGCCAAAAGCACTGCCCGAAGCATTCCCTCCTTAAGCAAAAAGTATTAGGCTGCGGCCCGGCAAAAACCCGGCTGCGGGCTTTTATCCTGCCTGCTGCTTTTGACTTGTCTAAATTATACCGCAAATCCCTTCTAATTTCAAGCAAAAATACAGAATTTCAAACTTTACATTTCCTATTACAATGACAACAAAATGAAATATATACAATTTACTGACGATTTCAGCATTTGTCTTTCATTCATCCTACAATATATTTGTCAAGCATTTCTCCCTCATTTTTTCCACTATCTCCAAATCATCACAAAGCACAAAACATATTTTCGAATCCGGTACCTCTGCTTTATCTCCAATTTTCGATAAATTAACGGTGGATAATGTGGATAACCCCGTGCATAAGTTAAAATCATGGAAAATCCGGACTTTTATAATGTGGATAACTTTTCAACTTATCCATACTCTTTTTCGCCCCGCTTCTCTCTTTTTCTCCGGCGTTCGATTTCTTTGTGCAGTTTGTCCATTTTTTCTGTTGTCAATCCCTTCCACCCCAAAATGCTATTTCAAAAATTTTTGCAAAATATTCCGTATTGTCTAACGATTTTTCAGGATAATAAGTCTGAATAAACCTCATTGTCCTATGTCAGCTTATGAAAAGGTCTGAATAAAACCTCGTCCCACACTGTCTTGCGCAAAAGCCTCTGCAAAAAAGGCGCTGCAGGGAAGTCTTTGCAACGATTTCCGCGCGGACTCATAAAGCCGAGCCGCGGCCGCTTCTAAAAATTTTCCCGGCGGACTCGCGAAAATAGAGAAACCAGCCGATATTCCAGAAAAGGAGGTTTATGCTTATGGATATTCCGGCATTGTCGATGGGACTTGCCCAGTCGAACGTAATGAATCAGGTAGGCGCTGCGGTGCTCTCCATGACGATGGATACCATGGAACAGCAGGGCAGCATGCTGCTTGAGCTGATGGGCGCTTCCGCTCAGGAAATGGCGCTTTCCGTCAATCCAAATCTCGGCGCGAATATTGATATCACGCTGTAAGCAAAGAAAGAGCGGCCGGCATATTACGGCTGCTCTTTCTTCGTACCTCCTGCTCCCATCCTTTTCCTTTCTAACAGCAGTCTATACACCAGCTATCGAATTCCATTTTTTTGCAGAAGTCTATTTTTTTACAGAATTTCATTCAAAATCATTATTGCTGCGCAGATCGCCATTCCGATCATCAGCGGAGCCGTCACCAGCCGCGTACGGTCAGCCGTTCTCTGCTTTTCTCCGGCATGCTGCGGCTGCCGTTTTTCTTCCGTATCTCCGAAAACCAGGGCAGCCGGCTCCGATGCAGCGGAATCCGCGGTATTTCCGTCTTTAAAGCCATAAATCTGCTCCGTCTCCGATATACCAATCCCCGATGCCGGAAGCTGCTCTTCCGTTTTCGGCCTGTTCTGCTCCGGACCTATGCCGTCCTCCTGCAGCCGCCGGATTTCCCGGAGCGCCTGCTGCTCCGCACGTCTGCGCGATGCCTTCGGCAGACGGAACAGCACCTTTATATACTCCAGCCGGCCTTCACTCGCCGCGATCAGCCGGTATACCACAATTGAAACAAGCAGACCGATTATGGCAAACGGCAGATAAGCCAGGATAATTCCGGTCAGCGTCTCCTCATCTCGAACCGTATCGACCGCGTCCTTTACAAGCCCTTCCTCCAGCTTCGCCATCACCGCCATTACGGTAGCGGAATATCCGTTTATCAAAAAATGCATTATCATCGAAGCCAGAATGGAATCCGTCGCTTCAATCACAAGCGCAAAAACAATCCCCATAAGAAACGCGTAGGAAAACTGATTCAGATTGCCGTGCATCAGCCCGAACAGCAAGCCGGACAGCAGCATCCCGCGGAGCGGCGATACCTTCCGGTATTCGTTGTAAAACAATCCGCGATATACAGATTCTTCCAGAACACAGGGAACAAATGCAATTAGAAACAGGCTTGCCAGATAGGAATTGCCTGTAATAATCTCACTCATCGAAGATGTCGTGACATCCTCCACAAACAGCATCGAAACGGCGTTTACCATGCTCATAAACGGCATAATGCAGATTGTAAACAGAACCAGCCACAGCACGGTTCCCAGCCGAAGTCTTTTCAGGCGAACGGCATCCGCATAATTTTTCCGTCCTGCCAGCAGATAGACCGCTCCCGGCACAGCCAGCACAATCTGAGAAAACAGAAGACGAGCGGTATAGCTTGTCAGGTATTGATAGACCGGCAGAAGGGACGCCGTTATTATGATAAGCACAGTAATTAAGTAAATCTGATTGGTTTTCCGTATCCTCTGTTTCATTCCTAACCTCCGATTTCTGTTTTTCCGGCATATACGCGGTTCGCCGGAGAGAACTGTCCTCCCGCCGGTCGGATGCAGACCGGCACAGGTATAATATCTGACGACATTATACCATACGGTTGCCCGGCAGGCAAAGGTTTCCGGGTTTTATACGGCTGCTTCAGAGGTGGGCATCCTGCACCTTCTGCTGCACCGTTCCGCACTTTTCCCTTGCAAATCGGTGCCGGTTATATTATAGTTGTCTCAGATTTATTCTATCAGGCACACGCATGTGCGTACAGAGAAATTTATGCATCCGCAGCGGCATTTTCCCGCAGCAGTTCCATACGCATGCGCGTACAGGGAAATTTACCAAAGCCGGACAGAGACAGGCCTTATGGCCTGACAGGAGGTACGACAGCGGCCGAAACAGCATAGGAACAAACAGGGAGGCAATTATGAGGCTTGGCGAAATACAGGAACTCGAAGTCGTAAAAATAACAGAAAACGGTGTTTATCTTGCAGACCCGGACGGGCAGACAGAGCCGCTCGCGCCCGGCTTGCCCGAACTCCGCCGCGTCCTGCTTCCGCGGAATCAGGTACCAAAACAGGCGGAACCAGGCATGCGCATCCGTGTTTTCCTGTACCGTGATTCCGAGGATCGCCCGATCGCTACGACCACCATGCCGCCGCTGACGCTGGGCAGGGTTGCGATGCTGCCGGTGCGCGAGGTTACTCGAATCGGCGCTTTTCTGTGCTGGGGGCTGGCAAAGGATCTCTTTCTGCCCTTTAAGGAACAGATTGCGCGAGTAAAGGCCGGAGATAACGTGCTGGTTGCCCTCTATCTTGATAAAAGCAGCCGTCTGTGCGCCACTGCCCGGGTTTATGATTACCTTCTTACGGACTCAAACTATAAGGTGAACGACCATGTTTCCGGCACCGTATATGAGCTGATTGACTCGTTCGGCGCCTTTGTCGCCGTGGACAATCGCTACTCTGCTCTGATTCCGAAGCAGGAATTGTTCCGCCCGCTCAAGGTCGGCGATTTTATTGAAGCCCGCGTTTCAAATGTTCACGAGGACGGCAAACTGACGCTCAGCCTGCGCGAACAAACCCATATCCAGATCACGGATGACGCCGCCGCCGTATACGAAAAGCTGGTGAACGCGGGCGGTTTTCTTCCTTATCACGACAAAACAGATCCTGAGGTGATCAAGCGTGAATTTTCCCTCAGCAAAAACGCATTTAAGCGTGCCATCGGCCATCTTATGAAGGAAGGAAAGCTGACCATCTCAAACTCCGGCATCAAGGCAGTCGGCTTCGACAGCTCACACCCCCGCATTTAAAGAAACCGAGGCCTGCGGTTATCCGACCGCAGGCCTCTTTCTGATCTCAGTTATCCAGAAAACGCATTTTTCCCTTCCCGCTGGCGCGATTGTCCTTTTTAATCGTCTCCTGCGGTTTCTGGTACATGTTTCCGAGGGAGTTTGCCAGCCGATCCTTGCATGACTTGCAAAACCTTCCCGAACGAATCATCACACCGCAGGCCTCACAGGAGAGACCGACAAGAGATGCCTCGGAAAACTCAAGCTTCTCCTCCCGCACCCACTGACGCAGCTGCTGTACCGACACTTCGTTATCGTCTGCCACCTCCTGAATCGAGGCATTCTTATGATCATAGATATATGCTTTTACCTGCTGAAACTTATCATCCAGATCCTTGATGCAGTTCGGGCAGAGCGACGGCCCGCTCAAATAGTTAAATAATCTTCCGCAGCCCCTGCAATTTCTAACGTCCATTCGCTGCTCCTCCTTTCTTTTATCCGTCGGAAACGCCGGCCGCCATGCAGAGAAAAATAATCCGCTCTGTGCCTGCACGGCGCAGCGCCTTTGCACACTCATCCACAGTACTTCCCGTCGTAAATATATCATCCACCAGTAGCACGCTTCGACAGGGCCGGCCGTCCCGCCACGAAACGGTAAATGCATCTTTCAGGGTGCGTGCCCTGTCCGCCCGCCCAAGCTCCTTCAGCGGAGCTGTTTTCTTTACACGCTTCAGACTCCGGCTGTCGACCGGAAGCCCCAGCCTTTTTCCGATTCCTGACGCGAGAAGCTCCGCCTGATTAAAACCGCGCTCCCTGCGCCTGGCAGGATGCACCGGCACCGGAATCAACACCTCCGGCGCTTGCGCGAGCAGCTGCCTCCCATATATCCGAACCGCCTCCGCCGTATAAAAATCGGCAAATTCCTTCCTTGCATGATATTTGAAATCTGCAAGAGACCGCTTCATCCGATTGTCGTACTGCCAGACGGCATACCCCCGGTCAAACGCTCTGGAATGCACTCTGCAGGAAGAGCAGTATTCCAGTTCCTCCCTCTCCAGCTGACAACCGCATTTCATACATGCGGGCTGCCGGATGTACTTCAGGTTCCGGCGGCAGTCCGGACAGGCAAGCTCCCCGCGCGGCAGGACAATCTGCCTGCAAACCGGACACCGCCTGGGATAAAGCCAGCCGAGCACTTTGTTTCCGACGCGGGATGCTGTCCCCAATACAGCATATATCCCGCATTTCTGCATTTCGTTTTTCTTCCCCATTCTCCTCCTGCGTTCCTGCCTCGCTCCGGTAAAAGCCTCAAAGACTGCCTTCTCCCGCAATCCGACCCCTTCGCACTGAATCAGAGCTTTTCCGGATAAACTCCAGCGTCAACAAGCTCGCGGATCGCCTTCACAACCGTTTCCTTATCCTCCTTGTAGGTCACTCCGAACCATTTGTCGTTTGTGCGGAGAACCTCTACGGTGACACGCTTTTCTTTCAGCATCGACGCGATCACCTGCGGGAGCAGATATTCCGCCTTCGAATCGTTTGCCGCCCCGTCCGCAAGGAACTTGGCAAAACCGCTTTTCAGCTCCTCAAGAAACTCCGGCGTAACCCCCCACATGTTCATGGAAACCGCACTGTCGAGCGGCAGCTCCACATTCTCGCCGGCCTCGTTCTTTCCGACGGCTGCCCCGCCCTTCTTCTCAATCCCGAAGGTTTCCTCCACATCCAGCAGATAACCTTTTCCATCCACATGGCACACGCCCCGCGTAACAACACCGTTATCGCTCAGCGTATTGCCGAGTACGAAACCTGCCATGCAGTACCGGCCCTGCTTCGTCAGATCTGCATTTGCCAGGAAGTCATGCACCTTGACAAATGCCTCCCGACCGTAATAATCATCGGCATTGATAATCATGAACGGCTCCTCAACAGCTCCAAGGCATGCCAGCACGGCCTGGCCGGTTCCCCATGGCTTCGTGCGGCCCGCCGGGCAGGTAAAGCCCTCGGGAAGATCATCCAGCTCCTGAAACACATAGTCCGTCTTTATCTTCTTCTCCACGCGGTTTCCGATAATTTCGCGGAAATCCTTTTCCAGATCCTTTCTCGTAATGAACACAACGCGGTCAAAACCGGCCGCCTTCGCATCATGAATCGAATAATCCATAATGATTTCTCCGGACGGCCCAACCTTCTCCAGCTGCTTAATTCCACCGCCGTAACGGCTGCCCATGCCTGCTGCCATAATAACAAGTGCTGTCTTATTCATTCTGATTCTCCTTCTTATTATTTTAATGTCCGGAGCATGCTCCCGCATTCGGTTCTCTGTTATAAGTATACTATATTTTCCTTCAAAATGCACGCTCTTTTTCAAGGGGTTATCTTCCATACAAGCTGCGGTTTTGTACTGCAGATAACCGCAGCCTGCCCGATTCTGAATTTTCTGCGGCCGCTGCTTTTATCCCGTAAAAAATCACTCCGTTCCCGGTCTGCTAAAAAATTCACAAAAACAAATTTTCCTGTTCCCCCCTCGCTCCCTTTATGGTATAATATCGAAAGATATTATACCTGCGCCGATTTGCGTCCGGATTTAGGACGGACAGTTGCATCGGCGAATCGTATGCACCCGCCGGCAGCTTTATGTCCGAAGCGCTGGTATAATAACCGAAGGATATTAACAGGAGGTTTCCATGGGTGATTCATCTGTCCTTTTAATTCTGGCCCTTATCATCCTTCTCTGCATTATCGTGGCAGTTACCGCTGTTGCTGTCACGATCTCAACGGCCTCCGCCGCGATTGTCGAAGAGGATGAGGAAGAATAAGCCGGCAGAGAGACAAGCTGCGCATGTCTTACGTTTCTGCGCAGAAAAAGCGGCCGAACCGTTCTTACAGCACAGCAAGAACGGTTCGGCCGCTTTTTCGTATATTTCCCGGCTCCCGCCGCCTGATTTCCAACAGCTCCTCCGCCGCAGATGCGGCATGCAAAGAATTCTGTCAAACCTTCTCCGTCTCCGCTACCGCAAGCTTCCCGCGCCGTCAGATACCCGGCGCGGTTCTGCATCTTCGCTTACAGATAATCATCATCCTTATTCTTATCTTCCTTATCCTCCGGCGGCAGTTCCTCATACGTCAGGATGTAGGTGCCCGGATGGAAAATCGAAACCTCGATTGTCCGGCTGTCAACCATTGTTATATTCATTCCGGCAATCACTGTCCGCCGATTTGCACTGTAGTAAAGGTGTGTTTGAGTCATCTTGTAATATGACGGCAGCTTGATCTGCATGGTCAGCGGGAATATATCGTCCCGCGTCTCATCCTCAAGCAGCACATCAAATGCGATATAATCAATGATTTCCGATTCCAGCTTGCTGAGCACGCTGGCAACGCGCTCCGGTTTCAGGGATTTTCCTGTCACCATGGAATTGGAATATCTCGACGGCAGCGCAATCTTGACATCGGCTGTCCTCACCTTGTTCGTAATGCTGAAGGAAGCCGCATTGGCGTAATTCACTCCGATCTCCTTAACGCCCTGTACCACAAAGCTCGCCTTCATATCGCAGTAGCTCACCGTAACCGTATTATTGCCGAGCTGGAGAATCCGGCCGGAAAGCAGTTCATAATCCTCCACGATCTCCTCGTAGCCGTCGTCATAACGTGCTTTTACAATAATGTCTCCGTAATCCACATAATCACCGATCGCCACCTTGCCGCCGCGGTAGGTTACCGTAAGGCTCTCCAGCGTTTTGACAACACACTCCACCTTCAGTTCCGCCCTGTGGCCACGGTAGATAATATAGACCGTGTTGGTGCCGAGATCCTCCAGCTTCGCCGGAGAAACCGTATAATTGTGAATTCGCTCCGTTGTTCCGTCCGGATAAAAAGCCGTCACGTACAGGTACTTCGACGGTATCGGATTGCCCTGAAGCACATGCTCCCCTTCATAAGACGCATACAGCCCGGAAATCGACTTCTCCGGCATGGTTACCACGTCAAAAGTTCCCTGCAGACCGCCGTACACGACCTGCACCTTCTGAGTACCCGACGTGTTGATCACATGGTTCCCCAGCTGGTAATCCGTTATCTCCTCATAGCTTCCGTCGGAAAATACAACATTCACCATGATCTCATCCCGGCTGACGCTGTTGCCGATGCTCACCGGCCCGCCCAGATACTGGACATACAGCGACTGAGCCTTTTTTCCGAATACGGTAATCTCGCACGACTTGCCGCGGTAAACAACATGGATGACATTCACGCCGTCCTTCATAACCCTGTCGGTGGAAAGGGCAAAATTAAAAATCTCCTCCGAGGTGCCGTCCTCAAAAATGGCAGTAACCTCTATTTTGCCCCTGTCAATCTCCTCTCCCACGGCAAGCGTCTCCCCGGTGTACATCGCATACAGATAGGATACCTTTTTCTCTTCAGCCTGTGCGGACATCGGCAGCACCGCCGCACAAAACGCCAGGCACAGCAGCACTCCCAGGCCGGCAGCAGCAATTTTACTTAAAAAGCTGCATTTTTCCGTTTTCTTCAAATTTATCACTCCCTTCCTCGCACTGCGGCAGCTTTCTGCCGGGCATGACTATTTCTTTCCTTTTTTCTGCTGGCTCTTATATAAATAATAATCCGTCATCTCCTGAATGGTGATCGACTGGCCCGCCGTGATCCGCTTTTGAATCCCCTCCAGCTTCTTTAGAAGCTCCTGCGTTTCCTCCGGCTGCTCCGATGCATCCTCCGGCATCTCAAAAGAGTAGCTCTTTCCGAAGGTTTCCGTCGAAACATATACCTCCTCCTGGTTTTCCTCCGTTTTCTCGACAACCGTGAGCGTAAAGGACGCTGTAAGCCCGCTTGTGCTGTCCTTCATCGTAATCACTGCCTTGCCCGCCCCGCGCGCATGAACCATGCCGGTGGTCTTATCCACCTTGGCCACGAGCACATCGGACGAACTGAACGTGAACTCCGCTCCGCTGACCCCGTAAGCCCTGCCCGCAAGCAGATAATCACTGCTCTGGACAAGCTTTTTCTTCTGATTGGAGATGGATACGTAAGGCTCCTTCACCGTCAGCGCGATCGTGCGTGTGTAGGTTTTCCCGTTCTGCTTGATCGTGACGGTCAGCGTGGCCGTGCCCTTCGCTTTCGGAGTGACAACTCCTTTCGCGCTGACAACGGCAATTTTTTTATCGCTCGATTTGTAGGTAAGTTTTGCCGTGGAGGCAAGGTTTTTGGCCCTGATCTGATAGTCCGTTCCCACATAAACCGTCTTTTCCTTTACGGTAAGTGCGGGTTCTGCTGCCTGTATATGGGCCCGTTCCGCTGCCGTGCAGAAAAACAGCAGCAAAAACAGAAACACGGCGCAGCATCTTGTCGGCTGCCTTTTTCCCGCCCGCGCTCCGGGCGCCCTGTCGATTGTTCTCATCCCATTCGCCTCCTTGAAAATACCGAGTGCCGCAGTATGCACACAACCTTACTGTTCCGTTTGCGGGGCCTCCCCGGTCTGCAGCGCGGATGCCCCCTTGTGCGGTTATTCTAACACAGCTTCTTGTCAAAATTGTTGCAATCCATAATTTCTTGTTTTTTCCTTATCCGCGCTGCAGCAGGCAGCTTTGCTCCGGCCCCGCTTTTATCTGCCCGGTTTTCCGGACGGCTCCTCCACGGACGGCAGCCCCGTCAGCAGGCGGTTCTTCAGGCAGAATTCCATATCAATCGTACGCACGGCATTCTGCCGGTCGAAGCGGATGGATATCCGCCCTTCCCCGCATGCCACCACCGTCCCGTCGCCGAAGCGGCCGTGGCGCACCCGGGCACCCTCCCGGAAAATGCTGCGGTCATAATACAGCTCGGATGCAAAACGCGACAGTTCCTGCGGCTTATTATAGCGTTCCTTCGTCCAGGTGACGGTCAGACTGTCCCTGGCGCGCGTGACTGCCACATAGAACATGCGCCGCTCCTCCTCCATATCCTCATTTACAACGGCTCGGTGGTGCGGCGCAACCCCCTCCACTGCATCCACAATGTACACATTCTCAAATTCCAGCCCTTTTGCTCCGTGAAAGGTCATCATTGCAACTGCGTCTCTCTCCCTGTCCGCCTCGGACTCTCTCTGGCGCAGCAGCTGCTCCCGGTACTCGTTGATATGTCCGAACCATTCCTGAAAGGACGCGTATTCCCGCGCCGCCTCCTGAAGCGCAGCAAGCGTTTCAAAAAGCTCCTCCTCGCCGATGTGCCGGAGCTGCGCATATTCCCTCAGATAGTCGTCGTATCCCATCGCGCGCCGGATATAGCTGACCGCCGCATAAGGCCCTGTTTTCCGGAGAAGCTTAAGATCAAGCTCAAGCTTTTCCAGCCGTTCTGCCACATAGCCACGGTTGGTATCATAATAAAACTGCTTTACTTTCTGCAGATTGACCCTGGCATCCGGAAATGCCTCGCGCGAAAGATACCGCTTCGGGCGGTTCATAATCTGAAAATAGAGCGCGCGGTCATCCTCCCCCAGCGCCAGCCGTATGTATGCAAAAATATTTTTAGCGATCCAGTGATCATAAAGATTCGGCAGCGTGTCCTTCATCCGAAACGGAATATTGTATTCCATCAGTTTTTCTGCCAGCGCGCCGGGCTGAAGATTCGTGCGGTACAGAATGGCCGCAGTGCGGTAGCTGCTCCCCGCATCGTGCCGCTCCAGCAGCTCGCGCGCAATCGCCTCGTTCTGTGCGCGCGCATCCTGATATTCCTTAAGCCGGATTCTGTTCCCCGGAGGGCGGACGGCACGGATCTCCTTGGAAAAACGCTTCGTGTTCGCCGCAATGAGCCGCCCGGCCGCCGCGACAATATCGGCCGCCGACCGGTAATTAACGTCGAGCAGCACCTGCCCGCAGTTTGGGTAATCCTTCGGAAAATTCAGCATGAGCTCCGGCTTCGCACCGCGGAACCGGTAGATGCTCTGATCGTCGTCGCCGACGATGAATAGATTGTTCTGCGGCAGTGCGAGAAGACGGATTATGTCATACTGCACGCGATTAATGTCCTGAAATTCGTCAATCAGAATATATTCATATTTCTGCTGCCAGAGCGCTAGAATATCTGCTCTTGCCGTGAGCAGCTCATAACAGAGCAGCAGCATATCGTCAAAATCAATGCGGTTCGAGCGGCGCAGCATCGTCTCGTACTCCTGATAAATCCTGCGGAAATCATTTTCCGGGCAGTTCATCGAATAATAATGCCCGATATCCATCCGCTCGGACTTTACCATGCTGATCTCGCTTACGAGCCCCTCGATAAATTCCTTTTCATCCTCAATCTCAAGTGCCAGATTCCCGACCAGCTCCCGGAAAAACCGATAGCGATCCTCCTCGCGGATAATGCAGGAAGCATCGTAATTGTAGGCATATTTCAGTATCTTGAAATAGACCGCGTGAAAGGTGCCGAAATTGACGCCGCTCCGCCCGGTCTCCAGCAGCCGCTCAAAACGTTCCCGCATCTCCTGCGCTGCGGCCTTGGTAAAAGTAATGACAAGTATGCGCTCCGGGCGGATGCCGTGCTCCTCGATCAGCGCCCGCACCCGATTTGTGATAACAGTGGTTTTCCCGGAACCGGGACCGGCCAGCACCATCATCGGCCCGTCCCGGTGCGCAATCGCCCTCTGCTGTGCTTCGTTCTGTTCCATCAGCCCTCCAGCTTTGCAATGGCAAGGCGGATACGGCGCAGGCTCTCCTCCCTGCCGAGAATGCTCATAATCTCGTAGGCACCGCCCGGCGTGGACTGCTTGCCGGAAACCGCCGTGCGCACCGGCCAGAGCCCCTGCCCGTTTTTGATCCCCTTCTCTGCGATATAGGCGGTCAGCAGGGCCTCGATCGACGGGATGCTGTAATCTTCAAGCGCCTCAAACTCCGGCAGAAGCTCCCGGAGCACTGCAAGAGAGCTCTCCAGCGTGGTCTTCATCTTCTTATGAACAAACATCCCGACATCGTATTCCGGAAGCTCCTCAAAGAAATCAATGAGCCCTGCAATATCGCAGAACGTCTCGATTCTCGTTTTCACCAGATCGGCAACCGCCTTTTTGTCGCATGGCCTCGTGATCACCCTGTCGATATAAGGCATTGCCTCTGCATAATATTTATCGTCGTCCATCCGCTTGATATACTCGGAGTTCATCCAGCGCAGCTTCTGCATGTCGAAAACTGCCGGGGACTTGCTGATATTGCGGTAATCAAACTCCCGGATCATCTCTTCCAGCGTAAATATTTCCTCGTTGCCTGAAGGGCTCCAGCCGAGCAGCGCAATAAAATTCACGATGGCCTCCGTCACGAAGCCCTGCTCGATCAGATCCTCAAAGGAGGAATGGCCGCTGCGCTTCGCCAGCTTTTTGTGCTCCTCATTCGTGATCAGCGGGCAGTGGATATAAACCGGCTCCTCCCAGCCGAACGCATGGTACAGCCTTGTATATTTCGGCGTGGAGGACAGATATTCATTTCCGCGGACAACATGCGTGATGCCCATCAGATGATCGTCGATAACATTCGCGAAATTATAGGTGGGGAAGCCGTCCGATTTGATAAGAATCATATCATCCAGTTCCTCGTTTTCCACCGTGATAGAGCCGTAGATGGCATCTGTAAAAGTGGTGGTGCCGGTCACCGGCACATTCTGACGGATGACATAGGGCTTTCCCGCTGCCAGATTGGCCTCAATCTCTTCCCTGCTCAGCTGCAGGCAGTGCTTGTCGTATCTGGTTATCGCCTTCGCTTCGCCGTCCTCATCTTCAGACACGATGCTTTTCAGGCCCGCGAGCCGTTCCCTGTCGCAGAAGCAGTAGTACGCCTCGCCCTTCTCCACCAGCTCCTTCGCATACTTCAGATAGAGCCCCGTCCGAACGCGCTCGCTCTGCACATACGGCCCGAAACCCTTATCCTTATCCGGACCCTCATCGTGGATCAGGCGGGTCTTCTCCATTGTCCGGTAAATAATATCAACCGCACCCTCCACATAGCGCTCCTGGTCAGTATCCTCAATTCTCAGAATAAAGTCTCCGCCCTCGTGCTTCGCGATCAGGAACTCGTAAAGTGCGGTGCGCAGATTGCCCACATGCATTTTCCCGGTCGGGCTAGGCGCATATCTCGTCCGTATTTTCATTTCATACCTCTTTTCCGTATCCTGCGGCTGATCCGCGATACTGCATTTATTTTTTAAGAAGCTTGAAAATTTCGCTTTTCAAACCTTTTGCCTGTTCTGCCGCGCGGCAGTCCGCTATAACTATAATCAGCTTTCCTGTTTCTGTCAAGCAGGAACGAAATCCGCAGCCGGCGGCATGCCTCTGCGGGCCTATTTCCACGGCACCGTGCCGCTGACGGTTTCCAGTTCCCGCAGGTAAGCGATAATAGCATCGGTCGGGGAATGCCCGGTCTGCTCCGATCCGGCGCGCATTTCCTCCGTCAGCTCATCCGCCGAAACCGCAAGCCGGTACACGGTCGAATCGTCCAGCTCCAGACCGTCCTTCACAAACAGGAGATACGGGTACGGATTTCCGTTTCCGTCCAGATCAAAACCCCCGTCCCGCATCGCTCTGATCTGAGCGCCGGTCAGCTCCAGAACGCAGATGGAGGCCGCCCGGGGCCGGATCATGTTTACCACATCCCTGTCGATATTCCCTTCATAGATATACCAGCCCAGTCCGTAGCGGTTGCAGAGCCCGTCCCCGTGATACCGGTTCAGAGAAATCAACGCGCAGTCCGCACCGGCGGCCCTTCCCTCCGCAGCGGCGACCAGCCGGGCCGTTTCCTCCAGGGTCAGCGTACGAACCGCCTTCGCATATACCTCCTCGGAAACACCGTTCCGCAGATCCGCCGCCGTCCGGTCAAAGGTTTCCAGCAGGCCGTCCGCATCCAGCTCTCCCCGGATCATGCTCCGGATATTCTGTGACAGCGGAATAAGCAGCTGTTCCCAGCCCACATACACCAGCGGAACAGTCCTTCCCGCGCTCACACAGGAGGCAATTTCCTGATACGGGCTGTCCTCCGGCAGCGTTCCTTCGTTCAGAGACGTCATATACTGGCCGGTGCTCGCCATCAGCACCTTCTGTCCCTCCGGTGTGGATATATAGCGCATAAGCTTCAGCGCATCCTCTAGTTTCTGCTCTTTTCCCTTTTCCGACAGCGTCCGGCTGATCCCCATATATCTGGAAACGGTTCTTGTCAGCATATTGTTGCTGCCGTCCTCGCTGAGCCACGGTATCGTTCCGAATTCAAAGGTTTTTCCGTCTTCGCGGGTGTAAGTATAATCCGAAAGCCCAAGACAGAGATAAAAGATGCATTCTCCCTGGTAAAACTGTTCTACAGAAGTGTCATTATCCGTAATAAACCCGTGCTCCACCCATTTCTGAAAATACTCCGCGGCCGCTTTCAGCTCTTCGTTTCCGGCCGCAGCCGTCTCTCCCTTCGGAAAGTCCTCCTTCCATCCGGTTCCCCTCGGCGTACTGAAATACATCGTGTTGCCGATATTGAAAAAATAATTGAAGGGATAGCCGTCCAGAGACATCCCGTGTCCCATCGTCCGGTATCCCGCCGCCTCGATTTTTTCCGAAAGCGCGGCAAGCTCCTGAAAGCTGCCCGGAACCTCCCAGCCGTTCTCCTCCAGTATGGTTTTATTGTAATATATTCCTGTCAGCTGATAACCGGAAGGCAAGAGATAGATCCCGCCGTTGATGTCCATGGAATCAAGCAGAGCCGTAGTGTAATTATTTACAAAATCATAGTTGGACAGATCCAGTAGATATTTCTCCTGGGATTCCCGGCTGAAATTCTGGGTAGATATATAAATGTCCGGTATATCCCCATGCTCCAGCATATGCCGCGCCAGACCGCTTCCGTTCGTCCCGGCATAGCTGATCAGCTCTATGTTAACCTCCGGGTACTCCCGGCAGAACGCTTCAATAAACTTCTCGTTAATCAGATTGTTAAAGCTGGTTATGGTCAGCGCTTCCCTCTTTCCGCTCCCTTCAGGCCCGCCCTCCGGCGAGCTCTTGCAGCCGGACAGTCCGGCAATCAGCGCCAGTCCGCAGGCAAGCGTGCCAAGCACTCTTTTCAAGCAGCATTTCATAGCTTTGCGTCCTCCTTTCTTGCGGGGGCCTCTCAGGAACCAGGAGGAATCAGGAAAATTCCTGAAGCTCCGACAGCAGGCCCGCGATTTTCTTCACATCCAGCGGCTTTGTCAAATGCCCGTTCATCCCACGGTAAACGCACGATTTTATGTCTATCCGCCAAAGAAAAAATCTGATATAT
>CAJUMC010000065.1 GCA_910587085.1 uncultured Lachnospiraceae bacterium | reverse complement strand
TAGCATCCGGTCGGCTTCTCTGAATCTCATGTATGTTTCCTCCTTACAATTATATGATAACACGTATTTTACGTATTGTCAAGAGGAGAGATACAAAGATATACGTATTTTACGTAGATATTATATGCAGATACCGGGAAAGTATGCAGACTGGCAGCAGGAAATAAGGGAATCCCCACAAATGGCGAAAAGCGTAAAAGTGCGCTGTCCTGCTGCCTCATATCCTGTCAAACACTCCGTAAAGTATCCGTTACCCAAACGGAGCTGGCGGCGCAGGAAACGGCAGCGTGCCGTAACTGATTTGCAGGTATCATGCCCGGAACCGGCATGTCCCTGCTGCCAGGAAACATTTCAGCTGCCATGCGTTGGCGACGAAGGATTTGCCGCGGCCAACGCTACGCCGGCTTCGGGCTTTCGCTCAGTTTTGAGCCGGGCAGCTTATTCCCACATGCGAGGGGGACACGCTTATACGGTAAAGGGAAATTTCCCTGCTCGCCCGGTTCCCCATCACCTGAGTGGGGGATACCAAACAGGCCGATCATAATTCCAAGAGGTTTTCCTTCATCCGGACGCCGGCGGCGGTTCATCTACACTCGTGTGGGGTATACGTTATGTTCCTGTTGTAATTCTATCGTTCATTTCGGTTTACCCCCACTCGTGTGGGGTATACGCGAGAGCATTTACAAGTCAGCAGCGAGAATCCCGGTTCACCCCCACTCGTGTGGGGTATACGCTTGCATTTTGCCATGTACTGCGCTCTCACCTCGGTTCATCCCCACTCGTGTGGGGTATACACTAGCCCAAGCCAAAATTGGCGGCGGTTCACACGGAGTTTATATCCCGAACAGATCGGCATGGGTACCGGTACGGTCAAGAAGTAGCTCCGTGTCAGTCTGCTTGTATATCAACAGCCAGTCCGGCTCTATGTGGCATTCCCGGTATCCGGAGTAATTGCCGCTCAGGTTGTGGTCCCTATTCTTTGCCGGCAGCGGAGCGGGAATGCGGAGAGTATCAATCGCCTGCTGTAATAATGCCATTTTATAGCCACGCTTTACACAGGCTTTGAAGTCCTTTTTGAATCTGGTGGAGTATCGAACATCAAGCATTTGTCATTCCTCCATCAATTCGGCAAATAAAGCCTCTGTGCTGCCAGCAAAGAGAGTGCCGCCGCCGTTCTCCAATTCCTCCATAGAGGCGATTGTTTCCGCATTGGGTATTTCGTCCGGGATTGCTGCTCCCTGCAGGTAAGCAACGATATAATACATTTTGCTATCCGGTATCTGGTCTATAAGATTTTTGGCGAGCTCTTTGTAACTCATTGTTCCACTTCCTTTCCTGGTTATTGTATGTGGTTCCCGGTGGGTTATTCGCCGGGGATGGCCGAAGAAACGATTCAAATCTTTGTGCCATCAGGAAAAGTAAAACCAAATTCATAGATACATCCAAGAGCAGTTGCTATTTTGGCAAGTTCTTCTGTAGAAAAGGTTTCCCTTTTGAGTTTCTGATTGAAATTTGATGGTGTCATATTGATTGCTCTTGCAAGAGCTGCCTGACTTATTCCTTTGTAAGCTACTGCCATATTGATCTTTTGAGCCATTGTCATAATGGATTCCCCCTTTCTGTTTGTTCTTACATGAATTATAAATTAAAAAAACCAAAATGTAAAGTATTTTCTAAATGTCAAATAGATATCAATGAAAAATATTTAGAAAATTATTAATTTAACACTTGACAACATTTACGGAATGCTGTATACTGTTTACAGAATCAAACGACAGAGGTCAAGCGAAGATAGCAAAATCCATACAGGGCATACCGTAAGAGCTGGACAGGCTCTGCTGAAGACAGCACAATACCCCCAGCCGCTTGACCTGAGAAAGGAAGGGTAGACCATGACAGAGAGAATGATTGAGAACCGCATCCGGAAGCTTCAGGCCGTCGAGGCACAGCTGAAGGAGCTGGAAGCGCAGGCGGAAGCCCTGCGGACGGAACTGAAGGCAGATCTGGAGGAAAAAGGCCTGGACGAGCTGCAGACGGCAAACTTCGTTATCCGCTGGAAAGAGATTGCAAGCAGCCGCCTGGACAGCAAAGCGCTGAAGGCGTCCTTCCCGGATATCTACGGACAGTTTGTAAAACAAAGCTGCTGCCGGAGGTTCACTGTAGCATAAAAAGCGCCCCTTACCAGAGGACCAATCTGATAGGGGGCAAGTAACCATCAAACACAAAATTGAGGGTATGCAGGCAGTATAACACGCCTGCGGCTCTTTGTAAAGGAGGAATTGAGCGAAATGCACTATTTTGAAGTGGGAACCATGCGGTTCCCGGTAATCGGGCTTGTGGAGAGGGAAAACGGCAATCGCGTGCCGGTGCTTGAAATTGACATGCTGTCGGATGAACGCTGGCAGCAGCTTGCGGAGGAATCCGCAGCAAAGAATTTTCGGGAATGGAATGGACAGGATCCGGAATCCCCGCAGGAAGCGCTGGAAGGACAAAGGGCGTACATGGAGAACCTGCAGGAAGAAGACGACCAAGGAAGCAGGGCGTTGCCGCCGGGCGATGAGGGGAAGTGGGCTGGAGTGGATACTGGGAAGATTTTCGAGAATCTTGTGCACCTGGCTGTGAAAAATGGGATCACAGTTCGCTTTTGTCCTCTTCGTGCCAGCTATGCCAGAATCAAAGGCGACCGGATTGCGCTGAATGAGAGGCTTGACACGATCGAGGAATTCAACTACAACCTTGCCCATGAGCTGGCTCATTCTTATCTTCACCGCGGCAAGGGGAATATTACTCCAGGAGCCATAGACGAAGAGACGCTTGCGCAGTATGAGGAACAGGCCGACCGGGGCGCAAGGATGCTCCTAGATGCGCTGGCGGTGAGGCGGAAAGGCGGTGCAGCGTGACAGAATTAGATTTGTTTCATCACTTTATCCCAGACATTGCGGAAATGATTGTTAATCAGCGGGAAAGGACGCAAGACCAGCGGACGCAGTGGAAAAGGACTGTTATAGAACATGCAAAAAGCTTAGGCCCATCTGTTTGTGGGTTTATCCGTAAAACGCTGATGGTGATTGATAACTACCTGGAGAAGGACGAGGGCGTAGAAATGATGAGGACTGATGCAATAGAGATTTATCCGTGCTTTGTAGCGCATAAGCCGAAGCCGGAGAAGATGCAGGAGAAAGAACAGTATTTCGAGGAAACCGGGGCTTTCCCGTCGCAGATCGTCCTTGACAGCCGAGGCAACCTGATTGACGGTTACACAAGCTATTTACTGGCAAAGGCGCACGGTATTCAGTGTGTTCCTGTCAGGTCTGGCGTGCGGCAGATTGTGAGGGCGTCCCACAAGCCCGGCGGAAAGCTGTATTCGTGGGAGCTGCCCAGCCTTCTCATTGGCCGGGTATCTGCCGGGGATATGGCAGTTGTACGCACGGAGAGGGGCGTTAAGGTAGTCACAGTGGCAGCAGTCGAGGAATACGCCAGGAATGAGTCGGAACCGCTTAGAATGGTTATCAGGGTAAAGAGAGGATCATCAAAATTTTAGCTGACAACAATTTCGTGGTGAGTAACTTTTTCATCCCAGAGGAAAGGGGGCGTTGCACAAAAAGGTACAGGGGATGGACAGCCATACAAGGGAGCTTGCTGAGGTTGTGCGTCATGCTGCTTTGTGGCGTTACGCGCTGGAAACGATAGAAGGCATCCGTGCGGAGCGCGCCTGGTGCCGGCGGAAGAAAACGCCGCCGTGCCGCTGATCGGCTCTGCACCTGCCCGATATCCGACATTTCCGACACCTTAAAAAAGCCCCATTTTCCGACGGAGCTTTTTACCATCCAGCCCGGAAGCGATGCCGCATCGCATCTTTTCAATAGCACTAAATATACTTGACAAACCGATGAACCTATGAAACACTAGAGGAAACCGATCAGCGATCCTGCTGCCGTCGGACAGAAAGGTTGTGATCTTATGACGAATGAGCAGCTTGCGCTCCGCATCCGGGCCGGCGAGAATCCTGCGCGGAACATGGCGGAGCTTTACGAGCAGGTAAAGGGCTTTATTCATACTGTGGCATGGAAGTATCGTCACAGCGGCGAGCTGGAAGATCTGGAACAGGAGGGCTATCTTGCGCTCTGTGATGCCGTGGAGGGGTACGATGAAGAACGGGGTGTAACATTTCTGACGTATGCGGCATACCACCTGCACAGCCGCATGAGGCGATACCTGGAGACAAACGCGCGTGTTCTCCGGCTACCGGCCGGACGGGAGGGAGCTGCCCGGAGGTATGAACGACTTTGCAGCGCCTGCTATGCGGAGTATGGCGTGGAACCGTCAGAAGATGAGGCTGCCGCGTTGCTGGGGCTGTCTCCGGAGCAGATCAGAAGGATTGCTTCGGATGCTTCCATGACGGCAGTGGCAAGCCTCGACAGCCCTGTTTGCAACGGGGAGGAATCGGAAGGGGGCCTGCTGGGCGATATGCTGGCTTCGGAGGAGGAGCCGGAAGCCGAAGTACTGGAGCGGGTGCAGCGCGATCAGCTCCGGGCGGTGCTGTGGCCGCTGGTAGACCGTCTGCCGGGAAAACAGCCTGCCATTCTGCGCCGGCATTATCAGGCAGGCATGACCCTGCGGCAGATCGGACAGCAGTCCGGCCTGACACCGGAGGCCGTACAGTATGAGGAGCGGCGGGCGCTTCATTCACTGCAGCATCCTTCCGTCCGGCGCCGCCTGCTGCCGTTCCTGGAGGATTCCATGCAATACGGCAGAGCGCTTCGGGGCACCGGCGTGCAGCGCTTCCGGGAAACCTGGACCAGCGCGACGGAGCGCGAAGCGTTATTGAGCTATGAAAAGCGCAGTGCAGCTGCCAGAGGAACAGCCGGACGGAAAACAGAAGCATCGGAAGGATAAGCCGTACCGGGCTATTCCATCAGGAACGCGGACGGGAAATCCAGGAAGCCGGCCCTGCAAAAGAGGAACCAATTCCGCCGAAGAACATATCGCTGCCGGCAGGAACTACAGCTGCAGGAGGACGGTAAAATCTGGGTGAGCGCAGAATTGCGCCATCCCTGTGCTTCAGGCGGCAGCAGAACTGCTTCCTGTCATGTTGTCGCAGCGTCCAGAGCATTTTACTGAGACAGCGGTTTTCGTTTGTCGGAATCGTCTTCCGTTATTTTCTGACAAATCCGGTTAGTGACAAATTAGCGACAAAAAATGCCGGAACTGCTTGTTTCAGCGGGTTTGAATTGCGTACAATTTAACCCTTGACTAATTCTGGAATCCGTTATACGATTATCAAGTCGTATTTTATAATTTCGTAGGGTTTGCAGATGAGCTGCAGCAGACGGCGGGCTTTCATGCGGGTACGGGCTGTCTGCGCGGTAGATTGTGAGGGATAATGGAACGAGTTGCGATAGTGACAGACAGTAACAGCGGCATTACGCAGAAGAAGGGCGGAGAGCTGGGGATTTCCGTTCTTCCGATGCCTTTTACGATTGACGGGGAAACCTTTTATGAGGATATCAGCCTGACCCAGGAGGAGTTCTACGAGCGGCTTGCGGCGGGCGCGGATATCTCGACGTCGCAGCCGACGGCGGGCGATGTGATTGATTTGTGGAAACGGCTGCTGAAGGAATACGATACCGTAGTGCATATTCCGATGTCGAGCGGGCTGAGCGGTTCCTGCGAGACGGCTATCATGCTGGCGGAGGATTTTGACGGCAGAGTGCAGGTAGTGAACAACCAGAGGATTTCCGTGACGATGCGCCAGTCCGTACTGGATGCCGTGGGATTGGCAGAACGGGGAAGGACGGCCGTCGAGATCCGGGAAATCCTGGAGCGGGAGCGGATGGAATCCAGCATCTACATTATGCTGGACACGCTGAAATATCTGAAGAAGGGCGGGCGGATCACGCCGGCGGCCGCAGCGCTCGGCACCATTCTGAATCTGAAGCCGGTGCTGCAGATCCAGGGCGAAAAGCTGGACGCCTTCACCAAGGCGCGGAACATCCGGCAGGGAAAGCGTGCGATGATAGAGCCATGAAGCGCGATATCGAGACCCGTTTTTCGGATGGCAGCGAGCAGCCGGTACATCTTGAGATGGCGTACACCTTTGACCGGGAAGCTGCGGAAAGCTTTAAGGCAGAGGTTGCAGAGCAGTTTCCGGGCTACGATATCCATATCGATCCGCTGTCGCTGAGCGTATCCTGTCATATCGGGCCGGGAGCACTGGCCGTAGCATGCTCGAAGAAGCTGCCGGAATTAAAATAGAATCAGCAATGCTTTATTGGGCTGTGTTTTCCCGGAGGGGAGAGCGCAGCCCTTTATCGTATCTGCGGAAGCAGCGGCCCGTGAACTTATAAGGAAGAGGGTGTCCCACGCAACCGTCTTTTGGGGACGTGCCATACAGGAATGGAATTAAAAAAGTCCCGCATCGTGATTTTGGTTGACGGGTATTTAACAATATTGTAAAATATTATAGAGATATCTAAAAACGACCAAAGCCCTGCAGAAGGCGGATGCTGTTCATGAGGGTGTGCAGAAGTGCAGAAGTGGAGGAGGAACCGTATGGATCGATTGATAGCAAGGTACCGGTTCGACAACGAGTCGAGGCCGGGTGCGGATGCAAGCGGACACGGATGGGATGCGAGAGCGCTCGGCAGCAGTGCTCCGCATATTGCAGAGATTGCGGGGAGAAGGGCGGCCGTATTTGCCGGCGGATCGGGAGGAACATCCTATTTTGAGCTTCCGGCGGAGATTTTCCGGGGCATATCCGACGGCGGAGGCATTACGGTAACGGCCTGGGTGAATCCGGGGCACAGCAGGAGTCCCTGGGAGCGGATTTTTGATTTCGGGCGGAGCGAGCATGGGCCGTATCTCTTTCTGACAAGAAATCTGCGGGGTGTCTGCTACTGCGACGGTGATATTGCGGCCGATCCGCTCAGCACCTGTGCGCCGGGGGAGTGGGTTCATATTGCGATGACCGTGAGCGGCACAAAGGGAGGAACGCTCAGCAGTGCCGGGCCGGTCATTTACGAGAACGGCGAGCCCGCGGCGGACGGACAGATCAGCCAGACAGCAAGCGGCACCTACAAAAAGCTGCGTGAGTGGTTTGCTTCCTTTGAGAACGGGGAGAATTATGTGAGAAACTATATCGGCCGGTCTCAGTTCGCGGTTGATGCGGATTTCGCGGGTGCGATTTCGGATTTCCGGATCTATGCAGATGCGCTTGAGGCGGACGAGATTCTGGATATTATGTGCGAATCGCTGGCAGAAGGGGAAATTCTTGCGCCGGCGGCAAAGAGGCTGAATGTTCACCATCATATTCTTATGGAGCCGCTTGCGCTTCCGGACAGCCTGCTCAGAGGAAGGGTGAGCGTGAGCTGGGAATCGGACAGCCCGGAGGTACTTCGCCTGGAAGCTGCGAGCAGCTTTAAGCCGTCCGGGGCAGGGGAAGCCGTACCATGCATTTCGGAGACAGCAGGACTTTTTGCCGTTCCGTGCAGGGTAAATACGCCGAGTGCCGCAATACTTACGGCGCGGCTTACGCATGGCAGTGCACATACGGAAAAGCAGTTTTCCTTCACTGTACTGCCGGAGGAAACAGCACCGTATACGCTGACCATACACGCGGATCAGCCGGTGCTTGATATCAGCGAAACGCTGTACGGGCTTTTTTACGAGGATATCAACAATGCGGCGGACGGCGGCCTCTATGCGGAGCTGGTGCGCAATCGTTCTTTTGAGGCGTTTACCTTCGATACGTATGATTCCCGTTCCGGCGAAAACGGCCGCTCCACCGGGCGAAGCCGCACCCCGCTTGACGGCTGGTACGGGGATACGGACAAGCTGACTGTGCGCAGGGACGGAGGGCTGGCCGGTCTGTTTTCCCGCGCGGACGAGGACGGAAACACAACCTACGTGACGGCCGCGCCCGGGGCTGTAATTACGAACCGGGGCTTTTCGGACGCAAGCGGCAATTTTGCCATGCATTTTGTCAGGGGTGAGAAATACGATTTTACCGTGTGGGCGAAGTCAGAGACGGAGACCGCGTTTTCCGTGCGGCTGCTGGATGCGCAGGGAAAACCAGCAAGCAATTCGCTGCGGGTTTCGGTGAGCGGCGGCTGGAAGAAATACGGATGTGAAGAAGAGGGGAAAAGGCTTGAACTCACGGCAGAACGGGACTGCATGGGGCAGCTGGAGCTTTCCTTTGAGGGAGAGCTTTCCGTGGATATGGTATCTCTGTTCCCGCGCCGTGTGTGGGGAGCGGAAGAGGAACAGACCTCCGCGACGGCGCATGCGAACTACACTGGCAATCCGAATTACCGGCTGCGCCGCGATCTGGTGGAAGCGATGCGGGATCTGCATCCGTCGTTTCTGCGGTTCCCGGGAGGATGTATTTCCGAGGGTTCGTATATATGGGATAATGTGTATGACTGGAAGGATTCTGTGGGACCGGTCGAGGCGCGCCGGGAAAATTACAATGTATGGGGCTATATGATGACGCTCGGCCTCGGCTATATGGAATATTTTCAGCTGGCAGAGGATCTGAATGCCGTGCCGCTTCCCGTTATGGCGTGCGGCGTGCTCTGTCAGGCGCGCTCCGATTATGCCAACCCGGCGGGGGGCGCGCTGCAGGAGAAATACATCCGGAATTTTACCGATCTGATCGACTTTGCCGTCAACACGGATTTTGAACACAACGAATGGGCGGCGCTGCGCCGGAGTATGGGGCATCCCGCGCCGTTTCAGCTGCATTATCTCGGAGTCGGCAACGAGAACTGGGGCGAGGAGTTTTATGCGAGCTTCGAGGAGTTTTATGAGCGGATCACAGCTTACATGAAAAAGAATTACCCGGGCTATGAGCTGCATATTATCTCGACGGTGGGAGCGCAGGCGGATGATCTGGCGTACCAGAACGGATGGCGTTATCTCAGCGGCAGAATGCCGGGAGGTGCAACCGTTCGCTTTACGGACGGGAGCAGCAGCTTTTCCAAGGATGTCGAGTGGTACCGCTATCAGAAGGATTTTATGGAAACGATTGCCGACGAGCATTATTACCGGTCAAACGAATATCTTCTGGAAAACGCGGACCGCTATAATTACTACATGCGTGCGTACCGGCCGGACGGCGCGGTAAACGATGCCGGAACCAGCAAGGTGTTTGTCGGGGAATATGCGTCCACGGACAAAAATACGCTGGCCGGAGCCGTAGCGGAAGCCGCAGTGATGACGGGTTTTGAGCGGAATTCCGATGTTGTGCGGCTGGCTGCAACCGCGCCGCTGTTCAACAAGGTTCTGACGGACGGCAGCTACCGCTGGACGCCGGATTGTATCTGGTTTGACGACGAGACCGTATGGCGTACGCCAAATTATTATGTGCAGCAGATGTTTGCGGGGAATATCGGGAAAAAGCTGCTGAATACAAGCTTTTCTACCTGGCGGGACGGACAGAAATACTCGCTGGAGCCGTCCGGCGGCGTGGAGCTGCTGACCGGAAATGCAGATATTCTGATAAAGCACCTTTGCGTTTCGGCAAACTGCGGCGGCAGCGTGCTGTTCGAGCAGGATTTCGCACAGGGGCTTCCGCAGGAATGCCTTCTCTGGCCGGGAACCCGCACGGAGCAGGAGGAGCAGGGCGTACTGCTGTGCGCGGGAGAGGAGCAGACGGGTCTTTATTTTCCGGGAAGCTTTGCCGACTGCACGGTAACCGCCGTGCTTGAGCGGCGTTCGGGGGAGGACGGATTTATAGTCGGTGTCGGTGCGGACGGCCCGGGTGCAGACGGAAACGCCGTACGATATGTAATCGGACAGGATGGGAAAACGGCGGTCCGGGTGATTAAGGACGGCGTGGAGGGATATATGCTCGGAGACTTTTCGTCGGGCACGGCGGCAGGAAATTTGCGCGCCGCAGTTGACGAAAACCTGCAGAATGGCGTAGAATATAAAATAGAGATAATTTATGGAGGAATATTTGCGAAGCCGGGCATGAAGTTTGCAGATGAGACGGCCGGCCGGACTTTGCGTTCGGGCTGCTATGCAGCGGAGGGCTACGGCGCTTATCCGCATCTGATCTGTTCCCACCGTGCCAGGGGGCAGAAGAGCTATTCCTTTGATTACAAGCTGGAGGCCTACAACCGGTTCGTATTTCATTCCGTTACGCGCGGGGGAAACCGGATCTATGCGAAGCTGGTGAATGCGGATTCTTATGCCAAGCGTGTGAGGCTGGAGCTTGAAGGCCTGGATACTGCAGCTCAACTGCCGAAGCAGGCAGAATGGAGCTGTCTGACTGCTCCGGAGGAGCTTGTAAACGTGCCGAATGTGAATCGGCGCGGCGCGGAAGCCGTGGTTCCGGAAAAGAGACAGCTGGAGATACAGAACGGTGCGGTTTCTGTTGAGCTGCCCGCTTTTTCGGTATCGGTTATAGCAATATAAACAGCGCTGCCGGCCATGGCGGCGGCGCGCTGTCATGGAGGATGGGATGGATTTCAGACCAAAGAAGAAACGGGAAGAACAAAAGCTGACCGGTCTTTATCAAAACTATAACAGAAAAATGTACGCCTGGGCATATCGCATTCTCAAAAACGACGCGGATACGCAGGATGCCGTGCAGAACGCGCTGATTACTCTGGCGGGACAGCTCTCCGATCTCCCGGAGGACGAGGAAAAGCTTGCCGCCTATATTTACATAACGGTGAAAAATGCCGCCATTGATATCTATCGGAAAAACGGCAGGGACAATAAGCTTCAGGAGAAAATGTCCGAGGAATTTACCGTTTTGTGCGGCAAACCATCCGGCAATCCGGAGGATTATATTATTGCGATGGAAAATGCGGACGAGGTGCTGGACTGTCTGCGGGCGATCAACAAGGATTACTGCGACATTATCATGCTGTATTACTATCAGGGATTCAGCCTGAGGGAGATAGCGCGGCTTTACCGCCTGACGGAGAAAGCGGCCGCCACCAAGCTTTTCCGCGCCCGTTCGGCAGCAGAGCGGGAAATGCGCCGCGTTGCAGAGCGTGAGAGGAAGGGAGAGCAGAAGAGCCGGGGGAAGCGGGCATAGCAGGAACGAAAAGCAAAACCCAGCCGTACCCGTAATCCGGCCGCCTGCCAAGAGCCGGTAAACTCTTCCTTGTAAAATGCAGAAAATATGGTATAATATCGACAGATATTATACCAGCGCCGATTCGGGTCCGACCGGCGGGAGGACAGCTTCCTTTGCGAATCGTGCGCATCCGCCGGAGGCAAGATGCCCGGAGGGACATTGTATAATTCGGCAGGAACAGCTGAAAATAAAAGAAATGAGGATTGAAATATGGATTTGGTTTCCGTTCGCGAACTGTTTCGCGAGAAAGGTAAGTTTGTCGGAAAAAGAATACAGGTGGGCGGATGGGTACGCAGCAACCGCGATTCCAAAAGCTTCGGATTTATCACGCTGAACGATGGTACGTTTTTTGAGCCGCTGCAGGTTGTGTATTCGGATAAGCTGGAGAATTTTCCGGAGCTGGCAAAAATCAATATCGGTTCGGCTGTTGTTGTGACAGGGCAGCTGGTGGAGACGCCGGAGGCCAAGCAGCCGTTTGAGATTCAGGCGGAGCAGGTGGAGATCGAGGGTGCATCCACGCCGGATTATCCGCTCCAGAAAAAGCGGCACACCATGGAGTATCTTCGTACCATCACGCATCTGAGACCGCGCACAAACACCTTTCAGGCGGTATTCCGCGTGCGTTCGCTGATCGCTTATGCGATACACCGGTTTTTTCAGGAGCGGGATTTTGTCTATGTCCATACACCGCTGATTACCGGAAGCGACTGCGAAGGCGCGGGCGAAATGTTTCAGGTAACAACGCTCGATCTGAAGGAGCCGCCGAGGAAGCCGGACGGTACCATTGACTTTTCTCAGGATTTCTTCGGAAAGCCGACGAACCTGACAGTGAGCGGGCAGCTCAACGGGGAGGCATACGCGATGGCATTCCGGAACATTTATACGTTCGGCCCGACCTTCCGCGCGGAAAATTCCAATACCACGCGCCATGCGGCGGAATTCTGGATGATCGAGCCGGAGATCGCCTTCGCGGATCTGAAGGACGACATGCTGCTTGCGGAGAATATGCTGAAATATGTTATCCGCTATGTGCTTGAAAACGCACCGGAAGAGATGAATTTTTTCAACAGCTTTGTGGACAAGGGGCTGCTTGACCGCCTGAACCATGTGCTGAACTCGGAGTTCGGGCATGTGACCTACACCGAGGCTGTCGAACTGCTGCAGAAGAATAATGATAAATTTGACTATAAGGTTTCATGGGGCTGTGATCTTCAGACAGAGCATGAGCGCTATCTGACCGAAGAGATTTTTAAGCGGCCGGTTTTTGTGACCGATTATCCGAAGGAGATCAAGGCATTTTATATGAAGCTGAATCCGGACGGAAAAACGGTGGCGGCGATGGACTGTCTGGTGCCGGGAATCGGTGAGATTATCGGCGGAAGCCAGAGAGAGGACGATCACGGCAAACTGCTTGCCCGCATGAGTGAGCTCGGGCTTCAGACGGAGGATTATGATTTTTATCTGGATCTGAGAAAATACGGCTCTGCGCGCCATGCAGGCTTTGGGCTCGGTTTTGAGCGCTGTGTCATGTATCTGACCGGAATGAGTAATATCCGCGATGTGGTTCCGTTCCCAAGAACCGTCGGCAACTGCGAGCTGTAGGCTGCCGGGCTGCTGTACCGGGAAGTTCGAAATCAGAATCGGAAGCAGGATTTGCATCGTCAAGTCCTGCTTTTGTTCTTGCGGGAGGGAAAAAAAGCAAGCCGCTGTCCTGCTTTCCGCGCTGCGGTGCGATGGGCTGCGGAATTGGGAGCAGTATAGCATCGTGGAAAATGTTCGCCGCGGTTCGGGTGATCCTCTGCGGCAGAGTGCTTCGGCTGAAGCCTGGAGTGCGGTAATCAGAATGCGCGGAGCGAGACAATTCGAATGCGCGGAAACGGAGCGAGGAATGAAAAAGAGCGAGAAGAGGCATATTATACCTCATGACCACGGGCAGGGAACGGAAAAGCTGCTCGAATCCATGCCGTCGGAAAAGGCGTTCGGAGAGGCGGCGGATATCTTTGCGCAGCTGTCCGATGCGACAAGGCTCCGGATTCTGTGGATACTGTGCCACAGCGAGGAATGCGTCAACGATATCGCAGCTGCGGTGGATATGAGCGCGCCTGCGGTTTCGCATCATCTGAGAATTCTGCGGCAGGCGGGTTTTATCCGCAGCCGGAGAGACGGCAAGGAAGTGCTGTACCGCCTGGAAGATACGGCGGCGGCCTGTCTGGTGCATCGAATGGTTGACGGCGTATTTCAGATGAAGTGTCCGAGGCTGGCAATGAATTTCGGGGAGGATCTGTGTCCGCATCCGGCAGACAGTGAGGTCTGTTTTCAGGAGAAAAAAGGCGCGGCGGCGAACGGGAAAGAGCTTTGATTATGCAGAGTATCCGTTTAACCGGAAACGATCTGAGTGGAGGCTGTAACATTGAAGACGGAGGAATGTAAGGGGGAACTGCTGCTTTTAAATTCGGAGAAGCTGAGGCCCCATGCCTTTGAAGGGTGCAGAGAGCTGCAGAGGGTTGTCGTACAGGAAGGGGTAACAGTACTGCCGAATTATCTGTTTGCCGAGTGCAGGAGCCTGGTGGAAGCTGAACTTCCCTCCAGCCTGCGCGAGCTCGGCAGCCATGTATTTTATAACTGCCGCAGCCTTGTTTCTCTTTCGGTTCCGGCGCAGCTAGTGTCCGTCGGCGACGGAGCGTTCAAAAACTGTCCTTTGCTCCGGAACATTACCGTTCGCGGGATGAGAGCGGGGGAGGATCAGTGTGTCCGTAAGATTCTGTTTGATATCGAGCAGGAGACGGAGCTTACGCTGGAATACGATGACGGAACCGCGCGGCTTGTTATGCCGCAGTATGATTACCAGTATGTGGCAAATGAACCGGCGCGCATTTTTTCCGAGGTGAGCTATGGAACCGGGCATTATTACAGAAAATGTGTTAATGCACGCGAACTGCAGTTTGACACCTATGACCGCCTGTTTCCCATGTCGTGCCGTGAAAATTCCGCGCGTACGGTGTCGGAGCAGTGCATGGCGCGCCTTCATTTTCCCTACCGGCTGTCGGGGCAGGCGGCCGATCAGTACAGGAGCTATTTAACCGGGCATTTTGAAGAGACAGCGGGCAGATTGCTTGCCGAGAGCGAGCTGGAGCGCGCGGCCCTGGAAAAGCTGCTCTGGCTTGGAGATTTCGGCGTTCTGACCAGGGAGACGCTGCCGCGTGCGCTGGAGCTTGCGCAGGCGGCAGGCAACGCGGAGGCGGTGGCATGGCTGATGGAATACCGGAGCCGGCATTTTACGGCGGAGAGGAAACGGTTCGAGCTGTAGGCCGGAGGGCCAAACAAGGCTTATGTGCCGCAGGGCGGACAGTATATAAGCTCAAATCAGGCACGCAGGGAATGCCGGAGTGCGGTGCAGAACGGGAAAGATGCAAGCGCACGCAGCTGGGTACAGACGGCGGTTCAGCGGAGAAAATCAGGAAGTGCAGAGAAGGGCGGTAAAGGTATTATGCAGGGCCAGAAAAACAGACAGGAGCTGGAGCATATAGGAAAGCGAATTTTAGGCGCGTCAAGGGACGAGCTGTATCTGTCGATGCGCTTTCTGGATTCGGCGTTTGCCTCGCTGCCGTTCGAGATGAATCTGAACACTCGTGTTCTTGCAACGGACGGGGAATTCCTTTATTTTAATCCTGCTTTCCTGATGAAGCAGTACCGCGAAGAGCCTGTGGCAGTCAATCGGGCGTTTCTACACTCAGTGCTCCATTGCGTATTCCGGCATGCGGCGCGTCCGAAAGAGCAGGATGCAGAGCTTTGGGATCTGGCCTGCGATATCGCGGTGGAAGAGCTGATTGACTCCATGGAGGATAAATCGGTACGCCGGCTTGTTTCCGATGAGCGTACCGAGCTGTATGGCAGACTGCACAAAAAACTGAAGGTGCTTTCGGCGGAGGGAATATATCATTGCTTTCGAGAGGAAAGACTTCCTCTGGATGAGCAGCTCCGGCTGGAAAAACTGTTTTATGTGGATGATCACAGCTTTTTTGAGGCCCCGAAGCGGGAGACGGAGACGCAGGACAGCAAGGAAGGAGCCGGCGGTCAGAACGAAGCAGGAGACGGAGAACAGAACGGACAGCAAAACGAAAACAGAGAAAATACCGGTTCCGGCGGGCGCACGCGAAGCAGGGAGGAGCTGGCGGCGCTGGCCCGCAAATGGAAGCAGATCGGGGAGAGTATGAAAACCAATCTGGAAACCTTCAGTGCGCGGGCCGGACGGCGCGCAGGCGGACTGCTGGCGAGCCTGACGGTGGAATATCGTGAAACATACGATTACCCCGATTTTCTTCGGAAATTTACAAGACCGCGGGAGGAACTGCGGCTGTCGGAGGAGGAATTTGATACGGCGTTTTACACCTACGGCCTGAGCCTCTACGGGAATCTTCCGCTGGTGGAACCGCTCGAATACACGGAGGAGAACCGGATCAGCGAGCTGGTCATTGTGATTGACACATCCGGCTCCTGCCAGGCGGACGGTGCAGATGAATTTCTGCGGGACACCTTCGCAGTGCTTAACGACAGCGGACTGTTTGCCCGGAATTACCGGGTGAGGCTGCTGCAGAGCGATGTAAAGGTTCATTCCGATGTGCTGATTACAAGCGCGGCGGAGGCGGACGAGCTGAGGCGCTGCTTCCGGCTGTACGGAGGCGGGGGAACGGACTTCCGGGCCGCTTTCGAATATGTCGCGAAGCAGCGCGAAAATGGCGATATGACAGGAATCCAGGGACTTTTGTATTTTACTGACGGTTACGGAACCTTCCCGGAGGAACGGCCCGATTATGATACGGCCTTTTTGTTCTGGCGCAGCGATTATGAAGATATACCCGTTCCGGCGTGGGCATATCGGCTTCTGCTTAAGAAGCAGCCGAACGGCGGATCGAAATATGGAGGACGGTAATGAATATTAAGCGGGCAAAAACAGAGATAAAAAATACGCTGCGGGCCTATCTGCAGAAAAAGGAGGACGGCAGCTACCGTATTCCTGCAATCCGGCAGCGCCCGATCCTGCTGATCGGGCCGCCGGGCATCGGGAAAACAGCAATTATGGAGCAGGTCGCGGCGGAATGCGGCGTGGGGCTTGTGGCTTATACGATCACGCACCATACGCGCCAGAGCGCGGTGGGTCTGCCGTTTATAGAAAAAAAGGTGTACGGCGGCCGGGAATATGCGGTCACCGAATACACGATGAGCGAGATTATCGCTGCCGTATACGAGAAAATCGAGCAGACCGGAGTGCGGGAAGGAATTTTGTTTATCGACGAAATCAACTGTGTTTCTGAGACGCTTGCACCGACGATGCTGCAGTTTCTTCAGTGCAAAACCTTCGGCAATCAGCGTGTGCCTGAGGGATGGGTGATCGCGGCGGCCGGGAATCCGCCGGAGTACAATCGTTCCGTGCGTGAGTTTGATGTTGTAACGCTGGATCGCGTCAAAAAAATGGACATCGAGGCGGATTACGAGGTCTGGAAGGAGTATGCGTACCGCCGCAGACTGCACAGCGCAGTGATATCCTATCTCGATATCCGGCGCGATGATTTTTATTCGATCCGCGCAACCGTGGAGGGAAAGCAGTTTGTCACGGCGCGCGGCTGGGAGGATTTATCGGAATTTCTGTATGCGTGCGAGGAACTTGCGATCCCGGTCGATGAGGAGGTTGTAAAGCAATATGTGGCAAATCCGCAGACGGCGAAGAGCTTTGCCGCATATCTTGAGCTGTACCGGAAGTACAGGGCGGATTATGATATAAACGCGTTGCTTTCCGGCAATTACGGAAATTTTGCGGCCGGGAAGCTGAAAAATGCTCCGTTCGACGAGCGCTACAGTGTGCTCTCCCTGCTGCTGGATCGTCTTTCCGCAGAATTCCGTGAGGTATGGATGGAGGATGCGGTTGTCACGCGGCTGTATGAGCTGCTGAAAAGAGCGAAGGAGGAACTGCTGCGGGAAAATGCTGCTGCAGATGCACCGGCTCTCCTGGAGGAAGTTTTCCGGGCGGAGGAAGCGCGCCGGGAAGGGCAGACGCTCCGTCCGGAGGACAGGGAGGCGTACCGCAGAGCTCTGCAATATTATTCTGACTGGTGCAGGCAGGCGAGAATTGACAGCATTGGCGAACCGCAGGCAGTATTTCAGCGGCTCAAAGAATGCTTTGAGCGGCTGAACGGCCTGCGGGAGGAGCGGGTGAAAACCGTCGGGGAAATGCTCGATCACTGTTTTGGATTTCTGGCAGATACCTTTGGGGAGGGGCAGGAGCTGGTGATTTTCCTGACGGAGCTGTCGCTCAGTTATTATTGTATGGAATTTGTAAATAGTTACGGAAATGCCATATACGAAAAGTATAACAGAGAACTTTTATTCCAGGATCGCAGGAAGAAGCTCCTGAATGAAATTGAGCAGCTGGGAGCGGAGCTGTGAGAAGGGAGAACGGTATTTGTCACACCGGGCAGACACCGGCGGCAGGAACAGGACTGCGGGCCGTCCCTGCATTTCGGTAAACAAAGAAAGGAAAAAACGGGGGACAGCATGCATGAACGGCACAGAAAAGATACCGCAAAACAGGATATTTGATACGCATACCCATTATGATGACAAGGCGTTTGACGAGGATCGGGAACAGCTGCTCGAGAGTCTTGAAGAAAACGGGATCGGGCCGGTTGTGGATGTCGGCGCAGATCTGGAGAGCACGGCACGGGCGATTGCGCTTGCACAGAAATATCCCTTTGTATACGCGGCCGCGGGAGTGCATCCGACGGAGACAGAAAAGCTGGATGAAAATGGATTCCTTCAGCTGTCAGAACAGCTGAGGGAGCCGAAGGTGATTGCGGTCGGAGAGATCGGTCTTGATTATCACTGGGATACGCCGCGCGGCGTGCAGAAGCTCTGGTTCGGCAGACAGCTTGCTCTGGCGTCGGAAAGGGATCTGCCGGTGATTATCCACAGCCGGGAGGCGGCAGCCGACACGCTCGGGCAGCTCCGGGAGGCGCAGGACAGGGCAGCAGCAGAGGGAAAGAGGCTGACAGGAGTAGTTCACTGCTTTTCCTACGGGCCGGAGATGGCCGCAGAGTATGTGAAAATGGGTTTCTGGATCGGGATCGGCGGCGTGGTAACCTTTAAAAGCGCCCGGAAGGTGAAGGAAGTTGTGCAGAAGATTCCGCTGGAAAAGCTGGTTCTGGAAACGGATTGTCCGTATCTTGCGCCGGCGCCGCACCGGCAGGAGAGAAACTCTTCGCTGTACCTGCCTCTTGTTGCGGAGGAAATTGCCCGGCTCAGAGGCATCACGCCGGAGGAGGTTGTGCGGGCAACTGCGCGGAACGCCAGGGAACTGTATCGGCTGGATTGACTTTTGCAGGGGGCGAAGATATAATCCCATCTTTGACAGTTCGGAGAAAATAAAATCGCTGTAACACCAGTAAA
>CAJUMC010000064.1 GCA_910587085.1 uncultured Lachnospiraceae bacterium | reverse complement strand
TAACATAAGAAAATCTGTACGGAAAAAAATTGCCAACGATTACTTGACAGTAACTGTTATCCGAGGAAGACAGACAAAAGATTGACAAAAAAAGCCCGGCTATTTATAATCAATAGCTGAGCTTGCTTTATGCTTGCAGCGATTAACACACGGCGCGGGCAGACCTTCGCCGTGCGGGAAAGAGGGATGGACACATGAAAGCTTACGGAGTGAATGAGCTTCGGAGAATGTATCTGGAATTTTTTGAGAGCAAGGGACATCTGAAGATGAACAGCTTTTCCCTTGTGCCGCAGAATGATAAGAGCCTGCTGCTCATCAATGCAGGCATGGCGCCGTTAAAGCCGTATTTTACCGGGCAGGAGATCCCGCCGCGGCGCCGGGTCACAACCTGCCAGAAATGCGTGCGTACGGGCGATATCGAGAATGTCGGCAAGACGGCGCGGCACCTGACGTTTTTTGAGATGCTCGGTAATTTCTCGTTCGGGGATTACTTTAAAAAAGAGGCGATTGCCTGGTCCTGGGAATTTCTTACAAAAACGATCGGAATGGAGCCGGATCGGCTGTATCCGTCCATCTACGGCGAAGATGATGAGGCGTTTGAGATCTGGAATAAGCAGATCGGAATTCCGGCGGATCGCATCACGCGCTTTTACCGCGACGAAAACGGGGACTGCGACAACTTCTGGGAGCATGGAGCCGGCCCGTGCGGGCCTTGCTCGGAAATTTATTACGACCGCGGTGAAAAGTATGGCTGCGGGCGGCCGGACTGCAGGGTGGGCTGCGACTGCGACCGGTTTATGGAGGTCTGGAATAACGTATTTACCCAGTTTGAGAGCGACGGGAATCACCATTATACCGAGCTGGAAAACAAGAACATTGACACCGGCATGGGGCTGGAGCGCCTCGCCGTCGTTGTGCAGGACGTTGATTCCGTCTTTGATATTGACACGATGAAGGCGATCCGCGACAGAGTCTGCAAAATGGCCGGTGCCGTGTATGAGACGGACGAAAAGAAGGATATTTCCATCCGGCTGATTACAGATCACATTCGTTCCGTAACCTTTATGACTTCGGACGGTATCCTCCCGTCGAATGAGGGGCGCGGCTATGTGCTCCGCCGCCTGCTGCGCCGCGCCGCGCGCCATGGACGGCTGCTCGGCATAAAGGGGCTGTTCCTGGCAGAGCTCGCGCAGACGGTGATCGCGGAGTCAAAGGACGGCTACCCGGAGCTGGAGGAAAAAAAGGAATACATTGTAAAGGTGCTCACAAACGAGGAGGAAAAATTCAACCGCACGATCGATCAGGGCATCCTGATCCTCTCCGAGCTGGAGGAGAAGCTTGCGGCTGCGGGCGGCCGCGTACTTTCCGGGGAGGATGCGTTCCGCCTTTACGACACCTACGGCTTCCCGATTGATCTGACGCAGGAAATTCTGTCAGAGCGCGGCTTTTCCGTTGATATGGACGGCTTCCACCGCGCCATGCAGGTGCAGAAGAGCACCGCGCGCGACGCACGCGCCGTAACGAACTATATGGGTGCTGACGCGACCGTGTATGACGAAATTGATGTCGGCATTACCTCAAGCTTTGTGGGCTACGGATGCACGTCAGCGGAATCAAAGATCTCCGTAATAACAACGGACAAGGAGATCGTGGAAGGACTTGTAGCCGGGGAGAGCGGCACGATTATTGTGGATGAAACGCCGTTTTATGCGACCATGGGCGGACAGGCCGGCGATACCGGCATAATCACCTGCGGCGGAGCGCGCTTTGAGGTCGGGGACACCGTCAAGCTCAAGGGCGGCCGGATCGCCCATGTCGGCGCGGCTGCAGAAGGAATGTTCCATACCGGGGATACCGTTACGCTGACCGTGGACGCGGGTCTGCGGGCGGCGACCTGCAAAAATCACAGCGCGACCCATCTTCTTCAGGAGGCGCTCCGCCAGGTGCTCGGTACGCATGTGGAGCAGGCCGGTTCCCTAGTAACACCGGATCGCCTGCGCTTCGACTTTACGCATTTTTCCGCCATGACCGCAGAGGAGCTTGCAGAAACGGAGGAGATCGTAAACTGCAAAATTGCGGAGCGGCTTGCGGTTGAGACGCAGGTGCTCAAGCTTGAGGACGCAAAGAAGACCGGCGCGAAGGCACTGTTCGGCGAGAAGTACGGGGAGACGGTGCGCGTTGTGAGTATGGGAGAATTTTCCAAGGAACTCTGCGGCGGTACCCATGTCGGCAATACCGGCGAAATCACGGCGTTCCGCATACTTTCTGAATCCGGCGTCGCAGCCGGCGTGCGCCGCATCGAAGCGATTACGGCAGACGGCGTGTTTGCCCATTACAGGCAGCTGGAGGATGAGCTGAATGCTGCGGCAAAAGCGGCGAAAGCCGAGCCAGCCGCTCTGACAAAAAAGATTGAGGCGATGCAGGAGGAGCTGAAGCAGCTGCACGCGGAGAACGAGCGGCTTGCGGCGAAGCTTGCCAACAGCTCCCTCGGCGACGTGATGAGCCAGGTGAAGGAGCTCGGCGGCATGAAGGTGCTTGCGGCGAAGGTGCCGGAGGCGGACATGAACGGTCTGCGGAATCTCGGCGACCAGCTGAAGGAAAAACTCGGTGAGGGCGTTGTGTTCCTCGCCTCCGCAAAGGACGGAAAGGTAAGCCTTGTGGCGATGGCCACCGAAGGTGCAGTAAAGCAGGGCGCGCACGCGGGTAATCTTATCCGCGAAGCAGCGGCGCTTGTCGGCGGCGGAGGCGGCGGAAGGCCGAATATGGCGCAGGCGGGAGGAAAGAATCCGGAAGGAATCGACGCAGCGATTGCAAGGGTTTATGAGATACTTTCCTGATTTTGAAAAAAACAGTTGACGATTTAGAAAAATATGCTATAATTTAATTAGTGCTTTTCAAAAACCCAAACAGTTGGTGTAAGCACAATACACAACTGGAGGGAGGTTAGGTGTGAGACTATGTCGAATGTTATTGTAAAAGAAAACGAGACTTTGGACAGCGCTCTCCGCAGATTCAAAAGAAACTGCGCGAAGGCAGGTATCCAGCAGGAGATCCGCAAGAGAGAGCACTATGAGAAGCCGAGCGTTAAGCGGAAAAAGAAGTCCGAGGCGGCTCGTAAGAGAAAGTTCAAATAGTTTTTTGTGCGGGAAAGACCTTAATCCATCGGATTAAGGTCTTTTTTTGCGTCCGTGTGCCGGCGGGGCAATGGGCATGGGAATTCTGCCGTCCTCAGCGGCATGCAGACGGCGTGCTTCCTGTTTTACGCTTCCCGGCTTCTTTTTTTCCGTACCGCGGAATAGAATAGGATGTAACCGGATTATGAGGAGCAATGCTTATATGTCCTGGCAGAATCAGGGGAAATCCACGCACGCAAAAAACCGGAAGAGGGAAAATCATGAGCTGTACCAGCAGCTCAGGCAGAAGGAGAAGCAGGAAAAGGAGGAGCGTCTCCGCTTTCTGGAGGTGCTTTCGGAGAGCATTTCCCTTCCGCCCGACGTGCTGGCCGGCGCGCCGATCGTCACGATGCACGGCAGAAACGCCGTTTTTATAGAAAACCACAAAAAAATCGCAGAGTACAGCGAGGAGCAGATCGTGGTTCAGACCGGGGTCTGCAGCGTACTGGTGGAGGGAAAACGGCTTCGCATTGATTATTTTACCAAGGAAGAGATGAAAATCAGCGGGTTTGTCCGGCAGGTTTCGTATCAGGGGGGCTGAGACGCATGAAAAACGAGCTGTTGAACCGAATGAACCGCTATCGCAGGGGCTACATAAAAATCCGGATCACGGGAAGCAATGCCGAACGCTTTCTGAATCTGTGCCAGCACCAGGAGCTGCGGATGGATCGGATCTGCCGGGAGGGCTGCAATTATACCGCCGTCATGCCGGCGGACGACTATTTCCGGCTGCGGCCGGTGATAAGGAAAACGGGGATTCGTCCGGAAATTTCGGAGAAGCGCGGTCTTCCCTTTCTGCTCCGGAAGAACAGGAAAAGAAAGGTGCTGCTTCTTTGCGCTGTCCTTTTTGCCGGGCTGCTGTATTATCTATCGGGCTTTTTATGGAGAATTGAGTACGAGGGCTGCTATTATCACACGAAAGAACAGCTTCAGAGCTTTCTGGAGGAATGCGGCATTTACGAGGGGGTCCGAAAGCGGGAGGCAAGCTGTCCGGAAATCGAGGAGAAGATCCGGAGCCGGTTTACGGATATCGGCTGGGTTTCCGCAGAGATCAGCGGAACCGTCATGAAGATCCGCATCAAGGAAACGAAAATGCCGAAGCTGAACGCCGACAAGGCAGCGGACGGATTTGGGGAAATATGGCAGGAGGAAACGGGGCATATCGTGGCGGCAAGCGACGGAATTGTTATGGAGATTTCGGTGGCGAGCGGCAGCGCGCAGGTGCGGGCCGGCGATGTCGTCCGCAGGGGGCAGATTCTCATTTCCGGCGTGCTGGACGTTTTTGGGGACAACGAGACGCTGGTTGAAAGGCGGCCGGTGCTTGCGCAGGGCAGCGTCGTACTCAAAACGACCGAGAATTATGACGACCGTTTCCCGCTTGATTATGAGAAAAGAGTATATTCCGGGAGGAAAAAAACCGGTCTGAGGCTCGAGCTTGCCGGGATTAAAATATTTTCTTATTCACCTAGTAATTCATATCCGGAATGTGATATAATATCAGAGATGGAGCAGTACTGCATCGGAGATTCTTTTTTTCTGCCGTTTAAGGCGTGGAAAACGACGGTGCGGGAATACTATATGGAACCCGCCGTCTACTCGGAGGAGGAGGCGCGGATCGCCGCGAACGAAAGGCTGATCCGGTATCTGACCGAGCGGAAGGAGGGAGGCGCGACGCTGCTTTCCTCGGAGGTGAGTACAGAACTGGAAAAGAATGCCTGCCATACCTCCGGGCTTTTGATTTTTCAGGAGAGCGCATGGAAATACCGTACTGTAAATCCCGACGAGTGGAGGCTGGAGGAGGGAAATGAGCATTACACAGAAGGCAATTAACCTGCCTGCGGAATACGAAAAGAAAATATTTGGAGAATATGATTCCTACGCAAAAATTATAGAGCGTTCCTACCACGTCACATTGATTTCAAGGAACGGAGAAGTAAAGCTGATCGGCGAGCCGGGTTCGGTTGACCGGGCTGGAAATGTTCTGGAGAAACTGCTGGAGCTGGCGGAAAACGGCGCGGAGATTACGGAGCAGAATGTAAATTACGCCATTTCGCTGAATATGGAGGAAAAGGCGGAATCTCTGCTGGAGATTGACCGGGATCTGATCTGCCACACGGCGGCCGGAAAGCCGATCAAACCGAAGACGCTGGGACAGAAGGCTTACGTGGATCAGATACGGAAGAAAATGATTGTGTTCGGCGTGGGGCCGGCTGGAACCGGGAAAACCTTTCTGGCCATGGCGATGGGGATCACGGCATTCAAAAACGATGAGGTGAGCAAGATTATTTTGACGCGCCCTGCCATTGAGGTCGGAGAAAAACTCGGCTTTCTGCCTGGGGATCTCCAGAGTAAGATTGATCCCTATCTGCGTCCGCTCTACGATGCACTCTATCAGATTATGGGGGCGGAAAGCTATCTGAGAAACGCGGAGAAGGGGCTGATCGAGGTCGCTCCGCTTGCCTACATGCGCGGGCGGACGCTTGACAATGCGTTTATTATTCTGGACGAGGCGCAGAACACGACGCCGGCGCAGATGAAAATGTTTCTTACGCGCATCGGCTTCGGCTCAAAGGTTGCCGTCACGGGGGATCTCACGCAGAAGGATCTGCCGGCAGGCCAGCCTTCCGGACTGGATGCGGCGATGAAGGTGCTTTCCGGGATCGATGAGATCGGTTTCTCTTATCTCACCAGTCAGGATGTCGTCAGACATCCTCTGGTTCAGAAGATTGTGACGGCATACGACGCTTACGAGAAAAAGCAGCAGCGGCGCGCGGACAGGGCCGATGTGAAAAGAAAAGTAATCAAGCGCTCGGAGAGAAACCACAGAAACGGCGGCTGAGGCAAAAGTGCCGGCAGCCGTACTGGACTGTGCCTCTGGGGCGAATCAAATGAAAGAGGAAAATAAAACGAATGACGATACAGATCGAATACGAAACAGAAATCGCGCTCGGCGTGGAATACCGGGAGCTGATCGAGCGGGTGGTGAACGCTGCGGCGGACTACGAGGGCTGTCCTTACGAGGCGGAGGTCAGCGTTCTGCTGACGGATGACGCTGCGATCCGGGAGATGAACCGGGATTTCCGGCAGATTGACGCGCCCACGGACGTGCTCTCGTTCCCGGCGGTTGCTTATGAGGAGCCGTCCGGATTCGGGCTTCTGGAGGAGGATGACGCCGGCTGCTTTAACCCGGATACCGGGGAACTGCTGCTCGGCGATATTGTTATTTCCGTGGAGAGAGTAATCGCGCAGGCGGAGGAATACGGGCATTCACGGGAGAGGGAACTGGGTTTTCTCACCGCGCACAGCATGCTGCATTTATTCGGCTACGATCATATCGGGGAGGATGAGCGCGCGGTGATGGAGCGCAGACAGGAGGAAATTCTGGACGGGCTCGGCCTGAAAAGGCCGGTCTGACCGGTGAGAGAATCGAGGAAATCGCCCCCGAGCGGCGGCGCAAAAGGGACGGGCGCACGCGGGGGGACAGGAAGGGAAACAATATGAGAGAGAGAAAACTGACCGGAGGGCTGCTTGCGCTATTTCTGGCGGCGCTGGTTTGTCTTGGAGGCTGCGGAAAAAAAGGGGACGGGGGCGCCGTCACGCCAGGTGCGGATGAAAATCCGCCGGCGCTGACAGGGATAGAATCTCCGGACATGCTGACCGGAACACCCACGCCCGAACCTACGCCGACACTCACGCCGACTCCGACTCCCGATCCCTACGAGGGGAAGAAGCAGAAAATGCTGACCGGCGAGTGGATCGATGAGGAGACGACAGAACACCGGCCGTTCGCCGTAATGCTGAACAACATTAAGGCTGCAAATCCGCAGAGCGGGATAGGGCAGGCCGATATTGTTTATGAGGCGCTTACGGAGGCCGGCATTACGAGATTCCTCGCACTGTATTCCGAGCTGGAAGAGGGAACGCCAGTGGCAGAGAGGCTGGGCTCGGTGCGCAGCGCGCGGCACTATTTTGTCAGTTTTGCGGACGAGTATGACGCGATCTTTGTGCATTTCGGGGAGACCTCCTACGCAAAGCGGAAAATGGACAAGCTGGGGATTGATCATATCACGGGAATGTACGGCGTCGGAGTATCCAGCTTTTACCGCGACAAGTCCATCAAGGCTCCGCACAATGCCTTTGCCTCGCTGGAGGGCATTCAGAATGCCGTGAAGCGCGCCGGCTTCCGAACCGAGTATGAGGAGGGCTACGAGCCGCATTTCCTCTTTTATGCCGAGGATACCGTGCCGGCCGGGGCGCTCCGGGAGGAGGCTGCTCACGGGGAGGATGCGGCAGGCGTCCCGGAAAGCACCGGTGCAGGCGAAACAGCGCAAGCCGGGAATAACGCCGCGGGCGGGCCGGCGGAGGGAGCGCTCAAATCCGCTTCCCGCATTACGCTCGGGTTTTCCGATTATATGAAGCCGTATTTTGTATACGACGGTACGGACGGCGTTTACCGGAGATACCAGTTCGACGGGGAGCACACGGATTACAATACCGGAGAACAGCTTGCATTTAAAAATGTCATTATTCAGTTTGTTAAGGAATGGAACATTGACAAGAACGGCTATCAGACGATGGAGATCGAGAAAGCGGAGGGAACCGGCTGGTATTACACAAACGGTACGATGCAGCCCGTCACCTGGAAAAAGGACGAGAGCAGACGCTTTATGCGCTATTATGATGCGGAAGGCGAACTGCTTGTGATAAATCCCGGAAAAACCTATATCGCGGTATTTCCGACACACCGGGAAAAGAACATTACAGTAGAGTAAGAGAGGCTGTGCGATCCATGGCAAAATCAAAGAACAAAAATAACTATCTTGTGCAGGGAACGATTCTGGCCATTTCTTCCATAGTCTCACGATTTATCGGGATGCTGTACCGCGTACCGCTCACCAACATTATCGGCGATACCGGCATGGGGTATTACAGTTCCGCTTATGAGCTGTACAATCTTGCGCTTATTCTGTCCTCCTACAGCATTCCGGTGGCCGTCTCCAAGCTGGTGAGCGGGATGGAATCGAAGAAGCAGTACAGGAACGCCCACCGGGTATTTCTCACGGCGCTGAAAATCGCTGCGGCAGTAGGGGCAATTGCGTCCGCCGCCGTCTATTTTCTGGCGGAGGCCTGGGCTAAGCTTGTCCGGAACATGCCGGTTGCCATCCCGCTCCGGGTGCTGGCACCAACCATATTTGTATTTGCTGTAATGGGAGTATTCCGCGGCTATTTTCAGGGGAAGCGAACCATGGTACCCACAGCCCTGTCCCAGCTGATCGAGCAGGTGGTTCACGCGGTTGTGAGCATTGTGGCCGCATACCGGCTGATGCTGCTGCACAACGCTTCCGCGGATATGGAAGCCTACGGAGCGGCAGGAGGAACGCTGGGCGCACTCATCGGAGCGGTCGTCGCGTTTCTGGTTCTGCTCGGTGTATACGGCATGAACCACGGTTTTATCCGGAAGAGGGTCAAAAAGGATCACACCGGTGCGGACAGCAGTCCCGCGGTGATAACCAGGCTCTTTGTGATGACGGTCGTGCCGATTATTCTGAGCCAAACCGTATATCAGCTCAGCGGGACGATAGACAATGCCCTGTTCGGGCAGCTGATGATCCTGCAGGGAAAGAGTGAGGAAACCACCTCCCTCCTCTGGGGGCTGTACGCGAACAAATACCGGATGCTCACAAATCTTCCGGTAGCGATCGCCACGGCGCTCGGCACCTCGATTGTTCCCGCGCTTGCGAATACCTGGGCCATCGGGGATGACGACGGCGTGCGGCGGAAGATTGCATCCTCCGTGCGCTTCAACATGCTGATTGCCATACCGTCCGCGGTCGGGCTCGGCGTGCTTGCGGAGCCTGTAATAAGGCTTCTGTTCAGCGGTACGGAAATTGAGCAGAGCGCCGGCCTGCTGACGGCCGGCTCCGTCGCGGTCGTGTTTTTTGCGTACTCCACTCTGACGAACGGGATTCTGCAGGGAATTGATAAAATGAAGCTGCCGGTTTATCATGCGGCTGTTTCTCTTGTGCTTCATGTTGCATGCCTGGCCCTGATGCTCGGGGTGTTCCGGCTTGATGCCTACGGGCTAGTAATCGGCAACGTGCTGTATGCGCTCTGCGTGTGCGCCCTCAACTGGCGTGCCATTGCGCGTCATGCGGAATACCGGCAGGAGATCCGGAGCACCTTCCTGATGCCGACGCTCTGTGCGGCTGTGATGGGGGCAGTGGCTTATCTGGCTTACCATGGTCTGTATCTGCTTACGGAGCGGAACATGATTTCGGTTCTTGCTGCAATCGCTGCCGCCGTGGTCTGCTACGGGCTGCTGCTCGTCGTGACGAGAACGGTATCGGAGGAGGAGCTGCTTGGTTTTCCGAAGGGAGGATCGCTGGTAAGGCTTTTGAAGAGAGCCCGCCTGCTGCCGTAGAAGGCTGGTATAAATTCTCAGGATCTGTCCATACTTTTAGCAAAACGCGGAAAAGGAGGACGACGATGAGGCGTGCAGTGAGATATCTTTCGTGTATTATGGCTCTTGGCGTAATGTTTACGATCTGTTATTATACGAGCTATAAAAATGCGGTCAAGCGGCTGCGCGAGATGGAGACGAAGCAGAACATCAACGCGCTGCTGGACGAAAAACAGAAGCAGGCGGAGCAGAAAGTTTCCGATCTGCTCGGAGGAACAGCGGGGGTGCAGGCCGGTCAGGGCACAGAATCAAAGGATCAGGACGGAGCAGGAAATCCTTCGGGTACCGGTCAAACGGCAGGAGCGGAAAACCAGGGCAGCCAGGGGGACAGCGCTGCCGGTACGGGCCAGCAGGCCCACGGAGGCCCGGGACAGGGAACGAACCCGGCAGGAAATGCAGGAAATACGGCGCAGGCCGGACAGCCGGACGGCAGTGAGGAAGTTTCGGCCGTAAGAGAAGCGGTTATTATTCCGAAAACGAAAATTATTGTGGAGACACTGGACGTTTCGACCGGTGATTTTGTCACGGAAGAAATTGTGCCGGATTCCATTATGATCGGGATGACAAGACAGGAGCTGGCGGAATATCTTCAGAGGGATCTGGCGGATATGCCGGTATCGGAATATGAAAAGGGACTGTATGCCAGCGAGCTGATTACCTTTTCCGAGAGCAAGGTTATCATACGGAAAAGCTACGATTCCACACGGGTCGATTTCAAATATTATCTCGCCATTAAAAACGGGGAGGTTATCGTGTATTACAGCGACCGGAAAACCGTTTACGAGTATACCGGAATCAAGGCCATCGGCCTGGAAGAAGACGCGAGGCTGGCACTGCTTGAGGGGGTTCGGGTAAAAGATTCCGAGGAGCTGTTTGCGCTGCTGGAGAGCTATTCGAGCTAGAATGCCGGGCTGGGATGCGCCGCGGCGGAGCGGGCCGGCGGATGGTTTCCTGTCCTGCCGGGCCCGGCCGGAAACGAATCATATCGCCGGCAAGGCGGAAATAAGCGGGGAGGCGGAATTCGATGAAACACAGATATCAGGTGATTGTGGCGGGCGGAGGAGCGTCCGGCATGACTGCGGCGATTCTGGCTGCGGGGAGCGGGCTTCGAACCGCTGTGCTCGAGGCCGGTGAGACGGTCGGAAAAAAGCTGCTGGCGACAGGAAACGGGAAATGTAATTTTACGAACAGCCTGCAGACTCCGGACTGCTACCGCGGCAGCGGAGCAGAGGCGGCCGGATGGCTGCTGAAGCGCTGCGGAACGGACCGGGTGCTGTCGTTTTTCGAGCAGATCGGCATATATCCGAAAGAACGCAACGGCTACTGGTATCCGAATTCCGGCCAGGCGGCTTCCGTCCGCGAAGCGCTGTATGAGGAGCTGCTGCGCAGCGGAGCCGATGTGATAACCTGCTGCCGCGTAAAATCCGTAGAGCCGGCGGAAAGCATATCTCGAAAGCAGCGGACGGGAAACGGAAAAACCGGATTGGAACGGGCGTCATCCGGCGCACCGTGCCGTCCGCGTTTTCGAATTACGGCGGGAAAGCGGGAGCTTCTCGGCTCCGAGCCTTCCCGGCCGGAGAGGAAAAAAAAGGAAAAACCCCGGTATTCCGAGGAACGGGAGATTTTTTTTGAGGCCGATCATGTGATCCTGGCCTGCGGCGGGAGTGCGGGCAGCTTCAGCGGGGCCGAGGGAAGCGGTTTTGCGGTTGCAGAAGAGCTCGGACTCGGCATGGCGGAGCCGGTTCCGGCGCTGGTGCAGTTAAGGGCGGCGGAAAGAGAGTGCGGGGTTCTTTCCGGCGTCCGCCTGGAGGCGGCTGGAAAGCTTATCCTTCCCGGCGGAGCAGTTTTCCGAGAGAGGGGGGAGTTCCTTTTTACCGATTACGGCATATCGGGAATTCCTGCCATGCAGCTGAGCCGTTTTGCGTCGGTATATCTGAACCGGGCGGCAAAGCCGCAGGACGGCTGCCCGAAACTTTTTCTTGACTTTTTTCCGGATACAGAGGAAAATAAGCTGGCGTTCCTGCTGGAGGAGCGGTTCCGGCGTTTTGGAGGGCGGAACGCCGAAGGGGTACTGCTCGGCTTGCTGCCGTCAAAGCTGAATTATGTGCTGCTGTGCCTGGCCGGGCTTGCGCCGGAGAAACGCCCGGAACCGGACAGCGGCTTCCCCGAAAAAGCCGGACGGATGCTGGCCGGGCGGATGAAGCGTTTTTTGCTGACCATCACCGGCACAAATTCCTTTGACAGCGCCCAGGTCACGGCGGGCGGAGTTTTGATGGAGGAGCTCTCAGCCGACACGCTGGAGGCAAAACGGATTCCTGGACTCTATGTGACCGGCGAGCTGGCGGATGTGGACGGCACCTGCGGGGGCTACAATCTTCACTGGGCGTGGATGTCGGGGATGGCCGCCGCGGAAAGTATTATCAGGAATGAGGGAAATTAACAGTGATTCGTATTAATCAGGTGAAAATGCCGCTGAACAGCACGGTGCAGGAGCTGGAAAGAGAGCTGCTCCGCATCCTTCGCATAAAGAAGGAACGGCTGCTGGGCTTTGAAATTATAAAACGTTCCATCGATGCGAGAAAGGCGGAGGATATCCACTATACATACACGCTTGACGCCGAAATTTCCGGAGAGAGCGGATATCTGGAGCGGAACAGAAATCGTAATATAACAAAATCTACAGCTGTAGAATACCGGCCTCGGGAGGCCGCAGGAATTTCGGGAACCGACTGGGCGGATTCGAAAAGACCGCGTCCCGTTGTGTGCGGAAGCGGGCCTGCAGGGCTGTTCTGTGCCTTTTTTCTGGCACAGGCCGGATTAAATCCCATAGTGCTCGAGCGCGGCAGTCAGGTAGAGCAGCGGGCAAAGGCAGTGGAGCATTTCTGGAGGACGGGGGAACTCGATCCGGAAACAAACGTTCAGTTCGGAGAGGGCGGTGCGGGCACCTTTTCCGACGGAAAGCTGAATACGGCGGTAAAGGATACCTTCGGCCGCATCCGCGCGGTTTTGAAAACCTTTGTGAAATTCGGCGCGCCGGAGGATATTCTGTACAGTAGCAAACCGCATATCGGTACGGACTGTCTGCGGCAGGTAGTTGCCGGGATGCGCAGAGAAGCCGTGCGGCTGGGGGCGGAATTCTGTTTTGAAACTAAGCTGACCGGGATTGCCGCCGGGCGCGGGGCGCTTACGGGCGTATCCTGCATGCACGGCGGAAAGGAAAGGCTGATTGAGACGGATACGCTTGTGCTGGCCATCGGGCACAGCGCGCGGGATACGTTTGAGATGCTGTATAAAAAAGGGCTTCGAATGGAGGCAAAGCCGTTTGCCGTCGGAGTGCGGGTGGAGCACGAGCAGGAATTTATCAGCAGAGCCCAGTATAAAACCGCTGCCGGGCTGCTTCCCGCAGCGGACTACAAGGTGACGTACACCGCGAAAAACGGGCGGGGAGTCTATTCGTTCTGCATGTGCCCGGGCGGCTATGTGGTCGATGCGTCCTCGGAGCAGGGTAGGCTGGCGGTAAATGGGATGAGCAACCGTGCCCGGGACGGCCGGAATGCGAACAGTGCGCTGATTGTGACGGTGACTGCGGAGGATTTTGCCGGTGCGGCACGGAAAAACGGCATTTTCGGGGAAACGGCCGGCATGCACATGAGCGGAGCGGCGCATCCGCTTGCCGGAGTGGAATTTCAGCGTCACTGCGAGGAGCTTGCCTACCGGACGGGACAGGGGAAAATTCCGTATCAGCTGTACGGCGATCTGCTGGCCGGAAGAAGGAGCGAAGGTTACGGGCGGATTCGTCCGGAGCACAAGGGAAGGAGTATGCCGGCGGATCTGCGGGAATGCCTTCCGGGCCATGTCATTGATTCCATTCTCGAGGCAATGCCGGCATTTGACCGCATGATTCGTGGCTTTGCGGACGAGGATGCAGTTTTTTCCGGGGTGGAGATGCGGACCTCCTCTCCCGTGCGGATTGTGCGGGACGAGAGACTGATGAGCAGCGTGGCGGGGATATATCCGTGCGGGGAGGGTGCAGGCTACGCCGGGGGAATTACGAGCGCTGCCGTGGACGGCATTAAGGTGTTTGAAGCGGTCTGCCGGTCGTTCTGCAGGAATGGCCGTTGAGAAAGCGCTGAAAAAGATAAATTTTGCGGAGGATGGAGAGGGTTATGACGGAACAGGAATGCCGGGAACGACTGAAGGATAAGCGCAGAATTGTGGTGAAAATCGGTTCTTCCTCGCTGACGCATGCCGGGACGGGGGATATCAATCTGGATAAGCTGGAGCGGCTGGTCCGCGTGCTTACCGATCTGAGCAACCAGGGCAGGGAGGTTATTCTGGTATCTTCCGGTGCGATTGCGGCGGGGCGCAGGGCGCTCGGCTTTCGGGAGAGGCCGGAGGAAAAATCGGTGAAGCAGGCCTGCGCCGCGGTGGGTCAGGCCAGGCTGATGATGCTGTACCAGAAGCTGTTTGCAGAGTACAATCAGCTGACGGCGCAGATACTTCTGACAAAGTATACAATGATCAATGAGGTCAGCCGCAGAAATGCGCACAATACCTTTCTGGAGCTGGCGCAGATGAAGGTTATCCCGATTGTCAATGAGAACGATACCGTCTCCACGGATGAAATCGAATTTGGGGACAATGATACGCTCTCGGCGCTTGTGGCGGCCCTGGTGGGAGCGGACATGCTGATTCTTCTGTCCGATATCGACGGCCTGTACACCGACGATCCGAGAAGCAGCAGGGAGGCGAGTCTGATCCGGTATGTCCCGGAGATTACGGAGGAGATTCTGGCAATGGGAAAATCGGCCGGGAGCAGCGTCGGGACGGGGGGCATGTCCACAAAAATTACAGCGGCCCGGATTTCTGCCGGCTGCGGCGCTGATCTGGTGATTGCAAATGGGGAGGAGGTCGGCATTATCCGCGATATTTTGGACGGAAAGTCAGTCGGAACTTTGTTTCCGGCACACAGGGATAATGAGTTTAATCTTACCGATTATCTTTATACCAAACAGTATCCTGCCGGGCAGCTGAAGCAGGGAGAGCAGTCCGCCGGGCCGGAGCGGCAGAATCCGGAGGATGCCGGAACAGACAGAAGCTGCGGGGAAGCCGTGCGGCCGGGAAGGATTCCGGGCCGGAGGATCTGCTGAGCCTTCTTAAGGAGACACAAAAGACCAGAGAAGCGGAACAAGCAGGAAAGCAAATACTGCACAAAAAAAAGAATAAAATGCAGCAATGGAAGAATTAGAAAAGAAAGCAATGGAATTTCGGGTGAAAAATGACTTGCGCTGCCCGGCTTAATACCGTTTTTACGGCGCTGTAAAAGGTTAGTGAGGTAAAATGGACGAGATAAAAATAAAACGGATCAATGAGCTCTATCATAAATCAAAGCAGGAGGGGCTGTCCCGGCAGGAGAAGGAGGAGCAGGCAGCGCTGCGCGCGGAATATATCGCCGCAATACGCGCCAATCTCCGCGGTTCGCTGGAGCAGATTTCCGTAGTGGAGCAGGACGGCAGCGTAACGGAGCTGTCGAAGAGGAACGAGAATTAAAACAGAGAAGCAGACGAACGGAGCGAAGCCGGGAAACGAAAGAACGAAGGGAGCGGAGCATGCAGGGAATTCCGGGACATATACCGTCAAAAGGAAGGCAGAGGATAGAAAAGGAGATAGAAGAATCTGTTTCGGATCAGAAGGCTGCGCTTCGGCGCCGGCTAAAGCAGCTGAGGGCGGAGCTTGCGCCGGAGGAGCGCAGAAAGGCCGGGGAGAGCTGTGCGCGGCAGCTCTGGCAGCTGCCGGAATTATCCGGCTGCAGCATCCTGCTCTCTTATATATCGCACGGCGCCGAGCTTCCGACGGATGGAATTATTTCAGAAGCGCTCAGGCGGGGAATGAGAGTAGCTGTTCCCCGGGTGACGGGGCAGGGAACAATGGATTTTTACGAGATACGTTCCCTTTCCGAATGCAGACCGGGCGCGTTCGGCATTTTGGAACCCCCGCATGACCCTGGACGGCTCGTGCTCCCGGGAAAGCCCCGGAAGCAGGAACCATCCGGGGAGGAGACTGCTGTGGCATTGCTTCCGGGGCTTGCTTTCACGGCGGACGGTATGCGTCTCGGGTATGGAGGAGGTTATTATGACCGGTATTTTATGCAATATCCGGATGTGTATCGGATTGGCCTGACCTACCGCTTTGCTCTGCTGGATCGCCTTGTGTGCGAACCGCACGATGTCCGTGCAGACAAGGTACTTGCGCCGTACTTTTTGGAACAGACAAAGGAATAACCGGCGGACAGAAAATGCTGAGAAGGTGAGGAGACCACGGCCGAAAGGGCAGGCAGGGGATGCAGGACGGATCGGAAAGCATGCTGTTTCAGAAGAAAAAACGAATAGGAAGGGGAGTATAATATGACCGATTTACTGGAGATGGGGAAACGGGCAAGGCTTGCGGCGGAGCAGTGCGGCCTGCTTGGGGAGGCGGAAAAAAACAGAGTGCTGGAGACGGCCGCACAGGCTCTTCGGAGCAACATATCCGCTATTCTCGCAGAAAATGCGGAGGATATCGCAGCCGCGCGCGAAAAGGGTGTGGACGAAATTATGATCGACCGGCTTGCACTCGACGAAAAGCGCGTGAACGCCATGGCGGACGGACTTTGTAAGGTTGCGGCGCTCAAGGATCCGGTGGGAGAGCTGGTCTCCATGGAAAAACGCCCGAACGGCCTTGAGATAATGAGCTGCCGCGTGCCGCTCGGCGTAATCGGAATGATTTACGAATCCAGGCCGAACGTCACGGCGGATGCGTTCGGCCTCTGCTTCAAGGCGGGCAATGCGGTGATTCTGAAGGGAGGCAGCGACGCGCTGCGCTCCAATCTTAAGATTGCTGCAGTGCTGCGCGGCGCGCTCAAAGCATGCGGGGTTGCGGAGGATGCGCTTCAGCTGGTAAGCGATACGGACCGCGAAACCGCGCGGAAGCTGATGCGGCTGAACGGTTATATCGACGTGCTGATTCCGCGCGGCGGGGCCGGCCTGATCCGGTCGGTCGTGGAGAACAGCACGGTTCCTGTGATTGAGACGGGAACGGGAAACTGCCATATCTATGTGGATGAGAGCGCGGATTTTGATATGGCGCTCGATATTATTGACAATGCAAAGACGAGCCGTATGAGCGTGTGCAATGCATGCGAATCGCTTGTCGTTCACAAAAACATCGCGGAGAAATTTCTGCCGAAGCTGTATGAAAGACTTCATGCCAAGGAAATTACCATGCGGGCTGACGAGGCCGCACGGGCGGTCTGCGGCGATATGGAGGAAGCAGAGGAGGAAGATTTTTCCAGAGAGTATCTCGGGCGGATGATTTCCGTTTGTGTGGCAGAGAACATCGGCGAAGCAATCCGCCATATCAACCGCTACAATACCGGGCACTCCGAGGCGATTATCACAAGGGATTACGAAAACGCCCGCCGTTTTCTGCGGGAGGTGGATGCCGCCGCCGTCTATGTGAATGCGTCCACCCGGTTTACGGACGGGGAAGAATTCGGGTTCGGCGCCGAGATCGGCATCAGCACGCAGAAGCTCCATGCGCGCGGGCCGATGGGGCTGAAGGCGCTGACAACGACAAAATATATGATCTTCGGCGACGGACAGATCCGCTGAAACGTCTGCTCCCTGCGGACAGCGGGCTGAGAGCATTGCAGCCGGGAAGCAGGGCAATTTGGAAAGGGAAGATTCAAGAGAAATGTATAATGATATTGATTTCGATAAAATAGATATAAATGCAAAGCCGCCCGCACAGGAACCGGACAGGCAGTACTATTATATAGCGAAATGCCGGGGATGGGTTCAGGAATTTGAACAGAAAAACGGCCGCCGCCCGTGTTTTTTTACTCAAACATTCGGCTGCCAGATGAACGCGAAGGATTCGGAAAAGCTGGCAGGCATTCTTTCTGAGATCGGATACCGGGAGTCGGAGAGCGAGGAGGCCGACCTAGTGCTTTACAATACCTGCACCGTCCGGGAGAACGCCAATACACGCGTCTACGGACGGATCGGCTATCTCGGAAATCTGAAGAAAAGAAAAAACAGGGAGATGAAAATCGTGCTCTGCGGCTGCATGATGCAGGAGGGTCATGTTGTCGAAAAAATCCGGAAAAGCTACCCTTTTGTCGATCTGATATTCGGCACGCACAATATCTACAAGCTCGCCGAGCTGCTGTACCGGAGTCTGAACAGCCAAAGGATGGTCGTTGAGGTTCAGGAGGACGCGGAGCGGATCGTGGAGGAACTGCCGAGCGAGCTGAAGTTCGGGTTTAAGGCCGGGGTAAATATTATGTACGGCTGCAACAATTTCTGCAGCTACTGCATTGTTCCTTATGTCCGGGGAAGAGAGCGGAGCAGAAAACCGGAGGATATTGTCAGCGAGATCGAAACGCTTGCCGCGCAGGGAGTGACCGAGGTTATGCTGCTCGGTCAGAATGTCAATTCCTACGGAAAAACGCTGGCCGAGCCGGTCAGCTTCGCGCAGCTTCTGCGCCGGGCGGAGCAGATCCCGGGGCTTAAGCGCATCCGTTTTATGACGCCGCACCCGAAGGATCTTTCCGATGAGCTGATTGAGGTTATGAGCCGCTCGGATAAAATCTGCCGGCATGTACATCTGCCGGTGCAGTCAGGCAGCTCGCGCCTGCTTGCGAAAATGAACCGCCATTACACAAAGGAGGACTATATTGCGCTGACGGAGCGGATTCGGGCCGCCATGCCGGACGCCGCGATTACGACGGATATCATTGTCGGTTTTCCGGGGGAAACCGAGGAGGATTTTCAGGATACGCTCGATGTTGTGCGCCGCGTGAAATTCAGCAGTGCATATACCTTCCTTTACAGCCCGCGCACCGGGACGCCGGCCGCAGCCATGCCGGATCAGGTGCCGGAGGAAATCGCCAAGGAGCGGTTCGGTCGGCTGGTCGCCGAAGTGCAGAAAACATCCGCCGAATTTGCACGGCGGGCGGAGGGAAGCTGCCGGGAGGTGCTGGTGGAGGAAGAAGCGTCGTCCGGGCTTGTGACGGGGCGGCTTTCCGACAATCTGCTTGTCCATTTTCCGGGGGACAAGGCGCTGCTCGGCCGCTATGTTCAGGTAAAGCTTACCGAATGCAGAGGGTTTTATTACCTGGGCGAGCTGCAGCCGGACGGGCCGTGCCCGAAGGAAAGCTGACTGTCGAAACGGAAAAATCTGATCGAATTGTACCGGCAAATTGCATGGATTTTTACATTTCTATTGACATGTCCGGTAAAACAGTATAAAATCCCATCTTTGACAGTTCGGAGAAAATAAAATCGCTGTAACACCAGTAAACGT
>CAJUMC010000063.1 GCA_910587085.1 uncultured Lachnospiraceae bacterium | reverse complement strand
GGGCCTTTACCCTATTGGAATCAAGATTTTGAACTTGTTTCGCAATTACCTATGTCCTCTTTATGACCTCTTCTTACGTCCCGTTTTCGTATTCACGGCGGGTTTGCTTTATCACATCAGCGTGATAATGAATTATCATGCGAATGCGGTTATTATAATGGATAAGAAATGATTTGTCAAGCCTTATCTCCGGCGCAGCACCGGTTCTTATCCGTCCGCCGCATCGCCGCGTTCCTGCAGATCGCGGTTTATCATTTCCAGATAAGGAACGTAGCTGCCGTGCCCGGTCTGAAAGAAATATTTGGTATTGAGCTCCGGAAAACCTACGCTTTTGCGTCCTCCTGCCAGGGCACGATCCCAGAACCGGTTCAGCTCGGACAGGCGCATATAATAGCAGCGGTCGCACTTCCTGTAGTAGATAAGCAGAAAGGAAATACCCTTCTGTGCTTCGAAATCACGCATAAACCGAACCTGATGCTCGTGAACATTCCGCAACGAAAAGGTATTTTCTGCACATTCTTTGGCGTCAAAACATACCGGAATCCCCTGCACCGCTCCGATATAGTCCACCGTGCTTTTCTGTTCAAAATATGCCAGCGTAATATGGTGATGCTCCTTGTCAATCTCAATCGGCGTAATCGGCGTCGGCACCTTCTGAATCAGCGCCAGCCCTTTTTCCCGGTATCTGTCGTTGGTCAGATTGATCAGATCCTCAAGCATTGAGCCGCGCAGACCGCGGGAATTCCATGCCGGCATACGATTTTCCCCCTTTTATGTTTTATGCTGTTTCCGTTCCGTGATGTTTTTTATTTTTCAAATTCGTTTTCCATTATATTTGCAGAAAAACCGAGTTCCGCGCATACCCTGCGGAAAAGTTCCGGCACCTCTGCGCGGATTTCCATGCCGCTCAGATACGAAAAACGGCCGCTCTGCGCCCGGAACACAAGTCGTCCCGCGTGGAGCAGCTGGTATTTCAGACCGCAGGCCTTTCTCAGCCGGTCATTGACCGTGAGGTCGCCGTATTTTGCATCCCCGGCGATCGGATGCCCCTGCGCCGCAAGATGCGCGCGGATCTGATGCGGCCGGCCGGTGATCAGCTCCGCCTCCAGAAGCGTAAAATCCGATCTTTGCTGCAGCGGGCGAAAGGCTGTTGCAATCCGCTCATAGCCCTCCCTCTCCGCCCGCTCTGCCTCCTGCGGCGGCAGTACTGCGGACTGGTTCAGGGCGCCGTCCTTTTTCAGATAACCGTCCAGACGAACCGGGCGGGAAAAATCTCCGCGGACAATGCAGTAATAGTATTTTTCCAAAGCTCTTTCGCGGAACGCCGCAGAAAGGAACTGCAGTCCCGCCATGGTTTTCCCCGCCGAGACAATACCGCTTGTATTGCGGTCCAGACGGTTGCAGACGCCCGGGCGGAATACGGCCAGCGCATCCTCCGTCAGAGTACCGTCCTCCAGCAGACGCCGGATAATAAGCTCGTTGAGGGAAACGTCCGTCTCTGCGGCTTTCTGTGTCAGAAGCCCTGCCGGCTTGCAGACAAAAAGAAGATCGCTGTCCTCGTAGAGCACGGTAAAGGGACAGGGGGACGGGGAAGCAGACAAAAGTACCGGATGCGGCTTTGTCTGTGAACGCGCAGCAGGCAGTTTTCCTCCGAAGTTAGCGATCGTCTCGTCGCTCAGAAACAGCTCGATTACATCGCCCTTCTTCAGCGTTTCTTTTCCTGCTGCTTTTTTGCCGTTGAGCGTTATATTTTTTTTCCGCAGCATCTTATAAAAAAAGCTGATCGGAGCACTCCGCATATATTTCTGCAGCAGTTTCAGCAGCTGCGCGCCCTCCTCATATCCCGCTACTGTAAGTTTCTGCATTGCATTCCTCCGCTCTTTTGGATTTTCTGCATTTTGTCCCTCTGCTCCTTTCCATTATCTGTGCCGCAGCCGGTTCCGCGCCCGGAAAACGATATTTTATGCTTTCCGCAGACATTCCAATCCGGAAGACTATATTATATTCCTTCCGCAGACATTCCAATGCGGATGTTCCGATTTTAAACCGCGGGCTACACCATCAGCGATTTCAGAAAGTCTGTCAGCTCCTCCGGAACTTCTTCGGCTGCAACGGCATGTTCCACGCGCCGCAGGAACTTTTCCTCATCCCCGGTTATGTAGAGCTTACCAGGCAGCATCCGCTTTTTCAGCTCGTCCCTGAGATATTTTTCCATATAGGCGATATCCTCTTTTTTCCGCCCGGACAGCCCGATAATTTCATCCTCTGCAATCACGAGAAAGGACAAAAACATAATCTTATCCGGGGAGGAAAATACCATGTCCGCGTACATCACATCGTTTCCACTTAACAGGCCGCGTACCTGCTCCTCCTTTGCCGCCTCCACGGAACAATACGGCAGCAGCACGATCAGGGAAACCAGCGCCTTCGCTGCCGGCAGCACCATCAAAACGGCAATGACAGTAAATATATTGCTTTTTTCAAATTTGTTCAGGCAGAGTCCGAGCACAAAAATCGCAACCCCGACTGCGCAGTACAGCAGCGTCCGGCACAGCCGTCTTTTCTTTTGACCGTCAATATATCCCGCCTCACCCTTCCCCGCTTTTCTCTTTGACGTTCTGTCCGTCCTGCTCATCGCCGCTTCCTCCTGCTGTTTTATCTGGCCTTTTTGCTTACTGCTGCTTGTTATTTCCTGTTTTCTCCGGCTTCTCTTCGGCTTCTCTTCGGTTCCGCTCCGGCTTCAGCCCGAGATCAAAATAGCTGTCAATAAAATAATCCGCCTCCGCCGCCTTGCGTTCTCTGTCCTCCCGCGAATACTCGTCCTGTACCGCGCAGACCCTCATGCCGGCCGCCTTTCCCGCCTGGATTCCCTTTCGGATGTCCTCAAAGACAAGGCAGTGCTCCGGCGCCGTCTGAAGCCGGTCGGCAACCAGCAGAAAAATATCCGGAGACGGTTTTCCGGCCGCAACCTCGCACGCCGTGTGAACCTCGTCAAAATACTGCTCTGCAGAAAGGCTTTTCAATACAGCCCATACAAGCTCCCTGGAATTGCTGGTTGCGATTCCCGTTTTGATATTTCTTTCCCGGAGCAGTTTCAGAAATTCCCGGGCACCGGGCTTTAGCGGAACCTCGTTTACATATTTATCCCATGCCATCCGGTTCCATTCCGCTTTCATCTCCTCGATGCTGTCCGTAATTGCCGGAAAGTTTTTCTTAAAATATCCTGCAGTCTCCGAAAAGCTCATTCCCTCGATGCAGGCTTGAAGTCCTTCCGGGAGCGGTATGCCGAATTTCCCGAGATATTCGATATCAATTTCCTGCCACATCCACATCGAATCGACAAGTGTGCCGTCCAGATCAAATATAACTGCCTCCGTGCGGTCGAGCATGCGGTTCAGAAGCTCTGTGCCGGCCGGATAGCCGAAGCTTTCGGCCTCCTCTTTTTCCGGCGTCCCTTCCCGTAAACATTCAAGCTCCTGCTCCGTCAGACGGCGGTATTCCCCCGGCGCCAGCCCGCCGTCAAGCACAAGGCTTCCCATGGAAAGACGCTTGAGATAGAGTACCTTCATTCCGACTGCCTCGAACATCCGCTTTACCTGATGGAATTTTCCTTCCTGAATTGCAAGCCGGATTTCGGATTCCATCCGGCGGCAGGCAGGCTTTTCCGAGGCGCTTCCCTGCGCTTTTTCCGGAACAGCGGAACCGGCCTTTTCCGGATTCTCCTCCTCCGATATCCCGGAACCGGCCTTTGCTGTCCGGACAGACAGTATCTCAAGCCGCGCCGGCATTGCCCGGAAATCGTCCCCCAGCATAATTCCCTCTGCAAACAGTTCCTTTTCCCGGTTTGTTACTTCACCCAGAACACGCGCATAGTAAACTTTCTCCACATGCTTTCTGGGGGACAGCAGCCAGTGCGCCAGCGCCCCGTCGTTTGTAATCAGCAGCAGGCCCTCCGCGTCCTTGTCCAGCCGTCCGACCGGAAATAAATCCCTGCGCTTTGCGTCAGGGATCAGATCAAGCACCGTGCGCTGTTTTCGATCGGCCGTTGCAGACAGTACTCCGGCAGGCTTATTGAGCATAATGTATTCCCGGCTGGTGTAGGACAGCTCTCTGCCGTCGAGCGTCACACGATCCGCAGGGCCTGCCTTAAAGCCGGCGTCGCGGACGGAAATGCCGTTGACCTCAACGCGTCCCCGCTGGATCATCAGCCGTACCTCGCTCCTCGAACCCGCCTTCATATCTGCCAGATATTTGTCCAGGCGCAGCTTTCTGGAAGTGTCTTTGCATGTCTGTTTTTCCTTCGTCATTTCCTGTCCTTCCCTGCAGCGGCTCTCTTCGTCCGCTTCGTTCTACATCATTCTCCAGCCCGGAAGATACCGGTTTTTAAAGCCAGACCGGTTCTTTTTTCCCCAGCCGAGCGGATATTCTCCTGCGCACACCAGAACAAAACCGTCCGGAACAGACTGTTTCGGCTCGATCGCCTCGCATTTCAAATACCGTATGATATCCGGATCGTCCGGAGCCAGGGAGAGACAGCTGTCGTACTCCGATTTTTTCAGAGCACACGCAAGTGCCTGACTCGGCTCAAACCTGTTCTTTTTCATTTCCCCGATCAGAAGCCCGGAGCGCAGAATTCGAAGACCGGACAGATCCGGAAGCCCCTCAGGAAGCATATACAGTCTGTCCTCCCGCATACAGAGCCGTTCTTCCGGAATGGAAAAACGAAGCTTTGCCAGAAACTCTTTGGCTTCCTCCGGAAGCTGCACCGTCTTTGCCCGTGCAGTTTCGGCCGTTTCCTTTTTTCCGCGGAAAACGTTTTTTGGGAGCACATGCGATCGGGCGGCCTCCGCTGTCCCCGGTTCGCAGCCTGCACCGGGCGTGGGATATCCCCCATCCGATACGGCGGTGCCGAAAGGCGCACTAGGCGCGTGCTCTTTTCGAAGCAGTGCGATAAAATGTCCTTCCCCGCGGATTTTATGCGGCCAGAGCCGCAGCGTCCGGTCAAGCAGCGGACTTCCATGATCCGTCCAATCCGGGCGGCCGTGTTCCATCCCGGTATAATCCGGACCCGGCGGGGAGCTTTCTTTAGTCTCGCTCCGGACAGGGAGGGCCGGGACAAGCTCCAGTTCCGGAAAGTTATCCAGCATATACTGTACCGCGCCCTCATTCTCCTCCGGCGAAAAGGTACAGGTTGAATAGAGCAGATATCCGCCCGGTCTCAGCATCCGGATCGCATCCGGAAGAATCTGCCGCTGCAGTTCGCTGTAATAGCCGGTGCCGTACTGTTCCCAGTTTTTCATAATAGCCGGACTTTTGCGGAACATTCCTTCGCCGGAGCAGGGAGCGTCAACCAGGATTTTGTCGAAATAGCTCTCAAAGCGCCCGGCCAGCTTTGCCGGGGATTCGCTGACGACAACCGCATTTTTCACGCCGAACAGCTCCAGATTTTTAAGCAGCGCCTTTGCCCTCGAATTGCTGATATCGTTCGACACCAGCACGCCCTCCCCATGAAGCCTTGCCGCAAGCTCCGTGCTCTTTCCGCCGGGGGCGGCGCAAATGTCCAGGACGCGGTCGCCCGGCTCCACCGGAAGCAGGCTTGCCGGTGTCATAGCGCTGGGCTCCTGAAGATAATACAGGCCTGCAAAATAATAGGGATGCTTTGCCGGCTGCAGTCCGTCCGGATAGAAAAAACCGTTTTCAATCCACGGGACAGGCTCCAGGGCAAATGGGGACAGAGCAGCAAATTCCGCCGCGGAAAGCTTCTGCGTATTTACGCGAAGTCCGCTGCGGCAATGCTCGTCAAGGCAGAGGCGGTAGGATTCAAATTCCGCGCCAAGCTGCTCTCTCATCCGTTTCTCAAATTTTTCCGGCAATGTTATTTTCATACCATCCTCCGTGCCGCAATTGATGCTGCCGACCATTGTTTCGCCGGACAAGCTGACCGGGCGGTTACTGCATCCGGTTTTATCGCAGGCTCTGCGCCTGATAGCCCTCAGCGATTACGTCAAGCTCCTTGCTGAACCGTTCCAGCTGATCCAGATCCTCGGTTTTGTAAATACGGAAAAACTCATCCTGTATTTTGATAACCTCCCGCTTATTTGCTACTTTATAAAGATTTTGTATATTATTTAAAATATCAGATATCATATTTGCTTTAACGCGGAAGGAATTCTGAGCATCCATAATCTCATCCCGAACGGAGGACATCTCCTCGTCCAGGCAGATAATTGCTTCCGCCGAATTGTGAAGCTTCACCCGAAGCCTTTCCGGCATGTTTTCCTTATATTTGTACTGAAGCGAATGTTCCACCGTCGCCCAGAAATTCATTGCCAGCGTGCGTATCTGGATTTCGACCGGAATCGTTTTCGGTCCCTTTACCGTCTCTACCGAATATCGCACAATAATGTGGTAACTCCGGTAGCCGCTGTCCTTTTTGCATGCAATATAATCCTTTTCGCTTTTAACCGTCATATCCGCACGTTTTTTGATCAGCTCCACAACCTTATATATATCCTCGACAAACTGACAGATAATCCGCACCCCGGCGATATCCTCGATATCCTGTTCAATCTCCTCAACGTCGATGCCTTTTTTCTGCGCCTTTTCCAGGATGCTGGAGATTGTTTTGACCCGTCCGGTCACCTGTTCGATCGGCGAATATTCCCCCGCTCTCCGGTAAGCCCCCATAATATGATTAAATTTTACCTGCAGCTCGTCAACCGCCAACTGGTACGGTTCAAGAATCTGCCTCCACAACTGAATTTTCATAGCATTTCCCCATCCGGCCCTGCTCCGGGCCGGGCTTTCTCAATATCATCCGCCCTCCTGCGGTATTATTCTTCCGTACCTTCTCCTCAGCACGCCTGATTTCTGCCGGTTACTCTGCCGGAAGCTGTTCCTCCGATTCTTCCCTTTCCGGGAAAAGAAATTCCTTCCAGAGCAGTCGATTCTGTACCAGATCTGCCACTAAAGTGGATTTTCCGCGAATAATGCTGGTCGTATAGCTTCCCTCCGCCGGTATCCGGAAATAGGAAAACTCCGCCTTCTTCATATTCAGAAACTTTTCAAGGTACGAGGTACACTCGTCCCCGGTAATATCCGTTGTCAGCAGGGCAAAGCACTGCTTCAGATTCTGGTAGAGCTCTCCAAGATTTTTATCCATGCTCTGCGTGTAGAGCGCCTCGATAAATCTCCGGCAGCGCGCAGTGCGCCCGATGTCGTTGTATTCGTTCTGCGCCGTGCCAACATGGCGGATTCTGCAGTAGCCGAGCGCCTGGTCGCCGTTCAGGTGATTATCCCCGACCACAAGCGTCCGGTTTTCGGGCTGGGAAATATAATCTGTTTTGTTCAGATAATCGGCCTCCTTCGCGGTAAGCGTCATGCTGACACCGCCGAGACGGTCGATCAGAGCACGGAATCCGTCGTAGGTGAACAGCAGATATCCGTCCGGCCGGAGCCCGAGACTGTCCTCAAGCGCCTGATAGACAAGCGTTATCCCTCCCCTTGTGTACGCCGTACAGATTTTGTCATCCCCGATCCCCGGAAGATTGACAAACAGATCCCGCAGAACGGTCGTCAGCTTCACGCTTCCGCCCGCCGTATCTATCGAGAGCAGCATAATGAGATCGGTGCTCTTTTCCTCCTCGTCCTCGTCCAGCCCGAGCAGCAGAAAATGAAACAGAGTCTGCTCCTCCGGCTTTGCAGGCGTCGGCTCTGCCGAAGGGGCCGCCCCGTCGGAAGGCACGGGCGAAACCGAAACATCCGGCAGTATGGTGGGGGCTGCCGGTTCGGTCAGCTCAGGGAGGCCGGACGGCGTAGCAGAAGCATCCGGCGGCAGCGTAACATCCCCCGGTTCGTAGGTCGTATTATCTCCGAATATCTTCCCGATTCCGTGCGCCAGCAGAAAATTTCGTCCTGCCTTTGTGCCGCACAGCAGAAACAGCACCAGCCCGATGCAGGAGAGCGTTACGGCGGCCGGAAGTACCCAGACAGGGAGCTTTCCGCGCTTTTTCAGCTCCTGTTCCTCCGGGTAACCGTCCCCGACCTGGGAGGCAAGCTGACTGCTGATAATTTCAAGCACCTCGTCGTCAACCTCCTGCTCCTGCGGTATTTCGTCCTCAAAAATACAGCTTGTATCTATGACCGGCAGCTCGTCGTCCTGCTCCTGCATGCTGTCGTCGGATATTTTCAGAATGGAAGGACTGTCGTCCGTTTCGATATTAATTTCCAGCTTCCCGGGGGCATCTTCCCCGATCACTCTTTCCAGATTTTCCTGAAACTCGTTTGTCCCCGAAGGATCAAATTCCTCCGGACGTTCCCCCTTTGCCATAACCCCTCACAATTCCGCCGGCACAGCTGCCGGCATAAAACCCGCGGCATATTCAGACGCATGCAGTCAGCCGAAGAAACCTCCCCTTTGTCGACCGGACGCGAATCGGCGCAGATATAGTGTCCTGCGGACATTATATCACAGTTTTTTTGTTTCGTCATTCTTTTTCTTGTATGCGGCGGGCGGATAGAACGGCAGAACAGCAGCCAGCCGGATTTCGGCTGGCTGCTGTTCTGCCGCGGGCGAAGCCGCCGGCACTCTTTTGTAATTTGCTTTCGGAAATATTCAAACGCTTCCTATTGCTTTTTTATTGCTTTTTATTTCTTGAGCTGATCATATTCTTCGATCGCTTCCTCCGGCGTATCAGCATACAGGTTTTCGAACAGATAGATCACGTTCGCCCGGATATCGTCTACCACAAGGCCGTAGGTTACGCCGTTATAGCCCTTGACCCCGGAATCATGGAAAGAATCGTTGATCGGCAGACGGAAGGAATCCATTTTTGCAATTCCGCTGTATACCATAATGTTCAAAAGCTCTTCAATCTGCTCCGCCGTAACATTGGTGGTGACATAGGACAGACATTTCTGCGTTATGGAAAGCAGCTCGATCAAATTTTTTGATTTGTACTTTTCAAAAATCGCCTGCAGAACTCTTCTCTGCCGGAGGGTACGGCCGTAGTCATTTGCTGCGCCGCCGATCGTCGCCACCTTCCGGATGCGGCAGTAGCCGAGCACCTGGTTTCCGTTCATGTGATTGGTTCCGGCCACAAGATTGCGGTTTTTCGGATTTGTAATATAATTTGTACTGTTCAGATAATCCGCTTCTTCCTTGCTGATCTTGATGGATACGCCGCCGAGAAGATCAACAATTTTTTCGAACGAAGCAATTTTAACATAGGCGTAGCCCTCCAGATCAATGCGGTAATACTTTTCGATTGTGCTCATCAGCAATTCCGGTCCCTGCCCGTTCCGAGCGCCCCTTGCATATACGGAATTCAGCTTCCGGCCCTTGCCGTCCTCCAGCTCGACATACATATCACGCAGGATGGAAGTCAGCTTTACAGACTGATCCTTTGTGTTGATCGACGCAATCATCATGGTATCCGTATTCATGCTTCCGGCATGCGTGGCATCCATATCTCCCTGGTCAATGCCGAAAATCAGATAATTCTTTACATACTCCTCGTTCCGTACCAGATGCTGCTCCAGAAGCGGAAGCGAAGTAACCGAAGGATCCTCTTCATCCGGAACCGGCGTCGGTTCCTCTCCCGGCTTGACCGGACGCGGGGTAACGGTGGCAAGTGCCTCCGGACGCTCGACATTTTTGTCAATAAAATTCGCCACAAACTTTATAATCAGCTTCTGGCCAGGTTTTGTGCAGACCAGAAAGACGGTGGTAAGCACAAGAACCGCTGCAATGCTGCCGAAAATCAGCAGCAGTTTTTTCTTCTTGCTCATTTTCTCCGATGTATCCTTCCCCGGCGGAACCGGTTCCTCAGAAGACTTTCTTTCCTCTCCGCCGATTTCCTCCACCTGCCTTCTCAGAGAGTCGTTCAGTGAAGCAAACAGCTCCGCCTCCCCGAGTATAACATCCTGTTCCGGCGCGACTGTATCAAAATCGTCCAGATTTATTTTTATTAAATCAATTTCGTCATCTGTAAAGCCCCGCACGGAACCTTCCGCCGGCGCTTCTTCCTTCCAATCTTCTTCCCGCATCGTACCTCTCCATCCTCAGCGACAGCAAATTCCGAACTCCATCATACGCCGAAAGGGCGCTCATGTAAAGAAAATTTTTATTAAGAAATTGTTACAATCTTCGACTGCCGCAAAATATGGTTGACATAATTTTTTATGTTGCCCTGTTTCCGCCTTTCAGTACCGGAACGTTAAAGGAGCTACCGCGCCCGGAAGGCCGCCGTCTTTCATTCCCTTATGATCAACAGGCCTTTCACGGCAGCGGTGCTCCTTTGGTTAATTTGTCTCAAAACAGCCTGCTTTAAACAGCGTAGACTCTTCTTATGTCAGTTTTATGGCACGATGCCGCTTTGTTACAGCACTTCCAGCAGCTTTTCCAGAAAACGGTATACCCGCAGGGACGAGCTGATGCTGAGGCGCTCTCTCGGCGTGTGGATATCCTTCATATCCGGCCCGATGGAAACAATGTCCATTTCCGGCAGCTTCTCGCAGATCAGCCCGCATTCCAGCCCCGCGTGGATCGCTTGTATCTCCGGTTTTTTTCCGTAGAAATTCTCAAATACTTCGACGAACCTGTCCCGGAGCGGCGAGTTTTTGCGGTACTCCCAGGCCGGATACTCGGAATCACAGACAGCCTCCCCGCCGAGAAATTCAAACAGATAGACCAGTTTGTCGCTCAGATAATGCCGGTAGCTGCTGACGGAGCTCCGCACGGAAAAACGGAAATCCGCCGCCGCATCCCCTTCGGAAAGGCGGAAAATGCCGAGATTCAGGGAGCTTTCCACCAGCCCGTCAATATCGCGGCTCATCATCTGCACGCCGTCCGGAGCCTGCATCAGAGCAAACATAAGCTTCTCAAACGAGACCGGGCTGAGCGCCTGCACCGGCGCAGACCCGCTCACCGTAACCGAAAGCTTCAGATCCGGCTCGCGGCCGGAAAGTTCTCTTTGGTGCTCCTCGAATACGGAGAGCAGTCCATTCTTCACCGCATCGGCCTGATCTGCATGGAGGAGCAGCGACGCGCAGGACGCGTTCGGGATCGCATTGTCCTTCTCCCCGCCGCTCATTTCCACAAGAAGAAAATCGAAGCTTTTGCGCAGGTCAAACAGAAGGCGCGCCAGCTCATAGACTGCGTTGACATGATACCGGTGGATCTCCGCTCCGGAATGACCGCCGGCAAGGCCGCCGAGCTCTATTTTCAGCAGGGTTCCCTCCGCCGTTATCCTCTGCGCCGGAAGGGATGCATTGACGCGCAGCCCGCCCGCGCAGCTGACCAGCACAACACCCTCGTCCTCGGAATCCACATTGATCAGACGTCTTCCTTTCAATATGGAAGCGTCGAGCGCCTTCGCCCCGTACATTCCGGTTTCCTCGTCCGTGGTAATCAGAATCTCAAGCGGCGGATGCCGCAGCGTATCGTCTGCAAGCAGCGCCATACCGTAGGCAACTGCGATGCCGTCGTCCCCGCCGAGCGTTGTCCCCCGCGCTCCAAGCATATCCCCCTCAGCAAAAAGCTCCAGCCCCTCGTGCTCAAAATCATGCCTCACTCCCTCGTCCGCCACGCAGACCATGTCCATGTGGCCCTGAAGGATCACCGGCGGGCGCTCCCCGCAGCCCTCCGAAGCCGGCTTTCGGATCAGGACGTTTTTTGCCTCGTCCTGCACGTATTCCAATCCGCGTTCCCGCGCAAACTGCACAAGGAAATCACTGATTTTTTCGTTGTGTCCGGAGCCTCTCGGAACTCCGGAAAGCTGCGCGAAAAAGCGCAGCACATTTTTATAATCCAGCTTCGGAATCAGCTCATCCAGCTCGCTCACTGCAAACACTCCCTTCCATGCGCGGCCGCCGCAATATCCGGGCGGCTCTTCTTAATTCTGTCTGTTAATCTGCATCCTGCTGTTTTTCTGCCGCTCTCTGCTCTTCGGCTCTGTTTTCGGCCTGCGAATCTTTCTCCAGCCTGCTTTTCTCTGTTTCCTTCCTCCGGCATCAGTTTTTAAACGAGTGAATCGGTGCGGGAATCCGACCGCCCCGGTTCACAAAAGCTTCACACGAAAAACGGTTGACCGGCATTACCGGCGCATAGCCGAGCAGCCCTCCGAATTCCACGATATCGCCGACACCCTTGCCGATCACCGGAATCAGGCGGACCGCCGTTGTTTTCTGATTGATCATCCCGATCGCCATCTCGTCCGCAATAATACCAGAGATCGTCGCCGGGGAAACATCCCCCGGGATCGCAATCATATCAAGCCCGACGGAGCAGACGCAGGTCATGGCCTCAAGCTTTTCCAGCGTCAGACAGCCGGCCTGCACCGCGTCGATCATGCCCTGATCCTCGCTCACCGGGATAAACGCGCCGCTTAAGCCGCCGACGTAGGAGGACGCCATAACGCCTCCCTTTTTTACCTGATCGTTCAGCAGGGCGAGCGCCGCGGTAGTCCCGGGAGCACCCGGATATTCCAGTCCGAGCTCCTGCAGGATCTCGGCCACACTGTCCCCGACGGCCGGCGTCGGCGCAAGGGACAGATCAACGATGCCAAACGGGATTTTAAGGCGCTTCGAAGCCTCCTTTGCCACAAGCTGGCCGACCCTCGTAATCTTGAACGCTGTTTTCTTGATTGTCTCGCAGAGCGTCTCGAAATCCTTCCCGCGCGCTTCTTCCAGCGCCTTCTTTACCACGCCTGGGCCGCTTACGCCGACATTAATGATGGCGTCCGCCTCCGTTATTCCATGGAATGCGCCCGCCATAAACGGATTGTCGTCCGGCGCATTGCAGAAAATAACAAGCTTGGCACAGCCGAGGGAATCCGCTTCCTTTGTCCGCTCCGCCGTCTGCCGGACGATCCCGCCCATCAGCCTGACGGCATCCATATTGATGCCCGTTCTGGTCGAACCGACATTTACCGAGCTGCAAACTCGCTCCGTTACAGCAAGCGCCTCCGGGATCGATTCCATCAGAAGCCGATCCGCCTGCGTCATCCCCTTGCTTACCAGCGCGCTGTATCCGCCGATGAAATTTACTCCGACGGCTTTTGCCGCCCGGTCAAGCGTTTCCGCAAGCCGGACAAAATCCTCCGTCTGCCTGCAGCAGGCGCCCCCGATCAGCGCAGCCGGGGTCACGGAAATACGCTTGTTGACAACCGGAATGCCGAATTCCTTCTCGATTTCCGCTCCGGTCGAAACAAGCCTTTCGGCCGTACCTGTAATTTTGTCATATATTTTCCGGCTGCATACCTCTGTATTGCTGTCAATACAATCCAGCAGGCTGATGCCGAGCGTAATCGTGCGCACGTCAAGATTTTCCTTCTCGATCATCGCATTCGTTTCCATTACCTCATTGAAATTTATCATTCCTATACCCCTTGCAGTATCGCGGACAAGCCTGCGATATCCCTGTTTTTTTCTCTGACAAGCGCAGCGGCGCACATCAGATTCTGTGCATCATATCAAAAATATCCTCGCGCTGCGCCTTGATAATCACTCCGATTTCCCCGCCGAGCTTTTCCAGCTCCCCGCTGACCGCTCCGAATTCCTTCGGGGCCTGCGCCGTGTCCACAATCATCATCATGTTGAAATATCCGGATACGATCGTCTGCGAGATGTCCAGAATATTAATGCTGTTCTCCGCGAGATAGGTACACACTTTCGCGATGATTCCAACCCGGTCTTTGCCGACCACCGTTATAATTGTTCTGTTCATATTTCCTCTCATTCCGCCGCATAAGCGGCTTTTCACTTGCTATTCCAGCGACAGCCGTCTGGACGGCTTATCCCGGTTTGCCACCAGAATTTCCGGCGCCGGCGCCGGAAAGCCCCATTCTCTGCATACATCCTGGCGCACCGTCTCATAAGCCAGCTCCGGGTAATTGTTTTCGCGGCTCAGATGTCCGAGCACGATCACCCGCAGGCTTTCATGAAGAAGCCTGCCGATCAGCTCCGATGCCGCATCGTTTGAAAGATGCCCCCTTCCGCCCATAATCCGCAGCTTCAGCTCATAAGGGTAGCTACCCGCCAGAAGCATATTTTCATCATGGTTGGCCTCAAGATACAGGATTTCCGACCCCCTCAGTGATTCTACAATTGTCTCATCATATTTGCCGAGGTCGGTCGCCATCCCGATCTTGTGCCCGCCCGCCCGGAAGGCATAGCTGACCGGTTTTACCGCGTCATGGGATATCGCAAACGGCGAGACTTCGATATCGCCCACGGAAAAGCTTTTCCCGTATTCCACCTCGTTCAGCCGTCCGGCCAGCTCTGCGCTGCATTTTCCGGACGAAAGATACCGCGTGAGCGTCCCCGCAGTGGCATAAACCGGCACGGCGTGCCGTTTGCTGAACACGGAAAGCCCCTGGACATGATCCGTGTGCTCATGCGTGATCAGGATTGCGCCGAGTTTATCGGGTTCTACACCGATAGAATGAAGTCCCTCCTCCATCCGTTTCGCGCTGATCCCGGCATCCACAAGCAGGTGGGTATTCTCCGTCCCGATGTAGATGCAGTTGCCGCTGCTTCCGCTGGCAATGCTGCATAATGTTATCATAACCGTATCCCCTTCATAACCGTATCTTTTCCGTCCGCATTCTCTCCCATCGCCCGGCTTGCGCCGGATTGCCGGTATTCTGCACGGTCGTCTTGCTCCGGTTCCGTGTCCAAAATGCCGCCTGACCGGTAAATTCCTGTGTTCCCTCTTCGTTTTATGCTCAGTCCACAGTGCCGAAGACGGAAAGAGGCCAGATTCGTACCAGGACTCTGCCGCGGATCTGGCCCGCCTTCACTCTTCCGACCGCCGGATAGCGGCTGTCTTCGCTGACCTCACGGTTGTCGCCGAGCACAAAATATTCGTCTTCGGCGAGCGTAATTTTTTCCGCAGCCAGCCCCGCGTAGCTGATTTCTTCCGACATCCCGTAACTTTCGTCCAGGGGGGTTCCGTCAATCAGAATTTTTCCATCCGCAATCTGTACGGTTTCTCCCGGCAGCCCGATAACCCTTTTTACGTAATGCTTTCCATCCGGCACTCCCTCGGGTGAAAAAATTATGATATCAAAACGTTTTACGCCGCCGGCCCGCACCGACACCTTTTCTACAAGCACATTCTCTCCGTCGTGCAGCGACGGTTCCATCGAGGAGCCGTCGATCACCGTCCGTTCGATCAGCAGCTTCGGCACGGCAAAAGCAAAAAAGAGAACGGCGGCCAGGTATGCGCCAAGCTCCACAAAAAGCTTTTTTCTCCTCGCGATTTTTTTCATGGTTTTTTCGATGCCTTTTTCTTCAGAAAAAGGGCGGCAAATCAAAACCGGCGCATCCCGGCCTGCTCTGCCGTCCTCCCGTATTCCGGTCAGTCCTCCCTGTCGTCCGAAAGAATCTTTACCTTTGATTTATAAAGCTCGTCGACCGCAATGGAAAGCGGCTTGTTGCACGGCGGTATCACCATGGGCTCCGCGCCGTCAATCAGCTGACGCGCCCTTTTTGCGGTTGCCAGCACAATGGAATATCTGCTGTTTACTACCGGCTCTTCTCCCGGCTCAACCTCCTGGTTGACTACCTGCATCAGGTCATTGTACGATGGATGCAACATATTATTATCTCCTTTCTACGGTTCGTCCGTATTCACTCTTCCGGCAATGGTCTCCGGCAGCAGAGCAGACAAAACAACTCTGCCCTGTTCTGTGACGATAACGGCCTTGCACTTTCTTCCGCAGGTCGCGTCCACATAATTGTCGTGATCCTTCGCCGCCTGTACCATGCGCTTTACCGGCGCGGCCTCCGGCCGGATCACGGCAAGTATTTTATCCTCATTTACCACATTTCCGTAACCAATGTTAATCAGCCTGCTCATGCCCCGTCCGCCTCCGCTTTTTGCTTCCGCCCTACTCAATATTCTGGATCTGCTCCCGCACCTTTTCGATTTCCGTTTTCAGGTCGATGGCCCGGTTGGTTATCGAAAGATCGCCGGATTTCGACAGAATAGTATTCGCCTCACGGTTCATTTCCTGCGCGATAAAATCAAGTTTGCGCCCGATATTTTCTCCCGCTGAAAGTGTTTCCTTCATGTTTTCAATGTGGGCCCTCAGGCGAACCGTCTCCTCATCAACGCAGATTCGATCGGCAAAAACAGTGATTTCCGTGGCAAGCACACTCTCATCCACCTTGGTATCGGAGAGCAGCTCGTTCACCTTCTCGGTCAGCCGCTTCCTGTATTCTGCCACAATCTGCGGCGCGCGCTCCTCAATAAAACCGACTGCCGCAAGCATGCCATCCAGTTTTCCGGACAGATCCTGCTTCAGACGTTCACCCTCCGCACATCTTGTCTCGACAAAGCGCTCCGCAGCCCCCCGGACGGTACTTTCGAGCCGCTGCCAGAGTGCGCCCTCATCCGCTGACTGCTCTTCCAGGACAAGCACCTCCGGGAATCTTGCCAGCGTCGATACATCGACATTGCAGGAAAGCCCGAACTCCCCGCTGATCTGTTTCAGCTTTTCGAAATACTCTCCGGCCAGCTCTGCATTATACCTGACACACGCTTTTCCCTCAGTATAGTCCTCATAATTGATAAATACATCAACTTTGCCCCGGCTGATATATTTTTTCAGTACATTGCGGATTCCCGCCTCAAAAAAACTTAGCTTTTTCGGCATACGGAAGGAAATCTCGCAGTAGCGGTGATTGACCGCCTTGATTTCAACCGTGATTTTCCCTTCCGCATCCGCAAGCTCACACCGGCCGAAGCCGGTCATACTCTTTAACATCCCCACACATTCCCTCTTCGTTATTTTGTATATCCGGTTTATTATAAAGGAACTCCCCCGCGTTCGTCAAGAGACGGCGCGTGGCACAGCTCAATTAAAATAGACAAGGTTTTCCTCCGGCTCCTCCGCCTCTTCCAGGCTCAGTGCGTAAAGTACGGGCCCCTTGCCCCGATATTCCTTGCTGAATTCGACGCGGATCTCCGCGGTCACTGTAACAAAGCTGCGGTTCTTCAGACTCTCGAACGGCATCGGCCCGACCTGATCGCCGACCTTGCAGAGAAAGCCGATAAAGGCAATATCGTCCGCACAGCAGGTCATCGCAAACCGGCCCGGCACAAAGCAGCGCTTCGGCAGTTTATCTGCCCGGTATACCATACCGCGGAAACGCACTTTTTTTCCGCTGTATTTTTTCGGATTGTCCATCGCGTCCATATACCACAGCCCGTAATCGTCGTCGCAGATATCAATCAGTTCGGCGTCAAGATCAAACGGAAGCACCTCCTCGCCGGCATCATCCGTCACGCCGTCGGCGGATTCGTAAATAATCTGCCCCCTGCGGTTCATCAGCTTGACGCTGCGGCGCAGGGCCAGCTTATCCGTCGTTCCGTCGCAGCGGTTAAAAATAATGGTATCGGACAGCTTGAGCTGCCCCAGCATAATTGAGCGCATATTTGAAAGATAATTCTGGTAGGTCGAGGCGTCGATCAGAGTAATGATCTGTACCAGTTCCCAGTCCTTCGGCAGTTCCTGCTCCGCAAATTCCTCCGCGCTCCACATTCCGTTCAGCTCAATCATTACCCGCTGCGGCCGGTAATGCGCTGCCAGCATCCTCAGATACTCCGCCGTCACTTCCTCCCGCTCCTCCGCCGTGACTGTCTCCGCATGGCAGGCGGCAAGCTCCTTTTCGTCATACTCCGCCTCACCTTCTTCGCAGACAAGGATCAGCGTGCGTTTGTTCTCCGAAAAGTCCGGGTCCTTCAGTGTTTCGCTGATAAAGGTGGTCTTTCCGCTCTCGAGGAATCCATTGATAATATATACCGGTACTTTCATAGAATCAACCTCCATGTTCGGGTGTCAGACCAGAAACAGCTTTGCGATCTCCTCTTCCTTCAGCTTGCTCCCGATTACGCAGATACGGCCGGTTACATCGGCCACGCCGCGCCGTATTTCATACTCGCCCGGCGTCAGGTCAAAATGAAGCCAATCGCCCTCCGCGGAAGGCACGATTCCCTTTGCACGCAGAATCATTCCGCAGCAGTCCGAACCGGAGAGCTTGGCAAGCGCCGTTTTCAGCTCCTCCTCTGTGAATTTATGCGGCGTCTCCACGCCCCAGCTTGAAAATACCTCATCGGCATGGTGGTGATGCCCGTGCCCTCCGTCTTCGTGGTGGTGATGGCCATGGCAGCATTCCTCACCGTCCTCGTGGTGGTGATGGCCATGGCAGCATTCCTCACCGTCCTCGTGGTGGTGATGGCCGTGGCAGCATTCCTCTCCGTCTTCGTGGTGGTGATGGCCGTGGCAGCATTCCTCGCCGTCTTCGTGGTGGTGATGATCATGGCAGCATTCCTCTCCGTCCTCGTGGTGGTGATGGCCGTGGCAGCATTCCTCGCCGTCCTCGTGGTGGTGATGGCCGTGGCAGCATTCCTCACCATCTTCGTGGTGGTGGTGCTTCTGCTCCTCAAGCAGCGCCTTCTCCAGCGTATTGTTTTTTTCCATAGCATCGAGAATCTGGGAGCCCTTCAGCTCCTCCCACGGCGTTGTGATAACCGTTGCGGCAGAATTGTGCTCCCTTAGCAGGCGGACACATTCCTCCAGCCTGTCCTGTTTTATATCCTGTGTGCGGCTCAGAATAATGGTGCCAGCGTACTCCACCTGATTGTTGAAAAATTCACCGAAATTTTTCATGTACATTTTGCATTTCTTTGCATCAACCACCGCGGTAAAGCTGTTCAGCTGAACCCCGTCGCTGTCTGCAACGCCCTCCACCGCCTTGATGACATCGGAAAGTTTGCCGACGCCGGACGGCTCGATAACAATGCGATCCGGGGCAAAACGCTCCAGCACCTCAACCAGCGCCCTGCCGAAATCTCCAACCAGGGAGCAGCATATACAGCCCGAGTTCATCTCGGTAATCTGCACGCCCGCATCTTTGAGAAACCCGCTGTCAATGCCGATCTCGCCGAATTCGTTTTCGATCAGAACGAGCTTCTCCCCCGGAAAAGCCTCTGCCAAAAGCTTTTTAATCAAAGTCGTTTTTCCTGCCCCGAGAAATCCGGAGATAATATCGATTTTTGTCATTTTGCTTCCTTCCTTTCGTTTTCTATCTGCAAACCGTGAAAAATACCGGCTTATCCGCATTCTGACCGGAAACGGTCGATATAATCCGTACCGGTTATTATACTTCCAATATGAAAAAATTGCAAGCTGTGAAATCGCTCTGGCCCGTGTCGGTTACTGTCAAGTAATCGTTGGCAATTTTTTTCCGTACAGATTTTCTTATGTTA
>CAJUMC010000062.1 GCA_910587085.1 uncultured Lachnospiraceae bacterium | reverse complement strand
AGAAGTTTCAGCGCAACCGTGGCCTGGTAATGGTTATCGTCAATAAATGTCTGACTTGTACTGAGAAAATTTTCAATGGCACTCTTATAACCATCCTTATCCGTTTCCGACAGTTCCATCCCAAGGCCGACTTTCCAGTTTTCCTTTTTCAGGCTGCCGAGGGAGGACTGCATACGGGACAGCGCCGTCTCCGCATCCGAAGTAGCCTGTGCGAATACATCCAGTTCCTCCGCCATATCCGCAAACGTAATCTCTCCTGCCACTTTTTTCACCTCGCCCAGCGACAGGGTTATCTCTCCGAACACCTTTTTTGCAACCTCCGCGCATTCCTCCTGAAACATCACGGCAAACTGCGCCGCGGAAACCTCCGAGTCCTTCATCGCCCGAGTCAGCGCCTCATTTTGAAACCCGACCTTCTCAATAGATAATCCGGTGGCCTCAAAGACTTTCTGCGCCTTTTCCGCCTCCTTCTGCATCTTCTCTACGTTATCCTGGTATTCTTCCTTTATTTTGTTTCCTTTGATCCACCCCGCAATACCGCCGATACCGGCGCCGGCCAACGCCCCGACTGCTGTGCCAAGGCCAGGGATAACGGAACCAAGTGCGGCTCCTGCCGCTGCTCCAGCAGCCACACCGCCGGACTTCCATGCCGCAGACTTCCCATAGGCTTCCGACTCTTCTTTATTTTCTGATTTCATTGCTTTGTATGCGTCCAGTGCGCTGCTGATCAGGGTCGCGCCTGCTGCTATAGCACCACCTCCTGCCGCCATACCCGTTGCGCTCAAAGCCCCTGCGCTCATGGAGGCCCCACCTGCCAAGTTACCAGCTCCCAGGTTAATTGCCAGCATACCGGACTTTCCTAATAATCCGGTACCAGCTGCAGCCGAACCCAGAAATGAACCCATGAGGGAAGTACCGGTCGCCGGATTTGTCCCAAAGATCGTTTTCCCAGCATGAAATATCCCCTTTCCAAGAGCAATACCTGGTTTAGTGAGTTTCCTCAGCATGATTGCTGAAACCCAGGAAGACAGATCCGGCGTTTCCCCGCCAGGCAACAGCTTTCCGGCATTCGAAAGCAGATTTTTAAACCCCTGCCACAGCTTCTCCGATACTGCATTAAAATCAAATCCTTCCGAAAATCCTCTGGCGAACGATGCACCGATGCTTACCCCTTCGTCCAGCGTTTCTCCCAGGTCAATCCCCAAAAGCGTCATAACACCGGCCTTCAGGCCAGCGCCGATTCCGGAACCGATCTTTCCTGCAACTTTCGCAAATTTTGCCTTCCCTGTGCTGTTCCACCATTCCGAAAACGGCTCCGCGATAAACGCATCCCAGGCAATCTTTACTTTTCCGAAGAAGTTTGCGTCCTGCCATTCTCCCGTGCTGGTAATCTCCTTCCATTTCCGCTGTATCCGGTCAACTTTTGTGTCTACCCAGTCCATAAATTCTTCCAGCCCCTGCTCGATCGCCGGCATCTGGGAGGTCAGCCAGTCCGCAAAATTTCTTATGTAGGGGGACAATCGCTCCCCGAAGGAAAGCTTCACCCCGTCTACTGCGCTCTGCAGCAGCGTGATGGAGCCCTGAAGGTTATCCAGCATCGTTTCCGACATCTGCGCCGCTGCGCCGTCCGCATGGCGGATGGCATCAGCCAGCTTATAATAATCCTCTTCCGAGGCGTTCAGGATTGCCAGCAGGCCCTTCTGCGCCTCCGTTCCGGCAATCGTATTGGAAAGCTGCGATTTCTGTTCTGCCGACATACCCGCCGTTGCGTTCCGCAGTTCTCCCATAACCTCCGACAAAGCCCTCGCATTTCCTTTGGAGGTAAAAAATTTAATCCCCAGAGCGGAAATCGCATCCGCCGCGCCGCCGGCATTGGTGGACAGCCGGGTAAAAATGGAGTTCAGGGCCGTGCCTGCCATCGTTCCCTTGATGCCCGTGTTTGCCATCAATCCGGTCATCAGCGCAACATCCTCGATGGAATAGCCGAGCGCGCCCGCCATGGAGCCCGCATATTTAAACGTTTCCCCCATCCCGGAAACCGTGGTGTTCGCATTCGATGCCGCAGCGGCCAGGACATCCGAGAACCGTCCCGCGTCAGCCGCTTTCATTTGGAATGCTGTCAGGGCATCCGTAACAATATCCGAGGTGGTTGCCAGATCTTCCCCGGATGCGGCCGCAAGGCTGAGAATCCCCTCAATGCCGTTCAGCATGTCCTCCGTTTTCCATCCGGCCATTGCCATATAGTTGAATGCCTCTGCGGATTCCTGCGCCGTAAACTTCGTTGTTGCGCCCATCTCCTTCGCCTTATTCGTAAGCTTCTCCAACTCCGAACCGGCAGCGCCGCTGATGGCCTGCACCTGCGACATGGCAGCCTCAAAATCCTTATAAGTTTCCACCGCATCTTTCAGGCCCATGCTGATGCCGAGCACGGCTCCCACCTGGAAAACAGGATTCTTTAGAAGATTCAGAATTCCCCGCACGGGAGAAGTAACGAAGTCCACGGCCCGCATGGTAACGTTCCAGGTCTTCCCGGCAAAGCCTCTCAGCCCCCTTTTCAGCGTGGAGAGAATCGGGCTGATTCGCTCTTTCGCCTCCAGCATGATTTTATATTTCTCCTTCGCCCAGCCCGACAGGCGCTTCTCGGTCTTCTGCGCCTGCCGGTCAAACTCTGTAACATGCTTCTGCGACTTTTTTGCCTTTTCCCCGGTTTTATCGGATTCCTCGCCCAGCCTGCCGATCTTTTTGATCAGGTTAGAAAGCTCCGGTTCCGTATGGTCCACCGTCTCAATCGGTATCTCAATCCTGAGCGTCTCAGCCACCCGTTTCCCCTCCTTTCGTCCGTGATTCCAGAGCAATTCTCATGGATTCAAGCATAAATGCCTGCACTCCCTTTGGTTTCTGGTAAAATTCATCCGGTGTGATGCCTGTCGTCTGGAAAATATGATGTAGCAGGCAGGTCTTTCCCCCGGCCTTAATCAGTTTTTTACCACTTCCTCCAGGTTATTGGATTCATAACCGCTGAGCTTGTCGATCGCCTCCAGAATTTTATCCTTTTCCCCGGCTTTCAGCGTATACTCGATCACATCCAATCCGTTCATGATACGGTCCTTCTTCGCATTGAGAGCGTTCCATACCTTGCGGTTATCCCACAAGGTCTTCCGATCCTCCTCGACCGTCGCCTCATAGATAAGGGCGGACTGATACTTCACCCGGTCGGTATCCTCCGCCATCTTCATGCCAAGCTGCTTATTGCGCACATACTTTGTATGCTTCCTGCGGCATTTCTCATACTCCTCCGAGCTGAGCGGCCGGATGCGGAAGGCAAAAAACAGCCGCCCCTCCCGGACAATCTCAATGCGCTGTGTTTCCTCCGAGACAAACCCCGCCGCGTCAATCAGGCCCTGGATAAAATCCTCCTCGTTGGCCAGAATCAACGCCTTCGTATCCTCCTCATCGGTTTCATATACCCCGATTGCTTCCGGCTGTTCTGCTGCCTGCACAGCTTCCTTATCCCCACCGTTATTCCCGATACTTATCCCCCTGTTAAATTCCTTTGACATCTGATTTTCCTCCGTTTTCTTAAAATTTTACAAAAAAACCGGCTTATCATTTACCGGCAGATCAATACTTTTTCAGTAGCAAACACAACTTCATCTAATATTTTTCATAAAGTAAAAAATATTTTCTTTTTTCTGCTTGACAACCACGTTATAACGTGGTATAATAAAAGCATGGAAAGGAGGTGAACGGAAATGGAGAAAAAAATAAACGAGCTGAAAAAAGTGATTACAGCACTCATCCAGCTCGTTTTAGAAATTGGAACTCTCATAGCGGTTATCAAAATGGTAATCGAGAGCATCCAATAGGCGATAGGGAGGGAAACCTCCCCCGCCTCCACTATACCATATCTCCATGAGCCGCGCAATATGAAAAATACCGTAAAAAGCCTGCTTCAACTCATACTCTCTATTATATGGCTTATTATTCTTGTTGTTGGTCTTGTGTTATTAGTCATATAGGAGGATACCATGAATCTGAAGCAGATACGAAATCAACAAAATTTGTCCGTCCGGGCGCTGTCCGAATTATCCTCTGTGCCAGTACGCACCATCGAGGATATCGAGCGTTACAATCGTTGCAAGGTAGACACTGCCATAAAACTGGCGGACGCCCTGCAGGTTACTCTGGATGAACTCTGCCGGGATAAAACGGCGGAATAAGCCGTTCTATCCTCCCTGTCAAGATGGTTTGCTCCGGTTTTCCTATATCGAATTATAGACAAACCCGGTAGGCCATCTTGGCAGAATGCTTTACTTGCCTGCTCCCGGTATGGGAAATGCAGCTGTCTATCTTGATAAGCTGCTCTATTCGCCAGCTCCCGTATAGACAAATGCGGCCGTCCATCTTAATCTCTGTCAATCCCCAGCAGCGACTGCAGCTTCGGTGCCCGGTTGACAAAGAAATTCCAGTTGCGCTTGATGACATCCCCCACCGACACGTTCTGAATATCCACCTGTCCCGAAGGGATGCAGTCCCGGTAGATCACGCGCTCTTCCGAGCCATTCCTGCCGAGCAGCGAGCCCTGAAAATCCCACACGGGCATAATCTGCGTTTCCAGAGCCTTCATCAGCTCAATAATAAATTCATCATCCTCCACCACCACCTGCGACATGGTAAGGCTTACAGCAAAGGTATTCGCTGTTTCATGCTCCTGCGCATCGCCCAGCACACTGTACTTTGCGTTGCTCCAGTTTACGTTGGAGGTGAACTGCTCCACCGTTGCCAGCAAAACACCGTCCTTGTTGTAAAATGCGCCGTCCTTCCCGGTTCTTGCATGCCTGGTATCGCCAGCTGCTCTTTCATTTCTCATGGTCTGTGCCCTCCTATTCTTCATTCGTGCTGAACCGGAACAGGAAGGTCAGATAGATATGCTCCATGGAATCCTTGTCGATCACATCAATATCAAACCATGCACTGTCTCCGTTCGCCTTGTATGTGCTGCTCTCTGTCACCGCACACGCTATCAGCTTGCCTTCCTCACGCATAGAATCCCCGACACTCTGTATCTGGCTGATAACGGTTGCTCTTCCGTTGCTGTCGTTGTCCACCTTGCCGATCAGGCTGTCCGCGGTGGTATTGATTCGCCGGATCAGCTCAAAACGGGTCTTCACCCGGCGAATCTTCTTCCAGCCGTCGTCCTGATTGTCTGCCGGAGTAACCAGCGTATTGATCGCATTGTCAATCCATACCTGCTTTGCCTTGCTGCAGCTCAGCACAAGGCAACCCTTCTTCTCTGCGGCAACCATTTCCGTATTTGTAAGCTTCTCCAGAATTTCAGAAAAACCGTTTATCACGGAATGCGTAAGAGAAGAACCGGCCGATACGGCGCCGATCATACCTGCAATACGCGCCGCCGTCTGGTAGCCGTCAATCTCTGCGCCCTGCTCATTGATATGGGCGTTCAGCACATAACTGATTCTCTCGTCGTTAAACGCCGCCGCGTGCGCGATTCTTGTCTCCAGATCCACGGTATGTGGTTCCGCTACCACCGCCTGCGCAAGGGAACCTGCGTCAAAAATCCGTTTCAGGAACGACTGCAGCAGCAAATGGATCGCCGTCTCCTCCGTATCCAGGCAGATTGTATTGAATTCGTACGGCTCCACCTGTACAAGGGCGTTGGAATAGTCGCCTACCGTAACCTGCGGATTTGTCCCCTTTGTGAATGCGCTCTGGGAAACGATTTCCAGCTGGGTGCTCTCCTGATTCTGTTTCAGCTCCGCCTTGAAATTCCTGGAGGACGCCAGCGCCTCCACCAAAGCCTTCGCCTCTCCCTCGCCGGATGCAAACTCAACCTTTTCAAATTCGGTTGTCCCTGTATAAAAAATGCACTCTTTCCGTGTAGAATCTGAAAGCTTCTCACGCACCGTAACCGTGAAATCCTTATCTCCCGAATATTTCGCCGTGACTGTCAAGGCATCCTCTCCATCCGGAGTCTGCAGCGTAACCGTCCCGGGCGTTCCCCCACTGCCCGCTCGGCAGGCAATAATCGTTTTAGCGCCGCCGGCAATTGCTTCCCGGATGGCATCCGTGGTAAGTCCGATTCCGAACACACGTTCATATCCATCCTCCGCACTCAGCTCCACGGCAGTATTCAGGGGCCCGAAGTCTGCTTTAAAGATAACAGCCGTTACTCCGTTCATAATACCAGTGGCAGCATTCTCGCCTTTTTTCTGGATATGGAAATAAGCGCCGGGGCGTACCTTTGTTTCCCCAAGAATAAATGTACCTGCCATTCTTATTTAACCTCCCTGCTCAAAAATTTTTCCACAATCTTTTTCGCCTCCGCAACCGTGCCTTCCGTTTTCCCGACAGCCTGAAGTGCTGCCGCGACGCACTCCTGCCTGGTTCCGAAAAGTTTTTTTGCATGAACCGCCAGTTCGTTTGCCTTGTAGACGGCTTCCTGTGTGCTGGCGGATTCCTGTGAAATATTCTGCTCTTTTTCCGGAGCCTGTCTTGGCTTTGCTTCCGCTCTGTTTTCAGCGGTTTCGGCAGCTCCGGCCTCCTTAGATGTTACTTTTGCCATGGTTTACCTCCTTACTTGCATCGGATATGGACTGCGGTCAGGGAATGCGGCTTTGCCTTGTATCTAAGCAGCCCATAGTGACCTGTTACAAAAATCTGACCATCCTTCAGATAGTCCGATTTATAATTCGCCTGCAGGCGTTTAATGAACATAGGCGAGTGGTCCAGCATAATGATCTCTCCGTCCAATAACATACGGTTTGCAATCGCAGCGGCCATTTTAAGCCTTGTTTCACTCTCCGGGCATAAAATATGGACGGCGATCCTGCCATCCATCCACGCAACCGTATTCGTCTCTTCGGATTGCTCTACCGCAACCAGGCGGCAGTAGATCACCGGCCTTTTCCCTGTCGCCTCTGTGATTTCCTCCATCCTGTCATATCCCATAATCATACATTCCGGATACAAGCCCTTTATGTATTGATTCATTGCCATAACCGGATCCGGATCGGATGTTTCCTGTGACGGATATTCCAGGATATCAAACCGTACTTCACTTCCGATTGTGATACTTCCCTTCTTTTCCTCTATGGTAAATGCGTCCGTCCTCCCCCAAGCAAAACAGTATGGTGTCCCGCCCTCCGGCTTTAATATCACATCCCGCAGGCAGTCCCGAACCAGCGGCTCGATCATCTCCGGCGCGATTTCTGCAGTATTCTGGCACAGCAGCGATACCGACAGGGTTCCGGCACTATGCCTTTCTTCATTTGCCAGCAAATCAAAATTGTAAATTATTTTCGGGTACTGCGTATCTCCGCCCCAACCTTCCTGGCTTTCCTCCGGCGGCTCCGGACTGAAAACAGCAGGCGCACCATGGAACAATGCAAGATGCTTAATAAGCTTCTCTGAGCTTATGAACCTCTTATGAATCAATTCCTCCAGAAGCACTGCCATCAACTCCTTCCTCTTCCCGCTGCTCTCCGTCTGCCTTTATATTGTATTCCTGTATTTCGGCCATATCTGCAGACCACCGGATTTCCCATTCCCCGCCTGCTGCCTCCGATACCGGGATGATAAAATGATTGGTGATATTGCCAACACCGGGACAATACTGCACGGTCAGCCGCTCCCCCGTTGCCGAGGTTACCATTCCTGCTCTCCCGTCACGCCATGAGCGGTGCCTTCCCCAGAGCAGATCGCCGCGCTTGATTTCGGATAGGTCAAATACAGCCGCCGTTTTTTCTGTAACTAATGTCATGAATATCCCCCCTGTATATCGCGCAGGCCAGCCTTTATGATTTTTAAAGAAGCGCTTTAATCAGCGTTCCTTTACATAAAAAAGCTTTTTCAGTTTTCCCTTATGCGTAGGGCTCGCTGTAAATCTTCTGGATTTCTGGCATGGCCTCCGCCTTGATTCTTTCTACGAACGGTCTTGCCGCTATTTTCGGCGTTCCGTTCTCCAGGGCAGCGGCATACGGTTCCCGGCTCTCCAGTTCCGCAATGACCGCAACCCCTCCGCCGGAAGAACGCTCGCTTTTTATTTCCCCGTTCCAGTGCAGCCGGAGGTTTCCGGTACGCCTGGCGGGTGCTTCCCCTGGCGCGGATGCCCGGTACAGCTGGCCACCCTTCAGTTTATGGCCATAACCGGGAAGCAGCTTCTTCGTCGCCTTTGACATCTGCTTCCCGTATGTGCCAGGCTTTTTGTAGACCCTGCCGCTGCGCTGCCCCTTGAGTACCCTCAGCTCAGCGTTCCTAATGGCATTTACCGCCCGGACACCCCGGGAAACCACTTTACGATTGAGCTCCGTTACCATATCGCTTACTGTCGCCCGAACCGCACAGCCGGGCTCTCCCGCCTTTCCGTCCGCCCACAGCTTCACTTTGCATCCCGCCTTTCCTCTGCGTAATAGATGGTTGATACACCGAGGGAGCCGGCATCGTCAATATCAACAATATAAAACATGCGCTCTCCCAGCACCAGCTTATCGGTCCGCTTTGCTTTCGGGCTTCCGGCCTGCACAATAGTATGCGTAATAATGTGGTCTTTCTGGCTGTGATTCGTCCGCTCCTCGTCAGAGACTTCTGCAAGGCATCCTTTCAAAATCTCTGTCCCGTCGCCGCTATGCCTGTTCACCACCCGCCCTGTGCTTGTCACTACCTGCTGATTGCTCTCAATGACAAACTCTTTAAATAGGTTTCCCGGCCTTACATACATCATCCTCGTATTATTCATCCGCTGCCCGCCCTTTCGTTCTGCTGCATGCCGGCGTAAAAATACGGAGGCTTTCCGGACGCTCCATTCTCTCCCGACGGAGGAATCCGGCAGGATTCTGCCGAAACTTCCTTTTTTAGCCTGTCGTAATCCTCCCGCCACAGCTTTGCCCGTTCCTGCAGATACAACCATAACGGTCCCGTTTTCGTATCGACCTCATAGGCAAAGCGGCGGCACAGGCTCTCCAGCAACATAAGCTTTGCCCTTTTCCACGATTGCGGATGTGCGTCGATTGCCGCCTGTATCTCCTCGTCCGTCAGCGCCGCGGTGTCCTGGCCTCCGTCCACCATCACATCACCCAGCTCAAACCGCATGCGGTCTCTGCCAGGCTCCCTGATCTCTGCCGGATTGTATGTATAAGAACCTTTCGCCATCAGGTATCCGCCCCCTCCGCATTGGCACCTGTGATTGCGTTGCCCTGGCCGGATTCAGTGAAAGCTTCTCCCGCGGAGAATAATTTATCCGTTTGCTCCTTGGCCGCGTTCCTGATCGTTTTGCGGCTGTCCGCCGCATGGAGAAGGATCAGCACATGTTCATTCGTGACATCCGCAATCTGCTTCACACTGTCCTCGGCACTTCGCTGCATAAGGGAAAACACCTGCCGGATTTCTTCCGGCTTCGCAGGAATCGTTATGGACGGCTCTTTCTTTCCATCTGAAGCGCTGTTTACTGCAATCAAAACCGCCGGCTCATCGGCTCCCGGCCCTGTTTCCCGCAATTCATATCCCCGACACTCCGCCATCCTCTCTTTCATGCGGCTTTCTGCTGCTGCCAACGCCTCAGCAACCTTGGCCGCGACTTCTTCCCCGGTAAACAGTCTTCCGGCTCCGTCCAAAGACTTCCGTTCCGTCTCCCCGCAAAGATCAGAGATATGCCCGCTCTTTGACAGCTTTCTGCTTCTTTCCGGAAGAATAACTCCATCCGGAATAATCTCTCCCGGATAATAGGTCACGTCGCCAGCGGTCAGTTGCTTTGTGCATAAATATGGCATAACATAACCTCCTTACACGCAACTCTTCATGTAGCACGCCAGATCGTCACAGGTCTTTTTCATATCAGTGGAAAGCAGCCCCTCCATGAACTCGGCATGCGTACCGCCTTCTCCCTCAAACGTGTCTGTTGCCATGAAATTGCCGTCCCCCAGCATATCCCAGGTAAAGATATATCCAGCGGAAGGTTCATCAATACGAGGATTCGGCGTCGTATAGGAGAACAGGGCGCCGTCCGGCTCACATATAAACTGCATATCATCCTCCTGTCCATCTTCTGCCGCATTGTAGGCAGCATACAGAACCTTAACCTCGTCTACACCGAACAGCTCTGCAAGCACCTTTTCATTGACCTGTGCAGGATTTGCCGTACTTCCAGTATATTTCACACGCTCCAGCAGGTCCGGATGCTCTTTCAGTGCAAGGAATGTGTCATACCCAAGCGTCAGCTTATTCGGCGTTCTCCTGCCGGAAAGGCGAATCTGCCGCTTGCGGGCGTCAAAAAACTTGATCGGGTCAGAGTTTGCATCGGAGAACTTGATAAACTGGCTGCCGCCTGCCGCAGTGCCTCCGGATACTATGCCGGTAAACTCATTCGCCCACACTCCGCTCTTAAAAAAGCGGTTTGCAAACGTGATATCCAGATGGAGCAGCTGCTGATCGGTAACAAAACGGTTCTTTGCCCTTCTCGGGTCAATGGACGGCGGCACATTGGCACGCTGGTAATTCTGCGCGCCGATCTGGTCGATTCCGACAATGATCTGATCCACTTCGCAGCGGTATGTCGCATCCGTGTGCCCCATCTGCGCCGGCGGCACCTTGCCGAACTTCGGCTTTCTTTGCACATGATCCCTCGCAAGATCACCCTTATTGTAAATATAATAATACCCGGTGGAGAAATCTACCGGGCAGATCGGAAAAATGCTGGTTGCCACATAATCTCCGGCGTTTGCAAAGAACGCCATGCTCATGTTGGTAAGATAGCGGTTCGGTTTCCAGCCCTTCGCAATGCGTGCCTGCAGCTCTGCGGCACTTCCTACTTCTCTTCCTCTGCTCATTTATCTCTTACCTCCTTATGCACTTGCTGCTGCAGGCATATAGCCCGCCTTAATAATCTGCACCGGAATAAAGGTGCCTGCCTTTTCTGCGCTGCCCAGCGCAACGGCGACAATAAAATCACCGGCCTTGGCTGCTACGGCTCTCCCCTCCGCATCCGCAGCCAGCTCGGTCCCAGCGGCAAGCGCTTCTCCTGCTGCCCATTTCCCGATATCCTTGATCTGGATGTCAACAGCTGCACCGTCTTCCACCGTTTCATCTGTTTCGATGATAGACAGCCCAATCACATTAGCGCCAGCCGCAGGTTTTACCACCTTCCCGCCGCTGATTGCCAGGGCAATTCCCCGCGCATGTTCCAGCTTTTCCCCTGCGGGTATTGCAATCGTCGAACTCTCGTTAATACTGGTTCCAAGATAAGTTGCCATGCCTTAATCCTCCTTCTCGCATCTTGCCGCCAGCTCAGGATTTACCGTAAGGACTTCATCCAATGCCTGCGCTTTGGATAACCCGGTTCTGGATTTCAGCAACTCGGCTGCCTTCGCCTCCGCCTCGGCCCATGCGCCTCCTTCGGCGCTGCCGTGGCCGGACTTGCCGATCTCAGAAAATGCGCTGGACTTTTCCACGACGGCCATTGCCTGATCCAGCACGGTGATCATATCATTATAAGCGGTACCGCCTGCCGCTCGGAGGTTCTTGAACAGAGGGACCAGTTCCTCTTCCTTTTTACCGATAATTGCATACCTCTTTGCAATCTCCGCAAGCTCTCTGGTCTCTGCGTCCTCACGGAATTTCTTCAAGCCCTCCAGCTCCGCCCTTACTGCAGGATGCAGTCCCTTGTAGATACTGTCCGCCTCATCCGCCTGCGCTGCTGCCGCGGCCTTTACTGCGGGCAGTATCCCTGACTTTGTCACTGTCGGCAAATCACATGCCGGAGGTAAGGTCTGTTCTGCGGGAGCCAGCACCGTTGCTGCCGCCGCACCCTTGTTATCCGGATCAGCTCCATCCTCCGTTCCATAGCGCTTTTCGATGCTTTCCAGGAAAGCCTTCTCCGCGCATGTCAGTTTACTCTTGTCAATCTTCATTTCTTCCACGTCTCCTCTCTGTTTTTCCTCGCCGCCCGCCTTTCCGTACCCTTTAAATTTCTCTTCCGGTTCCGCATATTTGCGGGCTTTTTTCATGGTTTCGTTCAGCCGTTCCACGGTGAACCTCATAGTTTCCAGTTCCTCGTCCGATACCTCCTCCCTCTTCCGGATAATATTTGCTGTTCTTCCACCGGCCCAAGAAGCAATGGCCCCCTGTACCAGCTCAGAAAACTCACGAAGACTTTCCTTCAGCACGGCTTCCGCTCCGTCACGATCCAGTTCCTCATCATACAGAATGGAGCAGAAGGAAGACTGCAGCGCATAACAGGTTTCCCAGATCTCCTCCGCAATCTTTCGCTGGTTGGCTTCGTTGATTTTCTCGTGGAAGCTCATAGAAGCCTCTTTCTGGATCTCTTCGACTGCGCGGTCGATCTCATCCTGCGCCATGCCGGCTGCTTTCCCGAGAAAGCCGAACAATTTTTTAAAGATGCTCCCGGTATTCTTCCTTTCGACACCTACCGGCCGCTCTTCCCCCTCCCTTCGCTTTTTCAGCCGGATATCCGCATCCGGATTGGCGCCTTCATCCACAAAATCCACCTTTCGGATTTTGAGGTTTTTCAGTTTTGTCGCCATTTTACTGCCTCCCTTTTCTGAATTTCATAAAGCAAAAGGCACCCGTTTCCGGATGCCGCCTGATTTATCTCTTTCCATTGGTCAGTTCTTCTGCAAGGTTCTAAAATCTCTTCCTCGCTTTTCACGTTTCCTCTACCCTTTCTGCCTCACCCTCAATCGAAAACATCTGATAGGTTCCGTTTTTAACCTTTTCCCATACTTCCTTATCCAAAACCTTAAAGCCAATCCACCAGCCAACCGGGAGGACTCCCTCCGGGATACCCATGGCCTGTATTTTTTCCTCCGTAAATACGGCACTCTCGATCAGGACAGCAGCACCGCCCCTTTTGTGCATTTCCCCGCCTTCCCGATACAGAAGAACATACTCATAAGCGGCCCGTTCCAGTTCCTCCGGTTCTACAATATCTCCCTGCCAGTCCTCGATCAACTCCCCGCCCACACGCATGGAAACGCTCGCCCATCCAAAGGCAAGCCGCTTTTCATCGTCGGACTTCATAACCTTAAAGCGACCCTTGATGATATCCTCCTGCCCGTTCTGACAGTTCCTGGCAGATTTTCCGATCAAATCCGAGAACTTCTTCATGCTTCTCCCTCCTTATGGCAAACAAAAGGCACCGCTCTGGCAGTGCCTTCATCCATGATATGTATTTATTCTTCAAAATATGGACATTGAGCATTTTCCCTCGCCCAGATTTCATTTGGTATGCCGCCATGATGCTCCTCATCCTTTTGGTACACGGAACAGGAATACTTATCGCATCCCTGCTGCCTTTTACATTTTATACAGATGGAGTTCCTCCAGCGGAGTATTCCATCACAGATAATTGTAGCCATCTCCAAATAGCCAAGCGGATAAAACAGTCTCTTTACATCCTCTGGTATATCCGTTTTAACATAATCATCCATTTCCTTCATGAATTGAGGCCACTCCTCATCACTTACCTGATGATGGTCTATCTTCCGCATGATCTCCTGGATGCGCACGTCTTTTACCTTCTGCTTCACTTCTGATACGTTCATTCGAGCCTCCTAATACAACATATCCAGCAATCCTGAAAACTTCTGGTATTCCTCCAATGTAGCTGTCGGGTCATTACCAAGTATATCATATATGTTTTCTGACAGCCAGTCCAATCTTCCTGCAACTGGTATCTGGATCAAATCTTTTGCAAACTCATATCCTGTACTATTTACATTTATTCGTTTTCCAATCTCATCCAATGCTTCCACGATATCATCATACAGAGAAGGAATTACGTCAATTCTCTCCTTTTCGCAGATTTTTTTTGTTAAAAGCTGCACGGAGGCTTCTTCGATATTATTATATTTTCCATACATTCGTTCCCCATAATGGCTTATCGACCTTGCGTGAATTTGCTCGTGCAAGATAATGGACGGTGCAGTTTCATGTTTTGTCGCAATATCACAGCTCCATAATTTCCCATAGTATATGGTCCTGCCATCTGAAGTCTGTATTCCCTCATCACTTACCACCATCTTCCCGCTCCACTTACTCGGTATGGATAAATGACTTGCAATAATTTCATCGGTCTGTCTGGCCATTTCCTCAATTTCTTCCGTGCTGTACTCACGGAAGGAATCCGCCCGAGTAATATCCACCTTCATTTCTGGTATATTATTCCCCGGCACCGGCGGCTCAATCTCTATGTATTCCACAGCACAGGCACAGCGCGGATGCGCGGGCGGCAGCAGCTTCTGTCCGGTGAACAACGTTTTTCCCCGGAAGGAAAAATCCGAATCCATATCCAGATCTTCTTTCGACATTCCCAGTGTGCTGCATATCTCACACACGCTGTCGTCGCCTGACGTGCTCCAGCGTTTCCTGACGGCGCCGATCAGCTTCTGCGCCTGCGCCTGCCGTATCCCATCGTCCGCCCCGCGGTTATACGCGAAGGCGCTCTCGGTCTGCGCAATCGTCATTGCTCTGGCTCGGTGCTGACGCTCCGCGTATTTTCCTGCTGCCTCCCGCGCCCTCTTTTGAATGGTTTCCGGCCGCATTGTCGGGAACTTCTCCTTCAGCGTCGCGGCAACATTATCATAATACCGCGCATTGGCCTTCGCCTGCTCCTTTGTCAGCCCGATGCAGGGGCGAATCATCCGGGCAAGCTCATCCACCGTATGCCCCTCAACCATTTTTTTTGACAGCAAAGCAGCGATGGCCTCCTTTTGCTGGATGGTACAGGACGTAATAAATTCCGCTCCTTTTTCCTTCAGCCATGACAATATGCCCGGGGTCTGCGTGTTAAAAACAAATCCTTCTGTAATCGCCTCCAACAGCGGCTGTTTTGCCGCACCGGTTTCCAGTGCCTTTTCCCACAGGGGATTCAGCTGGGTCTTTACCAGGGAAGCATAATCCTGCCTCCACTGCCGGAGCGTCTCCTCATCCACCTGGCCGGCTTTGACAACTTCCCGCAGCTCCGGGTATGTGATTGCATCCTGCTGATCTTTCCAGAAGCCGCATAGAAACTCCATCGGTTCATTGGACGCCGCATCGCTTTCAAGGTACTCCTTCAGCCTGCGTAAAACTTCCTGTCCATTTCGGGTTTTCTTTCTTCCTGCCTTCTTGGGAACAATCCATCGGAATCCCATGTGCTGTACTCCCTTCCCAGCCGCTTTTTTGCCGCTTCCCTCTTTTCTTCCGGGAGCTCTTCGTTCTCCTCTGGTGCACTGCCGGCAGCAGGCCCCGGTTCCGGAGTCCGGTTCCTTTCCTGCCAATCCTGCCCGGCACGTTCCTTTTGTCCCGTGTCATAAGTCCGCCCCGGAAGATGACCTACCTGCCGGATGTAATCCTCCAGGCCGTCATCCGGTACCAGGACGCCGATTCCCGTCATGTCCTTAATAAACGCTGCGACCTTTGTGATATCGGCATCCTCGATGTCTCCGTGCGTCATTTTCGGATACCCGGTCATTCCCGCGAAATGCTCGCGGTTCATCTCGATCAGCGGCGGGATTCCCTGGCTGTTGAACGTCTCGCAGATAATATCCAGGTATGCGCCGATCGCAGCGGCAAACAGCTCCGTCTTATCGGAGCTCAGCGCCCAGCTGCCGGTTTTGTCATGCCCCAGGAAAATGAAATCTGCCAGCACGGTCATGGCAATCCGGGTATCGTAACGGTTGACAATGGCGTTTGTATCGAACTGCCGTTTTCCGCCCGAGCTGAGCAATTCCAGCCGGTAGCCGCCCGGAAGCACAATACCCTCCAGCTCGTCCCGTCGTATATTCCGAACCATGCTTTCCAGCCCCGAAACAATCTCCAAATTCCCAGGAATATCTTTATCCCACAAATCGACTCCATCCGGCCCATAAATGACCGGGAGCCCCGCCAGATCTCTTTCTATGCCGATTCCCTCAATCTCTTGAATCCGCCGTTTAAAATACCAGGAGCGATACGCATTCCGCAGAATACTCCTGCCCTCCGGGTTATTCTTTCGGCTTTTTGTCCGGAAGAGCAGTGCCTTTTCGATCGGGATCGTATATGTTTTAAATTCCGGCGGCGGTTGCTGCGTCATTCCGAGCAAATTATCCTCGCTGTCGTACTCCCATTGATACAAGGTTTCCTGCGCCCGAATCGGCAGCTTTGCCCACCCGATCAGCCCGTCGCTGTATTTGCTTCTCGTCCGCCGATCCTTTGTGTTTCCCATACGCCGCTTATACACAATCTCATGAAAGCTCCAGCCGTAGGTGAGGAAAGACAGGATCTCGGATATCGTATCAATCCAGGTATCCTGCATATCATCCATACAGCTTTTTACAAATTCCGCCGCCCGGATATCGTCCGGGGTATCCCCTTCCGGCTCTACATTCCAGCGGCACTGCCGGATCAGCATTTCGATCGCAAAAAGAATCGCACCAACCACATCGTCATTCTCCGCCATTTCACGGTAGACTTCGATTCCTCGCTTTCCCCTCAGCTCGGACAGAAATTCCTCATAAATTGTCCCGCCGTACCGCCGCTGTCCAATACGCCCGACTTCTCTGCGATCTGCCATCCGTCCTCACCTCACTTTTTCCAATAGCTGTTCTTCCCTAATGTTCCATTTTCAGGCGGTGCAGAGCAGATTCCACCGTTTTCGATCTCAAGGAAGGCAGAACTGCTGGCATCTACCATATCCTTGAATTTTGACTGCGGGAAATTCTCCATCTGGTTAAAATACATCTCATTCCAGTCCGCAACCAGCACATCCACATTTCCCCGCTCCATTCCTTTCAGGCCAAGCCATTGCGCTGAAAGCGGCTCGGCTCTTGTTGCCTTGTTCCCGGATTCCGGCAGGATCTTCACAGAAAAGCCAGACAGAAACTTCAAATAGCTCTGCGCCTGTTCCTTCCCTGCCTGACCAGGGTCCTGAGGAAGCCTTGTAATCACTCTCCCGTACTTTGCCCGATCCGTGATGCAGGTCATTTTGATCAATTCCCGGACCTCTGCTGAAGCACAGCGGCGGTTAATAACATCCGCAATAATGTACCGGCCGTTTTTCCGCTTGCCCATCAGCACACCCGCCGTATAGGCCGGATTGCCTTTTTCGTCTTCCGAGGTTGCCGCCAGATCCCAGCCACGCGCCCACAGGATCACATCCGCAGGAAGCACTTCCAGCATGTTGACTTTCGTCCTTTGAAACATCAGGCCGGCTGCCGCTTTGATCTTCCAGTTGCCGTACAGCAGCCGTTCCCTTTCCACCAGCGCCAGTGCCAGAAGATTCGCCATATAGCTAGGGTCATTTTTCATCAAAATCTTGTTGTCCTGCAGCGTACTAGCTATAAAGGTCACGCTTTTTGCCATAATCAGAGCCTTCTCACGGTCCATGCCATTTTCTATTGCGGCATCAACTGCCTCCTGCTTGTTATCAAACCAGTGGATTGTCTCATTGAGTCGAACCATCCAGCGGAGTTTCCCGGACCTTTCCGGAATCGGATAACCGGTCTCCTGATTAATCCACCATCTGATAAACTGCGCCACCCAGGAATCCGCGTCAGGATTGCAGGTTGCCCTCACATAGGGGGCAATCCCGGAATCTGTCCGGTTTCTGGAGAGCATATAAAAAAACTGGTATTCGCTGAAATGGGTCAGCTCGTCAAATCCCAGCATGGTCATCTGGGAGCCCTGCCAGGAGAGACAATCCTCATCACTTTTCAGGTGGGCAAAATTAACGGCCGCCCCGCCTGGAAAGATCCAGTGCAGCTTCGGCGTCTTCAACGGGCAACTTCCCTTTACATAGCTGTAAATCTTTTTACTGCTGTCCCATAACCCGCCGGGAGACGTCACCTGCGTGTAATCCCTGCGGAAAATGACTGCGTTAAAATTTTTGTTATCCTTATACCGCAGGGCATCCAGCAGCAGCCCGAAGGTTTTGCCCCCTCCGGCCGCCCCGCCATAGATGCAGATATCCGCTGACGTGGCAAGAAACTTTTCCTGCGGCCCCTTCTGCGGCGCCAAAATAATTTTTGTACTCATCCGTCCTGCCTCCCGTTGTCCGGAAGGTAAATCTGCACTTCAGTATCATTATCGCCTCCGGACAAGACGTAATCCTGCGGTCTGTCCTGCCAGCGTTCCCTCCGCCGGTTCTTCAGCCAGAAAATCTGCGCGGTGGTATCCGGAACGACCTGCTTTGTTGTTACCTTCTTCTCTGTCAGGATTCCATTCTCGTATTTTTCTGAGACCTCCTTGTATTCATAGCCAAGCGCACGTTTGAGCAGCGCGTTTTCCACCTGAATGTCAACGACTTCCTTGCCCCTTTTTAAGGTGTCGGAAATGTCGGAATATCGCTTTTTCCACTCATTCAATGTGTCGCGGTGAATCCCCATTTTCTGCGCGATCTGCTCCTCCGTTAATCCGTCCCGCGCCCATGCCGAAAGCTTCAGCAATCCTTCGGAAGTCAGCCAGTATTCGTATTTTCCCTTTGCCATCCAAATTCACGCCCTCACTTTCCAATGGTTGTAACCGGGCAGTGCAGTGTCTTTTTTCCTGATACGCATTGCATATCACCTACTCGCCGTGCGGCCTGTGCCCCGCAAAGCAGCATACTTCCTCTGCGCGGGCCTACGCATAAAAATAACCCCCGGCATAACCGGGGGCGGAACGTATTGGAGGAAGTACCTTTCGAGACTTTGCTCAGTTTAAATTATAACACGGATTTTTTTGATTTGTTTGACATTTTAAAAATCGCGTAATTTTTACTGACACTGTACTCAGCTCAAGACTTGTGCTCTCTGCGATCTCCCGCAGCTTCCGCCCCTCCATAAACCGCATCTCAAAGATCTGCCGCGTCTCTGCATCCTCAATGCCGTCGATAAACTCCTCGATCTCGAGCATCTGCTGCCCGACCCGTTCCTGCCGCTCCCGGTAAATCTTCTGCATCCTCAGGATACGCTCTGCGGCTTCCGGCTCGTCCATCTGCACGCTGACCCGATGCTCGGTATAGGGAAACTCCCGTGAAGAAGCTTTTACTTTGCCGGCGACGACCGGGAGTTCTCTCGCTGCCAGCGCTTCCATTCGGCGCGCCAGCAGTTCCTGCTCGCGCTTGAGCTTCTGGTATTCCATCAAGCGCCGTTTGTCCATGCTGTCACCTTACCCTTTCAAACCGGGCCATCAGCTGCCGCCGCCAGTCCGTTTCCGATTTGTTTCCCCTGCCTCCGGACATTTCCACATTCAGAGGATCGGGGGCAAAACTTACACAATACTCTGTCCCAGCTAAGGCGCAGTCTTTGCACCCCTCGTAATAAAAGCAATCCTCACATTTGATTACTTCCATACACCTTTCTTCGTATTCGCCTGCATTGGCAACAGGACAGGAACCATCAACACATGCTACGCCTACATAATTCCTGCATCGTTTCATTCCGCTTTCCTCACGCTCCTTCTTTCGGCTTTCCCCATTGTTCTGCCATAGCTGCCGCAATACCGGGAAATGTTTTTGCTCTGACCCTCGAATCTCTTTCTTTCCTGCCC
>CAJUMC010000061.1 GCA_910587085.1 uncultured Lachnospiraceae bacterium | reverse complement strand
ACTACCGGATACCAAATGGCAGAAATTAAATTTGCGAAAAAAACTTGACACTATCGGCAGAAATTAAATTTGCGAAAAAAACTTGACACTATCGTGCGTCCTCCTTTCGCATAGATTTAGCCACTTTGTCAAGGTGGCTATGTAAGAGTACCAGAGAACGCAAAAAAGCCGCTTACTCTTAAAAATCAATAAGAATAAGCGGCTCTGTGATGTGCCTTAGACATATTCAATTTTCATTCTCTTTACTGGTGCGTTTACGACCTTAAATATCAGTTCGTCAACGCAGTCTGTATATCTGCCCTGCTGAATGAGCCGATTTTTCAGCTCTACAAGGCTATGTAATAAAATGCTTCGCTCTTGGCTATCCACATACAAATGATTCTTACTATATTATCCTTTTAGTCTATTCTTTCGTTACCTTGACACTTATCTCTTTCTATGTTGACATACGCTCCATTCAAATAAGCTACCTGTGTTGTAAAGCATTGATTCAATATGTTTTTAGCTGCAATCATTTCCACTACATGTTTAAATTCGATATTATCAGGATTATATAAGACATCTCTATATAATAACTGTATATTATCGGGATACTGTTGCAAACTATCAAACTCTAAATCCATCAGCATCGGTCTATGGTCTTGTCTGACGTTGATTTTTCTTGCAGAAATACAATATGTTCCAATAATCGGAATCATTGCTTGCACCGATAATGCTTTAATTTCTTTAAGGATACAATCCATTTTATCCCTTACATACTTATTTCCTATTGTTTCATCTCTTTCCATTTCTATCATCTGTAAATCGTCTATAATAACCAAATCAGCATTACTCTCTCTAATTGTCAAAAGAATTTTATCTAATTTCCAATGATTCGTACAAATATTATAGAAAAAAAGAGCGGTATCTTTGTATGTCGTCATATTTTCAATACATACATTCCAATCTTGTTCTCCCATCTGCCCCGAAAGTAACTTTCCTATTGAGATTTGACTGTTTATGGATAAAATCCGCATAGATAAATTTTCCACACTATCTTTCAGATTGATAAACAGAACTCGTTTTCCCCGTCTAGCATTATAATTCGCAATATTTAATACATAAGCCGTTTTACTGCTACCACTTACTCCCGCAACTAAAGTGAAGCTTTGTCGCATAAGCAACATACTGGAATCCACGTCAATAATTCCTGTTTTTATATCTTGTTCCTTAATATTCTTTAAATAATTCACTGCTACATCATTAGTATTAATAATTTTCTCTTTTTTCTTCTTTAACCACTCCAACTGTCCTTCATATTCCCACTGAAATTCTACCCATTCAAATTCGGGTAATTGAACATGAAAACTCCCTTCATCCTTGAATTGAGTATTATATTTAGGACGATTTTTATTTATTAATATTGCTTCATATGCAACTTCCTCAGATTCAACTAATTTAACATATTCAATTTTTTCAATTTCCAAATAGCAATCATTTGGCAAATGTGTATTATTCGTAAAGTGTTCTCTCAAAAATCTACGTTTAATATCATTTGTTCTCCCAATATATATAACTTCTCCTTCTCTATTTATGAATCTGTATAAATAAAATAGCATTCTATACCTCCCAAAACAATTTCGTTATAATCTTTATTTTAAATCACATCAAAATGTTTCAATGCATCCTTTATCGCTTCCACTTTCTCTGCTGTCGGATGTTTCCTCGGCTGTTTCAATTCCTCTACCACATTAGGAGCATCATACATTGGCAATCTCAAATCCCGTTTTACCTCTGCGATATATGTGGTATGTACTTTGAAGCCGTATTTCGCTTCTATGTACTTCTTAATCCTCTTATAGGTAACCCGCTCTTTTGGCTTATACGCCTCGGCTCTCTTAGCGATATTATCAAGCGGCACTTTGCCCTCACCCTCACCAAACTCGACTTTTACGTTGATTACGCTGTCGGTTTTTTGTGGGAAAGCAAGACAACCGTCTCCACCTTCTCCGTCCACGGAAACAAATCCACTCCCTGCAGTTCTTTCACCTTGTACCCCTTCTTCCCCAGCACCTTCAGATCCCGCGCCAATGTCTCCAGATCGCAGGATACATAAACCACCTGTTCCGGCCCGAGGGCTGCAAGAGCCTCTAGAAACGCCTCGCTTGCGCCGGAGCGCGGCGGATCAAGAAAAACAACGTCCGGCCGGCGGCTTAAAACCGTTTTTCCGACGGCTCTGCCGGCATCCGGAACCTCCGCCGGCAATAATCCGCCGCGGGCCTTCTCCATGGTTATCCTGTCCGTTTCCGTCCCGTTCCCCCGCTGTCCCCCGGCAGCCTTCCTTTCCGCTCCCTTTTCTGCGGCAGCCTTTCCCGCCATCCGCGCCGCTTCCGCCAGATACTTCCCCGCATCGGCCTGCACAAACCGGATATTTTCAACCCGGTTAGCTGCCGCATTTGCGGCGGCGTCACGCACTGCGGCGGCATTGCTCTCCACGCCGATTACCTGCGCGGCGGAGCCTGCGGCAATCAGGCCGATGGTGCCCGTGCCGCAGTAAGCGTCAAGCACGGTTTCGCTGCCGGTCAGCCCGGCAAAACGCAGCGCAGTGTGATAAAGAATTTCTGTCTGCTCCGGATTAACCTGATAAAAGGCCTTCGGGGAGATGCGGAACTTCAGACCGCAAAGTGAATCCTCGATATAGCCGCGGCCGTAAAGAACGGTTTCCTGGCTGCCCAGCACCATGCTTGTTTTCTGATTGTTGATGTTCTGAACAATTGTTGTAATTTCCGGATGAGCGGCGCGCAGCTTTTCGACAAAATGATTCCTGCCGGGAAAAACGGTGGTGCCGAGCACCAGTACGACCATAACCTGTCCGGTGGCATAGCCGCAGCGGATCAGGACATGGCGCAGCAGACCCTGTCCGCGATCCTCCTGGTAAGCAGACAGACGGAACTCATCAGCCAGCTTTCGGATGGTGCGGAGAATGGAGTTTGCTGTCCGGTTCTGGATTCTGCAGTCAGAAACAGGAACGACGCGGTGCGTATTTTCCTCATAGATGCCAAGCTCCATGCCGTGCCGCGACCGGTAGAACGAGGCGTGTATTTTGTGGCGGTAGTGATACGGCTCCTTCATTCCGATTACATCGGGAACCGGCGCAAACTCCGAAAGCAGACGCTCCATGGCGGCTTTTTTCAGCGCCAGCTGTTTCTGGTCCGACGCATACTGCAGCTGGCATCCCCCGCAGCGGCCGAAGGCCTTGCAGAACGGTTTCCGGCGATCTGGGGAGGCGGTTTCCACCTCGGAGAGCCGGGCAGCGGCAGATCTGCGGTCTCTGCCGTAGACAAGCTCGATTCGGGCGGTTTCGCCGTCGAGCAGGCCGGGCACCGAAAAAATGGAATTGTTAAACTTTACTTTACCCCTGCAAAGGGAATCAGTTTCATGACATTTGACGCGGTATTGTTTGGACATGATATTCTCCAGATATTGTTATATTATAGTGAATTCTGTAAAATACGGCATGATACGAGCTTACATTACCCTGATTTTAGCATTGCTTCCTTTGATTTGCAAGGAAATGCCTTATTTTTATCACATTTCGGCGTTAGAGTGAAATGAGAGTTTTTGTGCAGTTTTCCGGGAAAGGATATTTTTTAATACTGCTGCATAGCATAAGGCTGGCTGTTCGTGCCCGGTACGGCAGGCGGACAGCAGAGTAATGGAATCGAGGTAAGAAATTATGAAGAAGAACAGTATGCCTGCGGCAAGCGGACGCAGGGTACGCGGGCGGATGGGTATTGTGCTGGCGGCAGCTCTGGTATTCGGGCTGCTGCAGCCGTCAAACGGAAGCATTTACGCAGCACCGGTTTCGAACCGGGCAGGTGCCGGAACGGAAAACAGGAGTACAGACACGGCTCTGCCGCCGGACGATGCAGATATGATGCAGACACCTGACCAGGGGAACGAAACCTCCCCGGAAAGCGGGAACGGAGAAAGTTTGCCTGCGCCGGACAGCGGAAACGGCGGGGGGGCGCCTGCGCCGGATAACCGCAACGAGGAGGTATCACCGACGCCGGAGGGAGAAGCGGCTGATGTGACGCCGACGCCGGAAGATGGCAACGGGGAGCCTGTCCCAACGCCGGAAGGCGAAAACACAGAAGCCGCCCCAACGCCGGAAGGCGAAAATACAGAAGCAGCTCCGACACCGGATGGTGAGGATATGGAAGCAACGCCGACCCCGGAGGATATAGACGGGGAACCGAGCCCGAGCCCGACCCCGGATACCGGAAAGGAGGAGCCTGCCCCGACACCGGAAGGCGGGGACGGCGATGTTTCGCCTGCACCGACCCCGACAAAAGGCCCGGAACTTCCGGAAATACCGACCCCGGTTCCGACCGGAGAACCGGATATTACAGAAGTGCCGGAAGTGCCGGAGGTATCGCCGGAGCCTACCGAGCCGCCGGCTCCAACACCTCAGTACAAGGTGGATATCCCGTGGGAGACCAACGACGACCGGTATCAGTATCTCTTCGGCATGGACGCGCGGGAAATCACGATGAGCACGCCGCCGAAGGGTTATGAAAATAAAAATGCCGCCGCTTCGCACATGGTAACGATCACCGTGCCGGTGTGGAAGATGAGAGCGAACGGCAAAAAATACTCTTCTACATACAAGCTGACGGTAAATAAAAAGCTTTCGCAGAGCGTGAAAGCGATATTTAAAGAAATTTATGCGCTGGATATGAAATTTCCGATTAAGCAGCTGAACGGATTTTATTACCGCAAGGTGGGAGGGAGCGGCCTGAGCAATTCCACCCTGATGTCCGTGCATTCCTTCGGAGCGGCGATTGATATCAACCCGGGGGATTTCGACAACGATTATTTCCTGGGCAAGGGAAATGATTTGCGGGACAAAAGCAATCCTTACTGCATCCCGGATGAGGTGATCGAGATTTTTGCAAAATATCACTGGTTCTGGGGCGGAAATTTTGAAATCTGCGCCGATACCATGCATTTTCAATATCTTGGACTGGAGATGCTGCATTATCAGAATAATCCGCCGTTCCGTGATCTGAAGGTAAAGAGCGGATACATGAAGGGGACCGACGTGCGCAATCTTCAGCAGCGGCTTTGCGAGCTCGGCTACAAGGTAACGATCGACGGCGTGTACGGCAGCCGGACGGCAGCCGCGGTAAAAAAATATCAGAAGGATCGCGGACTTCCGGCAGACGGCCAGGTGAATTACAAGACCTGGGAAACCATCATCAACGAAACGCACTATATGGCTTACGCATTTTAACCGGAGGAAAATACGTTATGGAGCGCAGGGACAAAACCAATTACTATCTTGATATCGCGGAGGCGGTATCAAAGCGCAGCACCTGCCTGCGCCGGATTTACGGGGCGGTCATCGTGAAAAACGACGAGATTATTTCGACCGGCTATGTCGGTGCGCCGCGCGGCAGGCAGAACTGTTCGGATCTGAATTACTGTCTGCGTGAGAAACTTGCCATACCGCGCGGGGAGCGCTATGAGCTGTGCCGCAGCGTCCATGCGGAAGCGAACGCTATCATCAGCGCATCCAGGGAAAAGATGCTTGGCTCCACGCTCTACCTGGTCGGCTTTGAAATGCCGGCGATGGAGTATATTGTCCGCAGCAGCTGCTGTGCTATGTGCAAAAGGATGGTGATCAACGCGGGGATTGAACGGGTTGTCATCCGCGATACCGTTGATGAATACCGTGAGATCGAGGTGCGGGAATGGATTGAAAATGACGAATCGCTGGAAGGCGCAAAGGGGTACTGAGCCGGAAGGGAAAAAAGGGGTTTCGCATTTTTTGACTTAAAAATCGCATAAAGTAAGCAGGTCACCGGATTGACATTTCTGTTTGTCCGCAATATAATTATAATAGCTTTCAATGCAGCAAAAACTATAATGAAAGGTTCAGGTGAAAAACATGAATAACATTCCAAAGGTGAAAATCGGTATTGTTGCAGTCAGCCGCGACTGCTTCCCGGAATCGCTTTCTGTAAACCGGAGAAAGGCGCTTGTAAAGGCGTACACGGACAAGTACGGCGCGGACGATATCTATGAGTGCCCGGTCTGCATCGTGGAGAGCGAGATACATATGGTTCAGGCACTTGAGGATATCAAGAAGGCAGGCTGCAACGCCCTCTGCGTATACCTCGGCAATTTCGGTCCGGAGATTTCCGAGACCCTGCTTGCAAAGCATTTTGACGGACCTTCCATGTTTATCGCGGCAGCGGAGGAGTCCCAGGCCGATCTTTCCGACGGGCGCGGCGATGCTTACTGCGGCATGCTCAATGCAAGCTACAACTTAAAGCTTCGCAATGTAAAGGCTTATATTCCGGAGTACCCGGTCGGCACGGCGGAGGAGTGCGCAGACATGATCAGGGAGTTCGTCCCGATCGCGCGCGGCATCGTCGGCCTGTCCGATCTGAAGATCATCAGCTTCGGTCCGAGACCGCTCAATTTCCTTGCCTGCAACGCACCGATCAAGCAGCTTTACAACCTTGGTGTGGAGATCGAGGAGAATTCCGAGCTTGACCTGTTTGAGGCGTTCAACAAGCATGCGAATGACGAGCGCATCCCGGCAAAGGTGAAGGAGATGGAGGAGGAGCTCGGCGCGGGCAACATGAAGCCGGAGGTTCTCCCGAAGCTTGCACAGTACGAGCTGACGCTGCTTGACTGGATCGAGGCGCACCGCGGCTACCGCAAGTATGTTGCGATCGCGGGAAAGTGCTGGCCGGCATTCCAGACGCAGTTCGGCTTTGTTCCTTGCTATGTCAACAGCCGTCTGACCGGCATGGGTATTCCGGTATCCTGCGAGGTTGATATCTACGGCTGCCTGAGCGAGTACATCGGTACCTGCGTGAGCGAAGATGCCGTTACCCTGCTTGACATCAACAATTCCGTTCCGGCTGACATGTACAAGGAAGCCATCGAGGGCAAATTCCCGTACACGCACAAGGATACGTTCATGGGCTTCCACTGCGGCAATACCTGCTCCAGAAAGCTTGCTGCCTGCAGCATGAAGTACCAGAAGATCATGGCGAGAAGCCTTCCGGTGGAGGTTACCAACGGCACGCTCGAGGGCGACATCGCACCTGGCGATATCACGTTCTACCGTCTGCAGAGCACCGCGGACTGCAAGCTGCGCGGCTATATCGCACAGGGCGAGGTTCTTCCGGTAGCGACAAAGTCCTTCGGTTCAATCGGCGTGTTTGCGATTCCGGAGATGGGACGCTTCTACCGTCATGTGCTGATTGAGAAGAACTACCCGCACCACGGCGCGGTTGCGTTCGGACATTTCGGCAAGGCGATCTATGAGATTTACAAATACATCGGCGTTGAGGTGGATGAGATCGGCTACAACCAGCCGGCATCCGCAAAGTACCCGACGGAGAATCCGTTCGCGTAAGATCGGCGCATTTTGATCCACTGGATCAGGAACAGCATACAGGAAGACGAGGGGCCCGCAGATCAGGAATTCGGATCTGCGGGCTTTTGCTGTGCATTAAAGTAAATTAGCTGCGGGGAAGCTTTTAATTTAAAATCTGCTGATGCGGGAGCGGCCGGTTTAAGCAGGCCGCAGTTGCTGTGCCGATGACATTTGTCATCCCTTTCTTTAGCATTTTATGCCTCGATTGCTGACGTCTGTCACTGCAGCAAATCGGATCGGTGTGTTATCATTATAGCAGAAGCAGCGCAATAAGACATTACGACCGGGGATCAAAAAAGCTTGGAAATGAAGCCGAAAATAAGGCCGGAAGTCTAACTGGAAGTTGAGATCGGATGTCTGAAAAGAGGAAAGGTGAAGCTGGAAGTCTAACTGGAAGTCAAGATCAGATGTCTGAAAAGCGGAAAGGTGAAGCTGGAAGTCTAATTGGAAGTCGAGATCAGATGTCTGAAAGGTGGAAAGGTGAAGCCGGAAGTCCAACTGGAAGTCAAGATCAGATGCCAAAAGTCAAAGCTAAAGTTAAAGTTAAAAATCAAAGCTGGAAATTAAAACCGGAAAACAAACCGGAAAATCAAAATCAGAAATTTAAAATCAGAAATGAGGGTATTTTTATGGAAGCAAAAGTTGTTATCAAAGTGGAGAATCTGGTCAAACGCTACAAGGAGCTGATGGCGCTGGATCATTTCAGCCTGGAGATCCGGGAAGGAGAGATTTTCGGCTTGCTCGGACCGAACGGTTCGGGAAAATCGACGACGATCAGCTGCATCCTCGCCCTTCTGCAATATGACAAGGGAACCATTGAGGTGTTCGGGCAGCCGATGCGGCCGGACAGCTATGAGCTGAAGCGGCAGATAGGAGTGGTACTGCAGGATGTGGCTGTGTTCGACGAGCTGACCGTGTATGAAAATATTGATTATTTCTGTGGCCTGTATGTGAAGGATAAGACGCTACGCAGACAGTATGTCGAGGAGGCCATGGAGTTTGCCGGGCTGAATGAATTCCGGAAATTCCATCCTAAAAAGCTGTCCGGCGGTCTGCTGCGGCGGCTGAATATCGCGTGCGGCATCGCACACCGGCCGAAGCTGATATTTATGGATGAACCAACCGTCGCGGTGGATCCGCAGAGCCGGAACAAAATACTGGAGGGAATCCGGCAGCTGAATGAGCAGGGCGCAACGATTGTTTACACCTCGCACTATATGGAGGAGGTGGAGCAGATCTGCACGCGCATTGCCATTATGGATGGAGGAAAAAATCTTGCCATTGGCACAAAGGAAGAGCTCAAGGACATGATCAAGACCGGGGAGACCATCCAGGTGGAGATTCTGGAGCTGACGGAGCAGCAGAAAGAAAGCTTCCGCAGTCTCCCCCATGTCTATAAAACGGAATATGAGGATAATCATCTCAAGGTGTATTACACAAAGGGGCAGCGAAATCTGGTGAGGCTGATTGATTATCTGAAGCAGGAAAACATCAGCTTCGGGAGGGTCTATTCTGAGCTGCCGACGCTCAATGACGTATTTCTGGAGATTACCGGAAAGCAGCTGAGGGATTAGGAGGGGGAGCATATATGTTCTGGAAATTATATCAATACCGGCTGAAGCGCCTGCTGAACGACCGCGCGGAACTGTTCTGGGCAAGTGTATTCCCGCTGATTCTGGGAGTGTTTTTTCACATGGCATTTTCCAGCATCAGCAGCTCCACGGAAAATCTGGAACGGATTCCCGTGGCGGTGGTGGAGCAGGGAGAAAATCTGAAATATACCGGAGCCTCGGGCGGTGCACTTGGCCTGAAAAGCTTTCTGGAGGCGGTTTCCGGAAAGGACGGCATTCTGGAGCTGTCACCGGAAAAGGATTACGAAGCGGCAGTCCGGTTGCTGAAGGACGGCGAACTTGCGGGAATTCTTGTACTGTCTGATAATATACGTCTTGAATTTGCTGAAAACGGTATGAATCAGACTATATTAAAAAATCTTGTAGATAGATATTTGCAGGGCGAGCGGGTGATACAGGCGGCGCTGGAGAAAAGTCCGGAAGCAGCGGTAAAAGCGGCGGAAAGTCTGTTTTCAAACTCCGAAAGCAATAAGGAAATATCCATCAGTGAGGGTGTGATGGATCCGTTTTCTCAGTATTATTTTGCTCTGATGGCGATGACCTGCCTGTTTGGGGCAACCTTCGGCTTGATGAATACCTCGGAGATCCAAGCGGATCAAACGCGTGTGGCGGTGCGCAGACTTGTTTCGCCGACACGGAAGGGAGCTGCGGTGCTGACGGATTTCGCGGCCGCCTTTACGGTTGAGTACGCGACATTTCTCCTGCTGCTTGTCTGGCTGCGGCTGGTGCTGCATGTTGACCTGGGGCAGCAGTACGGAAAAACTCTGCTTGCCGGGGCGGTATCATGCCTTGCCGGGATCGCCTTTGGATATTTTCTCGGCATCATAATCCGGGGCGGAAAAAATGTGAAGACAGCTGTAATGACTTCAACCGTGCTCGCTATGAGCTTTCTGAGCGGGCTGATGGTGGGGGGGATGAAGCATATGATTCAGAAATCGGTACCGTTTGTCAACCAGATCAATCCGGCGGCTTTGATTTCGGATTGCTTCTACCATCTGGCTGTGACATCCAATGATACAGCGTTCATAATCTGCATCGCAACGCTGCTTGCAGAAGCGGCGGTATTCGGGCTGATTTCTGCGGCAGTGCTGAAAAAGCAGCGTTACCGGAGCCTGTAACCGGAAAGGAGAGAAAATGCAAACCTTTAAATTGTTTATGCTGCTGCTCCGGCGAAATCTGCCGTCGATGCTCGTCTATATATGGATATTTGTACTCATCGCAGTTATTACAACAAACTCGGCGAAGGAAAGCGGGGAACAGCTTTACCAGGATTCCGATATTCCGTTCACCGTTCTCAACCGGGACGACAGCCGGCTGGGCGAGGCACTCCGGGAGTATCTTTCCGCCCGCAATACCTATGTGGAGGAGCCGGACGATCTGACCGTGCTGCAGAATGAGATGTTTTACCGGGAAATCTACTATGTGCTTATTATTCCGGAAGGCTATGAGGCAGCAGTGCTTGCAGGTGAGGACATTGCGCTTGAAAATTATAAGGTGCAGGACAGCGCGATGGGATATTACCTCGATATGCAGGTAGAGGGTTATCTGTCTGCACTGCGTGCATACTTGGCTGCCGGTGCAGAACCGGAGGAGGCGATGGCGCTTGCCAAAGAGAGCCCGGCGGCCGCAGAGGTTCTGGTGTACAGCGGAGAAGAGTCGCACCGGGAACCGCAGATTTATTATTTTTATCAGAATCTTGCCTATATTTTTCTGGCAATGCTTACCTCAGCTCTCGGTAATATATTGATTTCATTTAACAGTGAAAAGGTGCGCCGGCGCACAATGTGTTCCTCCCTCAGTCTTACTTCAAGAAATATGCAGCTGGCGCTGGGAACGGTGACCGTCGGCGGAGGCGTCTGGCTGCTGTTTGAGCTGATTGCCCTGATTCTTTACCGGGAGGAGAGTACGGTGTTTACCTTCCTGGTGTCGGGAATGAATTCCCTGTGCTTTGTTACCCTCAGTGTTTCTCTCAGCGTAATGCTCGGGTTCTTGGCAAAAAAAGCGGAGGTGCTGTCGGCGCTGTCGCTCATCGTCTCGCTGGGACCGTGCTTTCTCGGCGGAGTGTTTGTGCCTTTGGAGGTGATGGGAGGCGGGATCCTGAAAATTGCAAAATTTATGCCGACTTACTGGTATATTGTTTCAAATAATGCTATGATAAAGGCGTCGGATTTTACGTCGGAGGGAATAGCGGAATTCTGGGGCGGGCTCGGTGTGCAGCTGCTTTATGCGGTGATGTTTTTCTGCATTGCGATGGCGGCATCCAGACGGCAGAGAACTCAGTAAATAACAGAGGCATTGCGGCAGCGAAGGCAGCCGAAATCCGGTTTTCCGGCGGGAATGCAGCAGAAATTGGGTTTTTCGGCGGAGGAATGCAGCAGAAATTGGTTTTTCGGCGGGAATGCAGCAGAAATTGGTTTTCCGGCGGAGGAATGCAGCAGGGACGGATACAGGCGCTTTGCGCAGCGGAACAGCCAGTGGAGCCGAAGCTGCGCCCGGAACTGCAGAATGAACAGGCCTGCAGTTGTATGACGCGGGAAAGAGGGCGGAGAACAGAGAGCGGAGGGCGGGAGGTATGAACGGGGTATGGAACCGGCTGGCGCTCTGGCTGTGCTGCCTGGCGGCGCTGAGCACCGGAAAAATTGATACGGAATGCGTAATCGGCATGCTGGCTGCGATAGCAGTCAGCAGCGTGTCGATGTGCTTTGACAGGAGAGCTGTGTATACAGCTCTTGCTGTCGTTTATCTGTTTTTGTGCGCGGCCTTCCCCGGGTTTATCTGGATGGCGCCGCTCGCCTGCTATGAGCTGGCGTACCGCCGGGAGGAGCGATGGCTTTCCGCTGCGCTTCTGCCGGCCCTTCTGCATCCGGAGCGGCTGGGCATCCAGGCAGTGGCCTTTGTTCTTATGCTTGTGCTGGCGCGGGAAGCGCGGAGCCTGGACGGGGCGCAGAGGAAATACCGGCTGCTGGAGGATGAATATTCCGAGCTTAGGCTTCGGGTCGAGCGCGGGCAGCGGGAAACGGCATTGCGGCAGGACGGGGAAATTCGTGTGGCTATGCTGTCGGAGCGAAACCGGATTGCGCGGGAGATCCATGATAATGTGGGACACCTGCTCTCTCGGTCGCTTCTGCAGGCGGGAGCGCTGCGCGCAATCAACCGGCAGGAAAATCTGAAGGAACCGCTGGAGGCGCTGCAGGGGACGCTCAATACGGCGATGGACAGCATCCGGCAGAGCGTCCACGATCTGAAGGACGAAGCGTTTGATCTGGAAGCCATGCTCCGCGCGCTGGCGCCGGAGTATCCGGGAATCACCCTGAATATTGATTACGATATGACGGAGGGGGCGCCGCGCGCGCTGAAATACTGTTTTGCGGCGATCGTTCGGGAAGCGGTGACCAACACGGCCAAGCACAGCGACGCGACAAGAATCGACCTTGTTCTGCGCGAGCACCCAGCAATCTACCAGCTTCTGATCCAGGATAACGGGACGGTGTCCGCCGCCTCCGACGGCCGCGGAATGGGGCTGGAAAGCATGCGGGAGCGCGTGGAGAGCCTCGGCGGAACGCTGAGCATCCGCGCGGAAAACGGATTTCGGATTTTTGCTGTGATTCCGAAGCAGAGTCGGAGGGAGGCCGGAAGCCGTTGAAGCAAGGCCGGTGGAAAATGACAGAAGAAAAGCCCTGAAGAAGAAAGCAGAAACGGACGGAAATCGCAGGGAACGGCATTAAAAAGGGAAAATATGGAAGGAAAGAAGGGGTTGTATGCGTGTCCTGGTTGTGGATGATGACCGGCTCGTTACGTTATCGCTGAAAATGATTCTGGAGGCCGGGGGCGAGGCGGAGGTTGTCGGAACGGGACAGAGCGGAACGGACGCCGTGCGCCTGTACCGGCAGCTGCGGCCGGATGTCCTGCTGATGGATATCCGGATGGGAGAAATGGACGGGCTGGAGGCCGCTGAGAAAATTCTGAAGGGAAGCCCGGAGGCCGCGATTTTGTTTCTGACCACCTTCTCCGACGACGAATATATTGTGCGGGCGCTGCGGCTTGGTGCGCGGGGCTATCTGCTGAAACAGGATTTTGAGAGCCTGCTCCCGGCGCTGCGCGCGGTCTGTTCCGGCCAGAGCGTATTCGGAGGGGAGGTTGTGTCAAAAATGCCTTTGCTCATGAAGAGCAGGGAGGAGGAGCCCAGAAGAAAGAGCTTTGGCAGGCTGGGACTCACAGAACGGGAAATACTTGTAGCCGAACAGGTCGCTTCCGGAAAGAACAATCGGGAGATTGCGGAAGCTCTCTATCTGAGCGAGGGCACTGTAAGAAATTATATCAGCGAAATTCTGGAGAAACTAAAGCTGCGGGATCGGACGCAGCTTGCCATCTTCTATCTGACCGGAAAGCTGCAGGGCGGAGAAACAAGGCCGGCAGATTAAGGAGGCAGCTTTGCAGAATTGTAGCTTCCGGACAGAAGTGAGGATGTGTGAAATAAAATTAAAATCAAGGAGAAACGGAAGAATGAGCTTATTTCAGGATATCAGAAACTATATTCCCATAAATCAGCAGGAAGCGGCCGATCAAGAGCAGATGCTTCGGTATATGGCGGCTCATGCGGATTATCTGGAACGGGAAAATCAGACCGCCCATTTTACTGCTTCTATATGGACCGTGAATAAGGAGCGGACAAGGACATTAATGGTATATCACAATATCTATAATTCGTGGTCGTGGATCGGCGGCCACGCAGACGGAAACGCAGACCTGCGCTCGGTGGCCATGAGAGAGCTGCAGGAAGAAACGGGCGTTCGCAATGCGGTTTTGGTGAGCCCGGATATATTCAGCCTGGAAATTCTGACGGTGGACGGACATGTCAGAAGAGGTATTTATGTACCGAGCCATTTGCATTTGAATATTACCTACCTGGCTGAGGCGGAGGAAGGCGAGGCATTAATCGTAAACAAAGAGGAAAATCAGGCAGTAAAATGGTGGGATTTTGAGGATGCATTGAATGCGTCAACAGAACCCTGGTTTGCAGAGCGGATCTATAAAAAATTGATAGAAAAATGCCGGAAAGCTGTCTGAATATCGGCGAAAAAATGAATGCTGCTGTCCGGAGTTCTGCCCGTTCTGGTCAAAAAAACGGAATGGGAGGGAAGAAAGGCAATAAAAAGTAGTACCACTTTATCCGTAATCTATGTTAAAATATAAGCTGAGCAGGAGAATTGTCGGAACGGAGAGAGGACGGATGAAACGGACAGTGCAGGAAACCGAGAAGAGAAGGACTGCGCCGGGAAAACAGGAAGCGCAGCGGACGGCGAAAAGGCAGGTGCGTAAATCTGCGCAGGAAGCAGCAGAGGAAAAGACAGGGCAGTCCGTGCAGTTGACAGCGAAGAGACAGATTGAACAGACCAAACAGGCAGCGAAGGAACCGGCAGAGGAAAAAATAGTTCAGTCCGGACAGCTGACAGCCGGGAGAAAGACCGGACAGATGAAGCAGACGAAGCGTGCAGCGCAGGAAGTGTCAGCGAAAGAGAAAAAAGCAGACCCATCCGGACATTTGAAAGCGGAGAAACCGGTAAGGCAGACGAAGCGTGCAGTGAAGGAATCGTCAGTGACAGGGGAAAAGACAAGGCAGTCCCAACATTTAACATTAGAAACATATATAGAACAAACAATGCAGTCTGGACAGGTAACTGCAGAGGAAAAAACAGGGCTGACGCGGAAGTCCGCACAGAGATCCACGAAGCAGCAGCAAAAATCAGGCGGGTCTTCCGGGCAGCGGAAGGAATCCGGAAAATTGAAGCCGCTGAAGCAGCTTAACGGGCACAGGACATCTGTACGGTCAAAGCAGGCAAAGAAAAAGCTGGCTCTTGCAATTATTGAGCGGCTGAAGCAGGAGTATCCGCTCTCGGACTGCACACTGGAATATGATGAGGCATGGAAACTGCTTGTCAGTGTGCGGCTGGCTGCGCAGTGCACGGATGCGCGGGTTAATGTGGTGGTGCAGACCCTTTACGAGAAATTTCCGGATATCAATGCCCTTGCGGCAGCGCCTGCGGAGGAAATAGAGGAACTTGTGCGGCCGTGCGGCCTGGGCCGCAGCAAAGCACGGGATATCAGCGCCTGCATGAAGGTGCTGCGTGACCGGTACGGCGGTAAGGTGCCGGAGGATTTTGACGCGCTTCTCGCACTGCCCGGTGTCGGGCGCAAAAGTGCAAATCTGATTATGGGGGATGTGTTCGGGAAGCCGGCGATTGTAACGGATACGCACTGCATCCGCCTGACCAACCGTATGGGGCTGGTGGATGGTATTACTGAGCCGAAAAAGGTTGAAATGGCTCTGTGGGAGCTGATTCCGCCGGAGGAGGGGAACTCGTTCTGCCATCGGCTTGTGGATCACGGCAGAGCAGTCTGTACAGCCCGGACAAGTCCTTACTGTGATAAATGCTGTATTCAGGATATCTGCAGGAAGAAGCTCAACAAAAAATAGGAAGATATTGTCATACACTGTTCGGCAGAGGCAAGGAATCAGGAATCTAAAAAAATGGGGGAAATTGGAAGTAACAAAAGTTAAGGGAAGACGGAATTTCATATGAAATTGACAGGAGGATTATGTATTGATATTAAAGTGTAAGCAATGTGAAAAGGAATTTGAACTGACCGAATCAGAAATTGATTTTTACAGGAATAAGGGACTGGAGTTACCGAAGCGCTGTAAATCATGCCGGGATGAAAATAAGGTCCGGAAACGGATGTCGGGCTCATCCTACGGCGGCCGTTCGTACGGAACAGGCACCCGATATGGCGCCGGTACGAAAAACGACCCGGGATCAGCCGGAACCGGTGAAGACGGCAGCATGAACAAAGAAAGCAAAAATGCCGGTACAGATACAGCTGACAGCGCAGGCAGGAACCGTGATGCCAGCTTTGCGGACAGTACGGCCGGCAGCAGTCTTTCAGGCAGCAGCGGCAGCCGTTTTTCAGGCGGACGGGCAGGAAGCGGCGGTTTTTCAGATAACACGGTCGGAAGCGGAAGCGATCTTTCAGACAGAGATCAGAAAAACCATAATAGTTTTTCGGCAGGCGCGGGCAGTACCGGCGGGAGTTCTTCCGGCGATGCGGCCGGAAACGGAAGTGACGGTTCCGCAGGCGGTGAGAGTAAAAGCGGCAGTACTGGTAACTCCGGTAAATCGGAGAGCAGAAACAATACCAGCGGGAGCAGTCCACGGACCGGAGAAACGGGCAGAGCAGCTTCGGGCAGTACGGTGACGAACACTGGCCGGGGCAGCGGCAGCACTGGTGGTCAGAGCAGTATGGCAGGACAGAAGAAATGGACAAGGGCACTTTTCGGCGCGCTGCTTCTGCTGATACTGTTTGTTGCTGGAAAATATCTGGGCGGAAATACAGATCAGCCGGCGGATATGACCAGCAACAGCATTACACCATCAACCGGAATACCGACACCGGAAGGCATGCTGACACCGGAAGCGACGCCGGAAAGCACGCCGACGCCGGAAAATACCCCGATACCGGAAGATACGCCGACGCCGGAGAACACCCCGGTTCCGGAAAGCACCCCAGTGCCGGAAAACACGCCGGTGCCGGAGAGCACCCCGATTCCGGAAAGCACCCCAGTGCCGGAAAACACCCCGGTTCCGGAAAGCACGCCGACGCCGGAAAGCACCCCGGTGCCGGAGAACACCCCAACACCGGAAATTACGGACACCGCGCAGGATACGGCGGACGGAGATCAGAATGAAGTTGAGATTCTGTATACTTTCCGGCGGGATTCGTATCTGGAGCAGCATTTTGAAAAGCACGGCGGAGAGTTCGACTACAGCACGGCGGAGGAATATCTCGCGGGAGCGAACCGCGTGATTCAGTCGCCGGACGCGCTGCATAAGCTGGAAGCAGAGGATGGGGATGATATTTACTATCTGGAAGAGACCAATGAGTTTGTGGTGGTTTCGACGGACGGCTACATCCGTACATACTTCCGGCCGGATAAGGGAATCGACTACTATAACCGGCAGTAACCGTGCTTCTTCGGCAGCAATCCCGCAGGGGAGGGTATCGAACGTTCGCCGGCAGCGCAGTGATTGCGGCGCTTTCCCTGTGTAAAAGGAAGGAAAACCGCGGAGCGCAGCAATGGGACAGTGAAATAATGTAATAATACAATGAAATAATATTTGAAAAATGAGGGACCGGAGTATGTTCACAGCATATCAGTGCGGATATACCCCGGTCTTTTTCCTTCTGCGGGGCTTCTCAAAAACGGTAAATAAGGTTATAATTTTGAAGAAAAGCTATTGACATGATGGGTCGGGGTGCGGGGGAGCGCTTTCCAGACTCTATCTCAACCGCTGCGCCGGAATGGAATCTGGTATGGTGTGAAGGGAATGCATCCGGCATTGAAGGGGTATCTCCGGAAGATATTTCGGAAGGGCGCGATGAAGTACATAAAAACAGCGGACGAAAAGACAGTAAAAAAGGAGTGAAGATATGGATGCGATTCGAACGGCTTCTCTGACAAAATATTACGGAAAGGCGAGGGGGATTACGGATGTCAATCTCGCGGTAAAGGAGGGGGATTTTTTCGGGTTTATCGGGCCGAACGGCGCTGGGAAATCCACGACCATCCGCGCGCTGCTCGGGCTGATCCGGCCCGGCTCAGGGCGTGCGGAAATTTTCGGTAAGGATATCCGGCAGAAAAAGCAGGAAATTCTGGCTGAGGTCGGTTATATGCCGTCGGAAGCCGCCTTTTACAGCGGCATGCGCGTGCGGGATATTCTTGCGCTGTCCGCCGGTCTGAGAAAACGGGAATGCGGCGGGGAGGCGCGTGCACTCTGCGACAGACTGGCTCTGGATACCGCGAAACGGGTGGAGGAATTATCCCTTGGAAACCGCAAAAAGGTTTCCATTGTCTGCGCGATGCAGCACCGTCCGAGGCTGTATATTCTTGACGAGCCGACGAGCGGCTTGGATCCGCTGATGCAGAAGGAATTTTTTGATCTGCTGAAGGAGAGGCACGAGCAAGGAGCAACCATTTTTCTTTCATCCCATGTTCTGTCTGAAATACAGCGGAATTGTTCGCGGGCAGCCATTATCCGGGAGGGAAGACTGATCGCGCAGGACAGTGTGGAAAACCTTTCGAAAACCGGTGCCCGCAGAGTGACGCTGCACGGTGTAACTTCGCTGCCGCCGCAGCTTGCCTGCCATGCAAAATCAACCGGAGCAGCGGCGGACAGTATAAGCTTTTTGTACAGCGGAAATATCCGGGAGCTGCTTGCTGCCGCAGCGTCACTGCCGATCACAGATATGACGATTGTGGAACCATCGCTTGATGAGATTTTTCTGCACTATTATGAGAACAAAGAAACGCAGAAGCAGCCGGACGGAAAAGAGAATGGATGATGTGTGGCTGGGGAGAAGAGTACGTATGGTATGGAAAGGAAGGGGGCAAACGTTTCATGGCAGTATATAAGAAGGAGCTTCGGCAGTCGCTGCAAAGCTGGGGAATATGGACGGGCGCAGTCGCGCTGATGATGGTGGTCTGCGTGGCGCTGTTTCCGGAAATGAAGGACGAAATGGAAGGTGTGAGCAGTATTTTTGCCAATATGGGCGGCTTTACGGCTGCTTTTGGTATGGACAAGCTTAATTTCGGGGAATTTATGGGCTTTTACGGCATCGAATGCGGAAATGTGCTTGGAATCGGCGGGGGCTTTTTTGCAGCGCTGACCGGAATTACAGTGCTGTCGAAGGAGGAGAAGGACCGGACGGCGGAATTTCTTTTTACGCATCCGGTCAGCCGCGCATCGGTACTCGTGCAGAAGCTGCTCGCCGTTTTGACTCAGATTATCACGATGAACGCGGTGATGGTTGCAGTCGTCCTGATCGCCGCCGCAGCGGTGGGGGAGCAGTTTTCCGGAAAGCAATTCTTTCTGCTGCATGCCGCCTATCTGCTGCTGATGCTTGAGATCTCCTTTATCTGTTTCGGCATATCAGCCTTTCTTCGCAGAGGAAGCGCCGGGGCCGGGCTCGGGCTTGCCCTGGCGCTGTACTGCATGAATCTTTTGTGCAACCTCAGCAGCAAAATGGAATTTCTGCAATGGCTCACTCCCTATGCGTACGCGGAAGCGAGTGAGATTATTGCGGGGGACGGGCCTGACATCGGACTGATTATAGCCGGGGTTGTTCTGGCTGCGGCGGTGACGTCGGCCGGGTGGCTGAAGTATGTAAACAAAGATCTGGCAGCATAAAATCGTGCGTGCTTCATTCCGCGGCGCGTGTACGGCAGAGAGCCGCACGCGTTCCGACAGGATGCCGGATGCCGGGCACCGCGGAAGCCCCTGCATTTAATTCTGTTTCTGCAGCCGGAGCACGCTGACGGAATACATCGGCGCGGTATAGTTAAAACGGCTGCCTGCCCCTTCTATCCGGGAGGACTGAAGCGTCACAGCCTCCTGCTGACCGAGAATATTGTCGTCTGCGAGACTGTTTCCTGCGACAAGATCAAGAGAAGCGGCCGAAGCGATTCCGTCCGCCCCTGCAAGATCGACGGCAAAAGTTTTCGGATATCACGGTAAACGCACGATTTTATGTCTATCCGCCAAAGAAAAAATCTGATATATT
>CAJUMC010000060.1 GCA_910587085.1 uncultured Lachnospiraceae bacterium | reverse complement strand
AATATATCAGATTTTTTCTTTGGCGGATAGACATAAAATCGTGCGTTTACCGTGTCCTTGCAGGTCTATGGAAAGTCAAAAGAAGAAGCTCTCCGCTTTATGGAGAATGCAGGCGAAAAGTACAAAATCGAACTGATTCAGGAACTGGAAGATACCGAGCAAATCAGCTTCTATAAGCAGGGAGAATATGAGGAGTTTTGTGCGGGACCGCATATTTGCAATGTGTGTCAGATTAAAGCAGTCAAGCTATTGTCAGTGGCGGGAGCCTATTGGAGGGGCAGCGAAAAAAATCAAATGCTTACGAGAATCTATGGTATATCCTTTCCAAAAGCGGCACAGCTGGATGAATATCTGCATGTGATTGAAGAAGCGAAAGCAAGAGATCACAGAAAACTGGGAAAGGAGCTTGGAATATTTACGATTTTTGAGGAAGGCCCAGGATTACCGGTATTCCTGCCAAAGGGAATGATATTAAAGAATCTGCTGATTGATTATTGGAGGAAAATCCATCGCAGAGAAAGATATGTTGAAGTTTCTACGCCCATTATGCTGGAAAGAAGTCTTTGGGAAACATCCGGTCATTGGGATTTTTATAGAGATGCCATGTACTCTCTTAAGGTTGAGGAGGATGATTATGCAATCAAGCCAATGAGCTGTCCGGGGGGAATGCTGGTGTATAAACTGGAACCGAGGTCATATAAGGAGCTTCCCCTGCGAATGGGAGAATTAGGAAAAGATTCCATAGGCAGAACGTGGCAATGCGGAACGATTCAGCTTGATTTCCAGCTTCCGCAAAGATTTGATATTGACTATATTGGAGCGGATGGAGAGAAACATCGCCCGATTATGCTGCATAGAGTTGTATTTGGCTCGATCGAACGTTTTATAGGTATTTTATTAGAACATTATGCAGGAAAATTTCCTGCGTGGATTGCACCTGTACAGGTTAAGGTTCTTCCGGTTTCAGTCAAATATAATGATTATGCCGAGAAAGTTGAGGAGGCTCTGGAGGAATATGATATCCGGGTAGAATTGGATGCCAGAAGTGAGAAACTTGGATATAAGATCCGTGAAGCGCGCATGGACAAGGTGCCGTATATGATTATCGTGGGTGAAAACGAGAAAAACCATATGTCTGTATCCGTAAGACAAAGAGACGCAGAGCCGGATCAACAGGACATGGGAGAAATGAGTCTTGAACAAGCAGTCAATCTAATAAGGAGAGGTGAGATAGAATGAAAGCAACCATAGTTTTAATTGCAGATAACGATGCAGAGAATTATGGCAGAAAATTGATGCTGGAAGCACACAGATATGGAAGAATGGGGTTTGAAATGGCAAGACTGCCGCAGCATGTTTCCTTAAAGCAGCCTTTTGCGGTTCCCGGATTAGAGGCTATGGAAGCATTCTTTGATCGGTTTGCAAAGGAGCTGTGTCCGTTTGATATTGAATTTGTGGATATGGATATATTCCCGTCCAATGCATTAGGCGGAGCCGAATCCGGGTGTATGAGCCTGCGGGTAAAAGAAACGCCGCAGCTTGCAGATGCACAGAAAAAGTTAAACGAAGAATTATTTAAAACATTTGGATCGTGTCCGGCAGAACATGATAATGACTATATTTTTCATATGACGTTTGCTATTGGCGGCGCAGACTATGAATCATATCAAAAGGCTTATGATGAATTGAGAAAGAGTGATTATAAACAGACGTTTCGGTTTCGTAAACTGGGTTTGCTATATTATGACGATGATAATATTGCTCCGGGAACATATTTTTGTTATAAGGTCTGTGATATATAATACTGCATCAGGCCGTGATGTATGGAACGCGCAGCGGCAGAAACAGGGAAAGCTGCCGGCATCAAGCTTGTGATACACTGGAAAATCTGAGATTTTATCTCGTATTATACCATTGCCAAAGAACCTCCTGCGATATTGTGTAATTATACTGCAAAATACTGTCTTGATATCTGCAATTCAATATTATATAATGCAATTCATCGCAACAGGGAAAGGAATGGAAGTCAATATGATGGTGAAGTACAGAAAAACACTCACAGCCTGCTATCTGGGCTTTATTACGCAGGCAATCGCCGCAAATTTTGCGCCGCTGCTCTTTTTGAAATTTCATACGGAGTACAATATCCCGCTGGGGAAAATAGCCCTTATTTCCACGGTATTTTTTCTGACTCAGCTGATCGTGGATGTATTATGCTCGTATTTTGCGGATCGGATCGGCTACCGGAAGTGCGTTGTAGCTTCGGAATTATGCTCGGCGGCCGGGCTGATCGGCCTGGCCTTTCTGCCGGGACTTTTCCAAAATCCTTTGACCGGCATTATGGTGAGCGTCGTCATCTACGCAGTCGGAAGCGGACTGATCGAGGTACTGGGCAGTCCTATTGTGGAGGCCTGTCCCTCCGAACACAAGGAAGCGGCCATGAGCCTGCTGCACTCCTTCTATTGCTGGGGTTCGGTGGGGGTTATCCTTTTATCCACTCTCTTTTTTGCCGTTTTCGGCATTGACAGCTGGAAATGGCTTGCCTGTATATGGGCGGTTATTCCGCTGTACAATATTTATAATTTTGCAACCTGCCCGATAGAACACGCCGCGGACAATGACGGGAGCATGAAAATCAGCGGCCTGTTCCGGATTCCGTTATTCTGGATTTCCATTGTTCTTATGGTATGTGCGGGGGCTTCCGAGCTGTCCATGGCCCAGTGGGCGTCGGCCTATACGGAATCGGCGCTGGGCCTGTCCAAGGCGCTGGGAGATCTGGCTGGGCCCTGTATGTTTGCGGTAACAATGGGGATCAGCCGCGTGATTTTCGGAAAATACGGCAGCAGGCTGGATCTGATGAAATTTATGATCGGCTCGGGTTGTCTGTGCCTGATCTGTTATATATCGGCGGCCGTATCGGACAGTTCTGTTCTCGGCCTGATCGGCTGTATTATGTGCGGCTTTTCCGTCGGCATTATGTGGCCCGGAACGATCAGCGTATGTTCGGGGCGGCTTCCCGGCGGAACCGCCATGTTTGCCCTGCTCGCCATGGCCGGGGATCTGGGCGGGGCCTTCGGGCCGGGGCTGATCGGCAATATCACGCAGAGCGCGGGCAACGATCTGAAAAAAGGAATGCTGGCAGGATGTATTTTCCCGCTGGTGCTGGTTCTCTCCCTCCTTCTGCTGCGGAGCATGCAAAGGGGCGGACAGCCGCGGGAGAAAGGATGAGCAAACGCCCGTTAAAAATAATTTCATCTGGAAAACCGGCCGGCAATATGCTATACTGTGCTTCACGAAAGGATGGAACAAAAAGTGTAAAAGGAGGCACGGTTATGGAAGACGTACATAAGAAGGGATTGAATGCGGAGCTGATATGGGAAGATCTGGAAGATTGCTGCAGAGGGGAAGCACTGTGCGGCAAGTGCCAGAATGCTGCTTGTACCATAGGTTTTGCGAAGGAGTGCATCGAAAACTACACAAAGGCGCCTCGGAAGGAGGTTCCGGACGGTACGGATCGCATTCCGACCATGGATTTCAAGGTGTTTGACGAGGCGAAGCTGGGAAAGGCCATCGCCCATATTCTGAAGGAGTGCAAGGACTGCAGGGAGGATCACACGGAGAACTGCATTATCAATGTAATTCGGAACTGCTACGAGGTCAGCATGCTGGGAGATGTTCAGAATTATGAAGGAAGCTCACTGCAGTATCTGATGTTTTTAAAAGCAAATTTTCCGGAAAAAGCAGCTTTTATTGCAGATGTCTATGCAAATCTTCCGTAGGCGTCCGGGGATACCTGGTGTCCGTACAGCACGGACAGCGCTTGCGGGAACTATTTCGAATGATGGAATACGGTGGATAAAAATTATGAGAACGGCGGGGAAGCTATGCGCTTTCGTACTGCTTGCCGCCGGGCTTCCGGGGCTGTGCGCCTGCACGGCGGTTTCCGGGGAACGGGAATACGGGCTCGGCGTTGAGGCGTACGAAGCGCGGAATTATAAAAGAGCCGCGGAGCATTTTTCTGCGGCGTTGGAGAAAAACGGGGATAAAGCGGAATATCACCTGTATTACGGCTATGCTCTGCTGGCGCTCGGCAGTTTTGAGAAGGCGGCGGAGGAGTTTGAGCAGATTGTTCTGGACAAGGATTTTTCTTCCGTTCAGGAAAATAATAAAAAGGCGTACCGCGGTGCCGGAATTGCCCTTTACCGGGCGGGGCAGGCAGAGAAGGCGCTTGCCTGCTTTCATGCGGCGCTGAGCATCGAGCAGCTCCCGGAATATGACGAGGACATACGCGCATACATCGCGATGACAAATGCACAGCTGCTTGCGGATTTCCGGGAGCGTGGAGCGCTTTTTGAGGCGCTTGCGCTCTGCACCAGCCTGCTGGAGGAATTCGGCGGGTCGCCGGAGCTGTACCGGCTGAGGGCCGATATCTATATGGGGCAGGAACAGCACGAAAAGGCGCTTGCGGAATTTGATCTGGCTTTGTCCGCGGGGGACGGACGGATGAGCACGCTGCTCGGCAAGCTGTGCGCTCTGCAGAATCTCGGACGGAAGGAGGAGGCAGTGCAGGCGGCGCAGGGGCTGTCTGCCGTGACGCCGGAAAACGGGGAGGAGGCGTTTTCCGGCGCGGTTGCAGCATTTGCCGTGGGGGCTTTTGAAACGGCCGATGTGCTGTTTTCCTCTCTGCATGAAAACGGTTCCGTTGAGGCAGGCTATTATCTGGCCCAGCTGCGGATGACAGAGGGGGATTATTCCGGGGCAGTTCCCTATCTGGAGGAGCTGGATAAGGCCGGGGCCGCAGATAATGAGGTCTGTTACCGGCTCGCGGTATGCATGCTTAAGCTTAACCGCACGGAGGAGGCCGTCCGGTATTACGGCCGGCTTTCGGAGACGGAAGGGGAGCAGGAGCGCAGAAGAGACCGGCTGCATATTGCGCTGCTGGAACAGCAGAGCCTCTGGAGCGAGGCGAAAAAGGCTATGGCGGACTACCTGAAGGAATGGGCTGCGGAGGGGGATGCGGAGCACGAAGCCGCGGTGCGGGAGCATGAATTCCTGTCTCGTCTGGCCGACGGAGCAGAAAAGCGGTAGCACCGGGGCGGAAAGAAGCAGAACAGGAGGGTTTATGGCGGAGCTTTACGAAATAAAAAAGGATGCGGAGCGCGTTATTCTGGTCGGCGTGCAGATGTCAGAACAGGACGATACGGCGGAATCGCTTGAGGAGCTGCGGGAGCTGGCGAAAACGGCGGGAGCGGAAACGCTGGATATCATTGTCCAGAACCGGGAGAGCGTGCATCCGGGCACCTATATCGGGAAGGGAAAAATGGAGGAGGTGGCGGCTCGTATCAGAGAGCTGGAGGCTGACGGCATAATCTGCGACGATGAGCTCTCCCCGGCGCAGATGAAAAATCTGGAGAATTATCTTGACTGCAAGGTGATGGATCGGACGATGCTGATCCTGGATATTTTCGCGCAGCATGCGGTCACGCGGGAGGGAAAGATCCAGGTGGAGCTCGCGCAGCTGAAGTACCGGCAGACAAGGCTGATCGGAATGCACGGCGCCCTCTCCAGGCTCGGAGGCGGCATCGGAACGAGGGGGCCGGGCGAGAGCAGGCTGGAGACGGACCGCCGTCTGATCCGCAGCCGCATTGCGCAGCTCGGCCGGGAGCTTGCCGAGGTAAAGAAAAACCGGGAGGTGGCCAGAAACCTGCGCAGCAAGAGCCCGACGCCGGTTTTTGCCATTGTGGGCTACACAAACGCCGGCAAGTCTACGCTGCTCAATTATCTGACGCAGGCAGGCGTGCTCTCGGAGGATATGCTGTTTGCGACGCTCGACCCGACGACGCGGAACTTGAAGCTGGCGAGCGGAGAGGAGATTCTGCTGACCGACACGGTCGGCTTTATCCGCAAGCTGCCGCATCATCTGGTCGACGCGTTCCGCTCGACGCTGGAGGAGGCGAAATATTCCGATATGATACTGCATGTCGTGGATGCCTCAAACGACGATGCGGAAAAGCAGATCCATGTCGTCTATGAGACGCTGCGCCGGCTGGAAATCCTGGATAAGCCGGTTATTACCGTATTCAACAAGCAGGATCGGATTCCGGGCGGAAGAACAATCAAGGATCTGAAGGCGGAGCGGACGGTGAAGCTGTCGGCAAAAACCGGGGAGGGCGTACAGGAGCTTCTTTCCGTGATCGAAGAGCTGCTGGCGGAGCGAAAAATCCTTATTGAAAAGGTGTTCGGCTACCAGGAAGCCGGCAAAATCCAGAAGATACGCAAATTCGGCCAGCTGCTTGAGGAGGAGTACCGCGAGGACGGGATCTATGTGAAGGCATATGTGCCGAAGGAAGTTTTCTGTGCATTGTAATAAACTGGAAATGACTTGTAAAAAACGGCATGGTCTATGGGCCATGCCGTTTCAGATTTGGGGCGCCGGATAGGCGGAAAAGCCGCATAAACCCGGGGCTGTACGGATTCGACAGCAGTAGTAGGAGCACAATATCTTGTGTACATATCAAACAGGATAAAATATATCTGGTATTTTTCTTGACGGGACTGGTATAATCTGCTATAATGAAATCAGACGGACTTCATAGAGGATGCACGCTCTGCGGAGTCCGTTTCTAATGCGGCGGGGGCAGCTGCGGGGGATTCCTGCGACCAGGAGGATGCCTGCAACGCAGAGGGATGCCTGCAGATATTCCTGCTTTGCAGGAATATCTGCAGGGCAGAAAACGTTCCAGGGCAAAGGGTGCCCGCAGGCAGGAAACACCCCAAAGCAGGAAATACCTGCAGGGCAGAGAATTTTCAGATCTGGAAATTTCTGCCAATACTGAGGAAGGGAAGGAATGCAATGATTCAGGTGGTAAAACGGGACGGCGAGATCGCCGAATTCAATCTGAAAAAGATCAACGCGGCGATTTCAAAGGCATTTAACGCGACGAAGAAGCTTTACAACGAGGACATTATCAATCTGCTGACGCTGCGCGTCACCGCAGATTTCCAGGGGAAGGTGCAGGACGGCGCGGTCAGCGTGGAGGATATTCAGGACAGTGTGGAGCACACGCTGGAGCAGTCCGGCTACACAGACGTCGCGAAGGCATATATTCTCTATCGCAAAAACCGGGAGAAGATCCGCAATATGAAATCGACCATCCTGGATTACAAGGATATCGTGGACAGTTATGTGCGCGAGGAGGACTGGCGCGTCAAGGAGAATTCTACCGTCACCTATTCGGTCGGCGGCCTGATCCTGCACAATTCCGGTTCGATCACCGCGAATTACTGGCTTTCGGAAATCTATGACGAGGAGATTGCAAACGCTCACCGCAACGCCGATCTGCACATCCACGACCTGTCGATGCTGACGGGGTACTGCGCGGGCTGGTCTCTGAAGCAGCTCATCAAAGAGGGGCTGGGCGGCATCCCGGGCAAGATTACCTCGGCGCCGGCAAAACATCTCTCTACGCTCTGCAACCAGATGGTGAATTTCCTTGGCATTATGCAGAACGAATGGGCTGGCGCACAGGCATTCTCCTCCTTTGACACTTATCTCGCACCGTTTGTGAAGGCGGACGGCCTGACCTACGAAGAGGTCAAGCAGTGCATCCAGTGCTTTATCTACGGGGTGAATACGCCGAGCCGCTGGGGGACGCAGGCGCCGTTCTCGAACATTACGCTCGACTGGACTGTGCCGGACGATCTTGCGGAGCAGAACTGCATTATCGGCGGCAGGGAGGCCGATTTCAAATACAAAGACTGCAGGGCCGAGATGGATATGGTAAACAAGGCGTTTATCGAGATTATGATCGAGGGGGATGCGAACGGGCGCGGTTTCCAGTATCCGATCCCGACCTACTCCATCACGCCGGATTTCGACTGGTCCGACACGGAGAACAACCGTCTGCTGTTCACGATGACGGCAAAGTACGGAACTCCATATTTTTCCAATTATATCAACAGCGATATGAAGCCGAGCGACGTGCGCTCGATGTGCTGCCGGCTGCGCCTTGACCTGCGCGAGCTGCGCAAAAAGACAGGCGGCTTTTTCGGCAGCGGCGAGAGCACCGGCTCCGTCGGAGTTGTCACCATCAACATGCCCCGGATAGCGTATCTGGCGTCGGGCGAGAGCGATTTCTTCCGCAGGCTCGATCACATGATGGATGTGGCCGCCCGCTCCCTGCGCGTGAAGCGCACGGTGATTACCAAGCTGCTGGAGGAGGGGCTTTATCCGTATACAAAGCGCTATCTCGGCACCTTTGCCAATCATTTTTCCACAATCGGGCTCGTGGGCATGAACGAGGTCGGGCTGAATGCGAGATGGCTCGGCAGGGATATGACGGATCGGGAGACACAGAAATTTACCGCAAGGGTGCTGAATCACATGCGGGAACGCCTGAGTGATTATCAGGAGCAGTACGGCGATCTGTACAATCTCGAGGCGACACCGGCGGAATCGACAAGTTACCGCCTGGCAAAGCACGACAGAAAGCGCTGGCCGGATATCAAGACGGCCGGGAAGCAGGGGGATGCGCCTTATTACACGAACAGCTCCCATCTTCCGGTTGATTACACCGCCGATATTTTTGAGGCGCTGGATATTCAGGACGAGCTCCAGACGCTCTACACCTCCGGAACGGTATTCCACGCGTTTCTCGGGGAGCGGCTTCCGGACTGGCAGGCGGCAGCGAAGCTTGTCCGCACGATCGCGGTGAATTACCGGCTGCCGTACTATACCATGTCGCCGACCTACTCAATCTGCCGGGAACACGGCTATATCAGCGGCGAGGCGGCAAGATGTCCGGAATGCGGTGCAGTGACAGAGATTTACAGCCGGATTACCGGCTATTACCGGCCGGTGCAGAACTGGAATGCCGGGAAGACGCAGGAATACAAAAACCGGAAGACCTACGATATCGCAAAATCCCGCGTTATGCCGGAGACGGCCGGCAGGGCGGAGGAATGCTCCCCGGCGGGGGATTTCAACATTGCGGAAACGCTGGCGGACATGCCGGAGCTTGCGGGGCTGCCGGGAGCGGACGGGCTGTCAGGCAAAACGGAAGGCGGCGCTGCAGAACATGCAGGCGGGCTCTCGGACGGGATCTATCTTTTTACGACAAAGACCTGCCCGAACTGCCGGCAGGCCAGAAATTATCTGTCAGGTATCGCCTATACTGTAGTGGACGCGCAGGAGAATCCGGAGCTGGCCCGTATGCTTGATATTCAGCAGGCGCCGACGCTCGCCGTTGTTTCCGGCGGCTGTACGCAGCTGTATGCAAACGCTTCCAATATCCGCCGTTATGCAGAAAACACCGCATCCGGCGCGGAATGAGGCCGGAGGAGCTGTCCCTTTATGGGAAAAGCGGACAGGAAAAGAAACCGGCGGAATAACGGCTGCAGGGGCGGCGCACACTATGCGGGGGCAGCTGACGGAGAAATTCTGCTGTTGACATGAAAAGGCAGAATATGGAAAATCCGGAAGCCCGGCTGCCGGAAAGCAATTGCTTTCCGGCAGTTTTCTGCTTCCGGGCCGTTTTGGAGCAGCCTTGCGGCAGGGCGCACCGGCAGAAAATACCTGCGGAAAAGCGCCGGTGAAAAACAACACGAGTGAAAAACAACACGAGTGACAGACAACACGAGCAACAGACAAAAGGCAGGAAACGGAAAATGGGAAAAATAACGATTTTACCGGAGACGACGCGCGAGCCGATCTCACTGATCGGACGGCGTGCGGGCGTCTGCTGGGGCGGGGATACGCAGGATTCGGAAAAAAACTACCGGAGAGGAATGGACTGCATTACCGCGGATCACGGGCGGACGATGGAATATGTCAATGTGGAGCTGGTTCTGGACGGCTACAGCGCCAGGGTGATCCGGGAATGGTATACGCATATCGGAGGAGCGCCGACAAGGCTGCAGTCCAGCACGCGCTACATCAATTATCAGGACGGCTTTGATTATATTATCCCGCGGACGGTGAGAGAGAATGAACAGGCCAAAGAAGAGTACGTCCGTGCAATGGACGGCATCCGGGAGGCGCTGAAGCGGCTGGAGGAGTTCGGCGTCAGCCGGGAGGATTCCGCGATGCTGCTTCCGCTCGGCATGGCGACGAAGATTGTGGACCGGCGGAATCTGCGCAATCTTGTGGATATGAGCCGGCAGAGGATGTGCGCGCGGGCCTACTGGGAATACCGGGAGCTGTTCGGCGATCTCTGCCGGGAGCTCTCGGCCTGGTCCGGGGAATGGAAGTGGATCGTAGATAATCTTTTTAAGCCGAAATGCGACGTGCTCGGCCGCTGCCCGGAAAAGAAATCCTGCGGCAGACACGAGTGCTGAGCGGCATCGGGGGAGGGAAGAATGTGAAGCATACCCATACCATTACGACGCTGTGTTATCTGGAGCAAAACGGCGAATATCTGATGCTGCACCGCAACAGAAAAAAGCAGGATGTCAACGAGGGCAAGTGGATTGGTCTCGGAGGCCATCTGGAGCCCGGCGAGAGCCCGGAGGACTGCGTCTTGCGCGAGGTGAGCGAAGAATGCGGACTTACGCTTACCTCCTGGCGGCTGCGCGGCATCGTCAGCTTTCTGCCGGAGGGCAGCGACGGCGAATACATGTTTCTTTATACAGCGGACGGATTTGAGGGACAGCTGTCCGGATGCACCGAGGGGGAGCTTGCCTGGGTAAAAAAGGAGAGAGTGTATGAACTTCCGCTCTGGCAGGGCGACCAGCTGTTTCTGGATCTGCTGCGCACAAGAGAGGAATTCTTTTCGCTGAAGCTTATGTACCAAGGAGATGCGCTGACCGGAGCGGCGCTTGACGGCAGAGAGCTGGAGCTGTTTGAGCTGGTGGACGAGAACGGCCTGCCGACCGGCAGAATCAAGGAGCGCGGACTTGTGCACCGGGAGGGCGATCTTCACCGGACGGCGCATGTATGGTTAGCCCGCTGGAGCGGGCTTACACGCTGGAGCGGGCTTACACGCCGGAGCGGGGATGCGTGCGGCTGGGAGGTGCTGCTGCAGAAGCGCAGCGCCGGAAAAGACTCCTTTCCCGGCTGCTGGGATATTTCGTCCGCGGGGCATGTCACGGCAGGGCAGGATTGCGCGGAATCGGCGGTACGGGAGCTTAAGGAGGAGCTCGGCGTTGAAATCTGCCGCGGGGAGCTGTGCGAGGTTGGTGTGCACCTGAGCTGTGCGGAGAGCGAATTTCACGGCAGTCCGTTCCGCAACCATGAGCTGGCCAGAATTTATGTTCTGATCCGCGACCTCGAGCCGTCCTCGCTCACGCTGCAGGCATCGGAGGTGGAGTGCGTCCGCTGGCAGCCGCTGGACGAGTGTCTGGCCCGTGTGCGGGAAGGAGATCGGAGCTTTTGTATCTGGGAGGAGGAGCTTGCAATGCTGAAAAAGGCGCTCGACGCCCGGGCCGTTCCTGAAGCCGGGTCCGAAGCTACGTGAGAATCGGCTATTAAGTTTCCGGGAGACACCAAAAGATTTATTGGCGGCCGGAGCCGTTTATGCCGAGCGCCGGTGCGATTGCAAGTACAAAAATCAGCCCGAGAGGGCCCAGGATCACGCCGGCGATTCCGAAAAGGCGCAGGCCGACATAAATGGCAATCATCGCGGAGACGGGACGTATGCCGAGCTTTCCGCTCAGAAGACGCGGCTCAAGCACCTCGCGGATCACCTGGCAGATCAGGTACAGAATCGCAAGGACAACCGCCTGGTAATAGCGCCCTGCAAAGAGATGAACCGCTGCCCAGGGCACGAGGATAAGGCCGCTGCCGAGCACAGGGAACGCGTCAAAAACGGCGATCGCGATGCCGATAACCAGGGCGTAGGGATTCCGCAGCAGAAAGAGCCCGAGCGACAGAATCAGCGCGACGAGAGCCAGAATAAAGAGCTGCGTCCGCAGATAAGCCGCCCCGCCGCCGTGCAGATTTGTGAGAACCGTTCCGAACACGGGAGTCTGTTTCAGGCGGCGCAGCATGCCGCGGTAATATTCCATATCCTTGATCATCATCAGAGTGGAGACGAGGACGATCAGCACCACCCCGAGAATCGCCGCAGTTCCGGCGGCAAACTGCAGTGTTTTTGCGGTCAGAGCAGGCAGGATATCCGTCTGGATGCGCTCGAGAAATACAGTCATCGCGCTTTCCACCACTCCCATGACCGTGCCGTGCTCCAGGCGGAAGATGCGGTCGCAGCCGGAGCAGATTCCGCCGACGCGTTCCGTCAGGAAGGTCTGATATACGGCGAAATTCTGAAAGAAGGCAACCAGCTGGTTGATCAGCGCACGTCCCAGATAAAAGGCTCCGATCAAAAGTGCGGAGAAGAAGGTGGTCAGCACCAGAGCGCCTCCGGCGAGTACGGGGAGGTGCAGCCGGCGGTGCAGCAGCCGCACGGCCGGATACAGCAGCACCGCGAGCAGAGCGGCGATGCAGAAGGGCATGACAAGCGTGAGAAGAAAGCGGAACAGCAGGAAAACGATCAGGGAGGCCGCGGCAAATTGCAGGCCGTGCCGGATCATTTCCTTCCCGCCGGCGGCAGGGCTGGAGGATGAAGCGGAAGGGTCTTCGCTGTTCGGCCGCGGATCGGCGCCGCTGTACCGGCTGTTCGGACGGTTCCGGCGATTCCGCTTCCGCCGCCTGTTTTGCTGCTTTTCTTCCATATCTGTTTTCTTCCTCCTGAACAGTTTTTATTTTTTCGATGCTGTATTTTTTTCCTGCTGCACGGCATTTTCCGGAAGGGGAACCGGAAATGAAATGTTTCCCGAATATCAGTTCGGTTTTTCGGATGCCTGCAGCGCTTGGGCTAGTATGTGAGAAAGAGGGGGGCGTTATGCGCCGGCGGTGAAAAGTCGAGAAAATAGAAACAAAAGAGTGTCCGTCCAGGGCCTAAGCCGCAAGCCGGATATCCGGTCGGCGGCATAAAATCTGCAGGTGATTGGAAAATATTTCCTTGAATCGAACATCAGGTCGGAAAATCTTCAAAATTTCTTAAGAATTCATCAAAATTCCTTGACAAATGGCCTCTCACAGTTTATAAATAGATTTGTAGGTAAAATCGGTTCTAACCCCTGATTTTAACACTATTCCAGAGGAGGAAGAAAATAATTATGAACAAGGCAGAATTAGTTGTCGCAATCGCAGAGAAGGCCGAGCTTTCCAAGAAGGATACGGAGAAGGCATTAAAGGCATTTATCGACGTCGTTACCGAGGAGCTTGTAAAGGGCGAGAAGGTTCAGCTGGTTGGCTTCGGCACGTTCGAGGTTTCCGAGAGACCGGCGAGAACCGGCAGAAATCCTCAGACCAAGAAGGCGATCAAGATTCCGGCATCCAAGGCGCCGAAGTTTAAGGCCGGCAAAGCGCTGAAGGATGTAGTCAACAAATAAGATATCGTACGCGGCGGCTGTTTTGAAGGAAGCTTCAAAGCAGCCTTCTTTCATAAGTACAGCCTTCTTTCAGAGACCTTCTCTTTTTGCTCCTCGGATGAATTATCGGTTCGGCAGGAATCCTGTCCGGTATTAAGGAAGGCGGGAACGGCCGGAAAAAAGATAAATATTTATTCTGTATATTTATATCTTATAAACAATCAGGAGGATGAAATGCGTTTGGATAAATTTTTAAAGGTTTCGCGGCTGATAAAGCGCAGAACCGTTGCAAATGACGCGTGCGACGCCGGCCGCGTGACGATCAACGACAGGCCGGCGAAGGCGTCCGCGAATGTCAAGGTGGGCGATATTATTGAGATCGGCTTTGGCGGCAAGGCCGTGAAGGTGGAAGTGCTGAGCGTGGCGGAAACGGCGAAGAAGGACGAGGCGGGCGAGCTGTACCGTTATCTCTGATTCGGCGTTTCTTCCTGCATATCCCGGGGCGGCAGAGCATAGGATAGAGGAGAGGGGCCGGCGACCGGTCCTATGCTTTACGCAGGGGGAGAGTGCTGATGGAGGAAAAAAAGAGCGCGCATCATACCTTTTATATGTCGGACCGCAGGGAAGCGAATCTGAGCGGTGTGCAGGACGTCCGTTCCTTCGACGAACAGGAAATTATTCTGGAGACGGAACTCGGAGTTCTGCTGATCCGCGGCAGCGGGCTTCATATCGGCAGGCTGACGCTGGAAAAAGGCGAAATTGATATCAGCGGAAGAGTGGACAGCTTTGTATATACGGACAAAAAAGGCAGCAAAAACGGGGAATCCTTCCTCGCGCGGCTGCTGCGCTAGCGGACGGCGGAAACGGGGATGGGCGTATATGAATGAAGCTGTTATTCCGGAGCTGGAGCTGCTGCTGTTTTCTGTGCTGGCCGGGGCGCTTAGCTTTGCCGGCTATGATATCCTGCTGGTGATCAGAGCTTTTTTCCGGCAGAGCTGGGTGCTGGAAAAGCTGTTTGACCTGCTTTACTGGGGGTGTGCGTCGGTGCTTGTTTTTTCCATGATCCATGAAAAAAACAGTGGCGTGATACGGGGGTATTCCGTGCTCGGCATGCTGGCGGGAATGATTGCTTACCGCCTGGCGGCAAAGGATCGCCTGGTGCTCGGCGCGCAGAGGAGAGCGGAAAAGCTCAGAAAATGGTGTTTTAAGAAATGGGAACCTGTAAGAAAAAAGAAGAAGGAATTGCAGATTCGGCGCAGGCAGAGTAAAATAGAGCGCAGGGAGAAGAGGCGCAGCCAGGCAGAACAGCGCCGGGCCGTCGGACAGAGGCAGGCCGCGGAGAAAAAAGCGCGTGCGCGCAGCCGCCGGGAAGAGAAAAGGGATCGGAGGAACCGGCGGAAAAAAGCGAAGGAAGCCGCAGGGCAGGCAGAGCCGCAGGAAAGAGAGCGTGTGAAGCGCAGCGGAAATGGCTCGTGAGGGACATATCCGGCGGAGAAGACCCCTAAGAAAGCGGAAGTAAAGGCGGAAGAACAGGCATGGCAAGGAAAAAGAAAAAAGAGAGAAAGATGACGGGCTTCGGTCTGCTGGTGCTTCTGACCGCCGTGCTCTGCGCTTTTGTACTGTACGGCACCGCGGGACTGCGGAGGGACAGGAACGAAAAGCTGGAGAGACAGCGGGAGCTGCAGACCCTGATTGCGGAGCAGAAGGATCGCTCCGAAAAGCTTGACATCCGAAAGGACTATACCAGTACTAAAAAATTCATCGAGGAAATGGCGAGAAAGGTGCTGGGGCTGGTCTATCCGGATGAAATCCTCTTTGAGGAAAACCAGAAGGAGCAGTGAGCGCAGGCGGCATCCCGTGTTTTAAAGACGGGAGGTCAGGGCGGCAGCCGGCAAAAATCCGACAAGTGCCTTGACACGGAAAGCATCAAACGGTACAATATTTTTGGCAAATCTGCAAATCGAACACTCCGGCAGGCTTCCTGCCGGAGTGTTTTTTACATGTTGGAAGCGGCTGCGTTTCGCTTGCAGAATCAGAAATTTTGTTTCGGAGGCTGATTTTTTCTTATGGATATAAATAATTCCGGCCTGGATCAGGCCGTAAGGGAAATAAAAAAAGTAATTGTCGGAAAGGATGAAATTATCGAGAAGGTTCTCATCGCGATCCTGGCGAAGGGGCATGTGCTGATCGAGGATATCCCGGGCGTGGGAAAGACCACGCTTGCCCTTGCGCTGTCCCGGGTGCTGCAGCTGGATTACCGCAGAATGCAGTTTACGCCGGACGTGCTTCCGAGCGACGTCATCGGCTTCCAGATGTACACGGGCGACGGCACAAGCCAGTACCGGCCCGGCTGTGTGCTCTGCAACCTTTTCCTTGCAGATGAGATCAACCGCACCTCATCCAAAACGCAGTCGGCGCTGCTGGAGGTGATGGAAGAGGGGCGGGTGACGGTGGACGGTGTGACCAGGGAGCTGCCGAAGCCGTTTATCGTAATCGCTACGCAGAACCCGATCGGTTCGGTCGGCACGCAGCTGCTGCCGGAATCCCAGATGGATCGGTTTATGGTGCGTCTGTCCATGGGTTATCCGGATGTTGCGAGCGAGATTGCGCTTCTGAAGGACAGGCATGAGGGGAATCCGCTCGATCAGGTGAGGCAGGCCGTGACGAGGCAGGAACTGATCGGCATGCAGCAGGTCGTGGAGATGGTCTATATCCATGACGCCGTCTACGATTATATTGCGCGGCTGGTGCAGAAGACGCGGGAAAATTCGGCTCTGGCGCTCGGCGTAAGCCCGCGGGGAACTCTCTCCATCGCGAATATGGCGAAAGCGATGGCCTTCCGGAAGGGACGGGGCTATGTGATACCGGATGATGTAATTGATATTTTCGAGGCCGTAACAGCGCACCGGATGATACTCAGCCCGAAGGCGAGAGTCAACCGCGTCACGATGGAGGAGGCCGTCGGCCAGATTCTCTCCTCGGTGAGCGCACCGAGGCTTGTTGCAAAGCGGTAGGTGTCCTCTGGCATTGGAAAGCGTTGGGATTGCGATGTTGATAAATAAGCTTGCTTACATGATAATGCTGTTTTTTCTCTGGCTGGTGATGGAAATGTATCTGTTCCGGTTTACCGCGGTTGTATTCTATGCGATGCTGGCATTTCCGCTCCTGCTGTGGCTTTTGCTGCAGCTGCAGGCGCGGCGGATTCGGGTCCGGCTTGAGCTGCCGGAGCGTCTTGCGGAAAAGAACAGGCCGTTCCGGCTTCAGGTCTGCGTGAACAATGACAACCGGCTGCCGGTGGGAAGACTCAAAATCCGGTTTATGTACCGGAGCATACAGTCCGAGAAATGGAAGCGGAAAAAGCTTATGATTGTTCCGGTGCGGGGGGAGCGCAGATATTCGTTCGAATTCAGCTCTGAGTACAGCGCCTGCCTGGAGTTCGTTCTGCAGAGCGCCAGGGTTTTTGACCTGCTCGGCCTTTTTTCCGTCAGAAGACCGGGACGCCAGGAGCGAAAGTTGCAGCAGGAGGCGGCGGAGGTTATCGTGATGCCGCGACTGTATGAGCTTGACGCATCGCCGGTGCGTGCCAACCCCTACGTGCTGGTTGAGAGCGACGAGTATTCCGCCGCAGCGTGCGGGGATGATCCCTCCGAACTTTTTGCTATCAGGGAATACCGGGAGGGGGATCGGCTGAACCGGATTCACTGGAAGACGAGTGCCAGGACAGATCAGCTGATGGTGAAGGAATTCGGGCTTCCGGTTGACCGGTCAGTGCTGCTGCTGGCCGATTTCGGGAACGAAGCGCAGAACCGGGACGAGCTGTGTCTGCGGGATGCCGTGAGGGAGACCGTGCTGAGCCTGTCCATGCGGCTTACGGAGGACGGGCAGTTCCATCTGCTCGCGTGGCGCGATGGAAGCTCCGGGAAGACGGAGCGGCTGGAGGTAAGCGGGATCGAGGAATTTTACGAGGCGGCGGGCCGGATGCTGCAAAGCGGCCGGAGGGGATCGTGCGCCCGCAGGAAGGAAAGCATAGGGAAAGCGTGGAAAAAGACGCTGCGCACCGGGAGCCGCGGGCGAAAAGAACGCCGGACACAAAACGCTCTTTTCGAAAAGGACGGCAGAGCCAAAAAAAGCAGACCGGAGGGCGGGAGCGGCGATCATGCGGCAGCTTTGTATTTTTCCGAGTATGCACGGGAGCAGTACACCAACATTTTTTATGTGACGGCGGAGAAAAATCCGCTCGCGGCGGCGCAGCTGCTGCTGGAAAGCAGAAAATCGGCGTGGCTGAGCCTGATCTGCTTCGGCGGGCATCTCTCGGCCGGGGAGATCGGGCTGCCGACGGCGGGGGCGAAGCTGTACAATCTTTCGCCGGATGCGCTGCAGCAGGGGCTGGCTCGGGTGGCATACCAGCTGGAAACATAAACAGAGCAGGCGGTGCAGAAGAAAAGGCACGCATAAGGGCGGGTAGAGGCGGACAGGAAAACGATCGGCCTGCTTGCGGCGGCGCAGAAGCGGAATACGCAGAAGGGAGGGCGGCATGGTACGGAGAAAAAGGCAGACGGACGGAATCCGGATGGAGGCTGCAGGCAGCGGGCCGGAGAGCCGGACACGCATGGCGGGCAGGGCGCTCGGACAGACCGCTCTGCTCGGGCTGTCGATCATTATGACAATTCGCTGTATAGTCACCACGCTTGATATGGAGACGGAAGGAATGCTTTATTCCGGGCTGCTGTTTTTTTCGGCGGTATGGGCGGGCATGTACCTGATCCGCGGCGCCGGAAGACTCGTTCTGCTCGGGTGCTATGTAATCGGAGTGAGTGCGTTCGTGCTGACGAAGCTGGAGGAGGTCGGCTACGGTTTTATCTATCTGGAAAACTCTTTTATCACGCTTGCGAACGCATATTACAAAACGGAGCTCCCGACTTATGTGACCCATTTTGAGGAGGCGCAAGCCGTAACGCTGTTTCTGCTTGCGGCAGCTCAGCTTTTTTTGGCCGTGTATGCGCAGGCGCTGTTCTGCGGAAAACCGCGCTTTCCGGCGCTTCTGCTGATGGGGCTTTCCGCTTTTTTCAGTCTCGGTCTCGGGATTATTCCGGCGGAATCGGCGCTGGCAGGCCTGCTGCTGTGCATCGTTGCCGTTCTGGCAATCCGGCGGGAGCGCGGGATCGAATCTTCAGAATCGGCGGAGGGGAGCGCAGGCGGCTCGGCTGGAAATGCTGTTATGGCGGCCGTGCTGGCAGGCCTGCTCTGTCTGATTGCTTCCCTGATGATCGGGGAGGAGTTTTACCGGACCAGCATGCGGAAGCCGGAGAGAAAGGCCAGTCTTCAAAGCACTTTTAAAGCCATAGAAAACAGTTCGGTCTGGAATACTCTGACTGCCCGGCTGGAATCCATTGCGGGGGGCGGCGGGAAAAAGGCGGATTCGGCCGGCGGGCTGGACGGCGGGCGCTTCAGCAGGGCGGAGCGGATCGAATTTAAAAACCGCACCGCGCTCAAGGTGACAATGCCGTATTTTGATCAATCCGTGTACCTGAAGGGCTACAGCGGCGCCGTCTATACGCCTTTTGGCTGGGAGCAGCTGGATAAAGAAACACTGCGCGAATACCGGGAGTTGACGGATCTGTACGGGATTACCGCGCAGGAGTTAACCGGAAAAATGATGAGTTTTCTGTGCGAAGGAGAGCTTCCGCTGGAGTGGGACGCCAGGCTGCAAAGCTTGATCCGGCCGGGCTGGCAGCCGGATTACCGGCTGTGGCACGGAAGGATGACGGTGGATTATATTACGGCCAACAAAAGGTATATTTATGGGCCGTACAGCTATCTTCCGGAGGAGCAGGAGAAGATAAACTACAAGGGAGATTCCTATATTTTTCCGGAAAATAATAAAAAGACCTATACTTTCGAGTTTTATACAGGCAGCAGCGACATATTTGAAAAATTTAACACCAGAAACGAGTGGGACGAAGAACTGCTTCCGCAGCGGGAATGGAATCCGGACTGGGATGAAGGCAACGATGTCTATATGGAGTTTGAGCGGGAGTACAGAACGTTTGTGTATAATGCCTACACGCATATACCAGAAGGGCATGAGCAGCTTCGAAAACTTGATTTGGGAGTGGATGAGGATGATTTTGTCTGGAAGCGGGTGAAGGCGGTAGTCCGTTTCCTGTCCTATTATCAATATACGCTTGCGCCGGGAAGTATGCCGGAAGAGGCAGATTTTGTAGATTATTTTCTTTTTGAAAACAAGAAGGGCTACTGTGTTCATTTTGCCTCTGCTGCAGTGCTCCTGCTCCGCACTCTCGGCGTGCCGGCAAGATATGCCGAGGGATACCTGATTTCGGAGAGCGATATCGCGCACGCTGCTCAGGTCGGACAGTCGGAGCTGCTCTGCTACGGAAAAACGCCGTCCTGGGGAGATTTCAAACAGGAGGATGTCCTTGATCCGCTGTTTCACCGGGGGATTGTTCCGGAGCGAATGGTGGAGGTTCGGGATTACAGCGCGCATGCATGGGTGGAGATTTATCTGAACGGGCTGGGCTGGGTGCCGGTTGAGGTGACGTCCGGTTTTTCCGGGGGAAGCGTGCAGAGACTGCCGTCGGAAATTCTGGATGAGGCGGAAAAAGCGCCGTCACCGACACCGCTTCCGACCAATACGCCGGCGCCGGTGCGGCCGGTCGGCAGGCCGTCTCCGCAGCCGACCGCAGTGCCGACCGCGGCATTGCCGCCGGAAGCATCGGCGGCGCCGACCGGAGCCGTGCTTCCCCCGGTTCTGCCGGACGGTACGCAGGGGCCGGGTACGCCGTCGGACGGGAGCTTTTCCTTCGCCCGCTGGT
>CAJUMC010000059.1 GCA_910587085.1 uncultured Lachnospiraceae bacterium | reverse complement strand
AAATTTATTAACCAAGTAGTCTTGATTGACTACACCATTATTATACTAGGAGGTGGTTTTTAAGCCGTGACAGTGCGGGAGTGTCAGGCATCCGTCAGGGCAAGGCGAAAAAACGCGGCAGAAGGCTGACAGTACATTTTTTCCCGTTGTACCGTCAGTCCTCTTCCCTGGCCAGACTCTCATATTTTATTCAGAAACCATCTCTCCCCTTTTCCCCGCCTTCGCCCTTCCCTTCTGTTCCTTACCGCTCCAACCCCTCCCCGCTGTATGCCGTATCCTTCATTACATCGGATTTCGTACTGTCAAAAAATACCGTGTGCCTTGCGGATAACACCGCTTCCTGAAGCATCCCTACCCTGCCCTTTAACGCTTTGCAAAGCGTGCTGCACCGGGTCTCATCCACGAACAGGGAGCCTTTTACAATCTCCCGCAGTTCCTCGTCAATCCCGGCCAGTGCAGAAAAATCAAGCCATGAAAAATCCGTAACCAGCTTCACCTGCTCCTCGTGGCTGCTCTTAAATGGTTTACACACCGCCTTCACCCCGGCATGGATCATCCCGGTCGGCTTATCAAACCAGAGGGAAGTTCCACTGTCATAAACCGGTGCTGCACCGACATATTCCAACGTGTCCGCTCTCCGGATCACGCCGAAATTATTCTGATGCCTGTCCTCATTAACAATCAGGTAATCCAACACAATCATCCGGTCGACCGCCTCCCTTACGCCTGGAACTCCCAGTTTCCCACAGCAGTCCAGATAATGGCGGTACACCGATACATGGTTTGGCTTCTTTTCCGTCTGCATGATATACCATGCAGAAATCAGCTCTGTATCCGACGTGATAAAGTCCCCGCACACACTGTACGGGTAACTGCCCGTTTCCTCTGAGTCCGGATTCATCATCAGGGTATAGGGGACATGGGGGATACCAAGCCTCCCGCAGATGCAGCTTGCCAGCACCTCATTGTACGGCTCCTGGCAGGTTGCGCCGCTCCCGCCCTTGAGCAGACAGCGTTTTCCTCCAAGAATCATCCATTTTTTCTTCAGCCATCCGTCCGACGTGTTGTCTGGGGACATCAGGTTGATGTTTCTGCCACCCGAGCCCTTTCCAAACAGGATATCGCCCACATCCCCGGAAAACGGGTTCTCAAAAAAGTTGATCTGTTCCCAGGAAAGCCCGGAACCTGCCGGGCATATCCAATATTGGTCAGACAGGCTCAATCCCAGACATTTTTCCGCCAATAACTGCGTGTTTGGCACATGCAATTCTGCCAGGGCATCCCGTATCCCAGAGCGGCTTGCCGGGATCGCCCGTCCCCGCCACCACTCATTCAGCGCGCCGCGGTCAACGGTCTGCTTCCTGACCGGGATGCCGACCGGCACATGAGCACTTTCCCACACTGCGCCAATGGAAAGGATAGCTCCGGACACGGCATCCAGTGTCAGCTCCGCAACCGGGATGTCCCTGTGCATCAGTATATAAGGTGTAAACGGTTTCGTCATCGTCTTATTCCCCCCTTCCGAAGCCAACGTCCTGGTTTTTGTACACTTGCAGTTATGCCGCAACCATCGGAAACGGCTAATCCGCCCTCTCAATCATTTGTTACCGACCCATATCGCCTTTTCCCTCCGCCTTTGGGCGGGCATTTCTTCCCTTCCTTCCTGCGTGCATCCGCATCCTTTCCCCGGCATTGTACCTTCTATCCCTCATTGAGTCATCTCATCTTATTTCTGTTTTGAACGAAATCGGCAGACCCGCGATTTCCTTCAGCCCGGCAAACTATCCTTCACACACAGCGTCCCCCAGCCAACCAGCTCATTCGGATACACCGAAAACCCCGGCAGTTCCCTCGCCCCGCTCCGCAGATAGGCTTTCACCTTCTCCCCGTACAGATATGGGTCCCGGCCCTCCGCAATCCCCCACTGCATCAGCAGGGCTGCTGCCCCCGTCACAAAGGGTGCAGCCATGGAAGTGCCGGTGTGCAGCGTGTAGCCGCCCCCCGGGGAAGCCGTATAAATATCCACACCGGGTGCCGCCAGATCCGGCTTACCGTTTCTTGTGCCGACGGCATAGCCGCGCCCGGAAAAATAGGCGTAGCTGTTCCGGGAAGAATCGTAGGCCGCGACGGAAATTACGCCGGAGGACGCGGACGGTATGGTCAGCGTGGTATTTTCGACCGGCCGCAGAAATCCTGTCGACGGCTCCAGCGCCTCCTGCGCCGGCAGCCAGAGCCGGTATTCCCCGTCCACCACGGAAAGCGGCGTCAGAACAAGTCTCCAGATCCCGCTGTTCATCCGGTTTTCGGCCGGCAGAAATTCCATGTAGATTTCCTGGTTGACTGTGTAGGGCTTCGGCTCCCCCAGATAGACAAGCACCTCCGTATCCGCCAGAACTGTTCTGCGGATGCGCTCTCCCGCCGCCGCGGACGGCTCCTGTATAAAAAACGACGCTCCGGAGGGCGCAATAATCTCAAGCGAAAAACGATCGGAATAATTTTTCCAGAGCTGAAGACTGAGGCTGCGCTCCCCCGGTCCCACCGAAAATTCCACGGTCTGCGGACCTCCCCCGGCGGTCAGACGGCCTGCCGCGTGGCCGCGCGCAGCGCCCTCGTTCCCTGTTCCCGTCACAATGCTGATTTTCCAGAACCCGGATACGGCGGTAAGATACTGTTCCACCAGCGAGCTCCCGTCATGAGCGCCGTAATTGTTCCCGAAGCTGATGTTCACCGCCATCGGCAGTCCGAGGCGCAGCGCCTCACGCGCCAGAAAATCCATGGCCGTCATCAGATTCGTTGTGCGCGGAAACGAATTTCCAACGGAACTTCCCAGCCTTACAACAAGGAGCCTGCTCTCGTAGGCCACTCCGCGGTAGCGCCCGCCGGATGCCCTGCCGTTGCCCGCCGCGATCCCCGCCACCGCGGTTCCGTGCCCGGATACATCGGTGCTCGGCACAAGGCGCCGGCGCTCCTGCAGGCTGTCCGCACGCAGTGCTTCATTGATCTGTTCCTCCGTAAACACGCCGTTCGGGATCGTCTGATCCCACAGAAGCGCGATCCTTGTGCTGCCGTCCTCGTTTCGGAAATCCGGATGTGCGTAATCAATGCCGGAATCAATGATTCCGACAAGCGTCCCCGCCCCGGACAGGGCGGAATTATTGACGCGCACCGGCAGACAGGAGGCCGGTACAGCTTTGTCAAGCTCAAAGTACAGCCGGTTGGGCTTTTCTGCAAATTCCAGCTGCTCGCTTGCCAACAGCGCTGGAATCCTTCTCTCATCAATTGTTATAACGGCGTAGGAATTCAGCAGCGGAACCGCTTCAAACCCAAGCTGTCCGGCCAGTTCCTCCAGATCCCCATGGTATTTTACAATCAGTTCCCAGCGCCTCGTTTCCTCCTGAAAACCTGTGTTCAGATCGATCGACTTTTCCCGCATCGCCTCCGGCGTCGAAAGCGCCAGATTCAGCGGATTATCTGCCTTGCCGCTCTCCATTTCCGCACCTGCCCGCTGTGTTTTACGTTTTCATCCAGCTTATGCCGGAGAGCATGTCCGCTTTCCGGCACAGGAGGCCCTTTTTGCAATGCAGGGATGCGGGGGCCTAAGATTATCTGCGGTTCCGCTTCCGGCTGGCTTTCCTCTCCCGCCCGGCATCCTATCCCCGGCCGCCGCCGCTGTCCTGTTCGTCCCGCTGCAGCTTCCCCGCCGCAGCCTTATCCGCTACAACCACCACATCCGGATGCAGCTGCAGAACAGAGCCCGGTACCCTTGGGCTGACCGGCCCTTTGATCACCTGGCGCAGCACCTCTGCCTTATCCTCACCGCTGACCGCCAGCAGAATCTTTTCAGCGCGCAGAATCGTCTGAATCCCCATTGTGTATGCCTGCGCCGGCACCGCCTCCGCGGAAGGGAAAAAACGCCGGTTCGCCTCGATCGTCCGCTCCGCCAGATTGACCAGATGCACGCCGCCTGCAAAGGTCTCCGCGGGCTCGTTAAAGCCGATATGCCCGTTATGTCCAAGCCCCAGCAGCTGGAGGTCAATCCCGCCCAGCGAAGCAATCAGCGCCTCATACCGCGCACATTCCGCATCGCTGTCCTCATTTTTTCCGTCCAAAAGAAAATGCCTCTCCGGCCGCAGATTTACCTGAGAGAAAAAATTCTTTTCCATAAAATAGTGATAGCTCTGTTCGTCCGCCGGACCAAGCCCGTAATATTCATCAAGATTTACCGTTGCAGCCTCCGAAAAATCCAGATCTCCCTTCCTGTACCATTCGGCCAGCTGTCTGTAAATACCAACCGGGGTGGAGCCCGTCGCAAGACCCAGAATACTGCCTGGCTTTTAGATAATCTGAGCCGAAATAATATTCGCCGCCTTCCGGCTCATATCCCGGTAATCTTCTGCCAATACAATTCTCATAAAAGCCTCCTCCTGCGCTACCCTCCTGCGCCTGCTGTTACCTTCAACAACCTGGAAACCGCGCCGCCTCGTCTCGTCAGTACCATCCCTGCGCCTGCTGCTACCTTTTTACCACATGACTCAGATCAAACAATATCCCTTTTCTCATCGCTTCCGGGATCTTCTCCCCTGCCTTCTCCAGCACCGCAAGAATTCTCTGCTCCTGTTCCTTCGATACTACGGCATAAGCAAATCTGCCGCCTATACCGCATTCGACTCCTCGTTTTTCCTCATCCGAAAGCTCCCATTCCGTATACATCGTAAGCAGATACGGAAGAAGTTCCCAGGACGGCTCGCAAAGCAGAAGCCGGAACAGATATTTTCTGATTACTTCCTGACGATGCCGGCAGAGCATATCATAAAGCTCTGCAGCGCCGTAATGAATCCTGTTTTTTAAGATCAGGCGGTACGCCGATTTTGCAACGGTCGGGCGCCCGTCAAAAAGAAAGCGCCAGTAAACCTGCCAGCCATCCTCCGCCGCAAGCCGCCCGTAGGAAACCAACGCAGCTCTCGCCGTCTGGCTTACCTCCGATCCGAGAAACGGCATTATTGCCGGGATTTCATTTTTTGTCCCATACTCCCCGAGCCCGGAAAGCACAGCACCGGACACGTTCCGCCGCAGCTCTTCCAGATAAAAATCCAGTATCCGGATATCCGTATGCCTCTGCAGAATAAAGCCTGCACTGCTCCGAATCTTCCTGGCGCGGTCAAGCAGCAGCTTTTCCAGACCTGGCCACGCCGTCTGCTCGTTCTCATAACGAAACCAGAGTGCCCGATAGCGGATCAGGGTATTTTTCGAACCAAGGTACTTCTCCGTCCGCTCCCTGTCGTAGCCATAATGCCGGAAAATCCCGTCGAGCAGCAGTTTTTTTCCGTATCCCGTCCACTCCGCAGCCAGAAGCTGCTCCATCTGCTCAAGCGGCAGCAGCTTGTTCCGGCTGAGAAGCCGGTAAACTGCATTTTTTACTTTTACCCCGTAGTACGGCAGCCGCGCGGTCAGCAAAGTGTATGGAATCTCCTGGAAAATTGTGATTGTCCGTTCCTTCACCAGCGCCTCCAGCAGGCGGATCTGCTTTTCGTCCCGTCTTCCGGAGAAAATCACCTTCTCCAGCATGGGAAGAGAGAAAAAAAGCTCCTCCACACCGCACTGCATCAGCCGTTTTTCTGCCAGCGCAAAAGCGCTCCCGCGGATCGCACCCACCCAGTCGTTCAGGCGCAGGAAAAAAAACGGCAGTGTTCCCGGCGCGCCGTCCAGAGCTTCCATGCACCATTGCCGGTCAAACCCGTTATTCAGAAACGTGCCCAGCTTCAATACCGCATAATACTGGTTTTCCGTCAGATACGGATAATCCTCCCGGCGGGGCTTTGCCAACCACCACTCCCCGGTATCATCTGTCGAAAACCATACTTCACAGTGCTTCCGGTAGATCTCCGACAGCCGGATCAGTTTTTCGGCAGAAATTTTCGACAGCAGCTTCTCATAAGCCGCCGCAATTTCTGTCTGCAGCTGCTGCTCCTCCGGAAATTTTAAAAAAACGCGCTGCAGGATATTTCCGTACACCGCATCGCCCGCTGCAAGCGCAGGCAGCTCCGTTTTGCGGACATATTCCAGAAAGCTTTCCCTTTCCGCCCGCCGCCCAGGCAGCTCTGCTTTGCGCGCATATTTCAAATCCCTCTCCTTATCCAAGGCTCGTTCCTCCCTTCTGTGTTCCTTCTTCCGGTGAAGGAAGCGGCCGTCCAAGGAAGCTTCAGCTCCCGCAAAAACTCCCGGCCGCCGGTCTTATATTATGCTGCTTAGTTTGTTCCGGATATGAATCTCCCGGTCAAATGCCGTGTAATCCGTGAGGTACAGCGTAAAAGCACCCGGCGTTCTTTTCTCGCTGTCCTCCTTGCCCTCCGTAAAATGATGCCCGCCGAAGCACGGCCCGATCACAAGCGTATCCCAGCCGTTTTCCGCCTCAATTTCCCCTTCCTTTACCACCAGCACCTCGCTGCCGGATACCGGCATGCCAAACACAGGGCCGGTGATAAAATTTACGCCGGAGAACGCCAGCTCCACCCGCCACGGCGCCCCCTCCACGCCCGCGGTTCTCACCCGGAGATCGACACCATCCTCCGTTTCCTTTACCCTGACGTCAATCAGCATATCCGGCCCCGGTTTCTTCGGCCGCGCGGCGTTATCCATTTTCCACCAGTCATTTGTATCAGGTACTGTTTCAAACGGCAGATAATACCATCCCCGCATTACCTGCCGCAGATGATATTCTCCCTTTGAAATCTCCTCCAGTTCCTCCGCCCGAAATGCTCTGTGCTCGCAGAAGCTGCCGCAGACCTTCACTTCCAGCTTCATCGTCCCGTTATGGAGACTGAAGAAATTTGATTTTCCCTTCATTACAGTATAGGTGTAACGCCCGCTGCGGCAGCGGACAATGCCTGACTCCCCGTAAAACGCATGGTAATCGCCGAACGGATAACGCTCCCCGTACTCCAACTCCCGATAATCCGGGCAGAGCAGAAACCAGATCAAACAGTCCGGTGCAGCAGCATGTTTCTCCTCTGCGATATCAAAAATCGAGTTGCACATCTGCAGAAATTCCGGAATTTGATATTTCATCCCCATCCGCAGATATTCCATGTAATAATCCGTCGGGTAAACCAGCAGATCCCGGTCAAACCGCGTGGAATTTGCTGTAAAGATGCTGCCGTCCGGCTCAATATAGGTAAGCATCATTTTCAGGTTGCGCAGAACATGCTGCTCGTAGGAGGCATCCCCCGTCGCCTGTGACAGCAGCAGCATGGCATCGTTGTTGATCCGGTTATAGTTCCCGGCAGATTTTTCCGAATATTCACCGTCCGCATTGCAGTCGATGCCCTCCTTCAGATAGCTGTACGCTGCCCGCTCCAGCTTTGCATCGCAGAACAGCCGGCTGCATGCCATCAGGATGGAAGCAATGGCCCAGCGGTGATTCGGCGTGTGGAAGCCCCCTGCAAGCATCCCGTTTGCACCGTCCCTGATAATTTCCTCCAGACGGCGAAGGATTTCCCTCTCCCCGGCGGTGATTTCCGCTGCCCCGGAAATTTTCATCTCTCCGCCGTTTTCTTTGTCTGTTTCTGCGGCATCCTCCGCTGCGCCGCCGGCTTTTCCCCGCAGATACTCATACACCGGCAGCAGTTTCTTTAAACAGAACGCCGTATCCGGCGCAGAGAAAAAGTTGCAGGTTATGTAATCGAACAATCCGTTTTCATGCTGCACGCTCCGGATGTAGGAAAGCCCTGCAAGAATCCGGTCATAAATTTTTCCGCTCCGGTAAAACGCAGAATCCGGGCAGCAGTACGCCGCTGCCATGGCCGCCGTCTGATACACGGCAAACTTCGCCTGGACAATGCCCGTTTTGTCCCGGAAGCCTCCGAAACGGACGTCGGCCGGCTCCATAATCTGACGCTGCATAGCTGCAACCACCCGCTTATCCGTGTCTCTTACAATTTTTCTGTAATGCTCTTCCATGTCAGTCTATCCTCTGATTTCTTTTATGCGATGTCTTTTATTTCAGTTCATTTATTTCAATTCTTTTTATTTCGGTTTCTTTTATCTCGATTCCTTTTGTTTCGGTTTCTTTATATCTCAATTCCTTTTATTTCAATTTCTTATATCCCAATTCCTCTTATTTCGGTTTCTTTTATCTCAGCTCCTTTTATTTGGTTTCTTTTATCTCAATTCCTGTTATTTCGGTTTCTTTTATCTCGATTCCTTTTGTTTCGGTTTCTTTATATCTCAATTCCTTTTATTTCAATTTCTTATATCCCAATTCCTCTTATTTCGGTTTCTTTTATCTCAGCTCCTTTTATTTCATTTCTTTTATCCCGATTCCCTTAATTTTGATTTCTTTTATTTCGATTTCTTTATTTCCATTTCCTTTGTTCTGATTTCTTTTTCGTCCGGATTCTTATACTGGATATAACGGCATAAATAACCGCAGCAGCTGCCACGGCAAGCTCCGAGTAAAAAATCCGTCTGCTTCCGGAAACAACCTCCGCAGCACACAGCAAAAGCGTGAGTCCTGCTAGGAAAAATACAACCGCGGACTGACGGTAATACGGCTTTTTATCCATCGCGCTGCGCTCCTGTTCGGAAGCGTATAAATATGCATTATTGAACAGAAATCCTTTTTCCTGAAAGGAACGGATACTGACAGCAAACGCTCCTGCCGCCATCAATAAAAGAACTGCTGCCGTAACAACTGTTTTCATAAAACACCTCCCTGATTCTGAAAAATCCTGCAATTACTTCAGCGGCCAGACGGCCTGAACGAATTGATAAATCACTTTTATTATATACGTCTTTTTTTCTAAAATCAAGCGCGGCACAGCCGCTACTGCAGGCCGGCTTCCGTGGTAATCATATTCCGAACGGGCAGGCCACCATACAAAGGCCGCAGACGCTTTTTCTCCCGTATTTTTCAATAAACAGACTCCTCTTTTCGTTGCATAGCCTGTAATCTATTATGTCGCTTCTTAACGAGCTGATGTTCCATTGTACATCATGCAATGCTTTATGCGGACATGCATCAACGCATTTTCTGCAGTTTTCAGGACAATTGCTATGTAAAATTTTGTTATTATAAGCAAATGGTTCATTGATTAAAATGGCAGACAGTCTTACCCTAGGACCATATTTTTCTGTAACAACAACATCATTTTTCCCAATCCATCCCAATCCGGCATTGATTGCAGCAAACTTGAAAGAAAAAGGAGCGGTCAGATCCACTTCGTTGTTTTGTGCCATAGGCGGAATATAATATTTTACTCCATGTTCATCAAGCAATTTTTTCAGCTGTGTTATAATTTTCTCCACCACTTTTTTTGCATCTTGAAGATTCTTTTCAAATTTTTCTTCCGAATATGTATCTATGGTTAGTTTTTCCGCATGAGGAACTGCAAATACGAGAGCCGATTTATAATCACCCGCATATATGCTGTACGCAATATCTGTAAATCCATACATAACTTCGGGATATTCTAAAAATACATTGCGCAGATTCTCTTCAATCATACAGACTGCCTCCCGGACAGATCCTGCCTTTCATTTTGCACCTCCGACAAAAACAGCATCGCCAGCGCCTGCCCGTAAGGCATCGGCTTTTGCTCGATCTCTTTGTAAAAATTCCTGTCCGTCCGTCCCATCGGCGTGCCGTAGGAAACCTGACGGACGATCCCCTCCTCGGAAATGCAGTCCAGAATGGCAGGAAGCGCTTTCCATGCCGCCTCGCGGTACGCCGGGTCAATGAGTCCGTCCTTTACTGCCTTTAAAATCCCATAGGCGAACCCGCAGGTGGCGCTCGCCTCCACATAGGAATCCGCATCGTCCACAAGCGTGTGCCACATGCCGTTTTCACTCTGGTATCTGACAAGGCTTTCCACCTGCCGCTGCAAACTCTGTATCAGCAGCCTCCGCACCGGCCCGTCCTCCGGCACAATGGCGAGAAACTCCGGAATTGCCATGGTGATCCAGCAGTTCCCGCGCCCCCAGAACGCCCCGGCAAACTGATTTCTCTCCCGGAAGGTCCAGCCGTGATACCACAGGCCGCTCACCCGGTCGCAGAGATATTTTTCATGCAGCAGAAACTGGTACTGCGCCTCCTGCACCATGCGCGCATCCTTAAGAATGCGCCCCATATTTGCCAGAAACAGCACGGTCATATATAAGGTATCGTCCCATAGCTCCTGCTCGTTTAAGGAATCTGAAGTTTTATGCTGGAAACCGCCCTCCATCGTTCTTGGGAAACAATCCATAATCTCTGCCGCTGCCCTTCGGCACGGTTCCATATATTTTTCCTCCCCGGTGTACTCCGCAAGAAAGGACATGGTCAGGTACGGCGCCGCCGTGTTGACGTTGAGCGCCGGAAAACCGGAGGAGAGCTGCCTGTCGTAGTAACTGCGCAGAATGGCAAGATACTTTTCCGCTTCCGCCTGCTCCCTTTCCTGGCAGAACAGCTTCCAGAGCCCGAAAAGCCCCACGCCCTGCGGCCATTCCCAGTAGCGGTATTTCTCGACGGAATCCCCCGCCAGATTATGTGCCTGCATATTCCTCCTCGTACAAAATGCCGGTGAAGGCTGCCGTAACAAGCGAAAGCTTGCGGGCGGTCTGCAGCTCCTCTTCAAGCCTGTGAATCAGCTGGTAGAGCTCCTGCGGCGTCTTCACCGTATAATCCGGCTGCCAGTCCGGCTCCTCTGCTGCGTGATAGTAACGCGGCGACCAGTCCAGCCATATCGAGGTGATCCCGTACCGGTTTGCTCCTGCAATATCTTTTTTCAGATTGTTTCCGATCATGACAATGCGTGATTTATCGGCCTCCGATAATCCCATTTTTTCCATCGCCGTATCAAACATGCTTGCGTGCGGCTTCTGGTGCCCCACCGTCTCGGAAACGATCCACTGCTCAAAGCAGTGTCCGCAGCCGTTCTCGCGGTAAACATTCCGGAAGGATTCCAGTTCTCCGTCCGCCACCAGTGCAATCCGGTATCCCTCGCCGTACAGGCTTTTTAATACCTGCTCCGCACCCGGAATAAATTCCGCTCCGGTCACAATGCCCCTGCTGTCAAAAATCTGACTTTCCTCGTCAATCATCGTGTCCCCGCTGTCTGTAAAAATAATCAGTCCCCTGTCCATGCTCCCTCCCATTCCGCTGCCCGAACGGCGCGCTTTTCAAGTTTTCTGCAATTAATTCTGTATATTCCGGCTCCCCGAATATTATATGTCTTTATTCTATACAGCTTTTTGCCGGAAATCAATCATATTCCGTGCAATTTCAGCGGTTCCCTGCATCTGTTCCATCAAAATTGCATGAGCAGAGACAGCACTGGAGTGTGCAGAGACAGTCCGCAGAATTTCCGGCCGGAAAACCCGCATCTGCACGGAGGGAGCAATAAGAAACAAACCGTCCGCGCCTTTCCGCGGACGGTTTGTTTCTTACTGCGTTTTGATTTTCAGCATTCTCTTTTACCGGCGCGCGGCCGCCCGGCTTCCCTGTTCGTCAAGCGCCATCCGCCGGACGCTGGCAAGCCCCTTTGACACCGCCGGCATACAGAGCAGAACCAGCGTAATCCCGCCCTCCATCCCGAGGTAGGAACCGTTGTAGACGAGTGAATATACCGGCGCGCTCATCCCGGTTCCCTCCGCGTAGGAGGCGAAAAACAGCAGCCCGGACAGAAACGCAAATGCAAGCCTTCCAAGCACCCCGACCGCATAACCGATCTGCAGACCGTATTTCTTCCCCGAGAAAAATCCCGAAAGCCCCAGCGCGCCGAACGCGAGCGGATAATCCACAATCATCTGCGGCAGGCTGTAAAATACCGGGTCCAGTACAAACTGCAGCAGTCCGTAGGCAAAACCCGTTATAATTCCCGCCTTCGGCCCGTACCAGAAGCCGATCAGTACAATAAAAAGCATGCTCAGCAGCGTGACGGAGCCTCCGAGCGGCATCTCAAAAAGCTTGATCATCGACGTGACAATGGCAAGCGCCATCGCCATCGCAGAAAAAACAAGCTGCTTTGCCGCGTACCGCTTTGTTTTCCGCTCTTTCGGCTGCAGCAGAAGCGCCAGCGCGATCAGCGCCGCCATCAGTACAACCGCCGCGATAATTCCCTGCGTCGTCAGCCGGAACACATCCTCCTCCCAGCTGTTGACCGTCGGAAACGCAAAAAAGTTTTTCATAAAAAATGCCCTCCTGTATGCGCCAGGGAGGACCGATTTTGCCAAATTACTCCAATTACTGTAAGCAGCTTCCAAATCACTTTCTGTTGCTTCCTTACGCCGGCATTATCCGGATCAAGTAATAAGGGTATTTCTCAGCGCATGGCACCCCCAGCAATATCCGGCACCGCTCCTTCGCCGGTACGGCACTCTGCCGCATCCTGCGCTCTCTGCGCTGCCTTCTTTGATATCATACCTCAGATTTCCCGTTTTTGCAATACCATTCTTTGAAAACGGCATTTTTTCTGCAGCTTTTTTCACAGAAATGTCCGCGGCAGCATATATTTTGCTCCGTCCTTAGCGGTGAACTCCGCAAAATCGAGCCCGTACACCTCGGACAGCGTTTCTGCCGTAGCGGTTTCTCCGGTCGGGCCGCAGCGAAACAGCCGTCCTTCCTTCATCAGAATCAACCTGTCGCAATAGTGCAGCGCCAGATTAATGTCATGCAGTATAATTACGACCGTGGTGCAGCGCTCCCGGCAGAGCCTTTCCAGAATTTCCATCAGCTCCAGCTGGTGCTTCAGATCCAGGCTCGAAACCGGTTCATCCAGGAAAATCCACTTCGTGTCCTGTGCTACTGCCCGGGCCGCTGCCGCCCTCTGCCGTTCTCCTCCGCTCAGCCTCAGCACACTCCGGTTCTTCAGCTGCAGGCAGTTTGTCAGGCGCATCGCTTCCTCCGCGAGCTTAACATCCCTTTTCCCCGGCGCCTCGAACCTCCTAAGCCATGGGGAACGTCCCATCAGGACAAGCTCCTCCACCGTAAAATCCGCCTCTACCAAAGTATCCTGCGGCACATAGGAAAAGCATTTCGCCAGCTCTCCGGAGCTCTTTCTCTCCACCGGCTCCCCGTTGAAAAAAACGGTCTGCTTCGAGGGCAGCAGACTCAGGATATGCTTCAGCAGTGAGGATTTTCCTGCGCCGTTCGGGCCGAGAATCCCGTAGATATGCCCCGGCTCGAGCGTCAGGCTCACCTGATCCAGCACCGGCGCGCACTCCGCGTCCGGCTGCCAGCACAGCGCCCGTACAGCGATGCCCGGATCCGGAGCGCCTCCGCCGTTCTTCTGCGGTTTTTCAGGTGCTGCCGCCTGTGCTCTCCCGGCCCTGCGTTTTTTTCCTGCAGTCTTTTTCATAGAAAGCCTCCATTTCATGACGATTTCGTATTTTCGTATTTCCGTATTTTCATATTCTTTTACGAACCATCCCCGCGGCATGGTCTGCCTCCGCCCGATGCCTTGAGCTCCCTCGCGTTCCGGCAGCCGTCTTTCGAATCATCTATCCGCCTCCCTGTTCAGCGCTGCGCGCGCTTCTCCCGGTACAGCAGATAAATAAAATACGGAGCGCCGAAAACAGAGGTCACAACCCCGACCGGGATATCGGTCGGCGCGGCCATGGTCCTGGCAAGCGTGTCGCAGAAAATAAGAAACGCCGCGCCGGCCAGCATGGAACAGGGCATCAGCTTCCGGTGATCCGGGCCGAACATAAGCCTCATGCAGTGCGGGACAATCAGCCCGACAAAGCCGATGATGCCGCTTACCGAAACGCAGGCGGCTGCCAGAACTGTACCGGAAGCAATAATGACGCGCCGCGTCGTTTTCATGGAGACGCCGAGCGTCTGCGCCGTATCCTCCCCCGCGGCAAGCAGGTTCAGTTCCCGCGCAGCCGCAAAAAGCAGCGCTCCGAAGACCGGAACAAAAAACATCAGAAAGCGCACCTTTGCCCAGCTTGCCGCGTTAAAGCTTCCGAGCGTCCACAGATAAATCCGGTCCAGCTGCTCCCGGTTCCTTGTCATCAGCAGCGAAATCACCGCGGACAGCAGCGAATTCACCGCCGTTCCGGTCAGAAGAAGGTGCATGGTCCGCATGCCCGTCCCGGTTCCGGCAATCCGGTACACCGCGAGCACCGCCGCCATTCCCCCCGCAAACGCTGCCAGCCCGACAGCACTCAGCCCGGCCAGCCAGGAGCTTCCGCCGAACAGCATCGCAAGCGTTGCGCCGAGCGCAGCTCCCGAGGAAACCCCGAGAATATGAGGATCGGCCAGCGGATTGCGGAACAGTCCCTGAAATGCCGCGCCCGTCAGCGAAAGCCCCATTCCGGCAAGCCCCGAAAGCAGAATCCGGGGCAGCCTGACGCGGTACAGAATCGTTTCATACACACGGTCGATCCCCGAGACATCCACCGCCCTGCCGATCCCCGGAAGTTTCGCGGCCAGCAGACGGAGCGCATCCGTTATCCGCAGATCTGCCGAGCCCACGCAGGCTGCCCCGAGCACGACAGCTCCCAGCAACAGTATCATAACCGCAAGGCCGGCGCCGAACGGCAGCCTGCGGATTCTCTTCCCTTTTTTCATTTCCGTACCCGTACAGCATTGCAGTCACGACTGCCATACTGCCTCCTGATCAAACTTGAAAATGTGTTTTTAACCGTATCTTTATCCTTCCGAAAGCCGCAAAGCACAGGGGGTGTATGCCCCCTGTGCTTTTTTCCGTCCCCGTCCGCACGGTTTTGCCCTGCTAATTCTCCGTGCTCTCACCGTGAAACAGCTCCGCCAGCTGCTTCAAAGCCTCGGCATTCCGATAGCCCTGCCTGTCAAGCAGATGGTCGGCATCAATCTCATACACCCTGCCGTTTTTTACGGCGCCGAGTTCTTCGTAGCCGGGCGTTTTGCAGAACTTCTCCGCCTCTCCGAGCCGGACAAGAATAATTTTTGGATCGGCTTCCACAAGCCTTTCGTGATCAATGCTCCAGCCCTCGATATCCTGCGCGATATTGTCGCCTCCGGCCGCCGCAATCAGCTGGCCGATAAACGTATCTCCTCCGGCGGTATAGTCTCCATAACCGTAATCCAGCGCGTAGTAGACGGTCGGACGCACGAAATCCGCGTACTCTTCACCCTGATATTTCGCGATGGTATCATCCGCCAGCTTTTTGGTTTCTTCTGCAAGGCGGTTTCCCTCTTCTTTTTTCCCTGCCAGCTCGCCGGCCTTGCGGATAATCTCATATACGCCGTCCATATTCCCGCTGTCATACAGCACGGCCACCGGGATTCCAAGCTCGGTCAGCCGTTTTCCGGCGTCCTCCGAAAAAATAGCGGACCCGATCACCAGATCCGGTTTCAGTTCAATAATTGCTTCGATATCCGGCTCATAGACCGTTCCGACCGACGGAACTTTCAGCGCCTCCGGATAATCGCAGTAATCCGTGCGCCCGACCACCTGATCGCCTGCGCCCAGCTTAAAGAGGATGTCCGTGATGTTCGGCCCCATGGAAACGATGCGCTCCGGCACCTTCTCAAACTTCAGACTGGTTCCGTCGGGAAGCTCTACCGCATAGCCCGCTTCCTTTTCCTCTTCCTTTGCTTTTCCGCTGCATGCGGACAGCCCTGCAAGCATTGCCGCGCACAGCAGCAGCGCCCAGATTTTTCTGGTTCTCTTCATATTTCCTCCCTGCGCATCCCCTCTCCCGGGACTGCAAAAATCAAGCTCGCATGGCAGGTTTCCTGACTTATGGATCATCTTACCTTCCGCACCTTCTCGAAAGTCCGCCCTTTGCTCCCGCGCCGATGCGCAAAAGCCTGTCCGCTTCCTCCAATGACCGAAACCATTTTTGCTGCAGCACTTCCGTTATAACACTTCCGCTGCATCACTTCCCGGTTCCCCGCGGTTTTCATCCCCATTCACAGTAGTGGGAGCTGCCGCAGATTCACACTGCGTTCCCTATTACCTCGTTTTACGGAGCACCACACGGCAGGAAATTATTATAGTGTATCAGGGGGAAATTTGCAATAAATTTTTGAGGAACCGCCCGGAGGAAAGCTTCTTTGATAAGTTTTTTAATTAGCTTCTGCCCGGCCCGCCTGCCTCTCCGGCAGTTACTGTCGCGGTTCGGCGGCCGCAAAATAAACCCGGATCTCCGTGCCCTCCCCTGGCTCGCTGGTCAGCACCATGCGCGCACCGTGCTTTTCCACAATGTGCTTTACAATGGCAAGGCCCAGCCCCGTTCCGCCGGTCGATTTGGAGCGGCTCTTATCCACGCGGTAAAACCGTTCAAAAATCCGTTCCTGATGCTCCTTCGGAATGCCTATGCCGGTATCCCGGACCGAGAGGATAATTTCGTCCCCTGCCTGTTCCACCTCAACCGCCACCGAACCGCCGCTGCGGTTGTAGCGGATGGCGTTGCCGGTCAGATTGTACAGCAGTTCCTCCATCATATCATGATTTGCGTTCACGAAGCACGGCGCACCTGAAAAGGTGGCGGTAACATTATGCTTCTCCGCATTTATTTGCAGCATATCCACACATACCTGAGCTATTTCTGACAAATCAATCTTTTCAAATACAATATCGTCACGAATAATATCAAGTTCCGACAGCCGAATGATATCGTTGATCAGCGTGAGAAGGCGCTTTGAACTGCGCTGGATTTCCGAGGCAAAATGGACGATATCCTTTTCCTGCGCCAGCCCGCTCTCGATCAGCTCCGCGTAGCCGGAAATTGCGGTGAGCGGGGTTTTCAGCTCATGCGATACATTTGCCGTGAAATCCTGGCGCATGCGGGCGCTCTGCAGAATGGCCTCGTGCTGCCTTCGTATGGTCTGCACAAACGGCTGCAGCTCCCGGTAGGTGTCTGCCTCCCCGCCGGAGTCCAGCTGATCCGCCAGCCGGCCGATCGGCGCAAGAAGCTTTTTTGTCAGGAATCGGGCCGTCAGCATACAGACGGCAAACAAAACGGCAGCGATCAGCGCAAGCACCGGCAGAACCCCGAAAAAAATGCCGAGAATCCCGGCCGCCTCCCGTGAGATGCGCAGTACGGTGTCCGCGTCCAGCCGCCGCGCATAATAGAAGGTGCTCCGATGATAAGTCGGAGATTTCCGCACGCTCTTTCCGAAGCCCTTTTCAAACGCCTCCTTTATTTCTGTGCGGTTCCCGTGATTATCAAGGTTTGCCGCCACTGCCCTGGTATCAAACAATACCGTTCCGTCCCGCTGGACAATCGTGATGCGCAGGTTTCCTCCGCTGTACTTATGTATCATCTTCCAGTCGGCCGGAATTCCCTCCTTCCCCAGCATGTCAAAAAATTTGGTGTACACACGCAGATCCTCAAACACCTGCTTTCGGAACAGGTCGTAGCAGACAACCGTGACAAGCAGGAGCGTCAGCAGAATCGCGGTTCCCGCAACGGATACAAGCATGACATTTATTTTTCTTCTCATTCCAGCAAATACCCCACATTCCGGACGGTGCGAATCCTGGCCGATGCGCTGCCAAGCTTCTGCCGCAGCGTTTTTATGTGCATGTCAAGCGTCCGGGAGCTCCCCTCAAAATCAATTCCCCAGATCCGTTCCATCAGAACATCCCTTTTCATAACAATACCGGCATTTCGCATCAGAAAATGCAGCAATTCATATTCCTTGAAGGTCAGCTCGCACGGCTCGCCGTTTACGGAAACGGCATGCCTCCCGACATCCAGTGTTATCTCGCCGATGGAAAGGGATTTCTCCTGCTCGTCGCCCATACTGCGCCGCAGCAGCGCCCTGACCCGTGAGAGCAGTTCCATCACGCCGAACGGCTTCGTCATATAGTCGTCCGCCCCCGTGTCCAGTCCCTTCACCTTATCCATCTCCGTGGTTTTCGCCGTCACCAGAATAATGGGCGTCTTTTTTGCCTCCGGCGTCCTTCGCACCCGGCGGATAATGGAAAGTCCGTCCTCGTCCGGCAGCATAATGTCCAGCACAATCAGATCCGGTACCTTCTCGATCAGCCGCGTGTAAAATTCCCGGGCACAGGTGAAATCCTCCGCTTCATAACCGCTGTTTTTCAGCGCAAAGCTCTCAATCTCCCGAATATTTTTATCATCCTCCACAATATAGATCAGCTGCATTGACGTCTCGCCTCCTGCTCCTTTATTACGCAAAATGCCGGAGCCTCCTCCGGTATTCTGCCCTCTCCCGCCTATCTGACGGGCACGCTGCTTTTATTCCGCAGCCGCGCCCTGAAACTCCGGCAGTACATATTTCTGCCGGTTCTCCTCCACCAGTCCCGCAAAGCCTCCGTGCTCCCCGTGCTTCACCGCTTCCAGATACTCATGCACCTCCATGCCGTCCCGCGCAATCTGGATCAGGCAGACTGCAATGTTTGAACAGTGATCGGCGATACGCTCAAAATTTGTCGTGAGATCAGAGAGGATGAACCCGAGTTCAATTGTGCAGACTCCGGCGCGGAGTCTCCGGATATGCCGCGTTTTCAGCTCGACATTGAGATCGTCGATCACTTCCTCCAGCGGCTCCACCAGCTTTGCCCGGTCGGCATCGCTCTTAAGGAAGATCTCCGTAGTCAGCCCAAGAATATCCCTTATGGCCCGCTCGTAAACCTCCAGTTCCGCCGCCGCACCCTCAGAGAAAGCCAGACCTTTCCGGTGCATTTCCTGCGCCACTTCTGCAATATTCATGGAATGATCGGATATCCGCTCAAAATCCCCGATGCAGTGCAGAAGGGTGTTCATCTCGCTGCTGTCCCTCTTGGAAAGCATGCGCTTGCTCAGACGCACCAGATAGGTACCGAGCTCATCCTCATACCGGTCTACCAGGCTCTCCAGCTCTGCCACCCGGCCGGCCTCCTGCTCGCTGTAATTTTTCATCAGCTGCAGTGAGCGCAGCACGCTCTCTTTCGCCAGTCCGGCCATCCGGTTTGCCGCCTCCCGGCACTGTTCAATCGCAAACGCCGGCGTATCAAGGAACCGCTCGTCAAGAAGCTGGAATTTTTCCCCGTCCTGCGCCCTGTCCTCCGCGCCGCGGTCGCGCACGGTGATCGTCGACAGCTTTTCCAGAAGTCCGGAAAACGGCAGGAGCACAAGCGTCGCTGCAATATTAAAGGCACTGTGTATCAGAGCGATCAGTGCGGTGTCCGCCCTGTCCGAAAGAAAATCAAAGCGGAGCACCGCGTTCGCTGTATAAAATATTACCATAAACAGAGCGGTTCCGACAAGATTAAAATACAGATGGATCAGTGCTGCCCTGCGTCCGTTTCTCGACGCGCCGATCGAGGAAATCATGGCCGTCACACAGGTTCCGATATTCTGCCCCATAATAATGGGCACAGCGCTGCCTACCGTCACGGCGCCTGTTGTGCAGAGCGTCTGCAGGATGCCGACCGACGCCGAGGAGCTCTGAATCACCGCCGTCAGCACGGCTCCCGCAATCAGTCCGAGCACAGGGTTGGAAAACATGGTAAGAACATTGGTAAATTCCGGCACATCCGCAAGGGGCTTTACCGCTCCGCTCATTGTTTCCATGCCAAACATCAGCACGGCAAAGCCGATAAAAATCATGCCGAGATTCTGCCTTTTTTCCTTTTTCGAAAACATCAGAAAAAAAATGCCGATCAGCGCCAGAATCGGCGTGAAGGACGACGGCTTAAGCATCTGAATCCAGAAATTATCGCTCTGAAGCCCCGCCAGGCTGAGCAGCCATGAGGTGATGGTCGTTCCGATATTTGCCCCCATAATAATCCCGACTGCCTGCGTCAGCCGAAGAATTCCAGAATTTACCAGTCCAACCACCATGACCGTCGTCGCGGAGGACGACTGAATCAGCGCTGTGACAAGCGCTCCGAGCGCAACCGCGCGCAGTTTTCCGCTCGTCAGCTTTTCGAGCATAAGCTCCAGCCTGCCGCCCGACAGCTTGGAAAGCCCGTGCTCCATACAGTTCATCCCGAACAGAAAAAAGGCCAGTCCGCCCAACATTGTCAACAAATTAAATATACTCATTCTCACCTCGATTTCCGCACGGCACTGCGGCCGCGCTCCTTCCTTCTCCTGTTGTTTTGCCCGCAGGCCTTCTCCATAATATAAGTAGTATGTAAACGTCGGAAGCAGGTTATGTAAATTTCGCGTAAATTTCCGCCGCATATCCGCCGAAACAATAACGGAGCGATCCGCTGCTCCTCCAAAAAAATTTCCAGACTTTTTCACATTTCCCTGTGAGCCCCGCGCCATCTATGATATAATCCCGAGTTTGACACTTGTGAAAGTAAAAAGCGGCTACAGATCCA
>CAJUMC010000058.1 GCA_910587085.1 uncultured Lachnospiraceae bacterium | reverse complement strand
TGCTGGCGGGCTTGCCCTCTGATTCTTACATTGGGGAATTCACACAGAAGCACCTGAGCCAGTATGTAAAACTGGTGGACAGTACCTATTATAACGAACACTGTGCTGTATTTGACCGGGCAAACAAAAACTGATCTTGGTTTGTTATGCCAATGACGATGCGCGAAGGGAAAGGGGAAGGATTTTTTGCTTCCTTCCCTCCTCCTTTATTCCTTTGCGCTGCATCCGTCAACCGAAAGCAGGCGGGCAGCGCGGAGGAAACAAAAAAGGATCTGGATAGAAGAATCGGAGGTAATTATGAAAAAATTTGTCATTATGGGCCTGTTTGCCGGTCTGCTTTCTGCCTGGCTGCCGCCGGTACCGGGAAAGGCGGCGGAGCCGGAAACCGGGGAGGAAATTTTTTATTGCACAGACACTAAAAAACCGTTGGATGCCGGGGAAGAGACTTCCAATGCCGCAATCAGCAAAGTACCGCAGGATTCTGACTTTGAAATCGACGCGGACGGCGTCCTGGTAAAATATCACGGGACGGAGGAAGTGGTGACGGTTCCGGACGGGGTGACCAAAGTCGGCAAATCGGCCTTTTATAAAAATACCTATATCCAAAAGGTACTTCTTCCGGATACCGTAACAGAAATCGGAGCCTATGCTTTCTACAACAGCTCAATCCGGGAGATTGACCTGTCTAGGACAAAGATCATTGAGGAAGGGGCCTTTAAAGATTGCCGGATGCTGGAGGAAGCAAATCTGGAGACTGTGGAGATATTGGGTAATGAAGTATTCTGGTTATGTAAAAACCTGGAGACAGTAACCGGCCTGGAACAGCTGCGGGAGATTGGATATAACGTTTTCGGGAACACGCAGTTATGGCAGAATTATTGGAAGGACGAAGCAAGAGGCGACCTGTGGATCGTAAACGGAATTCTCATATGCGGGCATCATTGTACCGGAACCGTTGTTATTCCTGATAATGTAAAAAAGATTGCTAGCCTGGCATTTCATACACCCGACGAGATAGAAAGCAGACTGGAAAAAGTTATCATTCCAGATAGTGTAGTGCAAATCGGAACAAGCGCATTTGCATATTGTCGGGCTCTGACAACGGTACGCATGGAGGATTCCGTCACAAGGATAGGGGTGCATGCCTTCGAAGGCTGCCTTAAATTGACGGATATCCGCCTGTCCAATACCCTGACAGATATTGATCGTGTTTTTAGCTATTGCAAGGCACTGGAGCGCCTCACTCTCCCGGCCTCGCTGGAAAAGCTGGGAGAACACGCGTTTGAGCATTGCACGAAGCTGAAGACACTGACCATCCCGCCGCAGCTGAAAGAATTTGCGGACAACGTCAATAGAGTAAACTACACCGTGCCCCTCGCCCAGACCATTTATGTAACGGATATCGCGGAAGCCAAAAAACTGGAGGGCACAATAAAAAAATGCGGAACGAAGGTGGCCGAGCTAAAGCTGGCAGAGGAAAACGTTGTTCTCGGCACAGGCTCCAAATTTGCCCTCCGCTTCAACAGCGGCGCAAAGGCGGAAAGATGGCGTTCCAGCAATAAAAAGATCGTGGCGGTGGACAGCGTCGGAAACCTGTACGCGGTAAGCACCGGCACGGCGACAATTACCGCGACAATATACGGGAAGGAGTATAAGTGCAAGGTGACGGTGAAGTAGCGGTTGCGCAGGGGATGTTTCAACATCCCCTGTTTTTTGCCAGCTTCCTTTTCTGCTGCCGCCCCGCGACCGCCACAACGGCCCGCTGCGGGAGCAGCCGCCCCAGCGTCACTCCAAGCCGTATCTTCACCGTCGGCACAATCACCGTCCTCCGCTTCCGGAACATCTGGTCGAGCGCATAGCCGGCGCAGTAGCCCGGGCGGATTCCCTTCAGAGCAAATTCCACGTTCGCCACATCGTTGAATTCGGTATCCACCGGCCCCGGGCAGAGACAGCCCACATAGACCGGACTCCCCTCCTCCGCGAGTTCCCGCGCTGCCGCCCTCGTCAGGCTTGTCACAAAAGCTTTGGTCGCATAATAGCACGCCATGTAAGGCCCCGCCGGAAGAAGACCGGCGGAAGACGCCACGTTCAGCAGCCAGCCGCCGCCCTGTGCGCGGAAGCGCTGCACCATGCGCTTGGTCAGCAGATAAGCCGCAGCAGTATTCAGCCGAATCATATCAAGCTCCTTTTCCGTATCCGTTTCCGAAAAACGGCCGCATTCTCCGAAGCCCGCGTTGTTGATAAACACCTCCACCTCAAGAGCCTGCAGCTGTTCGCAGAGCCGCTCGCACTCGGAGCGCTTCGTCAGATCCGCCGCAAATATCTCACATTCCGTCTTCAGCGATCCGGCCAGCTTCTTCAGGCGCTCCTCCCGCCGCGCCACCAGCACCAGCGCATAGCCGCGCGCCGCAAGCCGCTTTGCAAATTCCTTGCCGATCCCAGAGCTCGCCCCCGTTATAACCGCATATTTTTTCATTGTCCGCCTCCTTTTCTAATTTCCCGATTAACATACTGCTTCTGTGTTCGTACGATGATTCCTCATATAGTCCTTATTCAACAGCATATTTCCATTCTACAGCAGTCTCCATTCTGACATCGTTTTTGTTCTGACACCGTCTCCATTCTGACTTCGTTTCTATTCTGACACCATCGCTATTCTCACACTGTCTCTCTTCTCACATTGTCTCCATTCTGACATCGTCGCTATTCTGACACCGTCTCTATCCTGACGCATGTTTTCATTCTACAGCAGTCTCCCTTCTGCCGTATGTTTTCATTCCCACATATAACAAAATTATACCACCGATAGATGCACGGTATTCTGGCTTTCGGAATTCCTGCAAAATGCGCCGGTACTTTTCGTCTTCCCTGCTTCTCGGAAAGCACAGGCACGGTACAGGTACGGCAATACGCCGGCCTTTTCTATCTTCCCTGCTTCACCGACGCACGTCCAGCCGCCCCCTCATAACCATGCAGTACTTTCAAAATACCCCTTGTTTACAGTTTTTTACAGCCTAATAAATTCATTCAACCCTGTCCCAGGATCTATTTCCTTACCCTCTGCTGCCGTCCGTCTGTTCCGCTCCGTCCGGAACATATTTCTTACTCATTGAAAAGCCCCGGCCCCAGACCTCACTTACCCGGCTGACCACCATAAAGCTTTCCGGATCAATATCCCGTACAATCCGCTCGATCTGCGGCAGCTCGCGGTTTGATACGACGCTGAAAACCACCTGTGCTTCCTGGTGCAGATATCCGCCCTCCCCGTTCAGGATCGTCACGCCCCGGTCAAGCTTTGTCAGGATTCCGTCGCAGATCTCCTGCGTTTTCCTGCTGATAATTTTCACCTCCGTCCTCGTCGTTCCCATCAGCATCATTTTATCAAGCGCGAGGGAAGTCAGCAGAATAAGAAGAATGCCGTACAGCACATTCTCCACCGGATTGTAGAAAGCCTGCGCGAGCATAATGCAGAAATCAAAAGCGTACAGGCTGACGGATACCGGGATTTTGAAATACCGGTTCAGCGCAAGCGTCGGAATATCCATTCCTCCGGTGGACGCACCGCTGCGGAGTACCAGCCCCAGCGCAAGCCCGACGCCGACGCCGGTATAAATCGTGCACAGCATCCGGTTTTCGGTAATGACAACGCCGTCAAACACGCGGCTGCAGATCTCCAGCGCCACCGGATAAATCAATGAACTGGCCACTGTGGACAGCGCAAAACGCCCGCCGAGCAGCACCCACCCGACCAGCAGCATCAGAATATTGAAAATCAACACAAACGCTGAAATGGAAAAGCCGGTTATATGATTGACTACCAGCGCTATGCCGGTCGTACCGCTTGTCATCAGCTTTGCCGGCAGCAGAAACAGGCTGACGATCGTCGCATAAATGAGATTTCCTATCACGATAAAGAATATTCTTCGAAGCTCGTTCTGAAGCCGCTGTCTGCGGTTGACCGGGCTTTTTATTTCCCTGCCGGAAGCGAGCTTTCCCCTGATTTTTTTCATTTTATCTCCGTTCTGCATATAACCTCCGTCCGCCTTCGTTCCCCGGTTGCCCGGGTATTCGCCTTCATGCCGCCCTGATTTACCCGCGCGTCAGCACTGCCTCTATCCGCTAGGCGGTCTAAAATCATACTAAATATAGCACTCCGTTTTGTTTTCGTCAATTTCAAATGTTCCGGGCCGCAAACCGGGAGAAGTATGCTCTGCCGCTGCGGCTTGACAAATACCGGCACGCATGCAACAATAATCTCATGAAACCAAATCGATAAGAAAAAGGAGGCCCTCATGTTATACGCCCCGCCGCAAATCAGCCCGGAAATTAAAAAAATAGAAAAAAGAGAGGATGCACTGTATTTATCGTCCGACCGCGGGAAACTCCGGCTGCTTCCGATGACCGGCAGAACCATCCGTATTACTTATACGGAGAATACCGGCTTTTCAGATGAGCACAGCGATTATATCACTGCCGAACCATGCCCGCCGGATTGGGACTGCCAGACTGACCGCGGAAACATAGTTCTTACCATGCCCGGTCTGGAACTGAGAATAAACCGCAAAACAGCATCCATCTCCTTCTGGAATCCGGACGGAACGCTCCGGCTGAAAGAAAGAGAAACAAACAGCAGGTCTCTGGAACGCTTTACGGCCATGAAGCTGGAAAAAGCCTGCCGGACAGAACGGGTGGAAACGGCCGACGGAATCAAGGAATACGTAATCGACGCTGTCCGCGTACCCTGCAGAGAATTATATCACACAAGAGTCCATTATGAATGGCAGGAGGGCGAAGCGCTGTATGGTCTGGGCCAGCAGGAGGAGGGAGCCCTCAATCTCCGCGGACAGTACCTTTATCTGCACCAGGGCAACCGTAAAATTTCCATACCGTTTCTTCTTTCCAGCCTGGGATACGGTATCCTTATAAACACCGGCAGCCCTGTTATTTTCAGCGACTCCCTGTACGGTTCCTATCTGTACACGGAAGCCGTGCCGGAAATGGATTACTATTTTATAAACGGCGGAGATATGAACGCTACGGTGGCGGAATACCGCAGGCTCACCGGCAAGGCTTCGATGCTGCCGCGCTGGGCATTCGGTTACCTGCAGTCCCAGGAACGGTACGAAACGCAGGAGGAAATTCTTCAGATCGCGGACGAACACCGCCGGCGGGGAATATCGCTTGACGGAATTGTGCTCGACTGGTGCTCATGGAGCGACGGTTTGTGGGGGCAGAAAACGCTGGACAAAACAAGATTCCCGGATATGCAGGACATGATACGGCAGCTTCACGAGAAAAACATTCATTTCATGATTTCGATATGGCCAAACATGGACAGCAGCACGGAAAATTACAGGGAATTCCATGAAAATAATCTGCTTCTTCCCGCATCGGATATTTACAATGCTTTTGATCAGAAAGGCCGGGAACTTTACTGGAAACAGGTGAGGGAAGAACTTTTCCGCAGCGGTACGGATGCATGGTGGTGCGACTCCAGCGAACCGTTTGCCCCCGAGTGGGGCCACCGGGAGCGCCCCGAGCCGCCCGTTCTCTATTCCGAATATGTGAGGGAAGTATCCGATCGTATGCCTGCCGACAAACTCAACGCATATTCCTTTTATCATGCCATGGGAATTTACGAGGGACAGAGAAGAGAAAACAGCAGCAAAAGAGTATTTAATCTTACCAGAAGTGCATACATCGGACAGCAGCGGTTCGGAACTGTGCTCTGGTCCGGCGACACCGCTGCCAGCTGGGATACGCTGCGGCGGCAGATTGCAGCGGGCCTGAATTTTTGTGCAAGCGGACTGCCCTACTGGACCTCGGATATCGGGGCGTTTTTCGTCAAAAAGAGCCGGGACTGGTACTGGGACGGCGATTATAATGATACGGCCGAAGATCCGGCCTACCGGGAACTGTTTGTGCGCTGGTATCAGTGGGGCTGCTTTCTTCCCGTGTTCCGCGGCCACGGAACGGACTGCCGAAGAGAGCTCTGGCGCATAAGCGGAACGGATCATGAAGTTTATCAAGCCCTGCTGCGCATGAACAAACTCCGCTACGAGCTTATGCCCTATATCTATTCTGCCGCAGGGAAGGTATGGCTGGAAGACAGGTCGATCATGAAAATGCTGGCGTTTGATTTTCCGGACGATCCCGCGGTTCTTAATATCAGTGACCAGTATATGTTCGGAGAAAGCATTATGGTATGCCCGGTTACGTCGCCGATGTATTTTAAGCCGGACGGCACGAAGATTGCCGGAGACCGGCATACCAGAAGGGTGTATCTGCCGGGAAAATGCTGCTGGTACGATTTCTGGACAGGCCGGAAATTCGGCGGCGGAATATGGATCGATACACAGGCACCGCTTGAGAGAATCCCTCTGTTTGTGCGGGCCGGAAGCATTATCCCCGTCTCAGAAGCGGCCGCCTCGACGGCGGAGCGGATGCCCGCAGCGCTGATGGTCTATTCCGGACAGGATGCGGCGTATGAGCTGTACGAGGACTCGGGGGACGGCTACGATTACGAGGACGGCAAATTCAGCCTCCGAAAGTTTTTCTGGTCGGAGAAAGAACAGACGCTTACGGACGAGGAGGGACGCCCCGTTCCGTGCCATATCATATCACAAAAATAAACCGTGCAGTTCTGCATAATATTTGTTTGATGTGTTTTCCTCCTTTGCCGTATCGTGCCGTTAAAGATAAGCCGCAAACGGATCTCTGTGCGGCAGATACCGCCGGAAGGCCTGCACCTTTTCCGGAGCAGCGCATATTCTATAGCAGGAATTGCCGCATCCGGCATTTCCCGCGTTCTTCTTAATTTCGAAGTGGAGGAAACAGCCTCATGAAAGAAGCATCATTTTCCGGGCTCCGCTGCACTGCTCCGTCCGCCTACGCCATTATCCAGGGCAGTCCGGAGCATCCGGCGCTGTACGGAGTTATCCAGTTCTGCGAACGTCCGCAGGCCATACTGGTTCAGATTTCCGTGGAGGGGCTCCCTCACACAGCCGGAGCCTGCTCCGGCCGTTTCTTCGGGCTCCATCTGCACAGCGGCCCGTCCTGCACCGGCACGGCACAGGAGCCGTTTGCCGACGCCGACAGCCACTACAATCCGATGAAATGTCCCCATCCGTTTCACGCGGGTGATTTCCCGCCTCTGCTCGGCTGCCGGGACATCGCCTGGTCCGCCTTCCTCACCGACCGCATCCGTATTGATGAAGTTATCGGCCGTACCGTTATTCTTCATGAGCAGCCGGATGATTTTCATACACAGCCGTCCGGTAATGCAGGTACAATGATCGGCTGCGGTGTAATCCGCCGCGTCGGATAACCGCTGCGCAGCCCGGAAGCTCTCCGGGCGGAATCCGGAAGAAAAAAGGCGCAGTACACCTAGGCAGCGCGGCATACAGCTCCGTGAAAGGATGAAGATATGTCTGAAATACGGTTTGAACCTCTGTTTCATTTTATTGAAGCCAATCTGCATCGGAAAATCAGTATGACGGAAGCGGCGCGTGCCGTCCTGTTTTCACCGGTGCACCTGACCCGCCTTTTTCAGTTTGCATACGGCATGACCCCGGCGGAATATATACGCAGGCGCAGGCTGACCGAGAGCATTGCCGCTCTGCAGGACAATTCGAAAACGGTGCTGGAAATCGCTCTGGATTTCGGTTTTGAACATGAGCAGTCATTTACCCGGGCATTCCGCGCTGAATTTGGTATCACACCAGGCCGATACCGCGCGGAAAAACCGGAACTTCCCATTCTTCTTCCGATTCAGGATTACGGCGCCGCCTGCAGCAGCGGCCGGCTCTTCGGCCCGGAAGCCGTATATCTGCCGGAGATCCGGCTGCTCGGAACATGGCATAATATCCCGTACCGGAATTCTGCCCGGCTGGCCCCGCAGGCGGCGCTTGACTTCTGGGACAACACCCGTTCTCTGCTCCCTGGCGGCTGCGAAGCGGATGTCTATTACGGGCTTACGCATCATTTCCGCGACGGAAGGGATTATTCCCGCTATCTCACAGCCATCCGGCAGCTAGAAGATGAAACGGCACCGTCTGCTGCCGCGCAGCACGGACATGCAATTCCGCCGGCAGGACATGCTTCCTTCCCCAGAGGAACAAAAGCCGGCCCTGATTTGCGGGCAACGTCTCCTCTGCTCCTGCCCTCCGAACCCGAGACAGCGTACTTCGGCGGGTGCCCCTGTATAAAATTTCACTATATAGGGAATCACCATTACCGTGAAATCTCTCAGCAAACGGCAGGCCGAATGTACCGCCTGATCGGCCGCTATGTTTTCGGCAAGGAAGCGCTGCCGGATATCAGCCGGACTACTCATCTCGAAAAAATAAATCTGGCCGGATTTGACGGAAAATACTGTCTGCTGGAATGGTTCGCGCCCTTGTCCCGAGCGGCTTTCGGCCCCCAAAAACCCCCGGAGGAAAATGATAAAAAAAGTTCGGTGCGGAGAACCGGCGCAACGCTATAATAATCCTGCCGTCTGAAGCCGGGCGAAACTGCTGCAGAGGTTTCAGCACTGCGAATGCTTTCAGACACGCCAGAATAAAGGGGACATTGCCAGGGGAAAAAATAATGAAAGACGAATATATCCGCATCAAAAATGCAAGAATTCACAATCTCAAAGGCATCGACGTGTCGATTCCGAGGCATAAGCTCACAGTTATCACCGGCGTTTCCGGCAGCGGCAAATCCAGCCTTGCCTTTGATACGCTCTATGAGGAGGGCAAGCGCCGCTATCTCATGTTTTCCGATACGCAGTTTATGATTGACGCTGCACCATCCTTTGATTCCATTACCGGGCTTTCTCCGACCGTTGCGGTCGAACAGCGCATTATCCGTCAGTCCAATCCGCGCAGCACGGTGGGCACCAGAATCAAAATAAGCCAGCTGCTCGCGGCTCTGTTTACCAATTACGGCGAGCGCGATCCCTCCTTCAACGACGGGCAGCCGCTCGATATCTCCATGTTTCAGCGCGGCTCCGCAAAGGGCATGTGCGTAAAATGCCTCGGCAGGGGCACGGCGCATTTGATTGACGAAGCAGCCCTGCTTGCCGACCGGCAACAGCTGATCTGCGATATCGCGTGCGGACTCGGCCGGCGCAGTTCCACGAGCGGCATGCTGTCAGAATTTGGAAAACAGTACGGCTTTGACCTCGCAAGCAGCCGCGTCGGCGACCTGACCCCGGAGCAGCTCGCCCTGCTGAAGTACGGCGATCAAGGAAAATCCCGGTTTCCGGGAATGATTCCGTGGATCACCATGCTGACAAACGGTGCACTCTCCACTTCAGGCCGGCTTGCCCGGCTGCTGACACAGGACGGCACAATGTCACAGCGAACCTGCCCGAAGTGTCTCGGCACAGGGCTTGGCGAGCAGGCGGCGCACACGACCTTTCACGGGAAAACGATTACGGAGCTGGAAAATATGTATATCCGTGATCTGTACGAATTCTTTTCCACCTGCGGCGAACGGAACCCTCTGCTTGATGAGCTGCGCACCAAGCTCTCCTGTATGATCGAGGTCGGCCTGTTCCATCTGGCACTCTCCCGCCCGCTCCCCACACTGTCCGGCGGCGAGATTCAGCGGCTGTTTCTCGCGTCCTATACCATCACGGAAATGGATTCGATTATTTTTGTATTTGACGAGCCGACAATCGGTCTGCACGAAACGGAAAAGGAAAATCTGATCCGCATTATCCGAAGGCTGACCGACAGCGGAAATACCGTGGTCGCAGTGGAGCACGATGAAAATTTTATGCGTGCGGCGGATTACATTATTGATATCGGGCCGGATGCAGGCGTGCGCGGCGGAATGAAAATTTACGAGGGCGGCTTTGCGGAATTTCTGAAATGCCGGGAATCCCGCACGGCTCCGTATCTGACAGCAGAAAAGGGTTTTCCGGTAAAAACCGTTTTCCGGCCTGCGGGAGAAAAGCGACTCATACTCACCCATGCCAACACCCACAATCTGAAGGATGTGAGCGTAAGCCTGCCGCTCGGTGTTATGGTCGGTATTGCCGGCGTTTCCGGCAGCGGCAAATCGAGCCTGATCTCCGATACGCTCGTGCCGAAGCTGAAGGAAGCATTGAAAAACAAATGTGTGACGGGAGAGGAGGAAGACCCGCCGGCCATTCCCCGCCATCTCCCGGCTGCCCTTGCCGGCAGCGAAGCCCTTCGCCGCTGCTATGTTATCGATCAGCGTCCCATCGGGCGCAGCCGTACCTCCTGCCCGGCCACCTACACTGGGATATTCGACCGCATACGTGCCATGTTTGCCGCAACGGAAACAGCCTCGGAACGCGGCTGGACGGCAGGCATGTTTTCTGTCAACAGCGCCGGCGGCTGCCGGCGCTGCAAGGGCGACGGGGTGATTCACTATCATGTGGGATTCGGCAATTTTGTTGATATTCCCTGCGAGAGCTGCGGAGGTTCCGGCTATATGCCGGAAGTAATGGATGTGCTTCTCGACAGCAAAAATATCCGCGAAATTCTTGAAATGAGTGTGGATGAAGCCAAGGATTTTTTCTCCGGCAGGGATACGAATATCTTCCGGCTGCTCGATATTCTGCAGCGCGTGGGAATGGGCTATATCCGGCTCGGCCAGGCTACTCCTACCATTTCCGGCGGAGAAAGCCAGCGGATCAAGCTGGCAAAGGAGCTGGCAAGGGGGAAAAATACAAAAGATGCGCTTTATATCCTTGACGAACCGACCACCGGACTTTCGTTTTCTGACAGCGAACGGCTGATGCAGCTGCTGGACGAGCTTGTAGAGCAGGGTGCATCGGTGCTGATTACAGAACACGATCCATACATCCTGTCCAGCTGCGATTACATTGTCGAGCTGGGGCCGGGCGGCGGCACAGACGGCGGCAGCGTAATCGCGCAGGGAACGCCGGCGCAGCTGCGCCGCAATCCCTTTTCCGTTATCGGAAAATATCTGAAGTCTCCGGCGGGCTGATCAGTAAAAATCTAATTATTTACGGGGAAAATATTATGACATTTGCAGAAGAAATCAACGGGTATATCGGCAGGAAGCGCTATCGTCTGATCAACAGCGTTCTGTTCTGGCAGGACAGTGAAATCCTAGCTGAAAACTATTATAACGGTTTTACGGCACACAGCCGGAATGTACTGCGCTCCGTTGCCAAAAGCATTATGTCCCTGGCGGCCGGAATTGCACTTGACCGCGGACTTCTGCCCGGGCTCGACACGCCGGCAGCGGATTATATACCTGTGCTGCGGGAAGGCCGCGATCCGCTCCATCCGCTTATTACGGTGCGGCATCTTCTCACAATGACCTCCGGGATCTACTGGAACGGGGGCATTCATTACCATTGTCCGATGATGGAACAGATGCGCCGCTCGGGAAACTGGCTTTCCCATATTGCTGATTGTGCGGTTACGGACCTTCCGGGAACCCGCTGCAATTACAAGGAATTTGACGTTATTCTGCTGGCCGCAGTACTGGAAGCCGTCTGCGGCGATCTTTACGGCTTTATTGAGCGGGAACTTTATGCTCCGCTCGGCATCCGCAGCGGGCGATGGTACAAAAGCCCGTGCGGCGTCTGTTACAGTGTCGGCAGCGGGGAGGATGCCGACGAACTCCCTTCGGCCCTGACTGCACGCGAAATGCTGCAGCTCGGCCGGCTCTGTCTGGACGGAGGGACGTTCGAAGGGTGGCGCATCGTCCCGGAGAAATATCTCCGGGAGGCTCTTTCCCCCTCCTCCACGGACCCGGGCTACGGATTTTTGTTCTGTCTCGGGGACGGCTGGTACGCCTTCCGCGGCTACGGAGGCCAGCGCATTTATGTTTTTCCGGAAAACCGGCTGATCGCCGTAATCCAGGCCACACCATCGCCGCGCGGAATGGCGTATGACGATGTGATACAGCACGGCCGGACGCTTCTGGGACTTTCATGAAAACTGACGGTAGCGTTCAAAACATGGCCGGGTATATCCGGCCGAGGCTGGAAAAAGCATTGTACCGCCGGCATTGGGCTCTGTTAAAAAACGGGCCGCAGGCGCCTTGAGAGGCCCGCTCCGGAAATGCCTGCGGCCCTGCAGAAAGTCCCGCTATGCTGCATAGTCAATATTCTGCCCCCGGAACCGGATTGCGTCCTGTGACTTCCGGTTCTGCTGGTACGGATTGGATTCGTTCGGATACTTGATGCTTGTGCGCGTTGTACCTCCGGACACATAAGTTCTGCCGCATTCCGGACAGATGGCCGTATGGATGGACACCGTGGCGCTGATCACCTCTCCGTTTTTCTCCGCAGCCTTTGTGTAGGCATTGGAAACATGCTCCCCCTCGTGCGCACGCACCGCCGCGCCCGCAGCCTCCGGCGCGATATGCGTCGCCGCCTTGAAGGAAACATTCTCGTCCGAGCCGTCCTGATATTTCCGCTCCTTGCAGGTCTGACACTCCTCCGGGGCGGATTTGCGCCCTGCCCTCTGTCCGGCCTTCTCCGGTGCAGCACCTGCAGTTCTGCCGGCGGCTCCTGCCGTTCTTCCGCCCGGAATTTTACCGGCGGAATCCGCCGCTGCATTGCTGTAATCTGTTCCGGCTGTCTGCCGAAGATCCTGGCTGTTATATGAATTGCCCCAATATGAATATCCTGCTGAAATCCCGCCTATATTCATTGCACGCACCTCCCGTTATGGAAATAATTTAAATACTCCTACGGCTTATTTCATCCGTTTCTGAACGCACTTGTGTTCCTGCGTATTTTCCCGGCCTTCTGCCGCCTCTGACCGCTCTTTTTCTTAATTCTATATTATTGCACGCTTCTTTCAAAAATGCAAGCACTGCAGACCGGCGAAATACGGACAATCGTCAGCAGCGCCAATCTGAAAGAGAGCTTATTCCACAAGAGAGCTTATTCCACGCATCTGGAAAAATGCAGACAGGATAGAATACTGACAGGGCTGAAATACATACACCAGAATTCCAATACTGCCACGCCGATCCAGTCCGGGCTGTCCGCCTTAAACAGCCCAAACATAGGTAAAATCAGACAGGATACAAAAAATATCCCATGTACCATAAGCAGACACTTCAGCAGCTTGTCTGCTTTCGTCTGCGCATCCACCGTAAGACCTGCAAAAAATGTAGCGGACGCCATAAGGGCATAACCCAGCAAATCGTAATTGAAAAATAAGCCGCACTGCTGGAAATCCAGAAGTTCAGCCGCCTGCTGTGTCAAAGCATTCAGACGGACGGTTGTCAGCTGCGTAAAATAAACCAGCAGAACAATCGCTGCATACACGGCGGCAAAAGCAACGGAAACAAAGCCCGCCAGACGGCATTTTCTTTCGGAAAAATAAGCATACCCGCACATCATCGGCACAAAGCTGAATGCTATAAACATAGACGCAAAATAGCTGGCATTATTAAAGCGGAACAGCATTGATATTGCAAAAGCGATTATGGCAATCAGGTTAACGGCAGAACTGTATATCACTATTCTTTTATTCACTGGCCTTCACCGCCTCTTCCGGAATCAAGCAGTCCATAACTCCCAGATTGATGACATTAACATAATCATTCATGCTTCTGAATTTCTGATAGTATAAGTTATTAACATTCAGCTCTATTTCCATGCTGTTCTCATTCAGCCGGCCGACCGTCTCTGCCAGCCTTGCGGCCGTCTGTGAATCAAACCCATGTATGCTGTAATACGCCAGCGTGATATGAGGTGTAAAAGGATAATACAAACTCTTAATATTATCAAAAATATAGTACAAATCCATTAATTTTTGATAGTCCTCTTCATCTGCAGGATACAGCCCCAAAACCAGGCTGGTATCAACCATATTGAATATGTATTTGCTCTGCATCCGGATTTTCGCCTTTTCAAACTCCCGCAGTTCTTCCGCCTTTTCGATTATCCGGAGCTCATTCATAAACAGCTCTTCCGCCACGTCCCGCAGTTCCGAGGAGCTGGCGAGGTCGTGCAGCGTTACGTGAAACGCATCCGGTATAAGCCTTTCAGAAAAGCATTCCGGAACGGACTGATACAATACTTCGGTATATTCCGCCAGTTTTTCTTTTACCTTCTCATCCAGTGCAAAAACTACCGTGTCCCCGTAAAATTTTCGAAATGCATTATTTTTGTCAACCTTCTTTGCAATTGACGGATTTCCTTTAAAATATTTTTTCCCGAAATCCAATTCTTTTTTTTCAAAGGAATTGATCCGATCCAGAAATTCCTGATAAGTCTGCATACCTACCTCCATAAAAACATTTTTACTTCTGTTTGCGCGTTCTTAATATAATTATATCGCGCCTGCCAGGCTTCCTCAAGTATTCTTTTCCTGAACGTCTGCAAAGGTCCGCACCCGCTTTTACGCCGGCCAGTCAGCCTGCCGCAAAAGGGCACTTCAAAGTATCTTTCACTCTGAAATGCCCTTGCTGCCATTCTGATTTCTACTTCACTTTTTATCCCGCTTTTTCTGCCGTCCGCAGACTTACCGCGCCTTCGGCTTTTTCTTCTTGCCTGCAATCACAACGCCGGCAGCGCCAGCCATTACAGCAACGCACACAATCGCGATAATCACCGGCAGCGAGCTTCCGCCCTCAGCCTTATTGTCGTCCTGCGCCAGCACCATGGCGGAAATGCCCTCGACCGTCACCTTGCCGTTCTTTACTGTCCTCAGCACCTTGGTGCCCGCCTGCTCGCCTTCAACATAAACGTTCCACTTACCTTCCGGAAGCGTGACTTCTGCCGAACTGCTGTTCGAGTTGAAGATTACAAAAAGCGAATCTGCCGTCTCCCCGTTTACACCGCCGTTAATCTGGAAGGCCACTACATTGGCATCCAGCCCGGAAACCGGGGCAATATTGTTCTTCACGTCCTCTGCATTCGTCAGGCGAAGCGCCGCATGAGCCTTGCGGAAGGCGATCAGACCCTTGTAATATTCAAATACCTGCTGATATTCCGCCTTATCCAGATCGTTCCACTTCAGGCAGTTGACCGCATCGGAGGAAGCGTAGCTGTTTTCATCGAAGCTGCCGTCCGCCTTCACCTTGGTACGCAGCATCTCCTCGCCGGCCTGCAGGAACGGAATACCCTCGGAAGTCATGTATACCGCGGCAGCCAGATTGTTCATCCGGATCTGATCCTCACGCGAAGCATCCGGGGTGGAATTCGTGATCCGGTCGATCAGCGTCATATTATCGTGGCAGGATGCATAATTAATGCTCTGCGCAGGGGTGGTGCACCAGTCCGGCGCAAGCCCCATAAAGCACTTCTCCAGCTTTGCCTCCAGGCCCTTCGCTCCGGAAACATAGCCGGTTTCCGTGTTGTTGAATACGTTGCCCTTCAGCAGATCGCGGATTGTATCGCTGAAATAAGCGAAGCCCGGCGTCATCGTGGAATTGGTCTGCGTTGCCAGACTGTAGCCCTCCTTCGTCAGATCCGTGGAAAGCGTCCAGCCCTCGCCGTAAAATACGACGTTCGGATGATCCTTGTGTACCTCCTCGACAATCGCATTGATCAGCTCCGTATCCATCAGGCCAACAAGGTCGAAACGGAAACCGTCAATATGATATTCATCCGCCCAGTAGGTTACGGAATCAACGATATATTTCTTCACCATGGAGCGCTCGGTCGCCGTATCGTTTCCGCAGCCGGAGCCGTTGGAGTACGCGCCGTTCTCCGAAATACGCGTAAAGTACATCGGAACAATCTGGTTGAAGCAGAAATCGGAAGCGCTCTGTACATGATTGTAAACCACGTCCATAATTACGCTGATGCCGTTGTCATGGAGCGCCTTTACCATCTGCTTCATTTCCTTCACACGCACTTCGCCGTTGCGCGCATCGGTGGAATAGGATCCCTCCGGCACATTATAATTGACCGGATCATAGCCCCAGTTGAACTGCTCCGTATAGGCGCTGCTCTCGTTCACCGAACCGAAATCGTACACCGGAAGCAGATGCAGATGCGTAACGCCAAGCTCCTTAATATGATCCAGGCCCGTTGATACGCCGGACGGCGTTTTCGTGCCGGTCTCGGTCAGCCCGAGGAATTTTCCCACGTTCTTGATGCCGGAATTCTCATCCGCCGAGAGATCCCGGACATGCAGCTCGTAGATAATCGCATCGTTAAACGGCTTTCCGGCATTCGGGTCCTTGTCGCTGTCCCAGCCCTCCGGGTTGGTCGATGCCAGATCAATGACCATGGCGCGCTGGCCGTTTACACCCGTTGTCCGCGCATAAGGATCGCATGCCTCGTTCTGCGCGCCGTTTACCTTGACAAGATAGGTGTAGTAAACGCCGTTCAGATCGCCGGTTTTTTCCGCAACCCAGGTGCCCTTTACGTCCTGCTTCATCGGGATCTGCTCCATCAGATCATCCGCACCGGCAAGCCCCTCCTTGTAGAGTCTTACAGAAACCTCCTCGGCCGTAGGCGCCCATACGCGGAAGCTTGTTTTATCCTTTGTATAGACCGCGCCGAGATCGTCGCCGTCATAGGTGTATTTCTCCTCGAATTTTGCCGTGGAAAAAATAATCGGCATCACAACCTTGTACGTAGTTCCGTCGCAGGTTACCGTATAGCTTTTCCCTGCGTCCAGCTCCGCCTCAAGCACCAGCTGATACTCAGTGTCGGAAACGGTTTTTACCTCCTTCACCGCCACGGTGCTGCCGTCCGGTCCGTTCACCGTAAAATAGCTGTTCAGATCCTCCGTCAGAGTACCGGTAAACTTTGTTAAAATCGACATTTCACCGTCGTAGCGGGCCGACGACATCTTTGTGCCGATCACGGCGTCGTCCCCATATTCCTTGGTATAGCCCTTTACGCCCGATTCCACATAAATATGTACCGTACCGGAAACCATCTCCGGAATGTCGATAAACTGATCCTCATTGACATCCTTTGCCCAGTCCTGCGTGCGCACGATAAACCCGATGCTCGTCGTGCCGGGCGTCACGGACATGGTAGCCACCATTTCGCCGTTCTCCTCCGCGAATGCGTAGCCGTTGCCGGCGTTGCCGCCGACTTCCCAGAACCAGACATCCCAGCCTTCATAGCTGCCGTCCGGCCTGTGATAATGCAGCTTCAGGATCAGCTCCTCCGCCGCGCTGGCCGTGGTCAGTCCGCCGAGCGGTACGAAGGACAGCAGCAGTACAATTACTGCCAGAAACGCAATCACACGTCTTTTCATGGATTGGTATCCCCCTTTACATAGATTGATAGTTTCAATTATAACGGATTTCAGGGTTTTTTCAAGAGGTTTAAGGAAAAATTTTCGATTTTTTTCGAAAAAACGCAGGTGTTTATATGGAGCTGCTCATAGATTTTATTAACTGCTTTTTTAAGATTATAAGTTATAAGCCGCTGATCTCTTTTTTCGCAGAAACAGGAAGAAAGCGTATCTTTGTGATATGCGAAACAACGGAAAAGCGTGTGCGGAGGCGGATAAATTGAGGTATGCACGCGGACGCCGGAAAAATCCGGACAACGCCGGCCGGGATAACCTGACAGGGGCTTTTTGATATTGCTTATGGAAAATACTGCTTGTAGAAAATTCTGCTTATAAAAAATACTGCTTATAGAGTATTCAAAAAATAGACATATTAAAGGCTGGAGTCAAATGCCTCCAAACCCACTCAGCTAATGATTGTGTATTATCATCAAGAATGTTTTAAGCAATTGAAAGTTTTGCTTTTATTATTATCTAAAGTGTGATACACTCAAATACAGTAATAGCAACTGAATCATATCCTAGATAATTATTTGAAATAAATTACAATCTGGAGGCAACTTATGATTGAACGGATTGTGTTAGAGAATTTTCGTGGCATTAAGAGATTAGAACTTATCGATCTTAAACCAATTACATTGATATCAGGGAAAAACAATGCCGGAAAAAGTTCCGTTTTGGAGGGAATATTCCTTTTTCTTGACCATCTTGCACCTGAATCGTTCACAAAGATTAATAGATTTCGCGGCCTTGTACCTTCTGCGAATTCCTCAAGTTTATGGGAGACCTCTTTCTACCAAATGAATATGCAGAACCCTTTGCAGATTTCTGTTACCCTTGCGGGCACACAAGCCTTATTGGAATACGAACGAGATGATACATTTGTCCCTCCGGTTGATCTAAATGTGCCGAACGAAATAGTGGGACAGATTATATCTTCAGCCATATCTAACTACACCCTTAAATTTAAGTATCAAAAAGAGGATTACTTGGAAGAAGGGCATTTTATTGTTGGCCCAATGGGTATTGTTCGCAATATGACCCCATCTGCTAACCCCAATGCAGGTGCAATCATGCCGGTTACTCAATTTATTAATGCTCCAATTATTAACAGTCACAGTGATAGTTTTATTGCGGAATGGATTGGCAAGTTGGAGTTATCGGGGAAAAAACATAAAATTATAGAAATAATGAAATTTATTGAACCCGAAATAAATGATTTGACAACTATTGTAGTAAATGGTAACGCACAAGTTTTTGCAAAAATTGAGAAGCAGCTGTTACCGCTCAGGCTTGCTGGAGATGGATTAAATAAACTTTTGTTTATTGTTCTTTCCATTTCCGTAAACCCACATTCTATTATACTTATTGATGAGATAGAAACCGGCTTCCACTACTCCATGTATCCTCAATTATGGAATACAATTGCACAAACTGCTTACGAAAATTCCTGCCAAATCATTGCTACTACTCATAGCTATGAATGTATTGTTGGTGCTGTGGACGGAGTCGAAAGGGCAGGACGGAGTTCTGCATTCTGTTATTACCGACTCGATAAAAATAGTGAAGGTAATCAGGTATACCGTTATTCAGACGATTTGTTGCACACTGCTATCGCAACAGATATGGAGGTTCGGTAATGCCTAGAAAGACAAATACACAGATACTCAAATCAAATTTGATACTTTGTGAGGGCCGCGATGAACAGGAATTTCTAATCCAATACTTGAATAGTACTGCGCTTTCAGATATACCTGAATTTTCTAACAATATTCAGGTCATCGATTTTGGCGGAAACTCTGAGTTAACTAAGAAATTGCAAATACTTAAGAACATGGCGAATTTTGATAAATTAACGTCATTACTGGTGGTTCGTGATGCAGAAACATGTGCAGAATCTGCCTGTCGTGAAATCCAGCGTGCTTTACGAGAAAACGGTTTCTCAATTCCCAAAGAGCCACACTGTTGGGAAGGAGAACTGCTTAAGGTCGGCTTTGTGCTGTTTCCGGCTTGTGACAATACACTCCAGAATGGCACTCTTGAAGATTTGTGTCTTTCAATCCTGTCTGACCAGTCTGCAGATGGTATATTGGAAGAAATCGGTCTGTTCCTTACACGATTAGAAAACCGTCATCAAAGAACTTTTTCTCGAATATTTAAGGCTAAATTGCATACATATTTCTCTGTCCACAATGACTATGTATCACTTAAAATTGGTGAGGCAACCGCCGCAGGCGCATTTGATTGGAATAATATTGCTCTTGAGTCACTCAAAAGTTTTATACAAGAGGTCTTGTAGTAATTAGTAATATTGGCACAGAAAATAAAATTATAAATAAGTCAATAATTTATTCACAAAAATCAACATACGCTGTTCATCTGACAGCGCCACAAACAAGGTGCATGATGGCATTGATGAGAAGCTTACCTGCATGGACTTTCCTGCCAGGCACTGGAGGAAGATACGGACAAATAACAACATTGAACGGCCAAGCGTAAGATTAAACGCTGGACAAAGGCGAACAGCAACTCTCCGAATGAACAGAGTCCCCAGAGCCCGGTATATACCAGACTGCACCATGTAAGACGGATCCTGATGGGACACCCGCCGGTACATGAACTTGAATCACCTCACCAGACCGGAGGAGGAACCATTCCCATTATCTTAAGAAACAGAACCAGGCGCGCTAATATCCTGTAATTGCAGGAAAACCGGAAATGGGATGAAACCGGTTCAAACGCGTAGCATCTCAACAGATATCATCCCATTTATCCAAAACAACTATTGAGCAAATATAGATGCGTACTTAGGATTGTTTCTGATCGCATCTATCAATTCCGCAGGGAAAGATTGCATATGCTCCTCAAACCATTCACGATCCAGCAGGACAATACTTGGCCTGTAATTCTTTGCTTTATCGACTAACGGCGCTGTGAACGGAGAGATTCTCTGTATCTGTTTAAATTCAAGGAAATGATCCAATGCAATTTCGCAATAATTCAAGGCACGTTCAAAATCTTCCAGGTGAACGGCGATTGAAGAACAGTTCAAATAAAGCATACACATATCATTGTGAAAAATTCCGCAGTTTCCATCGTCTAATATACTTTCATATAACCGTACAACGGCAAGCAGCGCGTCAAGCCCCGCCTGTGAATGTGAGAGCGAATGCTTTATCATAACAGCGGTTCCGAGCACTTTGTATAACTCGTGCATCAGGGCAAGGATTGCCTCTCCGCAGTATTCTTCCGTTTTTTCGCCTTTCATCGCATCTGCAAGAAGTACTTCTCTGCTGGCACGGATGGGCGACTGGGAACGCGCTGTCCTCTCTGCTTTTACCGGATTCCCCATCAAGGAATAAAGCCACATGAGGGACAAGACTGCAGATGTACGGCTATCCTCGTCTATATCCTTTTTCAAAACTTCTTCAAATAAAGATGTCGCTTCTTTCCAGCATTCATTTTGAGCATTATACTCTGTATTATACTGCAAAGGGCAGCTTCCTTCGGCAACTATTGTATGCGGTTCGCTTTTTTGATGTCCCATGGATACCAGCGCATTCGCAAGGCGGTACTGAAGCTGCCATTCCGACGGAAACTCTGAAATGGCATCCCGAAGAAAATCAACGAGCGCCGCATTGTCTCCATGCATGTGTATCTGGTCCGCCTGTTTTATATACGACTGCAGTTTTGTTTGCCTGTCGCTATCATATCCGAAAAGCTCGTCTATCGTGATATGAAAGTAATTTGCGATTGCCGGAAGCAT